>JAJDAD010000076.1 GCA_029262055.1 Candidatus Zhuqueibacterota bacterium
TAGATTCACTAGATTTCGAAATGAAGATAAATGTTTTTGGCCTTATGCAAATGGCACAGGCCTTTGCCCCCATTCTAAAAGCAAATGGCGGTGGGGCATTCGTTCAGCTAAATTCCGTCGCATCAATAAAGTCCTTTTCCGATTTCGCAACCTACTCAGCATCCAAAGCCGCTGCTTATTCCATCACGCAAGCATTGCGCGAATTGCTTGGTCAACAGGGCACCGCCGTCCTCAGTGTACATCCCGGGCCAATCGCCACCGAAATGGCCGATGCAGCCGGTCTGACAGAAATCGCCGAGCCTCCCTCGTTCGTTGCCGAGGGAATTGTTGCCGCTTTGAAAGCTGGGGATTTTCACCTTTTTCCTGACTCGATGGCCAAACAGGTTGGGAGTGTTTACCGGAGCTTCGCTGAGAATATCGTCGAAGCCGACTTGACGGAAGGATAAAAACCAACAGAAAAGGATCATCGAAAAAGTTGGAGGTATGAGGAAGCATGAATACGAAGGCCATTCGAGTCACCACAAATGACAAACTTGCAGCAAGTGTTCGTCTGATGCTCGCAATTATTTTTCTTATGACAGGCCCAATGAAGTTGTTTATGCCGCAGCTTGCAGAGGCCTGGTCTGGGCAACTGCTCGCTGCTCAGATACCTTTCTATGAAATTTCATGGTGGGGGGTTCCGTTCCTGGAGTTGGGTTTGGGTCTTATTCTAGCGGTCGGGTTTTTCGCTCGCCCCGGTGTTGTCGTGGTCATCGGAATTATGATTGTCGCAACCTATGTGCATTCCGTTGTCGACAATCCATCTCTGTTCCCACTCCAACCCAAGGAACCGATTATTCCAATCGTCGTTATCGTGATGAGCATCTTTATTTTATGGCGCGGTGCCGGTGCCTGGAGTACGGACTTAAAATCCACCAGCTCAAGATCGCTCGACACATCAGAGACCAAAAATGTATCTGTGACCTTACAACCCCCAAAGGTCGATGCTGCTTAGACGATACTAGTATAGGACTATTTTATGGTTAGCATTTGCTTGGAGACAATGGGGTCGCCGTAGATCTTCAAAGTGTAAAAGTAGGAGCCGGTCTTCAGTTCTTTGCCCCGGTCATCCTTGCCGTCCCAGCGTACTGCGTAGTTGCCGGCGTCTTTTTCGCCGTTGATGAGCGCACGCACCGCTTCGCCGTCGGTGTTGAAAATTGTGAGTTTCACATAGCTGGTTTCGGATAGCTGGTAGCGGATAAATGTCCCCGGGTTAAACTCGGTCGCTGTGTCGGGGCCGAGCTTCGACGTTGAGTTCGGCGCAATCTCGATCTCGAGAGTGGGGGAGTAGAGAGAAGAGCCGTCTTTATGGGTTTGCTTCAGCCGATACTGGTAGCTGCCCACCCCGGCCTTGGCGTCGACATATTCATAGGAGTGTGCCTGCGCGCCGTTTTGCCCGCGCACGAATCCCAGAATCTCCCATTTGTTTTCGTTGGTTTCACGCCGCTGTACTTCAAACCGCAGCCGTTCCTTTTCTTCCGAGGTTTCCCAGTTGATCACAACTTTCCGGTTGAGTTCTTTTGCATTAAAAGAAACCAGGCCTGCTGACAGGTCTTCCATGTTGCCGGCTTCGTTGCCGAAACCCGGTGTTGTGAGTAGGGCGATGCTTAAGAAAAGTCCCGAAAGAGCTGCGATGATGTTTGGCATAAAGAGTTCCCCGAAAAGTTCATGTTAATTTGCGATAACTTTTCCTATTAATAGCAAACGCGGTGCCATGACTTTGTTTTGACTGGAAGTGTTTGGTAAGAATGAAGCTACGTCAAATTTCGTGCGCCTGTGAAGGGTCTGTTCTTGAGTGGCGACTAGACACTGTTTTAGATTGAGACAGTAATGAGGGAATGTGAGTCCTGGCAGAGTTCCGCTCGCTCCCGGACGGCTGTCCAGGCGACCCTGCCAGGGCTCACGCACTGGGGAACGCGTTAACTGCAGTGCTCCTGGAAAGTGTTGACCAGCAGGGCTGCGACCTGGTCGGCGGTGTTGTCTTCTATCTGATGGCGCTCGATCATGGCAGCCAGTTCGCCATCTTTAAATATAGCCATGGCCGGTGAAGATGGCGGATAACCGGGGATGTAGGAGCGTGCCTGCGCGGTCGCCTCGATGTCCTGGCCTGCGAAGACTGTGACCAGACTGTCGGGCACAACATTGTTGGTCAGGGCCAAAGCGATTCCCGGCCGGGCTTGTCCGGCGGCGCAGCCACAAACGGAGTTGACCAGCAGCAGGGTCGTCCCCGTGGCATTCTTCAGTTTTGCATCTACTTGCTCCGGTGTTTTGAGCTCATTAAAACCGATGCTGGTCAACTCGTCGCGCATCGGTTGTATCATGGTCGGGTCATATAACATATCTATTAACTCCTATGTTAATCACATCTGTGAGTAATTTACCTGGTTTTTCTTCTAACCTGAAGAATTCACGAATCTGCGTATTGGGCACCAATCAAACAGCCACAGTCATTCAGGAGGAATCCTTTTTGGGCAGATCCGGCAGCGCCCAACGGCCCCGGATTCTATCCAAAAAGATCCTGCCGAGATGACAAAAAAGGCAGTTTATGAACTGTGCTAAAAAAACATGCGCAAGTCTACGAAATTCTAAGCAATTTTTCAATAGTCACTTTTCTTACTAATTCAGTGAACTTTCCTTAACAACCGGCAGCATTGCGTTATTTCGTTACTATATTATCCAGTACCGTTCAGGCATGTATTTCACGCCAACGAGCTACCGCATCTCAAGCTGCCTGATCTGCAAGCTGCACCAGCCACGTCTGACCATATATTAAGGGGAACCTCTCAAATTGCGATTCACCGCGCTTCCCAGGCGACTGCTTTTGATTCAAGTCGTTTTGCTGCAAGCCTGTCTTGACGCCGATTCGCTCGCTGCCCAGACGCATGAAGAGATCGCCGAGCGTTATCTGCAAGCCGGGCTGAGAGCCTCGTCTATCGACGACGCCATTGAGAAATACCGGGAAGCGCTTGAGCACGCCCCCACCTTGCAACCCGCCATTTACCGGTTAGGCGTTTCCTACTTCAGGAAGGGTGACTATCACAATGCCATCGAGACCCTCGAAAGAGTGGACAGTTTTGATTCCACCATCGGGAACAACTGCCGGCTTTATCTGCGGAATTCGTACACACTGCACGGCCAGAGCTACTTAGATGCTGAGGAGTTCGGACAAGCGATCCTGTGCGCACGCCAGGCGCTCGACATCGATCCGGCCTACGTCCCCGGACGCATGACCCTCGGCAGAGCATACTTATCCGCCGGAAAGTTGAAAGATGCGATTGGGGAGTTCAAGCAGGCGCTTGCCCGGGACCGTAACCAGGAACAGGCCTGGCTCGCGCTCGGCGAAGCGTTCCTGCGTTCCAATCGTGCCGCAGACGCCGCCAATGCCTACCGCTACGCTCTCAGCCTGAATCCCAGATCCGCCGATGCTGCGCTGTACCTGCAACAGGCTGAGGAGCAAACGGCGCCACAAGCGTGGCTCGGGGACTATGAAGCCGCGTACGAGCAGGAGGACCCGGAGCGCGCCCGTCAGGTCCTGGATGAAGCGCAAAAGAAGTTTCCCGGCGATTCACTGCTGGCGGGTTTGCGGCAGCAACTGTTGGAGGAGGAGAACTACCGGGCGGGTGTGCAGGCGTTAGCCGGGCGCCAATGGCAGGCCGGCATCGCGTTTCTGGAAAAAGTGAATCCTGAGTTCAGAGATGCCAAGTTGCGCCTCGAAGAGGCCCGCGCTGAAATCACGCTTTCGGCAGCGGCCCAATCTCCGGGCTCACCGGCAAAACAGACTCGTGTTACCGGACGTTCAACCCCGCGGCCTGTCAGGGTAGCTGCGACAGGGGCGGCAGCAAGTGATGGGGGAAGGCTGCGGTTGTCCGGGCTGTCAGCGCCAAGACGTCCGCCTCCAGTCAATCCTGCCCCTGCCACCAGGGACACACTCCGCAGGCAACTGCAAGCGCGCGCCAGGCCTCTGGTGCAATCAAGCGCCCTGCTGCAACCCGAGACCTCTGCCGGGCTGTCTGCCCGGGCAGGCGAACGGACGACCCTGGTTTGGGTTGCTTTGGGCCTGTTTGTCTTCGGTTTCGGATTTCTGATGAGGCGGCGTTTTGCGAAAGCCGCTTCGCCGCACGAGCGGGAAACGAGTCAAAGCGATGAGGCGCCGGTTGTACCCGAGGCTGTGGGTGCGACAACCCCGGATCCTCTGTCGACCCAGGAATTGTTCCAGGCTGAGCTTGTGTCGGAAACGATCAGTTTTTCTCCTGCAGCCGGGGTGGCCGGTGGCAACGGCTCGGCAGAGCTGTTCGTCGGTGACGACCCTTTGCTGGCAGAGACTGTGAGCATGAGTGGCAGGGTTATCGCCGCAGAACGGATTGGCCGCTACTATGTGGAGAGACAGATTGGGCGTGGGTCGATGGGGCTTGTTTTTATGGCCTGGGACCCAACCCTGGATCGGACGGTGGTGATCAAGAACGTTGCTCTGGATTCCTACTCCAAAAATGAACGGACGATTTTACGGGATCGTTTGCATCGCGAGGCGAGCGCTGCCGGCAAGCTGAGCCATCCCAATATTGTGACCATTTATGATGTAGGGGAAGAGGCGGGCCATTCATACATCGTGATGGAGTACCTGAAGGGGCTGAACCTGCGCGTGCTGTTGGACCGGGAAGGCAGCCTGCCTCCGCAACGGGCCGCCAGGATTGCGCTGGCGATTTGCGACGCGTTGGATTTCGCCCACTCAAACGGAGTCGTGCATCGCGACATCAAACCCTCCAACATCATTATCACCGACGACGACCGGGTGAAGGTCGCCGATTTCGGCATTGCCAAGTTGCCCAAACTCGATACTCTGACCAGGCCGGGAGATATCGTAGGTACGCCGTTTTACATGTCGCCGGAACAGATCGAAGGGCGGCAACTCGATGGCCGCTCAGATATTTTCTCGACCGGCGTGTTGCTGTACGAGATGCTCACCGGCACCCGCCCTTTTGAGGGCGAGAACATCCCGGAAATCGTCTATAAGATTGTTTACCAGCCCTGGCGGCCCCTGCCGGCTGTCAACGAGATGTTAACGGAATCTTTCGACGCTATTCTCCAGCGGGCCCTCGCCAAAGAGCCGACTGCCAGATACCAGTGCGCCGGAGAACTCGCTGAAGCCCTTCGTCAACATGGAGCGGTGATGTCAAATGATCTGTCCTGATTGTGACCACACGGTGAAGACCCAGAACTTGTACTGTGACTCTTGCGGCTGCAGGCTTTTCAAGTCGAGGTTGCGCATTGTTTTTGAAAACGGGACAAATCAAACCCGGCATCTTTTCTTGCGGGACTACAGGATCGGGCGTGGGCCGGAGAATGATATTTTGCTCACCGACCCATCGGTGTCGCGCCGGCACGCGGAGATCAAATACGCCAATGGCGAGTTCCGAATTGAGGACGTCAGCAGTAAGAACGGCTCCCTGCTGAACGACAGTGGTTTCGCCAACTCGCACCTCAAACACCACGATCGCATCCAGCTGGGAAACGTGCTTTTGCACTACTATGATGCCGAGGCGCCCGGCCGGGAGAGATGCCGGCCCGGCGAAGAGACAGCTTTTTATCGAACCGAGTACATGAAGCTGGTTGAAGACCGCCTGGTCTGCTTCGGCGCGCGCGAAACCATTCTGGGCACGCTCGAACTTATGATGTCGCTTGCAACTGCGAGCCATGCCCGCCTGTACCAAACCAACGATTCCGGGGGTTTGACGTTTTCCCTCGGCCGAAAACTGGAAGACTCGGAGTCAGTGCCCGGAGACCTAAGCCCTGGGGAAAGCGATCTGCTGCAGGCTGTCGTGGCAAGTGCAGGGCCGCAATTCGTGCCTGATTCGGTTGCTGTAGCGCAGGCGCGGGCAACAGCCATCTTCACAGCGACCTGGACCCGGGCGGCAATTCCTCTCGTCAAAAGTACCCGGAACGGCTCGAAGTCCTCCGGCTTGACGGGCGTGTGCTATCTGTCCCGGCCGGCGGCTGCGGATATCTCGGAAGGGAAAGAGGAGTTGTTTCTCAGACTTGTGCAGCAATTAGCTTTTGCCGTGGAAAATGAAAAGCTGGAGCGCCGCGCCCTCGAACATAAGCAGATCACGGAGGAGCTGCAGCGCGCCCGCGATGTGCAACTGAAATTGTACAGTGTCGACGATGAGCGTTTGCAGCAATTCGACATAAAGACCATAGCCAGCCCGTGTCGGTCCATCAGCGGCGACTATTTCGACGTCATACCGATATCGAACGACCGGGTTGTTTTTGCGATCGGAGACATTTGCGGCAAAGGGGTGCCGGCAGCCCTGGTGTCGTCGAGTGTGCAAGCCGCAATCCGATCGCAGACAAGGTACTCAGTTTCGCTCAGACAGATTCTCGACAATCTCAACCGCCTGCTCATGAAAAGCACCGCCGAGTCAACATTTGTGACCCTGTTTATTGCTGTTCTCGACCTGAGCAGCAACCAGATGCAGTACCTGAACGCCGGCCATCCGCCACCTTTCATGATTTCGGGTAAGTCCGGATTGCGAAAACTCGGCAGTACAAATCCACCCCTGGGCGTAGTCGACCAAAAGTATGGCCGGACCAGGAAAGTGCGATTTAGGACGAGCGATGCGCTGGTAATGTACACCGATGGCGTCATTGAAAGCCAGAATGGAGACAAGCATATCTTCGGGACGGAGAGGTTGATCAAGCTGCTGAAGACTGCATCAGCCAGGGAGCCGTCTAACCTGTCCCGACACTTGGTCAAGAGCGTGCAAAAGGGTGTTTCCAGGTTTGTGAACGGCGCGGGGCAAAGTGATGATCTAACCTTGGTCGTGGCCCGGAGGCTGCCTGCATAAAGCCGCCGATCCAGGCGATACTCCTCAATTTCGTCATTGTTATCCACGCAATCTTGACGCAATGTTTGGGCCTTGCCTGCGCCGACTCGTGAACCGACTGTCACGTAGTTGATGATTCCTTCGTTTGTTTGATCCGGGCCAAAACGCGCCGATAATAAGATCAGGGTAGTTTCGTTATTGCTGCAGGTGACGTTCAGCGTTTCAGCACCGGTGCCAGAATAGGTGACTTTCGGCTTCCCGGTCCGGCTTCCTCTGTCATTCAGGTCTCTCCACAGAATTGGAATTAAGCAGGAAACAGGGAGCGTTTTCAGTAGATGAAAAGAAGAGCTAAGGTTGCCCTGGCACTTGGCGGCGGTGGTGCAAGAGGGTGCGCTCACATCGGCGCCTTGAAAGTGCTGCAGCGCGCCGGCATTCAAATCGATATGGTTGTCGGCACCAGTATCGGCGCGGTCGTCGGGGCTGGTTATGCGGTGTCGGCGGATGCGCACGAGGTCGAGAGCCGTTTCAACGCGTTCCTGCAAAGCCAGGAGTACAAGAAGAGCGGGCTGGAAATGTTCAAACGCAGGGAGCCTGCGGAGAACTTTTTCGGGCAAGTTGCAACCACCATCAAGCAGCGTGTGGTCGTGAACCTGGCACAAAGCAAGACATCCCTAGTTGGGGAAAAGCGCCTGAAAAATGTGATGGATGTTCTGATTCCTGACGGCCGCATAGAGGACACCAAGATCCCGTTTTACTGCGTTGCGTCAAACGTTTCGACCGGCAAGCCGGTTTTGTTCGAGGAAGGGGACATGCGTACTATCGTGTCGGCCAGCGCTTCTATTCCCGGCTTTTTGCCGCCGTATCAAATCAATGGCTACGTTCTTGTGGATGGCTCCGTTGTTTGTCCGATTCCGGTTTTGCCGGCGCGCGAGCTTGGGGCTGATGTGATAATCGCGATCGATGTCGGGCAGAGATTGAACGAAAATCCCCCCCTGGACAATGTGATAAACGTCCTGTTCCAAACCCAGCACATGACGGCCCGGCACTACAATCTCCTGCTGCTCGAGAACGCTGATGTTGTGGTCCGTCCCGATGTTGGCCTTGTGCACTGGTCGGAGTTTAAGCTTCTGCACTACATGATCGAGGAGGGAGAGCGCGTAACCGAAGAGGCATTGCCAGCGATTAAAGAGGCTATCTCGGAGAATTCCCGGAAGTGGTGGCAGTTGTTTTAGGAACCGGCGACGGCCCCGAACTGCATCGCTCGCAGAGCCGCAAAGCACGCAAAGGAAAAACATCAGTCTTGCATTTGGTTTTGAGTAATACTCGGCTTTTGCTTCCAATAGCTTTCTAAAGAATCCGGGGGGCTTAGCCACTGAAAATAAATGCAAAGGCAGGACATCTTTGCGATCAGTGCGCCTTTGCGAGAACTGTTTCCTGAATTGAATTAGTAAATCCGTCCTACCGGCGCAGCAACTTTTGGCGTACCCCATGCAATGTCCATTCCGAAGCGAAACAGGTTCTCGATATTTCCGACCCGGTAGGCTGTGTTGATACCAACCGTGTAGCGGTCCAGAACGTTGCGCAGCACGCCCAACCCAAAACTCCACCGCCGGTTCAAATCGGTCGTACCGAGATTGTTGGAGAAGCCCGCACGCAGTACAAGGAAATCAGAGAATCGCTTTTCAGCGCCAAAGTAGGTACGATTTGCGGTATCGCTGTGCAGGTTCTTACGCAAGTCAAACGCGATGGTGAGTCCGTTAAGATTGTAGGCCCCACCGAACCTCAGGGTTGCGGGGATATCCTCGGAGTAGCTGCCGCGCACTGAAGAGTCCCACCTGAAAGAATCAATGACGTCTTTGGCGGTGACGCCCAGCCTGAGGTTTTGGTTCACGATCAGCACGTACCCGAGGTCGATGGCGTAGCCTTGGCCCGACCCGGTCACCTGCATTGGCCCACCGTCGGCATTATTGCCAAACGAGGCCCAACGCCCTTTGACGGTGATCCCAAAAGACATTTGGTCAAAATAGATTTCGCGCGCGCCGATGCCGATGTTGGGCAGGGTAAAAGCGAAAGCCAGGCCCAGGGTGTTTTCCATGAGAGCGTCGTCGCCCACAAACAAGAATCCTGCTCCGAGCGAGTATTTGCGGTTCACGGGATACATCAAGCCGAAGTAGCCGGACGGGACAAGACCGAAAAGCTTGGCGTAATTGGCGGTGAATGCCGGCCGGTTGCCTGTCAGGAGTCCAGCAGGGTTGGTGAGAAATGCATTGGCGTCATTGGAGAGGGCCGCATAAGCCTGGCCCATGCCCGCCGGCCGCGCACCGAAACCGGACTCAGTAAATGCACCGGGAATGTTGGAGACCTCCTGTCCTGCCAGCGTGCCGGCCAGGAAGATCAGGAAGCAAACGATCGTGCTTGGTTTAGCGAAGCCTGAATGACTTGTCATAAGTTTCCGTTGCATATCCTAAGATATCGTGCGGTGCGATCCCTGCTCTATTTTATCAAAACAACCGATTTCATTTCGTCCGTTCGGTCCGCCGGATCTTCCAGGACTGCCCTGACCAAGTAACGACCGTTTCTGGCGAGAGCCCCGCTGTCGGTCCGGCCATCCCAATTGATCACGGATCTGCCTCTCGGGAACGGTGTGTGATCGTGCAACAGCCGCACCAGGTTGCCTTCCATATTATAGATTTTCAAAGTCAGAAGCGGGTTAGGCGCAGCACTCGAGGACAGGTCGAATTCGATCCGTAACCCCGGCAAGCCATCGACCTCGACGAATGGCGAGAACGGATTGGGCGTTACCACCAGGTTGTCAATGCCCAGTGGCTTTGCCAGAGCCAATGCGACATATTCACCAGTGGCCTCAATGTTCGCTGCAACCAAGCCGGATGCATCGCTGCTGCCCAGGAGAAACCACTCGCTGTTGACCTGGTCCCAGCGTGCGATAAAACGCCGCTGCCCTTCCGTGTTGACCGGGGGCGGCAGCATGAGGCGGACGTTGTTCTCAAACAATAGCTCCGCTGGCTTGATGACAAAGGATGAGTCTGTGGTAAAAAGTTCGGCACGCCCTTTTTTCGCCGGTGCCAAGGGGATCTGTGAAACCAGGAGATCCGCCCGGGAAAGAACTGAGTTTTTGGAGAGCTGTAAACGCAGCCCGCGATCGTCAAACAGCACGGTTTCAGTGACCGAGTCGACTGACGCGAAAACCTCTACCGGCAACAGGCCCAGGGCCGTGTTGCGCCCATCGCTTACCATGATGGTCAAATCTCCAAAGAAACCCGGCTGCAAACTGAGACAGCCGGCGGAGTCGATGCCGGCGGCGCCGCCGGAAACATCCAGCGACCACTCGGGCGCCCCGATGTCGATGGGCCGGTTGCTGGCATCCAGCGCCGACGCCAGGTAGCAGTGAGTCTCAGCGTTCGATATTTTTGGGCGGTCATTCTGGTCTGCCCGGCTGATGAGAATGACAGCAACCCTCTGTGGCTCCAACCTGAAATCAGCCCCGGTTACCGTGTCGGTTTCGGTTACTTCCACTTGTGGGAAGACAGCTTCGGTCTTATGGTAGGTAAGCGCCGCGTCTGTTTTGTAGAAATCGGCTACGAGCCTGAGCAAGTAGTCGCCGTTGCTATCACTTGTCGTCCGGGCGGTCCGTCCCTCGCCACCGAGCGGCAGCGCGGAAACAGTGACGCCGCCCAGTCGCTGCCCGCTATCGCTGTTGCTCACCGTTCCTTTGATAAAACCGTATTTGCGCAGCACTGCGATGGCGATGGTGCTGTCGCCTGGCGATACCCCTGCCAGCGTGGCCGGAAAATATCCGATGCGTTCAACTTTCAAAGTGTAGCGCTGTGACGGTACCAGGTTGAGCAGGGTGAAAGTCCCGGCACTGTCGGAGAAAGCGATGCTACGGCTACCCCGGCCATTTGAGGCCTCGACGCGGGCTGCGTTGATGGGTTCGTCCGTGTCGATATCGCGCACGGTCCCTGTTGCGCTGCCGGTCCTGCTGACCAGCTCGAAGTCGACGCCTGCGACGGCCGGAAGCACGCCTCTCACCGGCGCGGGGGTGAAGAATTCTTGTTTGAAAGCAAATACGGTGTAAGCCTCTCCGGGGAGGACCGGCAGGCGTGTCAGAGAATAATCACCGAGACTGTTTGTGGTGGTGGAGAAGAACACGTCCGAATTGCCACTGAGTTGTGCCGAGACAGTGGCATCGGCAATGGGCGTGCTGTCCACGGATGAATGCACATTCCCGCTGATGAAACCGTCGGCCGGATACATTACGACATCAACGCTGGCGTCCTGCGATTCACCTAACAAGAGAGATCGTGTTGGTGCGTACAGCCCCTCTCTTGTCAGGGTAAGCGTAGACACACCCGCGATGATGCCGCGCAGCGTAAAGGTTCCGCCGCCATCGCTGACTGTCTCGATAGTCTGATCGTTGTTTTCCAGCGTGATGCCGGCAGCGGCAACCGGAGTGTCGCTTGTGTCCCGCACCGCGCCTGTGAGGGAGGCAAAACTTTCCTGCAGGATAAAGTTGATATTGTCATGTAAATCGCCTTCGTTTACCACCAGAGTGGTATCACTGCTTTTGAAGCCCGGCCTGGACGCCTCTACGCGAAAGATGCCGCTGTTTAAACAAAGCTCATAGCGCCCGCCTGAGTCGGACACAGCCGAGAAAGTGGTATCGCCGATGGCCTGGATTTGCGCCGACGGAATTGGTCGTCCTGCAGGATCGGTGATCACGCCGGTGATTTGACTTTGTAGTGGCTGCAGAATAGTGTTAAGCTGTTGCGCAGCGCCGGCAATCAACTCGAAGGTGGTTGTGGCTGAGAAATGACACGCCTTGCTGAAATTCAGTGTGTAGTTTCCCGGGGCGATTTCCAGGGAAAACTCGCCGGCAGCGTCCGTTGTGGTTGTGATGCCGAGTTCGGGAATGGTCACCAGCACGTCGCTGATGGGTGCGAGACCATCGGTGACTCTTCCCTGCACGATGCCCGAGAGTGCGCTCAGGAAGAAGTCGTTCCCGCGCATGGTCTGCCCCGAAATGGTGGTAACCGTTTTAGCGCCACCTGACTTAAAGCCTGCGAGAATTGCGTCTATTTGGAAGGGGCTCCCCGGCGGCAGGCCGATGATGTAGTTGCCATCCCCATCCGCTTGCGCGTTCATGCTCGAGTCATGCAGAGCCACGACCCGGGCCCCGACTGCCGGTCCGGCAGTTTCGACGTTGACAACTTTGCCCGAGACAAATCCTGCCTCTGTCAGCGTGAAGTCTTTGCGCAGCGATTGTCTCGGGGTCACCGTTTGGTCCACCCGGATGTTCAAAAAAGATGCATGCCGGACTTCCAGTTCATATTGTCCCTGCAGCAGCCCCAGGGAGTACTTGCCGTGCACGTCAGTGGTTGCGACCTGTTCGAGGACGCCGGTGTTTTTGCGGTACGCCCGTACTTCGGCCTCCTGCACGCCGAGACGGTCAAACTTCACCGTGCCATAGATCAGACTGCCGGAAAACAGATTGAACGGGGCAGCGATTTGTTGGTCTTCGGTCAGGCTGAATTCGTACTGTGGTGGTGCGGCGGAGTAGACGTCGGGTTCGACGGTAAGCTGCCAATCCCCCGGTCCGGCCGCGATTCTGTACCCGCCCTGGACAGTCGTGCTCGTGGTGTAGACTTGCTCATCTTGTCGTAGATTGACGCGAATACCTTGCAGCGGGCTGCCATTGTCAGCGAGGACGATTTGTCCGGAAATGATGTTGGTCGCAGGGCGTAATTGAATTCTGTCCAGAATGGCAGCGTCCCCTTCGCTCAGTGAGATCTGCAAGGCTGCGGATTGAACAAACCCTGTTTTGCGGGCTGTGATGGTCCATAAGTCCGGACGCAAAGAAACTGAATACGTGCCTGTTTCGTCAGTGGTCGCTTCTTCAGTGGACTCCTGGGATCTCAGTTGAACGATGGCGCCGGACAGGCTTTGTCCCGCCGCATCGACCACCTGTCCGGAGACAGTGGTTGTCCCTCGTGTAATTTCAAACGAAATGCGGGTGGTGCGGTTGTCCGAGACTGAAAACACTGCCTCAGGCGTCGTCCTGAATCCAGGCCGTGAGGCCCTGAAGCTGTACGCTCCGTCTGGCAGTCCCAGACGTGCGAAGCCAAGGGTGTCGGTAACCACCGGCAGCAGTATTTTGCCGTCGCTTGCATTTTTGATCTCAATGGCGACGCGCGACATCCGGCCTTCCGGCGACGTGGCATTAAACGCTACCCAGCCTGCGGGGCCGGCATAGTCGAACCGGCGCGTGGCGCTGGCAGAAAGGGCGGAGTTGTTTTCCGCGACCACGCGCCATTTGTAGCCGGTCCTGACCAACAAGTCACCTGGGTCTAGCCAAAACTCAGTGCTGGTAGTTGCCTGACTTAGAAAAATGTATTCGATCTCGCTATCCTGGAACTCCGCGGATTCGAACAGAAAAAAGCGGTAAGCCGTTGCCCCCGGAACCTCGGACCATTGGAAATGGAGCTGTCCGTCTGTCACCGTGGCCCCGTCCGCGGGAGTTACCAGCGTTGGAGTTTGCGCCAGTGTCGTCCGGTTTACCTGAAAAAATGATGGCGCAACCGGGGCGACGCCGGTCGTGATAAAATCCGGGTTGGGGCCATAACTGTTAAGGACCACCCAGTTGTACTCAATTCCTGGCAGCAGCGGCGGGACATTGTTATTGCTGAAGCTGCCGCTCGGATCAGGCTCGCCGTAACGCAGAAAGGTTGACGGCGTAATGGCCACCCAGATCAGGTTAACGCCGGCGAGGCCGGTCACCTTGCCCGCATCATTTTTTTCCAGGGAAATGGGGCCTTCGGACAACATCACCAGGTAATACGGGACACCGTCAACCGGGTCCCACCTGAAAAGCGGCGCTCCCTGTTGCAGACTGATGTTGCCCACCGGACTCGCTACGATTGGCGTAGAGCTGGCCTCCACGATGATGCGAAATTCCACCGACGTGGCCGTGCTGTCAGTACGCGAGACCAGGATACAGTAGTAGAGGCCGGCGGCGATGCCTTCGTTGAACGGATTCAGGGTAAGAGTGCCGGCCCCGGTCGCTTGCATGGTGTTAGGGTAGTGATTTGCCAGATCACGGTTTCCAGGGACGGTATCGTAGCGCAACTCGGCGACTGTCTGCGGCTGCCACTGAATCTGCTTTTCACTGGTGACATCCCCAGCCAGGAAAAGCTCGCGGGGTACTTTGGTGAGTACAAGCGCGGCATCCTGGTTGGCTGCACTGGCCACCAGACCCGGGTTTATGCCGGTGCCGCCGATCTTCACTTTTGGCGTAATTGCGGATTGCCCGAAAATCAGGCACGGGCAGAGCAGGAAACAGGCTGACGCCAGTGCGCCGAAAAAGCGGGCCTTACTGGAAAGCAGGTTGTGGTACTTGAATGACATAAAACCGGCGCTGACAATTACGGTTTGAAATCCTTGTCTACCATTTATTAATCTAAGATCTTAAAACTGAAATGTCCATGATTCAGTTTACATTACCCGGCAAATGAGCAGGTGAGGGGGCTGAGTTTTCAAAGGCGATATGTTGTGGAGAATCGTAAAAAGGAAGAGTTGAACGGCGTGGCAACATAGTCCAGGCGAAAGCGGGAGTTCAGGTTTACGCCGCCACCGAGAGAGAAGAATGGCAGAAAAAAACGGTTGCGCTCTGAAACATCCGGTTCTAATTCATCATCTTCGATAGTCACCTTAAAAGTCTCCGCGAACACAATGCCAAGCCCCAAAATCAATGGTTCCACACCGATGCCGATGCGCAGGGCATTGCTGAACTCGATGCCCTGGTGGATTTCGCCGCCGTCGGTGCGCGTGCCCAGACTGTCGAAGCGTTGGTAGTTGAAGCGATAGGAAAGTTCGTCAAAGTATCTGGTGAACACGGCAGATGCCACATAATTGCTCCACCTGGACGAGAAGCCGAGAGCAAGTGAGCCGGGCAGGCTCAAATCGATTCCGGGCACAGCGGTGATTTTCTTTTCAGTCTTTGTCAGGTTGTCTTCCACCAGGATGTCGACATCGAGGATGTCTTCGTCGGGCCCGGCGTTGAGGTTGAGCGCACGAATGTCATTGTGGATCATGCTAAACGGGCCGCTCAAATCCATGGTGACCGGAAGCGCCAGGGTCGCATCGAAGCTGACATCTCCGTTCAGGTGATAGCCTGCTCCCCAGCGCAGTCGGGTCGCATTGCCCTCCCAATCGCCTTTTAGCACGGCAAAAAGACTGTCGTACTGAATGCCCACCGGATCGTTGAAATCCCGGCTGTCACCGCCGGTGCTGGTGATGGTGCCTTCCGGCAGGAATGTCCCCTCGAAACCCATTTCGCCATTGAAATTATCGTACACCATGCCGACTGAAAGATGTTCCAGAATTCGCGTTCCAAAGCCGATGCTGGAGACTTCGATGTTCAGCGCCATACTCAAATTGCCGTTGATCGTGCCGAACAGGCGTTGGGTTTCGCTGCCGTTGTCGTCGAGAGCGGCAGCGAGAAATTCGCCGCCCGACATATTCAATTGCGTTTCCAGGCGAAAAGGCTGGTGGAATGAGGCCGCCAGTCCGAACGCTGGATTGGCATACATGACAGCCCCTCCTTTAAGGCCGCCACGCATGTCGAGTTCGCTGTTTACGGCCGCATTTTCCACTACCCCCGGCTGCAGCACACCGTTCGGGGAATTATCTTCTGCCGTTTCAATGAGGGAATCGTTAATCCGGCCTTCGATATTGAAAATAGACGCCGGATCGATGGTTAGCGGCGGCGCCCAATCGAATGTTATCGAGAAACCATTGGCAAAGCCGAGCCCGGCGGGGTTGGACGAGATCGACTCGGCGTCCGGGAAAAGGGTGCTAATGCTTCCCCCTAGAGCATTAGCCCTTGACCCTAATCCCGAAAAGCCTTGCCCCGACCACTTGAAATCGAGGCCGATTATACCGCCCCGCAAGCGGTCGATGCGACTGCTGGTGTTTTGTGAGAAAACCGTTTGGTGCGATATGAGGATGAGGAGTGCTACGACTCCTTTGCAGCAAAATGCCATCCCTGGAGAATCGTTTCTTTTTTTCAATTCCAATGAAAGTCTATTCTTGCTCCGGAAAATTAAGTGGGGAGATTCTACGCGAGATGTGTCGAAGTAATATCCGTGAAAAACAAGTGCGTAGAATATAGACAAGCCTCGTCTTCTAGTCAATACTAAAGTTGCGCTAACCTTAGCTTTTTGCGAGGCTTCGTAAAAAATTGATCAAATCTTCTTCTGTCTATTACGAAAATAATGAAGTGTGGCGACCACAAGGCTTAAACATAACAGAGAGCCGCAAATGAGCAGTAGATGTCTGTCTCGGGGTTCTCCCGGATCTCCGTACAGCACGAACGACGCCCAAAAGAACGGATGTTGAAAATGGTATCGGCCCGGAGTTGCTTCCTGGTTTTGCAGTACTTCCCTTTTTGCCAGGGCGAGGGCCTCCGCTTTTGACGCGCCCCGCTGGAAAAGATGTTTGTAAAACAATGGCATAAGATAGGCAGCAGATCGATCGTCAACCTTCCACTGGGTCATTAAAACCGAGCGTGCCCCTGAGGCAAGAAAGTGTCTCGGTAAGGCAAGGATGCCCTCCCCCTTAACCCGCCTGCCCAAAGCTGTTTCACAGGCACTAAGTACGATTAGGTCCATGGACAACCGGGTATCGAGGATTTCGTAGCCCATCAGAATGCCATCGCTGGAGTCTTGGTCCGCCGCCAACAGGATTCCGGAAAAGAGATCGAAAAGGGTATCTGAGAAGGCGTGGGTAGCGAAGTGCACAATATCATAGCTTGCTCCATGCAAGAGGTGCCTTTCATGGGCGAGAGCGCGCTCTTTCAGAGTCGTTTCCGGGTGGTAGTTCAGGATGCCCTTCATTTCTTTTTGAGAGAAGGGCAGTGGCGTAAATGTCAGTCCATTTGGCAACTTTGCATAGGAGCTTTCTTCTGTAAATGGATTTCCAAGAATGAGCATTCTGGCATTACTAAATGAATGCTGTTGTATGTCCAAATGCGCCAGGCCCGGGCTGTACACCAGAGTGAAATGGTTTTGGACAAAGCTCCCGGCATAGTCAGGGGGATCAGTTGGTGCATAACTGTCTTTTTCAGGCGACCGGGTCAGGAGAAGCTCAAACGGTAAATTGCTTAGAAGCAGGTCCGGGACGATGATTAGGCGTTCGGGCAGGTCCATTACCGTAGCAATCGGTGCCAGGAGCTGGTCGTAGATCTGGTAAGCCAGTTTCGCTCGGAAGGGAATATGATCAAAGTTCTGAGGGCTGGCGTTGTACAAGGGGGCAACCAGTTTTTTGACTGCTAAAGCCAGATCTCGGGATCGCACATTCAGTCTCAGTATCCTGAAGTTCTGCCCGGTAGCCACAAGGGCGAAGGAGTGTTGGTCTTCGATGTGGTACAGTACGAGAGCGTAACCGGTCGGGGCAAGGCGTCCCATAAGAGCTTGTACGGAAAGAGGACGGACCGTGTGTGCCGGCCGGCGTGCCAGCCTCAGTCGGTGGGAAATCAATTCATACTTTGCGGCATTGTATAGCGGAAGCAAATCTTCGGCGTGAGTGGGATCCTGCCGACTGAGCCGTTGAATCCGGGTGAGTTTGTCAGAGGCAGCCCGGTACATTCGGTACTCCCTAAGGTCTTGCGATTGCGCGGAGCTGGATGATTTTTCGATGGCAATCTCGTGCAGCACTCGTGCCTGACTAAGGGTTTCATAATAAAGGACACTGTCCGCAAACACCCGTTCGTGGCCAGACTCGAATAATTGAAAGAAACAGGCTGCGAGTTTGCGATAAACGTCGTAGCGCGTGCTGAAGTAGCCCATTCGGAACATGTCTTCTTCAAGTCGTTGGCGCGACTTTTCTATGATGGCCGCTGCGTTTTTCAGAGACCTGATAGCAGCAGCCAGGTCACCGGTGCGCAGGTGCATCTCCGCCAGACCGGAGTAGGTTTCCGACAGAATCTCGAAGTTGCTGTCTGCCGCAGCTAGACGCTGGGCTGTTTTTAATTGCTCTGCACTCTCTTGAAGATTTCCTTGGCGCAGTGCTACTTCGCCGATCCTCAGCCTGTAGAGCGCCTCATATCTTTCGGAATCTGCTTTTTGGGCGAGCCTGAGCGCTTGCACATATACTTGCTGCGCGCTGTCAAAATGTGTCTCCTGAAAATACGTTTGTGCGATCATGCCCAGGTTGTACGCACGTTCCAGAAGATCGCCGTATCGACTACCGAAGTTGATATATTCCCGGTATAGTTTGCGAGCTTGCAGATTTTTCCCTTCGAGGAGCAGGACGTCGGCGATTCTGACCTTGGCACGAAATTGTTCATCCGTCAGATTCCTGGAGATGGCAAGCTCGAGGGCCTCGGTATAGACCTTTTTTGCCAATTGGTTTTGCCGCAGGAACAGATAAAGGTCACCTTTGTCTTGTTTAACCAAAATGAGCCTTCTTAAACTGTTCGCCCTGGCGGCATGCTCTTCACTGAGGTCGTAGGCCTTGAGTGCTTCGCTGTATTTTTCTTGAAAGTAGAGGGCATGAGCATAACCGGAATACCACTTGGCTGAGTCTCCGAACGAGTGGAGCGCAGATGCTATTTCCGCGGCTCGTTTGTACTGTACTTCAGCCTGCTGGAAGTCAGCCTGCTGTCGACTGAGGCTGCCGCGGTGGGCGGCCACCAAATGCATAATCCTCAACGAGTGGGTTTCCGCTGCCAGGGTTGCCGCCTGGTCCGAAAGTCTTTTCGAGTCAGGATAGTTTCTCAAGAACTTTTGCGCAACACCGCGTAGCAACAAAAAGCGTGCTTGTAGCGCTCTGTCGCCGCTCGATTCGGCACTGGTGAGAGCAACCTGCCAAACGGAATCTGCCCTGTCGGGTTGTAGAAGATGCCGAAAGCAATTTCCCAGCACGTCCAGGATTGCCAGGTGCTCATAGGCCGGCTTTGCCAGGGGCGAAAGTATCCGCATTGCTTGTCGATAGTCAAGGTCCTCGAACAAGTAGAAAGCCTGAATAATTTGTTTGCTTGTGTGGCTGGACGAATCGATGTATGGGGCAATACTATCAAACTTTCGTCCGCTTTGGTGACAGAAGTTGACGAAGTCCTTCAAGAGAAAGGTATTGTGGAGGGTATCGGAGTCGATCGCACGAAGAAAAGCATTGAACGCTTCCGTTTCATGCTCCAAATAGTCCAAGGTCTTGGCCAGCGCCCAATAAGCGTTGCTGTGTACTGTGGAACTGCTGAGCCGTCTAAAAAAGGAGCGGCCCCGTTGCACCGAGCCGGCACTAACATAGAGGTCAAACAGCCTGTGATAGGCCGGCTCGAATTGCGGGTGTGTCTCGACATAGTCTTCAAGGGCACGGATATGGTCGCTGCTACTGTCGGATAGCAACTCTTTGAGATACTGGTAGAAGCCACTGAGTTCGGATGTAGCACCGATTGCCTGGCCAAGCCCACTGCCTGCAGTGAACAAACAGCAGCTCAGGTAGATGATGACCAGGATTCTCTTCCGGCCACGCTCTCTTTCAGTCGTCTCCGCCAACAGAGTTTCGGAGCTATTTCTGCGTGAACGATTCTTTTGGTACGTAGGTAAGTTTGACCCGTGTTTTGTGGTTCGAGTCAGTCATCAGCTTCGCCTGGAATGAGTACTCTGTTTTCTCTTCGACACAGGGAGGCTGCCCCTCTCCTCCACAAGGCACTTCAAAACAGATCTGAACCATGCTGGTATCGGCACCACTCGGCGGCCTGGCCTCTTCTTCGCCGCCTTGCTCTTCGGATGCATAGTCGGTGGAGACACTCGATGTGTCCGCCCCGCTCGGTGGCCTGGCGAAAAGTGTTCCATCCAGCGCCTGCCAGGCGTCATTTCCGGCAGTGTCGTCTTCAACCTGGTTGCCGACGCATGCCAGCGCAAACCCAAGAATGAGGCCCAGCGCGATTACGGTGAGCCATTGTCCGTGAATTTTCCTGCCCATGATCAACCTCCCTCTTATGTGATTATGTGAATTTAATCCGACCATCTGCGGATCAGTTTCTGACTTTTTTGATAATAGGTCGTGCCTGGGGCAATCTCCCGAAGCAGGGACTTAGCCCTCTCTTTTTGATCAGAAAAACCGTATGCCAATGCCCTGAAAAAACGAATCCGGTTGAAATACTCGTGTTCATCACTATTGGTTTTTGACTGTGCCTGCTCTAGCAATCGGCTGGCCTCTTGCACAAAATGGGATCTCTGCGGCCCGCCGATAAGCTGCATCTTACTCCTGGCAAGTGCCAGATTCGTCAGTCCGTGATAGAAGAAATAATCCCGAAACATGCGCCGTTGCGATTCGTCGGAAAATCGCTGTTGCAACACCTCGGCGTCTGTTGCAAGCCGCTGCATCGCTTCGAGGCCGCGGAGGTAATCCGTACTTTCGTAGTCAGAAATCGCGAGCTCAAAGCGCGACTTAAAAGTCCGGAGTTCTTCCTCCGAATCTGAATCTACTTCAGCGCCACGCAACGCCCTCGGCTCATATTCGAATGGGACGTTGTCACTATATTCAAACTGTTCCCAGAATCTTGCATCGTCGTAGATGAGGTAGCCTTTGTATGACGCAAAGATCACCGTCAGAATACTTGCCACGGCAAGACCGTAGTTCCAGGCAGGGCGGGGTAAGCTCCACCAGGGTCGGGAGGGCTCGTGCCGTGCTGTCTTAGTGGTTTGCATTTCCCTTTTTTTTGCAAAATACTCAGCTTCCAGTTCTGCACTGTTTTTGGCCAGCGATTTCAATATTTTGTCGCGCACCTGCAGTTCTTCGAACAAAGCTTTGTCGTCATAACAGCGGTCTTCGAACATGAGACGCTCCTCAGCAGAAAGCTGTTCAAGCAGGTATCGATCGAGCAGGTCATCCCACTTCGGTTCGAAACTCGTGAAATTTTTATAATCTGAAGCCATGGCGCTTATCCACTTATTCTCCGGTACCGGGAAAAAATTGCATTTATAATAATTTCTTCATCCTTTTCTTGATTTTGGCCACTGCTTTGTACTTGAGGTCGTAGACTGTCTGTGGCTCCAAGTTAAGGTCCGCCGCAATCTCAGCCATCGATAGACCCTTGCTCAGCCGCAGGTAGAGGATCAGTCTCTCGTTCGGTTTCAGGCTGGCCAGGGCCCTCTCGTAAAGCTCCTTCTCCTCCTGCCTGATCAACTGTTCTTCCGGACCCGGTGTGGTGTCGGGTTGCGTCGCAATTTCATCTATCTGCTCATTTCTGCTTCCCGCTTCCGGATGTGCTATTCGGGCACTGTGTCTGATCTTTTGAGTCAGGTAATCATTCGTCTTGTTTCTCTGAATCGCGGCAATGAAGGTAGAGAGTGCAGCTCTGTTTGGATCGTACCTGCCATTTCGCAAACTTTGGATAACAGCGATCATGATATTCTGAACCAGGTCATCCAGACCCTGGTCGTTGAATCCAATCGCCCGCCCGGCAAAGTACCGAATCCGTTCCGAGTACTCGGAAATGAGTTCCGCTTCAGACTGCGAGTTGCCGTCCTGAATACTCTCAGACCACTGTTTGTCCTGTAAATTCATGCTGTTTTGGGGCTACCCGGATCTGTTCATAGGTCCTCCCAGTGGCTTCACGCGGTCGCGGATGGGGCGCAGCTGAATAGGGGGTTTTGTCGGGTAGTGGGAGGTGTTAGGAAATGGTAACATTTTCCACAATTTGAATCAAGCAAAAAGTCCAACGGCAAGGTCTGCTATCTGACTCCACTTTTTGAAAATTATTGTGCGAGATTTTTGGAATCACACTGAATAAGGGGATAAGGGTTCGACAAGCTTGTCAAGACCCCGCAGATTACCGATGACATCACCCAGTGTAAGGAGAGGGACCATGACGTCTTTGCCGGGACCATTGACTTCAAACAAGTTACTTTCGAAATCCAGCTCCGGGCTGGCCACTCTTAACGAAGCGGAGCCTTACTTGCACCGGCCAGTGACGGTATCCAGAGGTATGGAGATTCTCATGCAAGGCCTGCTACTCAAGAGATGCTCATCCGGCAGTGAAGAATGGCGTGCCTTTTGTGAACAAGTTTGCCGCCGACATCCAATTTACTCACTGCTTCAGCAGGATCCGATCACGCAGCGTGCCGCCACCAAACCCAGGGGATATCCCGGTGACGCTGTTTTGTTGGATTTGCTTTATCAGGATTCGTCGGTTCAGAGCAAGATCAGAAGAAGTGGTGAAATCGGGAGAGCCATTTATGCTTACCTGACCCAGTGTCCCTCCGCTGCCTCGGTTCGTTGGCGCCGTGCCTTTCTGGCAAGGCTGATCGACGAAACTGCCGAGCGTGTTTCTTCCGCCGAAATTTTGTCCATCGCCTGTGGGCACTTACGGGAATCAACAGAGTCGACGGCTGTTTGCGAGAGCCGTCTGAAAAGGTTGGTTGCCCTGGATAGTGATGCGCGGAGCTTGGAAGAAGTCGCAGCGTCGAAGAATGGCTGGAACGTAGAGTGTGTGCAAGGTGACATCAAGGACCTTCTGCGCGGAAGAAACAGTCTGGGGCGGTTCGACCTGATTTACTCCGCCGGTCTGTACGACTATCTCAACGATTCAACCGCGGGCTTCCTCACCCGCGTTCTTTTTAAAATGCTCAAAACGGGTGGCAGATTACTCATCGCCAACTTTATGCCTCAGAATAATGAACGGGCCTACATGGAGGCCTTTATGGATTGGCAATTAATCTACCGGACAGAGCGTCAATTCGAGCAGATCGCCAGTCCATTGACCTGCCACATTCGAAGGATATTCCCGGATGACAATCGCTACGTCGTCTATCTGGAGTTGGAAAAGAGCTGATTTTGTCTCAGGTCAGCAGGAATTGCGATAAAGCCCGGCTGTTCACCCGGAAAGCCGGGCAGAGGCTCACTGGAAAAAGGAGGTTGCTCATGCGTCTTTGTCGAGATCCTACCAGCTGAATCAGTTGGTCCATAATTAAATACTGACTTCTTACATAAACGTGAAAAGGGGAAAACAATGGCCGCAATATCAGGTGCAAAACTGACCATCAAAAGAGACACCAGTCGAAATACGGCTGATGTAAAAGTAACTTGTAAAGTGCATTTCACCGGGCTGGAGCTCTGCTTGATGAAATTGTGTGCGAAATCACCCTGGTTTAAGCTGAAGTGTCAATTGTGGGGTGCAGACTCCGGATTGACGGGATCAGATGATTTCCTTTACGCTTTCGCGCCGTACTACTTCCCGGATGGGACGCCGTCCGCGACTGAGAGCCGCTCTTTTGATGTCACGGTCGGGGAGAGCCTGCTCGACGAAGATCTGGGCAAGGATGAAGTTTATGGCCGGCTCATTCTTACGAACCTGTTCAACAGGATCGACACTCGTAAGAATACGAATCAGGTTACGGGGCACTTCTAGCCTGTCTTCCGTCTGTGAGCTCGCTCACTTTAGGCCCGTTAGTCGAAAGGCTTTCGGGCCTAAAATAATTTGACTTTTGGCCGCAGGATTGTATATTTCATTCTATTCAATGAAATAATCAGAGTAGTTTCAGCCTGTTTCGGAGGAATAAACGTGGCAGAAGAGAAAGCCGAAGATCCTAACAAACCTGAAAACGCATCGAACCCGGAAAAAACGACCACTCCGGAAACAGGTGCAGAGACCGGGCCCAAAGCAGAAGCTACGGCTAAACCTCAGCGCCCTGCCAAGCCTAAAGAGGCGATCAAAACCGCAAGACCCTCGCCGAAGAACCCTGTGGCTGTTCAGGAACAAGGCACCATCTGGATGAGCCGCCGGAATTTCTTTAGCCGGGCAGGTTGGGTTGCTTTCTTGTCTTTCTGCGGATCATTCCTGATTGGCTCACTGCGTTTCATGTACCCGCGGGTCTTGTTTGAACCCTCCCCGGTGTTCAAAGCCGGGTATCCCGACGACTATCCGGTCGGCACCGTATCGACCAAGTGGGTCAAGGCGCAACGCGTCTGGCTTGTGCGTAACGATGAAGGCATCTACGCAATTCTGGCCCTGTGCACACACCTAGGATGCACGCCAAGGTGGTTGGATGCGGAGAATAAATTTAAGTGTCCTTGCCACGGCAGCGGTTTTACTCGAGAAGGAGTGAACTTTGAGGGACCCGCGCCACGTCCACTGGAGCGCGTGCAGGTGACCCTGGCCGAGGACGGGCAGCTTCTGATAAACAAGAGCATCAAGTTTCTGGAAGAAAAAGGCGAGTGGGGTAAGGCAGGAGCCATTCTGGCCGCATAGTCGCCATAGATTTTGACTCATCAATCCCGTTTTCGGATGTCCGATAACGGGATTTTTGTTTGGTTTGCTGGTTGGAACCCGGGTCCACTACACTCCCCGGGAGTAAGACCCGTGCGCTCTTGGAAAGAACGCGGGCTGGTGGTTTCGAAGTGATCTGTATCGCCCTGTCCAATTCCCCCGAAATTCCTTGCCGACGCAATGAACCGGGAAGTTCATCCCGGCAGCCAGTGCATTCTTAGCGGCTCAACCATCAAAAGGACAATCGTTCAAAGTCCGGTTTGAGGCTTATTCCCAAAACGGGATTCCGGCTTTGCGTGGGCGATTGTTTCGGCTGTCAGTTATGGATTGTCACTGTGTGGCTGGTGGTCTTTCAGCTCGTGCCTGGTCGTGTAAGCGGGGTCTCTCTTCCCTGCTCCCCACGCGTGTTTCCCATTTTAATGGTTACAGTAATAGCTATGCCAGTGCTGCTGGGACTGGACCTGGCTATATGCGGCCATGCGGTTCCCGAGCTTCCTTTGTTGCAGAAGCGGCTTGGGCTTACATCTCATCGAACAACTCAATGAAGCGGTCAATTTCCTGATGCGTATTGTAGATGTTGAGGGAGAACCGCAACACATTCCAGTCTGGAGCGTGAAACGCCCGGAAAACGTAACCGTGCTTTTCGTACATGCGCCGGAACACCTCCTGACTGCTTTCATCCACAACTTCCGCGGCGTAGAGCGACGTGCCGGTTTGCCAGTCTGCCGGCGACCGCCATTTGAGTTTCGGATGGCGAATCACAGCCTCACGGAAATTCTCGCGCAGGCCTTGCAGGCGCTCATCTCTTTTTCGCGAGTTAAATCTGGTCTGGTAGTCCACGGCGTCGCCAAGCGTCAGCAGTTCAGATAGATTGCGGGTGCCGTAGTCCTCGAAGATGCGGACGCTGCCGGCCCAGCGTTTCTGTCCCCAGGTCACCCACATTGGTCGCACCGCGGGTTGAACCGGCTTGCGCAGGTAAAGCAGGCCGATGCCCTTGGGTGACTGCAACCATTTGTGCGGGCTCATCGCGTAGAAGTCAACGCCCATCTCCTGCAGATTGACCGGAATCATCCCCACCGCCTGCGCGCCATCCACAGCGATGTAACGCACGCCTTTTTCCCGCGCCATCTTTGCCATTTGTCTCACCGGATAGCGAATGCCCACCAGATTGTCCACATGCGGGAGGACCAGCACCGTGGTCTTGTCCGTGATCCGGGCAGCATAAATGGCAACGATATCTTCAGGCGACAGCGATGGCACCTCCCGGATTGGGAAGTCGAATTGGCGGACGGTATACCCTCTGCTCTGTGCGTGGTGGCGCCAGCACTGGCTTGCCCCTGCGTGATTCATGCTGCTGAACAACACTTCGTCGGTTTCTTTTAAATGCAGCCCGCCGGCGAGCAAATTGAATCCCTCGGTGGTGTTGTGGGTGAACGCCAACTCGTCAGGACTACAATTCAGGAACTCAGAGACCCTGGCGCGGGTCTGCGCACGGGCCTCTTCCCAGGGTCCACCCCACATGTAGAGCCACGGGTTGGTTTCGCATAGCGCCAGGTACTCCTTGTGTGCTTGATGTACTGTTTTCGGGATCGTGCCAATTGAACCATGATTGAAGTAGGTGACGTCAGGGGCGAGCAGGTACTCACGGCGCAGCTTTTCAAAATCATCATTGCTGACGGCCGCTGGCGTCTCCGCAAGTTGTGTGGCAAACGTGCCGCGTACGGAGGCCAGCGATGCCAGGGCGCTGGTTACGGCAATGCCACTGGCGGTTTTCGACAGGAACTCCCGCCGGTTCATTTCAGTTGTTTTCATTTTTCCCTCAGGCAAGTTTGCGAGTCGGGTTTGCGCTACTCCAGCATCATTATAAAGTCATCACCGAGCCCGGTCGATTCCCAACGCACGAGCGGGACTGGAATGACGCCTGCGCCATTGACCTCGTCCATGAACCCTGTGCGGGTAAAGTCATTACTAATATTTATCACTTGGTTTCTTCCGTCTGAGGCATCCGGTTTCCATGGGTAATCCCCTCAAACGCGCAACGCGCGCGGAGGGGTAGGTTCAAATCGCGTTCAGCGTTTTTGAACCGGGGTGGGTACGTCTGCCTGCCGCTAGTCATGCACCCACCCCTGATTCAAACTCTCTACGAGTTTGAATCTGTCCCCTCGGGGGAGAGGGGATTTGCTTGACTTATGTAAAATCTGCAAGTAAGTGCTATTCATGAAGTGAGAAATGTCAGACATTACTTGGCTGCAGGGCGAGGCGTTCCGGCAGTTGTTCTATCAGTGCATTGCCGGTCACGTAACGTGCCCGCAAAAACTCAGTTCATATCTCATGTAAAAATCTTGTGTGTATCACACCGCCGGCCTGCAACCTCCGGGCCAGGTCAGCACAAGATAGGTTAGTGCCGGACAAAAGGCAACTGCCGAGATTTGTGCCTTCGCCCTGATCGCGGTTGAGATATTGCCTGTGACCAGCGATTCTCACACTAATCGGTTGCACCGGTCCTGCTGTTTCAGTAGATTAGCGCGTCCTTTTCCAAGTCGAATGTGACTCCGGGTGAAACGCAGCCCGCTGGAGATCATAATCGACATCCTCTTCCGTTCCGAAGAACCGAACAATCAGCAGTAGAGACCGCCTGGGGGATTTGTGGCTATGTTCTTATCGTTTATAGCCTTCACCGGCTTTGTCGCCGTCTTTTCATGGTACAAGTTGCGAAGGGAAGCGCTCGGTTCCCAGGATGGCTACTTCCTGGGCGGACGGAGCCTGACGGGGGTGGTCATTGCGGGGTCGATGTTGCTCACCAACATCTCGACGGAACATCTGGTCGGAATGAACGGCTCCTCGTACGTCAACGGCTTTATTATCATTGCATGGGAGGTCACATCGGCGCTGGCGCTGGTTGTTGCCGCACTCTATTTCGTGCCGCGCTACCTGCGCATGGGACTCACCACCATTCCGGAATACCTGGAGTATCGCTTCGACGGCTTCACCCGCACACTGGTCGCGATTTTTCTAACCATCTCTTACGTTGTCACATTGCTGCCCATCGTGCTTTTCACCGGCGCCATCAACCTGGAAAGCATTTTCGGCATTTCAGAACTGCTGGGCGTGAGCAAGACTGAGGGGTTGTGGGTAACGGTTGTTTTGGTAGGCGCGCTCGGATCGCTCTACGCGATTTGGGGTGGCCTGAAGGCAGTGGCGTACTCAGATACCATTAATGGTTGGGGCTTGCTCATCGGCGGGCTGCTCATTCCGGTACTCGCCCTGCTTGACATTGGCAATGGCAGCCTCCTGGCCGGACTTGCAAAGGTCTACCAGCATAGCCCGGAGAAGTTTAATGTGGTTGGCGCACGCGATTCCGTCCTGCCGTTCGAGGCTCTGTTTACGGGACTTGTGATCAATCAACTCTATTTCTGGTGCATGAATCAGACTATCGTCCAGCGCGCGCTTGGGGCAAAAAACCTGGTGGAGGCTCAGAAAGGACTGCTCTATACCGGCGCCTTGAAATTGTTGGTGCCGGTCATCATCGTCCTGCCGGGCGTCATCGGTTACTATTATTTCGGCGACAGTCTGTATGCTGCACAGGACATGGTTTACCCGGAACTTGTAAAAAAAGTGCTGCCGGCGGGAATGCTGGGATTCTTTGCGGCAGTCGTCATGGGAGCCGTTCTGAGCACATTCAACAGCGCACTCAACAGCGCTGCAACCATCTTCAGCAGCGACGTCTACAAGCGCCACCTGAACAAGACTGCCAGTGAGAAAACACTGGTCCGTGTTGGCAAAGTAGTATCCGCCGTGCTCGCGGTGGTGGCGATCGCATCAGCCCCCATGGTCGCAAATGCACCGGAAGGACTGTATCAACTGCTACAGCAGCTCAACGGTATTTTCTTTATCCCGGTTGGCTCGATTATGCTGGCCGGCTTCTTTATCCCCAGAATATCCGCTATGGCAGCCAGGGCTGCCCTGTTTGTCGGCTTGGCGTTCTACATCACCATGACTTTTATCCTGCAGGTCGACCTACACTTTGTGCACGTCTGGGGCCTGGAGTTTTTGCTCAATCTGGCAACCATGTTTGTGGTTTCGTACTTTTACCCCGTGCAAGAGCGCTTCGAGCTACCCGGCGCCGAAATTGTACCACTATCGCAATGGAGATACTCCAAACACATGGGAGTTGTCCTGGTCTTGCTAACCATCGGTGTTTACATCTGGCTTGGCCAATAACAAGCGCCTTGCAGGTTAGAGCATGGATATAGTCACCGACTTTCGTAAATTAGTTGCCCGAACATCCTTATATAAGATACATACCCCCACTTATGACACTGATCTCATAAGGATCTGTGCCAACCCATCCTGAGTCTGTTCACCTATTCTGTCCGTCTGTCCAGGCAGCTACCAGATCAACTACTAGCGTACATTGGGTCGTTTTTAATGAGATAGGCAGCGATCAGCGACATTCCTCGTTGCAAGATTGGCGAACATAGCCCTAGGGACTGTGGTGTACGGGCTGGTTAATCCACACGAGTTTTGACATTTGAACTCACCCCCTTCAATTTGTGCCGTATAGGCTCCGCGGTTTCGCCGCAAAATTGTCCCCGTACCGACTATATTCGCTCGATTGACCCGAATGGGTCATGCTCTTCTCGTGACCACCGCAACCTATTCCGCCGAATGTTGCGCAATCGAGTCTCGGTGCGTAAATCGAGACATACGATTCGTCTGACTGCATAAATGTAGACTTGCTAGAGGCGAATAATAGGGTTCTCTTCGTGTATAATCCTTAGCGAATTGTAACAATTTGCGTTTGTTCCAAACACCTATCCCTAATTGCAAAAGATTGAATTCGACAATTTCTGGTCAATGGGGTAAGCTATTCTCATTTCACATAATAACACGCGGGCGCGGTTCCCTATGGGTCAAATAATAGTTGTAGAAGACGACACGAACACCCGGCTTGGATTGGTGGAAATTCTCCGACTGGAGGGCCACAAGGTCTCAAGTGCAGAAAATGCCAAAGTAGCTTTGCGGCAGATCAAATGTCAGAAATTCGATGTATTGCTAACGGATCTTCGATTGCCGGGGATGAGCGGCTTAGACTTGGTTAGCCATGTTACCGCTATTTCGCCCGAAACGCGTAGCATAATCATGACGGCTTTCAGCACGCCGGCTGATAAGCGCGCGTCGATACGGCTGGGTGTTTTTGCATACTTAAGTAAGCCGCTGAACCTCGAGTCTCTTTTCCACTACCTTCGGCGTGCTACGCGTGGGGACAGCAGCTTACAACACAAGCCTTTCCAATCGGGGATAATAAATCAATCTGTTTAACCTTTGTACATCACTACTACAACAGGAGATTATACAACAAAAACAAGATTGAAAGGAGGTGTCTCATGATGGCTTCTTAACGCAAACGCATGGAACGTGTCCTGGGTTTGCAGTGGCCACGCTGCTTCAGCGGTGTACGAATGGCCGCTTCATTTCAATATTTTCATCCTGAATTCTAATCACTCAGTCAAACTAAGGGAGGTATTTGTATGAGTAGAGTAACTATGCTTGCCATGCTGTCAGCACTATTATCGCTGGCTTGGCTAGTGGGTTGTACGGACGTCCCGTCAAACGGTCCGACCCCGCCGACGCTCGAAGCGGAATATCGCGTTCTGAACGCCTCCGAATTAGCATCGGTGGATATGACCTTTGATTCTGGACCTGCCGCGAGTGGCTTGGGTTTTGGCCAGGCTAATTCGCACCAGACTTACCCTGCTGGCAATCGCGTTGGTGTGATTGGCGGCAGCGGTGATACATTACGTGTTGCCATGACTACGGACCAGAGAGCGACGGTGTTGGTTTTGCCTCTCACCAGTTCTTTCCGGGAATTCATTAAATTGGTTGAGCGCCGCATTTTTGATCCGGCCCAAACTGCCACAGGCAGGGTCCGTTTTGTACATGGCGCTGCGGCTGACAGCACTGCAGGACCGGATGTGGATGTAACCCTGGCTGGGTCTGATACCACGATTACGTTGTCAGGCATCTCCTTCAGGGATGTCGGAGGCTACCAGAGCGTACCGTCCGGCACTTATACCCTCAGTGTTTTTGCGGCAGGCGACACAACTGCTACCACGTCCGTATCGGTGGATGTCGGAAATACTCGCAGCACCTCTGTTTTGGTGAGTGACGCAAGTGGTGCCTTGTCTTTGGTGAATCTGTCGGACAACTAAACACTGGCGTTAAGTCAAATCTATCAATCCTAAATAACTGTAATGTGGACCCATGGAGGTAAGTAATGATTCATAAACTATTTATAATCATGGTCGCCGTGCTCTTGTTGACCTCAGTTGCCTTTTCCCAGTCAGGAAAGATTTCGGGGAGGGTGATTGATCGTGAAACTGGGGATGCACTACCGGGCGCCAACGTGATTATCGTTGGCACCACGTTGGGCGCGGCAACGGACGTCAACGGGGACTTTGTGATTCTGTCCGTTCCGACCGGTGCCTACGCCGTAAAGGGCGCGTTTATCGGCTATCGCGAGGTAACGGTTGACAAGGTCCGTGTGAACTCTGGCTTGACGACCGACCTGTCGTTCCAGTTGCCGAGCGAGGCCTTGGAAGTAAGCGAAATCAGCATCGTCGCCGAACGCCCGCTGGTCAACAAGAACTCGACAAACGCTGTCCGGATTCGCGGCTACGAAGATATCAAGAATCTGCCTCTTCGTGGCGTTGGCGCAGCAGTGGCCTTGCAACCGGGTGTCATCACCGTGAACAACAACATCTTTATTCGCGGTGGTCGTGAGAACAGCACCGGATTTTTCCTGGAGGGCGCAAATGTGCGCGACCGCATGGGTGATGGGGCAACTGCGTTTGGAGGGGACAGTCCCGTGACCGTAATCCCGGAAGCACTGGAAGAGTTCCAGATTCAGGCTGGTGGTTTTAACGCCGAGTTTGGTGGGGCAAGCGCGGGTATTGTTCGTCAGACGTTGAAGAACGGTGGTTCCGACTACAACTTCACCTTTCAGTTTGAGACAGACGACTTTTCCAGTGAAGGTGAGGAATTTCTGGGGACGAATACCTATGGCTACAAGGACTTTACCGCGACGCTGGGCGGACCGGTCCCCGGGTTTGGCAACAAACTGAGGTTTTTTGTCGCCGGAGAACGCACGTTGCTCGATGACAGGGTGCAACGGTTCAACAACGGATTCAACTTTCAGCATTCCGACACGCCCGATTTTGCTAACAATCGTTTTCCATTGGTATTGGAAACGAATCGGGATGCGGATTTGGAGGCGCTTATTCAGGGGCGCGGTTTGGTGATGCCGGATGGCAATGTGCCGAATGCCGACAGGGAAGACTGGATTGTGAATGGCACCCTGGTATTTGACGCCAAGCCATTTATTTTGCGATTCGGCGCTTCTGCTTCCTGGCGCAAACAAGACGAGGTTCTAGGCGATATTACTGAGAATCTATTCAACGATCGCAATGAACAGCAAGAGTTAAGTACCGGGTTGTACAATTTGAAGTTAACCCACCTGCTGAGCTCAAAGTCATTTTATGAAGTGAACCTTAACGTGTTTGACCGTCGTGAGTCGCGTTATGACCCCGTGTTTGGTAACAATCACTTTGCATACTGGGATAGTACCGCCAGTGCAGCCAAGGGGATTGACTTTTTTAGTCGGGACCAAATTTGGCGCGGTGGCAGCACGCAGACGATGCAAATCTATGGCTTTGACTTTGAGCCACCCAACTCTATTGCGAGAATCGCACGCACCAAACGCAAGCGTGGTTATGTCGGGGGTACCTTCAATTTCACGACCCAGCTTCCGAAACACGAGGTTAAGTTTGGGGCATCGTACGAACGCTGGACAGCGCGCAATTTTCAGTACAGTGGCACCGGAACACGTAATGCTCTGACCTGGGCGCGGCAGAACCCCGATAAGTTCCGGGCAGCCGTGGCAGGCGATCTTCAGGCTCAACGCGAGTACGCAGTCGGCATCGGAACAAGTGGCCGCTTTAGCTACGGTTATGATGTATTCGGCAATGAGATTGGCGGCAGCGGTGTGGATGCACCGCGTCATCCGAGTTATTTTTCCGCCTACTTGCAGGACAAGTTTGAGGCCGACGATCTGGTTATCAACGCCGGTGTGCGAGTCGACGTGATTGACAATGATGATTTTGAGTTTGTCGATCCGACGAGTCCACCGTGGGACAGGACGAATCGTGGCTTGTTTGAAGACCAGATCGTGGATGTAAGCGCGACCACGGAAATCAGTCCACGCTTGGGCATAGCTTTTCCCGTTACCGACCGGACGGTTTTCCACATGCAGTACGGCCGGTTTGTGCAGGCGCCCCGTCTGACTGATTTGTACAACGGTTCTGCCTGGTATGACGGCGTATTCACCGGCGGCACCTCGTTTCAGACAAATGTCACTGGCAACAACCTGAAGCCCGAGGTAACAACCCAGTACGAGATCGGCTTCAATCAGCAATTCAGTGATAATGCTGCCTTCGACGTCACGACGTTCTACAAGAACATCAAGGACCAGGTTCAGATTTCGCGTGTTGCCGCGGACCCGACCTCTCAGGCCGGCGATTACAACATCATGCAAAATGGTGATTTTGCCACGACAGCCGGGCTTGAATTGTCTTTGACATTGCGGCGGACAAGCCGGGTTGCGGCACAAGTCAATTACACTTTCTCCCGTGCTTTGGGTACTGGTTCGGTGCCGGCATCGGCGATCGCTGCCGTTGAGCTATTGTCAGAGATACCGACAGTGGTCTCACCGCTGGATTTTCACCGGGCGCAAACGGGCTCGTTTAACCTCGACTATCGTTGGGGCCGTGGCGAAGGCGGCGCTCTGGAACAGTTGGGAGCCAACCTGCTGCTTACTTTCCGAAGCGGGCATCCTTTCACGTTTGCTGAGGGCGACCTGGGACAGCAGGATGAATCCATCGGTGGTCAGATAACGGACCCCCGCTCCCGGCGTCCACTCGAAAATCTCAATGCGTCGACCACGCCGTGGAATTTTCAGTTTGACCTGCGTGTGGACAAGACGGTTGCTCTGGGCAAGTTCAACACCAACATCTATTTCTATGTGCAGAACCTGCTGAATCGCCGCAATGTGATAAACGTCTTCAATCGAACCGGAAATGCTTTCAATGACGGGTTTCTTGACGATGCGGCTTTAAGTGCTTCGACCATTGCGGCACGCGCAGGTGAGGCCACGAAGAATGGTTTGGCGGCCAGTACCGGCCCGCAGGCATACGAGGCCCTTTACCGCGCCATCAACCTGGGCGGCAACGCATTCAATTTCCGCGACGACGCCAGTGAATTTCCCGGCCTGGAGGTCCTCGGACAGCCAAGGCAAATTCGGTTAGGCGCTAGATTTGAGTTCTAAACGTTAGATTAATCAATGTCGGTTTCTGGCGCCCGTGGCAAGGCGCCAGAAATCATTGGTACTAAGGAAATGGAGGTATAGAGCATAATGAAAAAAGTTCGAAATCTACTGTCTTTCTTTCTGATACTGGTGTTGCTGACAACGCCAATACTCGCTAAGGAAGAAACAGGCCATAATGTTGACGCGCCGGTCTTAAATGGTGTGCGTCAAGGGAATACATTGAATCAAACCCTAGTTAATGTTGGGCAAGTAGCTATGTGGATCTATTCCAACGGAAAATCTGCGATTACGCCGGGTGGTTGTAGCGGATTGATTTTTCCCAGGGGCAGTTCCCCCGCTACCGGTGCGATTTTTGAAGATGGTCCCATTTGGGGCGGCATAGTTAATGATGGGGCAGAGCCGGCTTTGCGCGTCGGGGGCGGAACTTACAGTGAGGGAACTGTCGCCGGTGCTATCTTGTCCAGGGGAGTTGCCGAAGATTTCTCTGATTTGACGAATGTGGACCGTGTGTGGCGCGTTCGGCGTGACTTCTTGACTGCCAACCTGCAGCAGGATGCGGCCGAAGTGTTTGGTACGTCCGCCAGCAGCGTAACCGCAGCACAGATTCAGCAGTTGCGGGATATCTATCGGCAGGATTGGGTCGATTGGCCTGCTCACAAAGGGGCTCCATTCTATGACGCTGATTCAAATGGCGTTTACGAACCACAGTTCAACAGTGACGGTAGCCCCAAGCTACATCCGGAAGCGGACGAACCTGGAACCGCCGATGCTGATCAGGTTGTGTGGATCGTTACTAATGATCTGGACGACGGATCTGTTCAAACCCTTTACGGTTCGCCTTCGATCGGAATGGAAGTTCAGACAACATTATGGGCTTATAGCCGATCCGATGCATTGGGCCAGATCATATTTAAGCAATTCAGATTTATCTACAAGGGGACTTCTCTGACGCCCCCTGGTGCTACAATTGACAGTCTCCATTTTTGCCAGTGGTCAGACCCTGACCTGGGTAGTTTCGGGGATGATTTTGCTGGGTCGGACACGACATTGAGCTTGATGTATGCGTACAATTCGAGTTCGAGCGACGCAACCTACTCAGCTGCTGGCTTGCCACCGCCGGCGTCGGGCTATGATTTCTTTGCAGGCCCTCTCGTCCCCGATCCTTCCGGAGAAGCGATCTTTGGCTTAGAGAAACGATCGGGCTTTCGGAATCTACCGATGACATCAGCGGCCTTCTTTGCATCTGGAACTGTGGATACGGATCCCGTCCGCGGCGGGGATTACAATGGAACTCTACAGTGGTGGAACCTGCTGCGTGGTTTTCGGCCTATTCCGGAAAACCCGCCGGACCCCTGGCGAGATCCACAAGGCAATATCACAAAATTCAGGGTGCCCGGCGACCCGGTTACCGGTAGCGGCTGGATCGACAACAACCCAGGAGATCGTAGAATCCTGCTGGTGTCAGGACCGTTTACGATGGCGCTCGGAGATACACAAGAGTCGGTTGTCGCCGTCATGGCAGCCCTCGGTTCCGACCGCCTCTCCAGCGTATCCGTGTTGAAATTCACCGACAGGTTTGCACAAGATGCTTTTGACAACCTGTTTGAGCTGGCAAAGGCGCCACCGAAGCCGAGCGTCTCAGCGTCGGAATTTGATGGTCAGATTCTTCTGAATTGGGCCGGCGATGCAGACGCTGTCAGCGGCACAGAGAATACGGTCGATAAAGGTTATGCTTTTGAAGGGTACAATGTTTACCAATTGCCCAGCGCAGGTGCGAACCTGGACCAGGGTATCAAGTTGGCGACGTTCGATGCCGTCAACGAGGTTACGGTCATTTCGCAGGAGGTTTTCGAGCAGTCTTCCGGACTCATTCTCAATCTACCGGTTCAGTTAGGCTCCAACAGCGGAATCAACCGCACCTTTGTTGCCAGCAACGACGTCATTCGTGACCTGAACCTGGTAAATGGCCAGACCTATTTCTTTGGAGTCACAGCATACAACTTCAATGCCGACGCGACGGTTAAGACACTTGAAAGCGTGCCGACTATCGTTACCGTCGTCCCGCAAGGCACGAAACCTGGAGTAAGGCTTAGCAGTTCTGTTGGCGATACGTTGACAACTGAGCACGCAAGCGGTGTCAGCGACGGGAGTGTGACTCCACTGGTTGTAGACCCCTCCGCCGCGATTGATGCGAGTTATGAGGTGGCGTTTTCTCAGGAAGATGACGGCCAGGGTGGTCTTAATTTCTTCTGGAGCTTGACTAACACTACAACCGGTGAAGAGTTGTTGATAGACCAAACCAATCAGAGTGGTGATGCGAACTACTTGATTACTGACGGTATTCAGGTAGTGGTGGCCGGCCCGGCTTTACAGGGCGCTGACTGGGATTTTGATGGCGACAGGTGGATAACTGGTGCCCCGTCAGATGCCGGTGGTTCCCCGGGTGGTTTGGTTTTCGGTGGTGCTTATCTCGGTAACCAGTTCCTCGGCAGCAGCATCGCGCCGGCAGATTTCCGTGATACACATTGGGAATGGGTCGCCAGGAGCGGTGAGACCGATTTGAATGGCAATGGTCAGTATGACACAGGTGAGCCGTACACCTTAACGGCCGGTGATGGTCATCAAAAGGCCTCCCTGTATACTACCTGGGGTGCTGACAATTACGAGGGCTTTTTTGATGTACCGTGGTCTGTCTTCGATTCTGAAGTGGATCCGCCCCGGCAACTTCATTGTATCGTCCGTGACCGCGACAGCAATCTGCAGTGGGATATGGATAAGCTATATGACCCTGCTGATGCAGATTTCGTTGACGTTAACGGAGGTGACCTCCAGTTTAATTATATTTTCGTGCAGAGCGATGATTACGATCCCACCGGCGCAATCTATGATCCGACCACCGGCGGTGAAGACTTTATGGCTACTGCACTTAACGGTACCCAGAACACTCTTTGGGTTGGTTACTTTGGTAATAGGAGCCGGGAGCTGGGTCTCGCGCCATTTACCTTGGATCTGATCGCTCCGAACGTAAACACCCCGGATGATGTCTTTAGCTTTACGAGCTCAGGTCCAAGCAGCAGTCAGGCGCTGGCGCAACAGGATGCAGCCGAGATGGTGAATGTGTTCCCGAATCCGTACATGGGCGTGAATTCCTTTGAAGGGACTCGCTTCACGCGGTTCATTACCTTTAGTCACTTGCCGCAGCAAGCTACGGTTCGCATCTTCAACCTGGCAGGTATTCAGGTGGCAGTGTTAGAGAAGAATGATGACGCGCAGTTCATGAACTGGGACCTGCAGAACGAGAATGGTTTGCCGGTGGCCGGTGGTATCTATGTCGCGCACGTCGAGATGCCCGGTATCGGTGTGACCAAAGACCTGAAGCTGGTAATCGTGCAGGAACAACAGTTCCTCCGCAACTTCTAATAATGATGGCATTTTGCAGCGGCGTTTGTCTTTTGGCGACGCCGCTGCAACTGAATTGTAAAAGCCTGAATGAGAAGGCAAATAAGGAGAAAAGCAATGAAAGGTATTTTTTGTAAATTGGTGGTTTTTTCTCTGGCCGTTCTTCTGCTGGCCGGCAGTGATGCCATCGCACAGGAGAACCGGATCGGAACCAACGGCGCCTCAGAGCTGCTGCTCCCGGTTGGCGCGCGCTATATTGCGTTGGGTGGCGCGCCAATAGCGACGGTGTCCGGCGTCGAGGCGATTTACTGGAACCCTGCGGGAATCGCCCGGTCTGACTACACGGCCGACGCGATGTTCACGCATATGACCCACATCGCTGACATCAATATTAACTATGCCGCCCTGAGCCTGAAGTTCGGCAGTGTCGGCACCTTTGGGTTTAGCGTGAAAGCTCTGGACATCGGAGATATTCCGATAACGACTGAGATCGCTCCCGACGGTACG
>JAJDAD010000077.1 GCA_029262055.1 Candidatus Zhuqueibacterota bacterium
CCCCTGCCACCTCCTAAGATTAAACCTAACACATCTTGCATTGCAATGACTCCCTTTCACATTTAGACTACTCACTGAATTCGGTTTACCGAGTGGTCGCGCGCATCCCGGTCCTACTATCGCACAGAAAATTAAGTTAACTTGAGTGGCATGTGAACAGAAATCAAATGCCGTGTCAGATTGGGACGAGGGCCGGTCACAATTTCCATGACCGGGTGATGCATATCCCCCCACCAGGTCATGGGCGACTATTTGATGAGTGTGAGCCGCCTCAGCGCGGTGAAGTCACCTGCCCGCATTTGAACAAGGTAGACGCCGGTAGGTGCGATATGTTGAGACGAGTCGCGGCCATCCCATGTCGCCGAATGCTCTCCTTCATTTCTTCGGCCTAAGTCAAGGCGACGAATCAATTGTCCCGTGATATTGTATATGTCGAGAGTGACATTGCTGCTATCTCCCAATCTGAATGCAATTTTGGTCTGAGCATTAAACGGATTGGGATGATTCTGAAATAGTGAGGACATCATGATTGCGTTGCCAGGAGCTAAACGAGAACCCACTCCAGTCGGATTAGTCCACGGCCCTGTGATCGCCAACGTCATACCGGGACTTTGAATGTTAACAAATAGAGTCGTACCATCGGGTGAGAAGGTAGCCCCGGCAAACTCAGAGGTATTTAAAGAATTCCTGCCCAGTTTGTAGATACCACCCTGCGGCGTTACTCCGACCAGAAACTGAGTTCCGGAACCGTCTTCGCAAATGATGAGATCTCCCCAGGGAGCAACCGTAACATTGTCTGCTTTCTCAAGCAGACTGGAATCATTTGGTTCCAGAAATAATTCTAGCTTGCCTGGTTGCCCCTCCTCCTCCGGCGTACCTTCGACCGGGCTTGGGTGATAGCGCCAGATCTGGCCCGTACGGTCCGGTCCACCGTTGGTGCACGCAAAGAAAACGGCCTTTAGACCGTACCACATGCCCTCACCGCGGGCAAAGCGCGCCGCGCCGTTGCCAAACCCCTGCCTGCGCAGATCATCGCTGGGCGACTCAACATCCGACAAATCCACCCAGGTTACATCCAGCACCTCTCCAGCCGTAACATTTTGCGCGTTCCAGTTGCGCGTGTCCAGGCTTGCCATGTCTTTGACCATCAGTGCCTGCAAACGGCCGCCCGTAGCCAGGTTTTCCCGCTCATCCGGAATGTATCGATAAATCAAACCGTCATCTCTGTCTTCAGTTTGAAAAACAATTCCGCTTGCCGGATCGACCGCAACCGCTTCGTGATTGAAGCGTCCCATGGCTTTGAGCGGGACTGCGGCCGACAACCCGATCTCTTCGGAAACCGGAACCTCAAAGTTGAAACCGTGATCCTTTTCAACACTGCCACCTGCCCTTTGTACAGTTTCTTCACAAGTAATCCAGCTATTCCAGGGCGTCGGGCCGCCGGCACAATTCCTGATGGTGCCGGCCATACTGAGAAAATGTTTCTCCAGTTGACGCGTTTCCGTGTTATAAATGAGCGTGGTAGTGCCGCCGATCCAGGGAGTCACACCACTGCCCGCATCGTAGAGCAGATTTTGGTCTATCAGGTTGATGAGCTGATTGTTTGAGCCAAAGGGACTTTTGGACAATTCATTCATACTCAATTCGTGATTACGAATGAGAATCGTCCGGCCATTTGCTCCCACGAACGCTGCCATGCCATCATGATCACCGGGAACGATGAGCCCATCATCCATTGCGTCTCCTGTTCGCGAAAAGATGTGGTAAGAAAAGCCTTCCGGCAAATCCAGGATGCGGTTCGGATCCGGCACTAAGGGACCAAATCCCTCCTGGAACCGCACCTTTGCTTTTGAGAAGGCAGTTTTATTCAGCAGTGAGTGCAAGCCGGAAAAACCAAGGACAACTGCCCCGGAAGCTTTCAAGAACTGACGCCTGGATACAGTCATGGTCCCTTCCTCCATTCGAGATTAACTACTGAACAGTTCTACGTCAAGCTTCTTAGAGTCGTACCGAAAAACCAATATGGCTATTAGCAAGGTCACTTCGATTGCAGCCCAGGCCACTGAGATGCAGGGGACTGAAATCAAGCAGCGAATCTCCGTCGCAGTCATGAAACAGGCATTGGAGCAGCAGGAAAAACAAGCCGAGGCGCTTATTCGGATGATGCGCCAAACCAGCGCCGTGGTCGATGGACACGTCGATATTTACGCTTGAGTCCCCGGGTTTTATCGCACAGCCTTTCGGAAGCGATTTTCAGAACGCAAGTCAAGCAAATCTTCATCCTCGCTTGCTTGAGCTTTGAGCTTAGGATTAAGCCTGATCGCTTCTTCCAGTGCAGTCAGCGCAGAGCCTGCGTCGCCGACGGCCAGGCGAATCACTGCCAAATCGTACCAGACTTCGCCGTTATCGGGCGCCAGGCGCATTGCGCGTTCCTGGTGTGGGAGTGCCTCTTTGGCCTTGTTCTGGCGAAATAGTGTCCAGCCCTGATTCCAGGCATAGTTCATCTGGCCAATTTTTAGAATTCGGCCCAATTCTTTGAACGGCTCTGCATGGTCATCCACCCTGATGTCGATGGCCCGGTCCGTGTAGCCACCATAGCCGGCACCCTCTTTCACCACTAACAGGGCGGCTGATTGCTTGCCACGCGAGTCACCGCCATTTGCATCGCCGGCCAGAAGCGCTGCGTAGAGGCGATCCGCCAACGTCCCTTCTGTCTGCAGAAAAGCCTTTTCCATCGCATCTACAACCGTTTCTCCGGCGAGAATATTGCCTTGCACGGCATAATTCGGTCCGTGGCGCCCGCCGGCCCAGGCGATGCAACCTGCACCGGTGTAGGACATGGCGCTGCCATCCGCACCGACCACGCCAAACTGCCGGCGCCGGGGATCTTCATCTGCGCGCAGCAAAACGTCTCTGACCTCATTGGGAGTCAGTCCCCTCTCAAGCAGTTCCAGACCCCGCCAGCCAAAGGATGTGTTGGCAAACGATTGCGTGGCAATAGCTCCGACTCCGGCTTTCGCCCACGGCACCACATTACCCACTGTAAAAAACCGGGACGCCACGGCCACGCCAACCTCACCGGCTTCCGGATCGCTGGCTACAATTGAAAAAGTTGCTATGTTCTCTTGCGCCGTACCGGCACCGACGAAAGGTACAATCAGGAATGCCAGACTGAGGATGAGCAGTGTCCGGCCAACGGCGTGCACGCAACTGTGCATTTTCATTCTCCATTCAGCTTAGATCGGGATTGTGAGGACAACACCGGATATTAGCCAGTTTTAGTGCAAAAGTCAAATCGCGGGACGCACAACACTTCAACTTTAAAACAAAAAGCCCAACCTCGCTAGCGAGGTTGGGCTTGATTGAAAATCGGAGTGCAGGTCACTCAGCCATGCTGGTCACAGCCTCCTCGGGCCGGTCAAATAACGCCAGAGCAAACCCGTTATTAAACTTTATATTGGTGGACAATTCTTCCGCCCAGGTTTCTTCAACGATATTGCCCTCCCAATCTGCTGGAGCATACTTGCGGCGGACGGGCAGCTTCAGGCCTTCGATCTCCTCATACTCGACCAGCATGAGGTGCGGTTTTGCCATCTTAAAATCCATTACCGTAAACAGAAACCGGTCGATCAGGTGCGTCTCCGGATTAATGTAGAGCACGTAGGTGTCTTGGACATCGCCGATATCTTCACCAAAGGTCACTTCGACAACATCATAATTGACACCATCTGTGACACGCTTGCCAAGACTGGTGTAGCTCAAGCCCGGGTCCAGCAATTTGAATATCATCGTAAACCAGTAGTAATTGGTTTTGCGGGCAAAGTCCGACATCTTCAATGCCATAGGGTCGTCCAGATTCCCGCCATCAAGTGTGCACCAACTCTCCTGACCGTTGTAACCCTGAACCAGCTCTCCCGGCAAATCCACCAACGCATATTTTTCACGGGTGGTGTACTTTGCCCACGACCGTTCTCCGTCAAAAACATAGCGTTCCAGCGAGACATCCTGCAGGCTGTCTGCCAAAGTGCGGTAAGTATATTCGTATTCGACATCCTGCAACGAGTGCAGTGCCTGCGGCCCACCCACCGCAGCTACCGCGTCCGCGACTAAGTCCCCGGGAGTGTGGGTGCAAGCGGTATTGAATGCAGCAAAACTCACAAAAGCCAACACAACAGATGTTGAAAAAATCAGCAGGCGAATAAACATAAGACCTCCTCCTTAAAAATAAGAAAAACCTGACAGGACCATTGTTTCCAGCGAGTACAACCGGGGCTTGACTTGATATTATTCCTGCGTTTTGATGCAGATGTACTTTACACCAGTCAGACTGCAAACCCCGAGACTGAAAGAATATCGAAAGACTCGGCACAAAGCAACCCCAAAAGCATTCCCAGAAGAAATTCTACTATCTTGACATTCCCATCAAAAATCGTAACTTTGCTGGCATTCGACATGCATGGGCTCAAGAACAATCTTTGGCGTATTGTGGCACTAGGGACTCTTGTAGTCCTTGCACTACTGCCTTCTGACGGAATAGGCTTCATAATATGTACGTTTAAGTATGCCACGGGTTTGGACTGCCCGGCTTGCGGTATGACCCGGGCGCTGAGTTCGGCCCTGCATTTTGACTTCATCAAAAGCATTGATTATCACCCAGGCGGCATTCCCGTGTTGCTCTATTTGCTATCAGTTTTACTCACGAATGGCACAGACATTTCTATCCTGGACAGACGGCTTACGGAATTATTGCCTCGAAAATTTCATGGTTTCTACACCTTTGCCGGTTGCTTCGCTGCACTCTGGTTCGTGCGAGTGTTTGTACCTGAATTTACCAGGTAAGAGTCGGTTACGCCATATCATCCCAAGAATGCATAGTTGAGAAAACCTGTTCTTAGCATAATTATACCTGTCGTCAACGAAGCCCAGGTATTGCCTGACCTCCTTAACGACATCCAGCATTGCCGTGCGTCTGTGGGCTTCGAAATCGAGTGCCTGGTCGTTGACGGCGGGTCAGAGGATGACACGATCGAAGTCTGTGGGGGATATGACGTCCGCGTGGTCACCAGCCAGAGAGGCAGAGGTCATCAACTGCTCCAAGGCGCCACGGAAGCCCTCGGATCTGTTTACCTCTTTCTTCATGCAGATTGCAGGTTAACACCGGAACACTGCATCGCCGCGCTCAGAACTGCACAGGGCGAATCAGTCTTTGCGGGCGCATTTCACCTTACCTTCGACGACCGGCACCCGGTTTTGAGGTTGGCGGAATTCATCAACCGCCTGAGGTTTCGATTCACGCGGATCTTTTACGGCGACCACGGCATATTCCTCAAACGCGAAAACTACGAAGCGGCAGGTGGTTTCAGGCCGCAGGCGCTGTTCGAAGATGTCGACCTTTCCAGGCGGATGCGCAAATTGGGAAAGCTGGTCCTGGTGCCACCCGCCGTCATCACGTCAGCCAGGCGGTTCCGGGCAGGCGGTGTTGTGCGCACCTACCTGAAAATGGCCAGCCTGCATATTCTCGACTGGCTGGGGGTATCACACGAGGTTCTGGCCAGATGGTACCAGCTAAACAGCGGCGTACCCAAAAAAGAGTGAAGAACGCGGCGCATTTTGATTTGATCTTGTGGAATGATGGGATTATTTTAACTATCTAATCTCTTGGGGATCTGGCTCAATTCCATGTCTGCCGAAAATGAACTAGCAACACTCTCAGCTACCGTAATACATTGCACTAAATGTGTCAGGTTGGTGAACTGGCGCGAGCAGGTCGCGCGGGAGAAAGTTCGCCGTTTCACCGAGGACAATTACTGGGGTAGGCCAGTGCCGGGCTTTGGAGACCCACACGCCGGACTTCTGATTGTCGGGCTTGCGCCCGCCGCCCACGGCGCCAACAGAACCGGCAGGATTTTTACCGGTGACCGCAGCGGTGACTGGCTATATCGCAGTTTGCATAAGTTTGGGTTTGCGAACCAGCCGGTGGCAACGGGAAAAGACGATGGTCTCAGGCTGCACGACTGCTTCATCAGCGCCGCGCTGCGTTGTGCGCCGCCGCAAAACAAACCGACCGCCGAGGAGAAGAACAATTGCCTCCCCTACCTGGCACAGGAATTCAACCTGCTGGCCAGGGTCAGTGTCATAGTGGCCCTGGGCCGGATTGCCTATGACACGATTTTTCGAGTTTATCGCGAGGTCGGCCAACGGTCCCGGCCTAAAGATGCGACATTCGGCCACAATGCCGAACTCCTTTTGCACAACGGCGTTACACTAATTGCATCATTTCATCCGAGCCAGCAAAACACCTTCACCGGCCGGCTTACGGAACCCATGTTTGATTCGGTCTTCGCCAGGGCCCGGCAGCTGCTGGAGCAGTCACGGCCTGACCTCGTTTGAATCTGGAGGGTTAAAATGTATTTCAAGCTACCAATCGCGATCGTCTTTATCTTCTGTTGCATCGTTTTCGTTATGCTCCTGCAGGGACAATCGGAGCATCCTGTCGCAAGGCCTGTGGAAAATGTAAAAGCCGTCGGCACCGATATGGACGTCGCAGAGTTCGCTATTTCCGAAATTAAGGATAGCGACCTGCAGGCTCACCTGGAGTTTCTGGCCGACGATCTCCTCGAGGGTCGGGACACGGGCAGCCGTGGCGCCAGGCTGGCCTCCATGTATATCGCAACCCAGTTTGAACGATACGGTCTGTCCGGTGCGGGAGAAAAGGGCACATATTTCCAGACAGTACCGCTTTCCGAGTACAGGGTCAAGCCGGAGTCAGCAGTCCTCGTCGAGGTCGACGGTGAGATGATCCCACTAAAGTACATGGATGATTTTGTCGTGACCGGCATGAGCAATGGCACGCCAGCGACCTATGAACTTACTTATGCGGGCTTCGGTATCAAGGCCGACGAATACGACTATGACGACTACGCTGGATTGGACGTAGCCGGCAAGGCTGCCGTCTATGTCAGCGGGGAACCGAAATCAGACGATGAGGCGTTTTTCGAGGGAGAGAAACGCACACGTTACTCATCAGGTCGCGAGAAACGGAAGGCTGCGGAAAAGGCCGGCGCCGGCGGCTCCCTGGGAGTGGTCCGGAAAGACCAGCTTACAGCTTTTCCCTGGGAACGATTGCAGGGCTTTCTGACCCGCCCCAGGGTACGGTTGTCCCAACCAGACGATTCGGGAAGTGTACCTGAACTTCCCTCAGTGCTGGTTCATGCCGACGCTGCGGAGTTAATATTTGCCGGTTCCGGCCACAGCTATTCAGATATCGACCAGGAGGCGACGGCCGGTAAAACCACTACGTTTGCAATGCAGAAAAAGGTCACGTTCGACATAAGATTCGACAAAAGAGATTTCAATGATCGCAATGTGGTCGGATTTCTGGAAGGGTCTGACGAGGAATTGAAGTCAGAGCTGATTGTTTTTTCGGCACACTATGACCACGTCGGCATCGGGCGTCCCGTAGCCGGCGACTCTATCTACAACGGTGCGGCAGACAATGCATCCGGGGTCTCCGGCCTGCTTGAGCTTGCCGAAGCTCTCTCCAGTCTGCCGAAAGCACCGAAACGCTCACTCCTGTTCCTGGCAGTCACAGCGGAAGAAAAAGGGTTGCTCGGTTCGCGCTACTACGTTGCACATCCATTCTTCCCACTTGCACAAACTGCCGCAAATTTCAACCTGGACATGCTCGGCATTTCGGATACGACGGGAATAGTCGTCTATGGTATCGATCGTAGCACGCTGGGCGAGCCTATGCGCCGCGCAGCCGCCAGGTTTGGCTTGCAGATTTATCCGGATGACATGCCTGAGCAGAGAATCTTCTACCGCAGCGACCACTACAACTTTGCCGTCAAAGGCGTGCCGACTATCTATCCGAGTTACGGCGTGAACCGGCAAACAATGCCGGAAGTGGCCAAGTATTATCACAGACCGTCGGATGACCCGGGGCTACAAGCGCTGAACTACCGCCTTATGCAGAGACACGTGCAAATGGTTTTCCAGGCGGCCCTCTGGGTAGCCAACGCCGATGACTCGCCGCAATGGCATGCCGGAGACGAGTTTGAGAAAATTCGCATGCAACAAAAATGAGCTCGCATGAGTACCACATTTGAGTATTTGACAAGCATAAAACCGAGGTGCTAAATATGACTAAATGGGATGATCTCGCCAAAAGCCTGAAGGAAGGCGTAGACACCGTCGTCGAAAAGACAGAAGAATTGACCAGAATGGGCAAAATCAGGGTCGAAATCATCAACCTGAATCGCCAAATCGAGAAGCTTTTTGCTGATCTTGGTGGTAAGGCCTACCACTTGATGGTCGATGAGCAGAAGCGGCAGATTTCCGGCAATCCTGAGGTGAAGGACTGCATTGCCCGCATCAAAGAACTTGAAGAGAAGTTGAAGTTGAAAGAAGCAGAGTTGGAAAACGTGAAGTCGAAAGAAGAAGAAAGCAAAGAAGTCGTCGCTGATTGAGTTTGTCAGTCCACACTTCCTCCCGGTATAGGGGATCCCGGTGTTGCGGCACTGGTAAATCGGGAACCCTTCTGCCCCTGTTCAAGCCGAAGACGTGCGTCCGCGCCGGCCGGCCCGGCCGGCTTGCGACCTTTATGTGCCTGACCGCCGGCTTCCTGATCCTACCTGTCTGCATTCTTCCCCAAGCCGTTGGCAGCAACGCGCTGGATGCGGGCAAAGAGATTTCGATCGTTGCTGTCGGCGACGTGATGCTGGGGTCGCACGTTATTGGCGTTATCGAGCAACGGGGAGTAGAGTACCCATTCGCAAAAACATCCGGCTACCTTGAGTCGGCGCACGTCGCCATCGCCAATCTCGAAGCGCCGTTCACCAGCCGGGGGGAACCATTCGAAAAGAAATTCAACTTCAAAGTGCCGCCGCGGTTCGCCCGCAGCCTGGTATTGGGTGGGATTGATGCCGTGACGCTGGCCAACAATCACACGCTGGACTACGGACTGGAAGGGCTGAGCAACACCATGGAGACCCTTGATACACTCGGCGTTTTTTATAGCGGCGCCGGAATGAACGCCCAGCAGGCCCATGAACCCGTTGTGCTCAACGTCGACGGTAAGCGAGTCGCGCTGTTTGGATACTCCATGACTTTCCCTACCGAGTTCTATGCGACAAAAGACAGCGTTGGTACGGCTTACCCTGAACCGGAGCGCCTGCGCGCCTCCCTGACCAAGTGGCGGGATAAAGTAGATTTCATCGTGACATCTTTCCACTGGGGTGCTGAAAAAAGAGAGACACCGAAACAATATCAGGTCGAATTTGCCCACCTGGCCATCGACAGTGGCTCGGATTTGGTTCTGGGACACCACCCGCACGTTTTGCAGGGTCTGGAGATTTACAAGGATCGCCTCATCGCATATAGCCTGGGGAATTTTGCATTTGGCTCGTACAGCCGGCACGCGGCAGACAGCATCATCCTCAAAGTCTATTTAGGTGAGAACGGCCTTGTCAGCGCCTTCTGCGTGCCGATAAATGTAAACAATGTTGAAGTAGAATTCCAGCCGGTATTGGCCGGCGGTGAGCGCAAGAAGGCGATTTTGGCGCACCTGCGGGAGCTGAGTCAACCACTGAACGGTGACAGGCAGATCATCCGGAACTCGGGACTAATCCTGGGTGAATGGTCTACATTCTTCGATGACTGGCTGCTGGAAACTGCTTCAAATTCGTATTGGAAGGGCGGGGAGTTCCTCTTTTCTACCGACACGCGTAAAAACGGCGGTCCTGCCCGGCCTGCCGTCGACCGTTAGCTCTTCGTCTCCGTAACTCATTCCGCTTCATTTCGAGGTTCCCATGGGGCTAAAGGTCCACGATCAGGAAATCGTCCTGCAACGGCTGTGGAAGAGCCGCCGGCTGTTTGCGTCTGCGCTGCAGACCGTTACCGGTAAACAGGTCGAGGTCCTCTACGGTGGGAGCGAAAACCTGGATGCGGGTCCGGATTTTCGGGAAGCTGTCCTCAAAATCGCCGGCGTTCTTCTGAAAGGTGATGTCGAGGTTCACCTTCAGCCCTCCGGCTGGTACGCGCATGGCCACCATCAGGACTCTGCCTACAATCGCGTGATCCTGCACGTGGTGTCTGAGCTGCCGACTGAATCGGAACACATCCTCAGAGAGGATGGCGTGCGCATCGAGCAGCTCTACGTAGAACTCGACCGCAAGACAATCGACCTGTGGAAACGGCCGCCCACTGACCGGAGCGCTGATAGTGCAGTCCGGGCGGTGGCCGGCTGTCCTCTCGCAAAGAGGCCGCTGGAGAAAATCACGGCCACGGTGGCTGTGGCGGGAGAGCTCCGGCTCAACACCAAGTCCGAGCAAATGCAAGAAATGCTGTCTGCAGCATCGTGGGACCAGGTCATCTATCAGAAAGTTTTGGAGGCGCTGGGTTACTCGAAGAACCAGGTTCCGTTTCGCCGGCTCGCCCATCTCGTCCCTTTCGACATGATCTGCCGGGAAATCCTTTGGGTGCCGGACGACACCGCAAAATTGCGCTGCACTGCCCTCCTCTTTGGCAGTGCCGGGCTCCTTCCGATAAAAGGATTTGAATCCGGAGGTCTCACCCAGGCCGTGCGCGACTATGTTTCGCCTTTGATCGATGTATGGCGGCAAATGCAACACCGGCCCGACGTCCGGGCGATGAAAAACCACGAGTGGCAGTTCTTCCGCTTGCGTCCGCAGAACTTTCCGACGCGCCGCCTGGCAGGAGCCGTGGAGATTCTGATGCGCTTTTGCAAATCGGGTTTCATCCCTACTTTCCTGAAACTGATCGATGGCCAGGATGGGAATCTAAAAATGTTGACGCGTGAGTTTGCCGCATGTTTTGTGCAAAAAGCCGGCGGCTTCTGGTCGCAACACTACGGATTTGCCGACGATGGCGGGGCGCCACTGAAAGGCAGCTGTGATCTGATCGGCCGGGACAGGGCCCGGGATATTGTGGTAAACATTGTCCTGCCGGCTTTGTTATGGTACGCCAGAGACACATCGGACGGAAGATTGAGGAATGCGGTTCTCGAGCTCTATCACAGCCACCCGCGCTTACCCGACAACACCATTACACGCTGCATGGTTTCGCAACTCTGTCAAAATCAGGCCGTATTGCCTAATCCCTTCACCACTGCCGTGCAGCAACAAGGCCTGATCACCCTGCACAAGCGGTATTGTAAGGCGTTGATTTGCTCTGAATGTTTGTCACTGAGCAAACAGATGTGACAGTGATACGTTGGGTTGTCGCGACAGCTTAAGAGTCGCGACAACCGCGAACTAGTTCTCAGTTGTTTTATCGAGAATGCCGTGGAGGACGATGCGATATTCACCACTCTCATGATTGACGCATTCGAAAATCGCCTGGCACTGTGAAGAATTTGTCAGCATTTCCACAATCTGCTGTCGCAGCGCCGGGCCAGCTAATTTGGACATCTGAGCATGTTCCAGTTCAGGGCGCACTAAAGTTGCCATGGGCAGTCTCCGAATGATTAAATGGGGCGTGGAGGACCAAAAGGTCAGTTACATTATCGGGAAATCTCCTGACACCCTTGAAAAGCAAAGTCATATTCGTCATTTTTGTCAAATTACGCGATAGAAATATATTGGGGAAATTGACCTTGACTTTCTCAAAATTATGGTTATCTTATTTTGATTGTTAGACTGTCTATCCGCGATATCATGAACACAATCAAGTCGAAACTTCCAACCGCACTCAAAGTCTCCTTACTTACCTTCGTGTGTGCCACGATGTTAAGCGCGGGCACAATTCTGACTAATTTTCATGCCCAGCCGAGCCTGAACAAAGTAACCCTGAAATGGAACTCACAAAACGAGATCAACCTGAAGGGGTTTGATGTAGAAAGAAGCTTTGAAGAAAAGTCCAACTTCAGGAAGGTAGACTTTGTAAAAGCTGCAGAACAGCAAAGTGCCAAGTCTGAGTACATTTTTGAGGATCAGTCAGTTTTCAAGTCCTCCGAAAGGACTTTTTACTATCGCCTAAAAATCATCGACAATGACGACAGTTTTACGTTTTCAAAAGTCATATCTGTCAGTCCCACTATCTCTAGCGCCCGCCAGACATGGGGCAGCATAAAAGCTATGTTTAGATAGAGTCCAAGCAAGACTTCTGGGAAGGCAGCGTTTCGGAGGAGCGCTGCCTTTTTTTGTTTTGGGCCTCCCCGGCACCACTTCCGACAAATCAAACTTTCTCGCCTTGATTCCGTGTTTATCCAGCGGGGCGGAGATCCCCAAAGGCCTCAGTAGTCCCCACGACTTTCTCCCCCGTACAATCCATCAGGCCGCTCTCTGCACGAGCTTTAACAAGAGGTGAAAAACGTTAGTATGAGGGTGACACTACCGCCAATACAAGTGGGCATTAAGCATTGATGGCAGCGATTATACTGTCCTCGATTTGCTGCACATCACCTACACCGTTGACTTCGATCACGAGCCCCAGTTTATGATAGTAATCCAGGATAGGGCACGTGTCGGCGTGAAACTTGGCCAGGCGTTTCCTCAGGGTTTCAGCAGTGTCATCCTGGCGTTGTATGACACGCTGCGCAATTTCCGGCGTCGGCGGGTTGAACTCGATATGATAGATTTGCCTGGTAACCGGGTCTATACGCCGGCCGGTTATTCTCCCGATAATTTGGTCATCCGGGACCATCAACCTGACAACCTTATCGAGTTGCAGATTTGAAGCCACAAGTGCTTGTCGCAATGCTTGCGCTTGCGGCAATGTCCTCGGAAACCCATCCAACAAGAATCCTTCTTGAGCATCCGGTTTGCGAATGCGATTGTTGATAATTCCGATCACCAATTCGTCTGGTACAAGTGCACCATGAGACATATATTTCTCAGCCTCGACTCCGAGTGGGGTCTTGTTGGTAACCGCTTCGCGCAACATATCTCCTGAGGAGATGTGTGGAATACCGAGCCTGTTTTGAATTCTATCCGCCTGAGTTCCTTTACCGGACCCAGGTGGACCAATTAGTAAAATACGCATCTAGGGTCGCTCCCTTCTCGCCTTTGTGGAAAGCAATTTACTACAAGAAGAATTTCTTTTCAACATGAATATCGTTAAAAATCTGTATAAGATCTTTAACCATGACCGGGACTTTTTGCGTAAACCACCTCCTGCCGGTTGTGCAACTATCGGCTTCGTCTGGCGGCGGCACTCGCCTGCTCAATATCGTCCCGTCTCAAAACGACCGGTGAACGATTCCTGTAGAGTGAGTCAACAGAGCCATTCTTTCACGACCCAAATCTATCTCCTTACAATACCGCACCGACCCGGTACGCTCCGGATAGCAGAGTATGGAGCAAAGGAATTTATACATTTCTTTTTATGCGAATCGAGTATTAAGAAGCTATTTTAATATAAAAAGCAGGTAAAGTTTAAACGACTGACCGAAAAGCGCGACGTCGGAGATAGTTTTCGACCATTGTCCAGGAAAAAAGAAAGGGATACAGACAGCCTGAACCAAGTTACGCCACTTGACCTATTATAGATTGAACTTCGTGATTTGCTCCTTCGTTTTACCTCCTTCGCGTCGAGGCCTCAAGGTATGAGATGAAAAGACCACACATGCGTATACTAAGAGACAAACTAATGATTGGCAGCCTGCTCAGTGATTCTGCGTGGATGGGAATTGCTGTAAGCCGGTGTGATTAGGAGATGGATTAACATGACTACCGTGAAACTCTTGCTCAAGACACGCTCTGCTATGATGATGCTGTTTGTTTTTGCCATCGCTCCATTGGCACCTGCACAAAACAACATCATGTTGCTTGGCGACTCGAATACCCGTGGGGTCGATGGCCCCTCCACGGACGATGCCGGATATCGCAACGATTTGGCCGGGATCCTGGTGAACGAGGGCATTGATTTTAACTTCATAGGCAGCATGTCTGATGGAGTTGGTTTTGATGCCCACCATGAAGGCAACGATGGATTCAAGGCCGACCAGATCGCCAACAACATGGGCCAGTATTTGGGTCAAAATCCCAGAATCATTGTCCTTCACATCGGGACAAACGATCTGTCAAACGGCGAGTCTGCCGGGAGTACTCGGGACGATGTTGAGACTATTCTCGACGCGATCAATTCATTTGATCCGAGCATCAAGGTTGTGGTTTCCAGTCTGTTGCCACGCACTGATGCGGGCGACACGCAAACTGACAGCTTCAACGAACTGCTGGAGGAACTGTTTTATAAGAAACGGGACGAACAG
>JAJDAD010000078.1 GCA_029262055.1 Candidatus Zhuqueibacterota bacterium
TGCGCTCCTTGCAGAGTTCCTGCAGGCTGTCCAGAGTTGCGGACCGCTCCGGGTCCTCGGCCAGAGCGCCCACCTCCGCACGATTCTTAAAATGGTATCCCGTGAATGCCAGCTCCGGCAGCACCACCAGGTCAGCCTCGACTTGCTTGAGAGTTTCGAGGATCTTTTGCAGGTTTCTGTCTACCTGCCCAAACAGCGGCCGAAACTGGTAAAAACCTACTCGTAGCATAACGCCTCCTTGGATCATACGGGAAGTTATGAGGGCCGGTCAAGGATTACGAAAGAAAGTAGATCGTTTTGTAAGTATACAGCACGACAAACCGACACCACCGACCTGCAATAAACGCAATTTCCTTCTATGCCTCAATCTATTTCATTCCGGTTTAGAAAATCTTGCAAAACTACCAGGAAACGTTATATTGATGCACCACATAATTATCGCTTCATGTCAAAACAGGAAGACAAATGGGATACAAATATCTAGTCCTGGGCGCGGGCATGCAGGGCTCTGCTGCCGCTTATGATTTTGGCCGCTTCGGAGACGCTGAACAAGTCGTCCTCGCTGACGCTGACTTCGCCATTGCACGCGCCGGAGCCGACCGGCTCAACAGTCTGCTGAAGACCGAGATGTTCGTTCCGGAAAAGGTCGATGTACGAGACAGCGCAGAGGTGGCGCCGCTTCTCAAGAATGCCGACGTTTGCCTGAGCGCGGTACCGTACTTTTTCAACTTAAACCTGTCGACGCTGGCCATCGAGGCAGGCTGTCATTTTTGCGACCTGGGCGGTAACACCGCAGTGGTTTTTGAGCAGCACGAGTTGCACGAACAGGCGAAAAGCGCGGGAGTCTCGATCGCGCCTGACTGTGGCCTGGCACCGGGAATGGCCAACATTCTGGCAGCCTTTGGCATCGAGAAGTTGAACGACCCGCAAAACGTCTACATCCGGGTTGGCGGCCTGCCACAGAATCCGCAACCGCCGCTGGGGTACAGTTTGTTTTTTAACATCGAGGGGTTGACCAACGAGTACTTCGGCAAAGCCCACATTCTCAGAAACGGCGAGGTAACGGAAGTCGACACGTTCACCGAGTTAGAGGAAATTGAGTTTCCGGACCCGATCGGAACCTGCGAGGCGTTCATGACCGCCGGCGGCACATCCACCTGCCCCTGGACGTTTGCCGGAGAAATCCAGGAATACGATGAGAAAACCATTCGCTATCCCGGTCATTATGAGAAAATGAAAGCGATTCACGAGTTAGGCCTGCTGGACCTGGAGCCGATCACTGTCGACGGACAGACCGTCGTGCCCAGGCAGGTTTTTCATGCCAAAGCTGGGCCGGTTCTCAAAACCGGGGATCGTGAAGACGTTGTCCTTCTGCGGGTAATCGTCACAGGCAAGGAGAGCAGCATTACCTTCGAAATGCTCGACTACTACGATGAGGCCACGGGTTTCACTGCCATGGAAAGAACCACCGGCTTTGGCGCAGCCATGGTTGCCATTATGGCTGCCAGAGGTGAGTTGCAGCCGGGCTGCCTCCGCATTGAAGAGGGGGTCGATGCGGGCAGGTACGTTGATGAGATGAGCGCAAGGGGGTTTGATCTGAAGATCTTACACAGCTAGGCCGAGCAAAGTGACTGCCGCACCACAAGCAGCTCCGGCGTCTCTGGCACCGACTGAAAAATTCAGTGACCGGGTGGAAGACTACAATAGGTGTCGCCCGGGATACCCGCCGGAAATCCTGGCCCCTCTGAGAAAAACATGTGGGCTGACCAGCAAATCCACCGTTGCCGATATCGGTTCCGGCACGGGCCTGCTGACACAGCCCTTCCTCGACAACGGCAACCGGGTCTGGGCCGTCGAACCGAATAACGAAATGCGTACTGCTGCAGAGCGGAATTTCTTGCGGCAGCCTCTCTTCACCAGCGTCAATGGAACAGCGGAGGCAAGCGGCCTGGAGAGCGGCAGTATGGACTTTGTCACTGCGGGCCAGGCCTTTCACTGGTTTGACTCGGCCAAAACCATCCCGGAATTCCGTAGAATCCTCAAGCCGGATGGCTGGGTCGTCCTGATCTGGAATCACCGATTGCACACTGCTTCCGACTTTATGGTCGAGTATGAAGATTTGCTGCAGAAGCAGTGTCCGCAGTACAAAACGCGGACCCACAGAGATCACGCAAAATCGGTGAAAGAAATTTTTGCAAAAGAGTGTTTTTATTATTATGCCTGTGGCAATCAGCAAAGTTTTGACCTGGCGGGACTAAAGGGGAGGCTCCTGTCATCCTCCTACAGTCTCACAGCAGGCGATGCCGGGTACCAAATCATGATCGATGAGCTGCACGCACTCTTTCAACAACACGAAGTGGCTGGACAGATTAAGTTTGAGTATGAAACTAGAGTATATTTTGGTCATATTTAGTCTAGGGAGGAACCGAATGCTAGGTCGAAACCGTTCCGCAATTCTACTGCTTGCCCTCGTAACAACGCTCAGTCTTAGCGGTGCTGCGCATGGGCAGGCTCGCTCAAATAAAGCCCTGCTCACCCTCACCAAGCTGAGCGAAGAGTTCGAGGGCCTGACAAAGCGGATAAGCCCGGCAGTCGTCCGGATTATTGCAACCGGCTACTCCCCGACCGGAGCCGGTGCGACCGCCCTTCTGGGCAAGCAACGAAGCACGGGTTCGGGTGTGGTACTCGACCCGAACGGTTTCATTGTCACGAACGCGCATGTCGTCGAAGGCGCGCGGCGAACCCAGGTTGTGCTCACCCATCGCGGACCAGCAAGAAGTGGTAAACCCTCGATTCTGACTCCACGCGGTAGAATAGTGGGCGCACAAATCGTCGGAATCGATCGCGAGACTGATCTTGCGGTACTGAGAGTGCAGGAGACAAACGTCCCGTTTCTCAGCCTGGGCGACTCGGACGAGATCAAAAAGGGGCAGGTTGTCCTGGCATTCGGGAGTCCCCTTGGTCTGGAAAACAGCGTCTCCATGGGTGTGGTTAGTGCGGTGGCAAGACAACTCCGGCCGGAAGACCCGATGATTTATGTTCAAACCGACGCACCCATCAACCCCGGGAATAGCGGCGGTCCGCTGGTCGATACCAAAGGTCACGTAGTCGGCATCAACACCCTTATTTTTTCGCAATCCGGAGGCAGCGAGGGCATTGGTTTCTCAGCACCCAGCAACATTGTCAAAAACATCTACCAGCAATTGAAAGAATACGGCAGGGTCCGGCGCGGTCAAATCGGCGCCGACCTCCAAACCGTTACGCCGCTGATGGCAGAAGCATTGGGACTGCAAAGTCAGGGACGGGTGATCGTCTCAAACGTGGAGCCGCATGGGGCGGCAGACAATGCCGGCCTGCGCGTCGGTGATGTCATCCATGCTCTAGATGGCAAAAACATGGAGAATGGACGGCAATTCGAAGTAAATTTGTATCGCCGGGCGGTCGGGGACTACGTCCTATTGGAGATCCAGCGTGGCACGGTGCAGAAGACCATTAAAATAGAGGTAACGGAACGTCCGGACGACCCGGGCCGCTTCAGCGAAATGGTCACTCCCGAAAGAAATCTCGTTCCCAGGCTCGGCCTTCTTTGTTTGGACCTCGACGATACCATTAGACGCATGCTGCCCCGCCTGAGAATAAAGTCGGGCGCTGTGATCGCCAACCGAACAAACCTGTTCTACGAAGGCGACCAGTTCCAGCCCGGGGACGTGATCCACTCCCTCAACAATCAGGCGGTCACCTCGGTAGCGGACCTCAAGGACATCGTCTCGGGACTGAGAACCTATGATGCCGTGGTCGCCCAGATTGAACGGCTGGGTGAATTCATGTATGTGTCGTTTGAGTTAGAATAAAAAGCGGGTGGCCTTTAGACCTGATGGCCACCCTCTCCGGCAAAGGCAGGGCGAGGGACCTGTTTGCTTCCTTTGGCCTGTCGGGGCCGGGTCAACTTGTGAAATCTCAAGTTGTGCAACACCGCCGCTACCGACAAACCCGCGATCAAACCGATCCAGAGGCCCTCGGCACCGCTGCCACGCATGATTCCCAGAATGTAGCCGCAGGGCAGACCGACAAACCAGTAAGCCAGTAAATTCACCAGCATGGGAATCCGCGTGTCTTTCAGACCGCGCAAGGCGCCAAACCCGGCCACCTGCAAGCCATCGGATATTTGGAAAATACCCGCCAGCATCAAAAGCTTCACCGCGATGTCGCGCACTTCCGGGTCGTTGGTGTAAATCCGCACGATCGCTTCCGGAAAAACCAACATTACAAAAGCCGTGCAACTCATGACCAGAAGTGACAAAAGAGCGCCGACGAATCCCACTTGTCTCGCCTCAGACAGATCATTTTTCCCAATAGCAAACCCGACCCGGGCTGAGGTTGCAAACGAGAGTCCCAGCGGCATCATGAAAGTAAACGCGGCAAAATTGATGGTTACCTGATGCGCCGCAATGATTTTCACACCCAAAGAACCAATGACCAACGCCACGATTGCAAAGATTGAGACCTCGATAGAAATACTAAGCCCGTTTGGAAATCCTACCGACAACAGTTCCCGTTGGAACTGCCAGCGCGGTAAAGCGAACCCCTTGTACAGGCTAAATCGGTGTTCGTTCGATCTGCGAAAGGTGAAAGCCGCCATGCAGGTGAACATAACCCACTGCACGAGCGTGGTTGCCCAACCAGTCCCAACAGCTCCCATAGCCGGAACCCCCCAGTGTCCGAACATAAAAACGTAGTTCGCCACGATGTTGACACCCAAGCCAATGAGCGCAAAGTACATGCTCGGCCTGGTGATGGTCAGACCTTCATTAAAAAACCGCAGCGCGAAGTACCCAAAAATCGCGGGCGCACCCCATGAGAGCGCCTCGAGATACCCTTGCGCAACGGGTATGACTTCGGCCTTAATGCCAAACAACAACATGACCGAAGTCATGTGACGATACACGAAGAACACCGGCACCGACAGCGTACCGGCGAGCCAAAGCACCTGCCAGCAATTCTGTCCAATTCGCTTTTTTTGTCCGCGGCCATGAAGCTGGGCTACGATGGGATTCACTGACATCAGCGTACCCATGATCAGCAGGAGCACCGGTGCGTACAGGCTGCCGCCAACACCCACAGCCGCCAATGCAGCGGCGCCCAGCTTGCCCGCCATTACCGTATCCACAAACCCCATAGACATCTGCAGCAGTTGCGCCGCAACAATCGGCGCACCGACAAAGATCGTCTTTTTCGTTTGCGGCAGCAGTCCGAACAGTCTATTTCGTGTTTTATCCAGCATAGAACTGGTCAATAGCCTTATGTCAGGATCTCTTCGATCCGGTCCGTCGTACGCGCGATGAAAGCCTTGCCATCTTTGATCACGATGGGCCGCTGCAGCAAGCGCGGGTGCTTTGCGGCCAATTCCGCAAACTCTCTGGCCGTCAACTCTCTCTCAGACAATCCGAGCTCACGATACTCGCGTTCGTTCGTCCTAATGAAGTCGCCCAGCGCACAATCACTATTCTCGATAAGCCGAGTCAGCTCATCCGGGTCGATTTTCATTTTAGGGTATTCGAAAACATCGATTTCGCATTTTAGATCTTGCAGGTGTTGCAGCCCCTGCCGACTCTTGGAACAACTTGGATTGTGCCAGATTTTGATTTCGCTCATACGCCACTCCTTGCTATGCTTGTGTTAAAACCTTCTATTCTACCACTATAACTGATAATGCTCCTGTCGCAATGGAGTTCGGGGACACAGCGGTTTATCTGTTGCCCGGGTTAAACCATCTTCTTCTGCCAGGTCCCTCTCCTGAAAAACATCACACCCAGAACACCTAACAGCGACTCGGCCGCCACAATCGCAATAAACACTCCAGTCTCGGCATAGCCCATTTGCAGCGCAAGCACCCAGGCCAGAGGAATTTCCATTAGCCAAAAGCAAATGAAATTCATGATTGTCGGAGTTGTAGTGTCGCCGGCTCCGTTGAAGGCTTGCGTCATCACCATTCCAAAAGCATAGAAAGGATAGCCACAACTGATGTATCGCAAACACCGGGTCGCCACGGCTACCACCGCAACATCTTGCGTAAAAATACGAACAAGAAACTCCGAAAACGTCAGAAATAATATCCCGACTCCAACCAGAAAAGCGGTATTGATCCAGGCCGTAACCCAAACGGAGCGCTCCGCTCTGTCCGGCTTCTTCGCACCAAGGTTCTGCCCGACCAGCGTCGCGGCGGCGTTGCTCATTCCCCAGGACGGCAAAATCGAAAATATGACGATTCTAACCGCAATCGTGTAGCCGGCAACCGCAGCGCTGCCAAATGTCGCCATAATCCGCACCAAACCAATCCAGCCTGAAGTGGCGATGATCAACTGACCGATACCGCCCATTGAAAGCCGCAAAAGCCGGCGCATAACCGACATCTTCAGCCTCAGGTGTCTGGCGGAAATCTGCACGCGGCCGGTGGAGGCGGCCAGGTGCCAAAGCTGAAACAAGACCCCAGTTCCCCGGCCGATTGCAGTCGCGATCGCAGCTCCTCGCACGCCGAGCTCGGGAAATGGACCAAGGCCCAGGATCAGGCAAGGGTCGAGCACGATGTTAATTGAGTTGGCCAGCCAAAGCACGCGCATCGCAACCGCAGCATCACCCACACCACGAAAGATGGCATTAATGATGAATAGCAGCATGATAAAGGCATTGCTGACCATCATAACCTGGGTGTAGCCTTGCCCGGTCGTAACGATTGCCTGCGATGCACCCATGGCCTGCAACAGCCACGGTGAGTAGAAAGCACCCAGTGCCATTATTGGTAGAGACAGAAGAATGCCCACCCAAATCGCCTGCACGGCAGCAACCGAAACACCTTCGGCGTCTTTCTCCCCGGCACGGCGGGCAACCATAGCAGTCGCGGCCATGCTCAGGCCTATCCCAATGGCGTAAACGATGGTCATCATTGACTCGGTTATGCCGACGGTTGCAACGGCATCGGCGCCGAGCTTTGAAACAAAAAATATGTCCACCACCGCAAAAATGGACTCCATCACCAGCTCCAAAACCATTGGAACGGAGAGCAGGAGAATCGCTTTCCCAACACTGCCTTCGGTAAAATCCCTCTGCGTACCGCCAATTGCTTCGCGCAGATCTCGCCACAGCCCGCGTGCTATGGATCGTCCACCGGCAAATCCTGATAGGGAGGTTCCTGTATCTGTTGAATTTTCCATTATTATCTCTCTTGTGAATATCTGTTGGTCGTCTGATAAAGCCTGGCAAGCCCAAAATGGCAGACCAAGTACTTGTTAAAACTGACAGAACAAAGGGGAGATAATTCGGAAACTCTATCCGCTGTTACTTGCGGACTGCTTAGGGAAGAAATTGAAAATTACAAACGAAGCAGCTTGCGTAGACGAATTATCGCCCCAAACCTGGCACAGTGACGGTGGTGATGATAATTCGCATTGGATGCTCCTTTCGGGGATTATGGCATGATAAACATG
>JAJDAD010000079.1 GCA_029262055.1 Candidatus Zhuqueibacterota bacterium
CGGCGGGATATGTTTACCCGGGGTTGGGTTGAGATTCTGGCGGCTGAACAAACCCCGAAAAGCGATGGCTGGTACCAGGGTACAGCCGATGCAGTGCGGCAGCACCTGGATCAAATCCGGAGATCGCGCACCCGGTTTATCCTGATTCTGGCCGGCGATCACCTCTACCAGATGGACTACAGAAAATTTGTACAGTATCACATCGAAACTAAGGCCGACATTACGCTGGCGGTGCAACCGATCGAAGCAGGCGCTGCTTCCGCAATGGGCATTCTCAAACGCAGTGAGTCGGGGCAGATCCTCAGCTTTACAGAGAAGCCAACCCGGGACGAACTAACCCACCTGGAAAGCATGGTCGGCTCGGACAAGCCGTTTATGGCGTCGATGGGCATCTATGTTTTCTCAACGGATCTCTTACTCGATCTACTGGAAACGCCGGGCAATGATTTCGGTAAGGACCTCATTCCGCGCACATTGTCGAAGCACCGCATCATGGGTTATGTTTTTGATGGCTATTGGGCAGATATCGGGACTATCCGGCGCTTTTACGAGGTCAACCTCGAGATGGCTTCGCTCAGCCGGCCGTTTGATTTCAACAGACCGAACAGCGTATTTACCCACCCCAGGTTTTTGCCGCCTGCCGAAGTCTACGGCGCACAGTTGAACCAGGTCTTGCTGGGTGACGGCTGCCGGTTGCATGATGCAACTATTTCGAATTCGGTGATCGGATTGCGTAACATTGTTGGCCCGGGTGTCACCATCAAGGAGACCGTCACTATGGGCGCGGATTACTATGAAACCGAGGCCGATCGTGCACGCAATAAACAGCTGAATCTGCCTGACCTGGGGATCGGGCAGGGCACTACAATCGAAGCGGCGATCATCGACAAGAATGCGCGCATCGGCCGGAACGTGCAGATACGGCACATTGCAGATAGACCTGACTCTGAAAACGAGAACTGGGTGGCGCGCGATGGGCTGGTCATCGTACGCAATCGAGCCGTTGTTCACGACGGTACCATTATCTAAGTCGGCTCCAGTCCGTTGCCAAACTCCCAGGCACAAGCATGAAGAACATCGTCGTCGCTTCGCATAATCCGGTCAAGCTGCAGGCAACGCTCTCCGGCTTTGTGAAGATGTTTCCGGACGGTGAATTCCAGGTGCAGGCCGTATCCGTACCCTCAGGTGTACCCGATCAACCAACGTCAGACGAAGAGACGCTGCGCGGAGCCCATAATCGCACGGACAACGCGGCACGCGCTTATGGAGTAGGCGATTACTGGGTCGGGATTGAAGGCGGCATTCAGGAAATGCTGGGTGAGATGCTGGCCTTCGCCTGGGTGGTGATTCGGTCCGGCGACCGGATTGGCAAGAGCCGGACGGGAACGTTCGTCCTGCCGCCCGGGGTCGCTGACCTGATTAGGCAGGGATACGAGCTTGGCGATGCGGACGACAAGATTTTCGGGAAAAACAATTCCAAGCAGGAAAAAGGCGCGGTCGGGCTTTTGACCGGAAATGTCATCGACCGCATGCAGCTTTACGAGCAGGCCGTCGTGTTGGCGCTGATTCCTTTCAAGCGATAATTATCCTGGGTTCTTCCCAGGCTTATGTGGAGTGCGGTGACTGTGTCACCGCAGGGCTGTCTCAAGAGCGTGCCAACTTAACGCAACCCGACACTCACGCCGTGAAGTCAACCTGTAGGTACAGGGACATCGATGTGGTTTCACGAAGGAGAGCCGGCTTTGGGGCAGGCCCGTGCATCGACTCAGAAATGCACTCCATATAAAGACTTCCAGGTGCAAATCATCTAACGAGCAAGAATATGGCCAGAGACCCCAAAATTACAGCACAAGATCTCTTTTCAGAAGAGACTGAACTAAATCGCAGGCTGGGACTGACGGAAGCGTTCTCTATCGTCATCAGCAGAATCATTGGCTCCGGTATTTTTCGCACGCCGGCGCCCATTATGCTGCTGGTGGGATCGGTCAGCCTGTTTTACGGCGTTTGGATAATCGGCGGAATCGCCACGCTGCTGGGCGCTTTTCTGTACGCAGAGCTGGTCGCCATGATGCCGAAATCCGGCGGCCCGTATGCCTATCTCAAGGCCGCCTATCCGCCAGTCTGGACCTTCCTGCGTGGCTGGGCCATGTTCTTCGTTTCGGAAACCGCCTCGATTGCCGCCGTCGCGCTGGTCTTCGCGGAGTACGGCAATGCGCTGTATGCAATTCTCAATGACGGGCAGCACTATTCGCACGTAACTGAAATCCTGATCGCCCTCGGCGTCATCTGGTTGATGACCGCTATCAATTGCTTCGGCGTCCTTCTAAGTGGCGTGGTGCAGAACATTTTTGGCCTGCTGAAACTGCTCGCCATTGGCGCTGTGATCTCGGTGGGCTTCTCGAAAGCAGGAAATACCGCAAATTTTTCAACGCCATTTTGGCCGGATGAGTGGAGCTGGTCAACTTTGCTGGCGGTGGGGGCTGCCATGCGCTACGGCTTCTTTGCCTACAGCGGCTGGGAAGGTCCGACCTACATCGCGGAAGAGATTCGCAATCCCCGGCGCAACCTGCCCCTGTCCATGTTGCTGGGAATTGCCGGTGTGATGTTGCTTTATTGGGCTGCCAATACCGCCTATCTCTACCAGTTGTCGGTGCCGCAGATTCAGAATTCAAAATGGGTCGCGACCGAGGCCATGCAGGCGGCTATCGGTACGGCCGGCGGGGTCATGATCTCGATCGCGGTGATGCTGAATACGTTCGGCAACGTCAGCACGCAAGTGCTGGTGAAAGCGCGCACCTGGTACGCGATGGCCAAGGACGGGTTGTTTTTCGGGGCTCTGGGCAGGATTCATCCAAAGTACAAAACGCCGAATATCGCCCTTTACGCGCAAGGGTTCTGGGCAACGGTTCTGTTGCTGGGCGCCGGGTTCGCGGAGAGCGCCTATGAGGCGATCATCGATTTCTTTTCTTTTACTTCATCGATTTTCAACGTCATGACCTTTGCTTCAGTCTGGGTGTTGCGCCGCAAGTATCCGGACGCGCCCCGTCCTTACAAGACCTGGGGCTATCCCTTTACCCTTATTCTCGTCCTCGCCATTCAGGTGTGGTTTATGATCACCACTCTGCTTACCGCGTTTATCCCCTCATTGCTGGGTATTCTTCTGACCAGTTCCGGCCTGCTCTACTACTTCAAGGATGAAATCGCCGGATTCTTTCGAAAGAAGCATAAATGAGGCTGGATTCCTCCAACCTCGTTCGATATAGCGGAGCCACTTGATCGGTAAGTTCCAAAGGGTTACTTTCACCGATTGGTTTTGCGCGTAACGGGGAGTAGGCAGAGCAATGAAGTTATACATCAGATGGAAATGGATCTCAACAATAGTATTGTACGTTGAGTGTCTCTTAGCATAGTTTTGCCATTAAATTGACCTCTGACTTAGGGGAAATGTTGAAACTCCATTCCATACTCTTCCTGCCAAGCTTATTTCTGGTGTTGATGTGCACTAGTTGCTCGACACCCGCCGCAACGGTTTCCAGACCGGACGTTGCAGCCAAGATGTCTAAACCTCCGCAGGAATGGACACTGAACGAGTGCGATGCCATCATTCAAAAATATACCGCCTTCAACAAGAAGGGATACCAGCAAAAGTATTCGCCCTATTCATCTACAGACGCAGAAATATTTATCGAAGCCAGGCCCTTGATAAAGCCTTTCATTCAGGCAATGGTCCGCAAGGAAGCTATTAACAAAAGATGGTCGGAAGGCGCTTACCTCGAAAGCTTGCAGGATTACCTGGAGACCTACACTAATTGGACGCTGAAGGAGGGCACCGGAGAAGTCATCGCCAAAGAAGCTGTGGGGGGTTCTCTACTTGATGAGTATTCTTTCATGGTACGGTTTGAAAACCTAAGCTCGCCATATCGCACCATCGAGGTAGACGGAGCATACGAAGGTTTCTTCCTTGAAAATAGAAAGGGAGAGTTTACGCGAGTAATTGGCATTGCCGGCCATGATGTTGACGAATACTATTTCGTCTTGATGAATGACCTTAACGCCATTCTGACCTTTGCGGCGCGAACTGACAGTGTCAAAAGGGTCGAGTTCAACGAAGATACTTACAGATCGTTCTGGTTAGTTTTCAATGGCCTGCAGTCGCGATCGATCTTCGTCAGATGGCAGTAGGTCGAGGAGGACCGTCGAATTGCGATATAGAAATTGACCGTTTGGAGCAGTAGAAAGTCTCACAAACAAATTCACCCGACAGCTGGGCTGACGGTCATTCTCAATTTTGGGTATTGGGGGAATTTACCTTGTCAACAAGGCAAGTTGCCCCTTCATCGCCGTGGGTGATTTGAGCGTTATCGATGTTCGAGGCAGTTGATTTAGGAATGAAGCCACAATGGGTCTAAGACTGTTGGCAGGATGTTTCACCGGTCCGCTGATATTAATCCTCTTTTCGAGTTTATTCTTATACTCCCAGCAGCCTCCTGAGAGCAACGAGATCGTTCCCAGGGCGGAACGGGAGTTTCGTGCCGTCTGGGTGGCGACTGTTGACAATATCGACTGGCCGAGCAGGCCCGGACTGTCGACGCTGGAGCAGACGCGTGAGGCAATCGCCATCCTCGATACGGCCGTTGCTCTAAACTTAAACGCCATCATCTTTCAGGTTCGCCCGCACTGCGATGCGTTCTATCCCAGCGCGATTGAACCGTGGTCGGTTTATTTGACCGGCACGCAGGGGCAGGCTCCAAATCCCTACTATGACCCACTCAAATTCTGGATTGAACAGGCACACGACCGCGGCCTTGAGCTGCACGCATGGTTGAATCCCTACCGGGCGCATCACCCAAAAGGCGGCGAGGTGGCCGCGACTTCCGTTGTCAACACCCGCCCCGGGCTGGTCAAGAAGCTGGAGAACGGCTACTACTGGCTCGACCCGGCGAAGAACGCGACCCAGGACTACTCTTTCAGAGTGGTGATGGATGTTCTCATGCGCTACGACATCGACGGCATCCACTTTGACGACTACTTCTATCCCTATGGCGATGGCAACTTCCCGGACGACGATACCTGGGCCAAGTATCAGGCGGCCGGCGGCAGTATGCAGCGCAAAGACTGGCGGCGCGATGCCGTGAATCGTTTTATTTATCGAATTTATCAGAGCATAAAAGAGAGAAAGGCGCACGTTAAGTTTGGGGTAAGCCCGTTCGGGATCTGGCGGCCGCAGAATCCGGAGTCTATCGATGGTTACGACCAGTATGACAAGCTCTATGCTGACGCCAGGCTCTGGCTCAACCGAGGCTGGATCGACTACTGGACGCCGCAGCTTTACTGGCCGATCAGCCAGGTGCCGCAGAGTTATCCGGTGCTTTTGGGTTGGTGGCTGCAGGAGAATCACAGCAAGCGCAACATCTGGCCGGGCATGTTTACGATCAAGCTGGCCAGGAACGTGGGAAATACGGAAATTCTCAATCAAATCATGGTGACGCGTGGTTTTGTGCCGAAGGGGAGTGGGCACGTTCATTTCAGCATGAAGGCCTTCCTGCAAAATACAGACAGCGTCAACATAGCGCTAAAGTCCGGACCCTATCGGAGACAGGCCCTCGTACCATCATCACCGTGGCTGGATGACCTGGCGCCGGCGGCTCCAAGTGTGACGACCGTAGCGCGTCAGGATTCGATTGTGGTGTCCTGGACTCATGATAACAGCGCAGATGTTTTCCGCTGGGTGGTTTATTGTAAGCATGCAAAGACGTCGCATTATACAATATTGAACAGAAATGCCCGAGAGTACCGCAGGCATGCCGCTGGCTGCCTCGGTAAGGGCTGGGCAGGATATGCAGGCAACGGGAACAGGGCTGCGGAACCAGGGCCTGCCACCGGGGTGTCTGTTTCGGCAGTGGACCGAATGGGTAACGAGAGCGAAAAGAGGTTTCTTCCGATTCAGAATTAACTAATTCGGGGTTTATGAATCATGAGCGAGAGCAAACAAGAGCCACAAGCAACGAAACGAAATCTCTGGTTTTGGGTACCGTCTCTTTATTTCGCGGAGGGGATTCCATACGTGATCGTGATGACCGTTTCCGTGATCATGTACAAACGGCTGGGCATTTCCAACACGGACATCGCGCTCTACACGTCCTGGCTTTATCTGCCGTGGGTGATCAAGCCGCTCTGGAGTCCGGTTGTCGACCTGGTCAAGACCAAGCGATTCTGGTTTGTGAGCATGCAATTCGTGATCGGTGTCTCGCTGGCCTGCGTCGCCTTTACCATCCCGACCAGCAATTTCTTCCAACTCTCGCTGGCGTTTCTGTGGCTGATGGCGTTCAGCTCCGCCACCCACGACATCGGGGCGGACGGTTTTTACATGATCGCCTTGAACCAGTCGGAGCAGTCTTTCTTCGTCGGTATTCGCAGCACCGCCTACCGCATCGCGATGATCACGGGGCAGGGCCTGGTGGTCATTCTGGCCGGGCAGTTGGAGACAAATTTCGGGGACGTGTTTCAAGCCTGGATGGTAACGTTCTGGGTGCTCTCGGCGATGATGCTGTTCTTCTCTGCCTACCACTTCTTGATTGTCCCCAAGTCATTTGAAACAGAAGAAAGAAAAGACCGCGCCGGGTTTTTAACGGATTTCTGGCAGATCATTCAGTCATTTTTTCGCAAAAAGAATATCGGGCTGGCGCTGGCATTTCTCTTACTGTATCGTATGGGGGAAGCACAACTGGTGAAGTTGGCCTCGCCGTTCTTACTGGATGAAGCCGGCGTGGGCGGCCTGGGGCTTTCGACTTCGGCGGTCGGTACCCTGTATGGCACCATCGGTATCATCGCGCTGTCCGTGGGTGGGATTCTGGGAGGTTGGGTCGTCGCCCGCAAGGGGCTGAAGTACTGGCTCTGGTGGATGATCGCGGCGCTCAATGTGCCAAACCTGCTCTATGTTGCGCTGGCAGTTTACCAGCCGGAATCGTTTACCGTTATCGGTGCCGCCGTTGCCATCGAGCAGTTCGGCTACGGCTTCGGTTTTACCGCCTATTTGATGTACATGATCTACATCGCGGATGGCCCCTCCAAGACCGCGCACTACGCCCTGGCCACCGGATTTATGGCGCTTGGCATGATGCTGCCCGGGATGGTGAGTGGCTGGATTCAGGAAATTCTCGGCTACCAGCTGTTTTTCTTCTGGGTGGTGCTTTCCGCCATCCCTGGTTTTGTGGTGGTGAAGTTCATGGATATGCCGGCGGAGTTTGGCCGGAAAAGCAACGACGCGGGTTAGATTGCTTCACGGCGGAAGGAGCCCGCTACAGCACTTTCGTGACCAGCCCGTTGTGCGCTTTGATATACCCGCAACGCAGAATCTCGAATCCGTTCTCGTAAGCATAGAGTCCGAGTTGCCGGGCATCCATCAGCTCGCGATAGCCGTAGTTCATCAGTTCGCCCATGAGCAGATAGAATGCTTTGGAGCGTAGCTGGCGGCGCGGCGTGGTCATGATGGCGTAGCCACCCGGTTTTAGAAAGCGCCGGTGAAACTCAAAGACAACCCCTTTGTGCTCGTCTGAGAAGTGCTCGATCAGGCCGACGCTGAGCACGATGTCAAACTCCTTGCCATACTTGAGATCCCTGATGTCACAGACTTCGAAATCTATTTGCAAATCCTCTTTGCGGTAGACTTGCCAACCGCCCGTAGCCGGATTTTTCCCCAGGAAAGGATAAGCCTCCGGAAATCTGCCGAATCGATCTGTCCGGCAAAAATCATCGTAATCGACCAGCACCGCATGACCGCCCGGGTACATGGCGAGCAGTTGCATGGCCTCGTACCCTTCCGCAGCGCCGAGGAAGAGAATGTTTGGTTTTGAGATCTCCAGTCCCTCAAATAGAGCCCGCTTGCCGCGCGGATCCCAAACCGCATCTTCGCGGCGATGGACGTGATTCCAGATTTGCAGCCGAACAAGCTCGGCGAGAGCCTGCTGCGCTTGCGGAAGGTTCATCCGGCCGACATTTTTCAGGAGCAGCTTGCCCTGCTCGCGCGGCGCATCGTCCAGGTCTGACGCAAACAGCCGGTGGAAGTTGCGGTTGAAATGCTGCCATTGTATCTCGACCGGCATCTCTGCGGAGTGGCTCTCCTCCCAGGCTCTTCGATGCTTTGAGTAATTCTGCACGAGGTAGGGTTTGCCCAAATCCTGCCAGGAGAGGTTTCCCCAATCCGTGCTGGTTTCATCGACAAAAATATCAGGAGCAGATGTGCGCAAATCCTGGCGGAAGGTGGGGAACAGCCGAGTGCTGTCAAGGCTAAACTCTTGCTGTGGGAGTTCTGTTGCCAGCATAAAAAGCTCCATTGAGACTAAAGCCGTGATCGATGAAAGCTAAGAAAGGGATTTCAAAAATACAACCGGGAGTTTCGAAGCATCCTCCTAAAATAAAAAGGCCGTCAGGAAAGTGGACAGACCGGGTCGCCTGTCTCTTTCAAACGGCTTGAACCGCCGCGCTAGACGAATAGAAAATATGATCGAGATAGCGGCAACCAAATCATCATTTATAGCATTGCGGATACTGTTTCTTGCGGACGATTGTCTATCGCTAGGCCGGACTTACCAACACGATTTAGACTGAACGCTCCTTTGAACACGCCGGCTCGTGCTACCTTTCACACGAATGGTCCAAGGTCATATCGATTACGCCATATTTGATGAATCTTCAACCGAGGTCTGGCGCCTCCTAACGCTTAAGGAAGGTATGTCCGGGTTGAGAGCGAAACTGGTAACATCGTATTGATAGGGTTATTAGTGCTGCCTGACCTAAGGGCTTGATTCAGTTCAATCAAAATTCATATTACAACCACAAAGGGCTAGAACAAAATCTAAGCCTTTTTTCTGACGCCTCAAAGTTTTGAAATTCTTGCATTTCTTAATGAAGACCTCTACTTTTAGTAATTAGCTGGACCTCTCCAAATATTTCATCACAACACCATGCCAATTGAAGGAGTTCGAATGTCTACTCAATCGAATAGTGACAAGAGTACGAAAGTTGGCCTTGGATTTGGTGGTGTTACTGCTTCAATTGGTGATCACATCGCACATTTCTATAGGACCGGGGAGCAAAAGTTCGACGTTCTGGGGCCGTACATCGCTGAGGGGATCCGTAGCGGGGATCGGTGTCTTTTACATTGCAGCGAAGAAGATGGTAAGCAGTTGTGCGCCTGGCTGACATCAAGTGGTGTAGATGCTGATGGAGTAATCTCTTCAAGGCAGCTCATCATAGTTCATGGCGAATCGACTGGCGACGCACAGATGAATCTGGCGGCTGATATTGAGGCTGAATCACTAAACGCCGGATATGAGTTTGTCCGGTCGTCAGGAGACTGGGGTTGGGCGCAATCTGAGGGAACTTCAGTGCATGAAATGCTGCGTTGGGAGGCGCTTCTGGACAAGGCTGCTTCGGACAAGGCTAAGATTATTGCTCTTTGCCAGTTCGACTTGACACAATTCGGTGCGAATGATTTATTGGATGCGCTCAGGACTCATCCACTGTGTATCATGGGCCAGCTTTTAGTTCCTAATCCATTTCATGAATCTCCGGATATTTTACTCAAGGACTTATCGAAACGCGACTAGATGTCGGACTCCTTTCAAAAATATCAATCCGGCAAACGGGCGCGTCCTAACCCCGGTGCTTCGGATTCTGATCCAACTCTAATTGATTCACATATCCTACTCGGGTTTGGGGCGGCGCTCACACTTGTAGAGGATGCGGAAGAAATTGCCCACCTTACGGCTGGTGTAATTGCATCCGCTTTGCGGATTCCACTCGGTGCATTAGTGTTGCAAGATGCACACGATAGCGAAATACGAGTGCTGGGACAGTTCAGAAATATAGAGCTTGGAAAAAGTTTGGCTGAAGAAATTGAGAATTTTCTCACTTCACCTCCCCCCAATTCTTCTCTGTTATCCAATGCGGACAGTCGCGAGATCGAAGTGCAAAAGGAAAATCTTCCTGAATCGACCGCCGCAGGATTACGTCGTCTTCTTTTGGTAAGATTGCGGACAATAGACCACGATTTCGGTGCGGTCATCGCGGGCAAGTCTTCTGAAGAACCCTTTTTGTCCGTTCAAACTGCATCGCTTCAAGCGCTAGCGAGTCAGACGACGATGGCGCTACACCGGGTTCAATTGAGCCTGGAACGTAAACAGGCTGAGAAGGCGTTGCAGGAGGCGCACGACGAGTTAGAGCATCGGGTCGAGGAGCGGACTGCTGAGCTTGCGAAGGCCAATGCGATGTTGAAAGCGGAAATCACCGAGCGCAAACGAGCGGCGGAAGCGCTAGAACAACTTCAGCGTCACAACGAACTTATTTTGAGTTCGGCTGGCGAAGGAATCTATGGATTAGATAAAAACGGCAACACAACTTTCGTTAATCCTGCGGCCACTGAGATCCTCGGATGGCAACCGGAAGAAATGATAGGGAAGCCTCAGCACGGTCTCATCCACCACAGCAAGCCGGACGGCAGTTCGTACGTGCGGGAGGAATGTCCAATTTATGCTGCCTTTAGCGATGGGCTGGTTCATACAGTTACGAATGAAGTTTTTTGGCGAAAAGATGGGACCAGTCTGCCAGTCGAATACACCAGCACGCCCATTTTGGATGAGGAGGATTGTCTTGTGGGGGCAGTGGTCACTTTTCGTGACATCACCAGGCGTAAACAGGCAGAAAAGGCGTTACGAGATGCTTTACAGGAAGTTGAACAGCTAAAGGACCAATTGCAGGCAGAGAATGTCTACCTTCAGGAGGAAATCAAACACGAGCATAATTTTGATAACATCATCAGTATAAGCGCTTCGTTTAAGAAGGTTTTTAGAAATGTGGAACAGGTCGCTACGACGGACGCCACGGTTCTGATTCTGGGCGAAACCGGCACCGGCAAGGAACTTATTGCCCGGGCCTTACACACGCTAAGCTCCCGCAAAGAAAGGCCGCTGGTCAAAGTCAATTGCGCGGCGCTACCCGTGAACCTGATTGAGAGCGAACTGTTCGGCCACGAAAAAGGCGCTTTTACTGGTGCTTTAGCACGCAGACAGGGCCGTTTCGAACTGGCCGACTGCGGCACCATCTTCCTGGATGAGATCGGCGATCTGCCTCTCGACTTACAAGCTAAACTTCTGCGCGTCTTACAGGAAGGGGAATTCGAAAGAGTTGGTGGCTCGCAAACTCTGAGAGTAGATGCCAGGGTCATCGCAGCCACAAATCGAGATCTTGAGCAAGCCAGCCAATCTGGTGAGTTTAGAGAAGACCTTTTTTACCGGCTAAACGTCTTTCCCATTACGTGTCCTCCACTTCGGGAACGCAAAGAAGACATTCCCATCCTGGTAACCCATTTTATTCAAAAATATGGCACGAAGTTAGGGAAGAAAATAGAAACCATTCCACAGAAAGTGACGGAGAGGCTGCTGGCTTATGACTGGCCGGGCAATGTGCGGGAATTAGAGAATACAGTTGAACGGGCGTTGATTATTAGCGGAGGAAAACAACTCGAATTAGGTGACTGGCTGCCAAGAACTGGCGTTTCATCGAAAGCGCCAGAACTCGCTACTCCAGAACTCGCTACTATGGAAGAACTTGAGAGAAAGCATATTATTGCGGTTTTGGAGATGACGGGCTGGCGCGTTCGAGGAGAAAAGGGAGCAGCAAAGATTTTGGGGTTAAACCCGACAACTTTAGAAGCAAGGATGAAAAAATTGGGTATCAAACGTCAGGAGTAAGAATCTCCAATATTTTGGGTGACCTCCAATATATTGGAGATTTCATCCCAACTTCGACATAATCCTCTGCAGTAATCCCAATCACATAAGATACAAATTCTTAGCCATTTGGAGCAGTTTCCAAATGGCTTTTTTGTTTTGGCACAGAGATTGAAAATGTCTCTGTTGCGAAGCGAAGAAACAAAATAAAAAATCAAGGAGACTGAACTATGAAAATAAATGAAATTCACATAACCGTGACCGACGAGAATTTCCAGAAGGAAATACTCGAAAGTCCAGAAGCAGTTTTGGTTGATTTTTGGGCTGATTGGTGCGGACCGTGCCATATGATGGCCCCGGTCATCGAAGAGTTGGCGGGTGAATATGAAGGTCGAGTCAAAGTCGGGAAGCTCGATGTTGACAAGAACCCTCATACCGCCAGCAGATATGGCATTCGTTCCATACCATCCTCTCTGTTCTTCAAGAATGGTCAGGAAGTTGATCGCGTAATTGGCGCAGTAGCAAAGAAAGAATTGGTTGACAAACTCGATGCCCTGCTTTGATCGAAAGAAGGGAGGATATAAATAGCAGAGCAGGATCCATTAAGCAGTTAACAACACATTTAACTCATTTTAAAAAGGAGGAGTACAATGAAATCACTCAAACAATCCCTGCTGGCGATCTTTAGTGGGGTCTTCATAGGCAAAGGCCTTGTTTCAACTGCAAGGGCACAACTTCTCGTCTACGCATCGATTATCGCATCGGTTGTGTCCTCCGCTGGAAGCTCCTCGGCTCAAAGCGCTTCGGCAGAACCCACTTTGTGGGGAATCTATGGTGTGCATAACCGGCACGACTGCCCGGTCAACAATCGCGAGACGGCCAAAGAAGTGATCGAGATCAGTATGACCGACTTGCAACCGTTGATGAAAAAATATGGAATCACTTCTATAGAGGATATGTATCATTCCGGACTCGAGCACACACTTGTCTGGGTCGTTAAGACCGCCAGGCCTCATGACCTGGAAGAATTTACAATCGAGCTCGGTGTTGCCCGCTGGAACGATCTGAAATTCGTACCCGAACGCACGTTTGCAGATGTGATTACGGACATTACTGCGTTGCATGGGTTAGAAGACTTCAAACCCGTTATCGAATCGGTGCCATTCTCCGCCAAAAGTGGCCTCGCTGGAAGTAATTCAGCAGAAACCACCTTGTGGGGAATCTACGGCGCGCATAACCGGCACGATTGCCCGGTCAACAATCGCGAGACGGCGAAAGAGGTAATCGAGACCAGCATGACGGACCTGCAACCATTGATGAATAAATATGGAATCACTTCTATAGAGGATATGTATCATTCCGGGCTCGAACACACACTTGTCTGGGTCGTCAAGACCACCAGACCTCATGACCTGGAAGAATTTACAATCGAACTCGGCGTTGCCCGCTGGAACGATCTGAAATTCGTACCTGAACGCACATTTGCTGATGTTATTACTGACGTGCGTGCGTTGCACGGGCTAGAAGACTGGGAACCAGAAGCTGTTACTAAAAAATAACCCTTAACTCATTTCAAAAGGGAGCAACGAACAATGAAAACACTCAAACAATCTTTGGCAATCCTGTCAGCAGCCGTGATAATCATGAGCTTTGCATCAACCGCCACCGCACAACTTCCCAATCCGGGTATGGAAATCGATCCCGAGCGCACCGCTATCGTCATCACCGACCCACAAAACGACTTTTTAAGTCCTGACGGCGTAACCTGGGGCGTGGTCGGCAAAAGCGTAACGGAAAACAACACCGTTGCAAATATTGAGGCGCTGTTAAAAGTTGCCAAAGTGAATAATCTGCCAGTTTTTATTTCTCCACACTACTACTATCCCACCGATAAGGGCTGGAACTTTGAGGGAGCGCTTGAGGTGCTGATGCACAACATCGGCATGTTCGACCGCAAAGATGCGCTGAGTCTTGAAGGCTTTGAAGGCTCCGGCGCCGACTTTTTGGAACTGTATAAGCCCTACATTCAGGATGGCAAGACCATTGTGGCAAACCCGCATAAAGTGTACGGACCGGAAAATAACGATCTCATGCTGCAGCTCCGTAAGCGCGGAATCGACAAAGTTATCCTGGCTGGCATGTCGGCTAACCTGTGCACCGAATCGCATTTGCGTGAACTGCTGGAACGAGGTTTTGAAGTTGCAGTGGTCAAAGACGCAACGGCGGCCGCTGTAATTCCTGACGGCGACGGCTATGCAGCTGCGTTAGTCAATTTCCGTTTCATCGCGAACGCTGTTTGGACTACGGAAGAAGCCGTGCAAAATATCGAGCAAACTCTGGCGAGTAAATGAACGAAGACTGGGGCGTGCTCTTAAATGCTATGGACAGCCAACGATTTCAGGAAGAGACAACTAATCATCATAATAATAAGGAGAGTGATCATGAAGACAGCAATAATCGTTCTTTCGGATCCAAAATCAGGTTCTGAGGAATCCCTGGGACGCGTATTCAATGCCATGGCCGCGGCTTATGATTTCAAGAGTGCCAGCGAGGAGGTATCGATTCTTTTCCAGGGCGCCGGAACGAGATGGCCTGAAGCGCTGCAAAAGGAAGACCATCCCGCTCATGGACTATTTAAAGAAGTAGAGGACAAAATCCAGGGCGTCTCTGCTGCGTGCACTGACGTATTTGGGGCGAACCCCTCGGGTTTCGATTTAATCAATGACAACAAGGTTCCGAGTACCAGCGGGCTTCCCAGTCTCAATGACCTTCAGAAGCAGGGTTACAATATACTTGTTTTCTAAAAATGACAAAGCCGTCTGCTCACCGCAGGCGGCTTTAACGCTTCATTATATTTAAGGAAAATGGTTATGGGAAATTCACTGGTAAAACAGGACGACAGCTGCTGTAATGGACCTTACCATGAAGGAGAGAGTGCGGTTCAAAAGAGGGTTGGTGTAGAACAAATAGCCGAGCGCACCGGACGGGTTATAACGGATAGGATACCCAGTGGGGCCCTGAAATTTGTTGATAAACAGCCTATGGTTATCATAAGTAGTCAGGATGATGAAGCAAATATTTGGACCTCCATGCTTGCCGGCAAGGCCGGCTTTCTAACTTCGGTAGATGAACAAAATGTAAAGATTCATTTACCCGCAATCGTGAGCAGCAAACTCGATCCATTTTGGGAGAATATCAGGAAGTGTCCAAAGGTAGGGATGCTTTTTATTGAGCTGGCTACCCGACGCAGGTTAAGGGTAAACGGTATCGTTTCTATCTCTGACGAAAATATTCATGTCTCCGTTGAACAAGCCTATCCCAATTGTCCGAAGTACATTCAGCGTCGGGAAATTGAAGTAGTGGGCACAAATGGCAGTTTGTCTGATACGAAGACTACAGGCACTTCCTTAACCAACGACTTAAAGTCATGGATCGAGAAATCTGACACATTCTTTGTTGGCAGTACGGATAGCAAAGACAATCTCGATGCTTCTCACCGGGGAGGAAGTCCCGGCTTTGTAGAAATAGTTGACAACAATACTCTTAAAATACCTGATTATCCGGGCAATAACATGTTCAATACATTAGGAAACTTTGTATCAAATTCAAAAGCCGGTTTATTGTTTGTGGACTTTAAGGAAGGCAAGACCTTACAACTTGCCGGCGAGGCGAACATTGTCTGGCATGAAGAAGATGCTGAAGAAATAACCGGGGGCACGATGCGGTTCTGGAAGTTTGTTGTTTCTAAGTGGGTACAGATTGATTCATTTAGCGGTATTAACTGGAAATTTGTCGATTATTCACCTTTTAATCTGGAATAGAGTAGGGGTTCTGAACATGAAAAATCATGATTACTTTATGCGTCATTGCTTGGAATTAGCTAAGAAAGCAATGGTGGATGGCAATCCGCCTGTTGGGGCTGTCATTGTCAAAGATGGAAAGATCATTAGCCGGGGTATCGAGGCCGGTAAATCTAAAGGTGATATTACTTTTCATGCCGAAATTGAGGCAGCGCGTGATGCTGTCACTAAATTAAACCAAAAAGATTTATCCGACTGCTCACTTTACACAACGCACGAGCCGTGTATCATGTGCTCTTATGTCATTCGACATCATGCTTTAAGGGAGGTCGTAATCGGCAGCAGAGTAAAAGCAATCGGCGGTATGTCTTCAAAATATCCGATTCTTATCGCAAAAGATATTGGGATTTGGTCTGCCCCGCCTGTTATTGTTGAGGATATTTGCAGGCAAGAATGTAAAGCGCTTACTCAAAAATATGAGTTGAAGCGGAACGATTAGTGAGTGAAACGAAAGGTGAAATGCTATGGCTATTGAGATGTTAGTTGGTCTAAATGTCGTTGACGATGATGCATATCAAGCTTATCGCGACGGGATAACGCCAATTCTTAAGAGTTGTGGGGGTGGATTTGGTTATGATTTTAAGATTACTGAAGTTCTCAAGTCTAAGACAGAGGCACCCATCAATCGAGTATTTACGATTTACTTTTTGAACAAGGACTCGAAAAATTCATTTTTCTCAAACGATGAATATCTCGAAATCAAGAAAAGCTATTTTGAGAAATCGGTTACAGATACAACGATCATCGCGACGTATGAACGTTAGGTATACGGCCCAATGTCTACCGATCTCCGCTGCCCCGCCGTTGCCGTGCAAGCGGTCGGTAGGTTTTAGTAGGAGTGATCTATGATTAGCAGAGCAGCTATCGATATAAGACAATTGCCAAAGGTTGAACTTCATCTCCATCTTGATTGCTAGCTAAGTTTTGATTTGCTGAAAGGTAATGATGAGTTTGTCACCAAGGGTCAACTGGCAAACGCTGGGTAAGGGACTGCAATTGTATACGGCGATCATTGAAAAGGCGGAAGGCCTAATTTCACTTGAAACAAGGAGGTAATAAAAGATGCCTGACACATGACATAACAACGTCATAATTTTTCTTGTACTCACAATTGAAAACTCGAACGCAAAACTTAAAATCAATTTTGGGAGACAAAAATGTACAACTTCAAAGCGAAAAATCGACTTTATAAAGCAGTGATGCTTATTACAGATATCACTTTTGGTGTTGGATTCATTTTCAAAACTGGTTGGAGTAATAACAACTTCCATAACCAACGATTTAAAAGCATGGATCGGGAAATCTGACACATTCTTTGTTGGCAGTACGGATAGCAAAGACAATCTCGATGCTTCTCACCGGGGAGGAAGTCCCGGCTTTGTACAAATAGTGAACAACACGACTCTTAAAATACCTGATTATCCGGGAAACAGCATGTTCAATACCTTTGGAAATTTTGTATCGAATCCGAGAGCCGGCTTATTGTTTGTGGATTTTAAGGAAGGTAAGACTTTGCAACTTGCCGGTGAGGCAGACATTGTCTGGCATGAAGAAGATGCTGAAGAAAAAACCGGGGGCACGATGCGGTTCTGGACGTTTGTTGTTTCTAAGTGGGTACTGATTGATTCACTAAAAGGTATTGACTGG
>JAJDAD010000080.1 GCA_029262055.1 Candidatus Zhuqueibacterota bacterium
ACCGGGACTACAATTTCGCCGAGCCTCTGGTTGAGACAGTGCCCAAGTCGTTACACCATTCGTGCAGGTCGGAACTTACCCGACAAGGAATTTCGCTACCTTAGGACCGTTATAGTTACGGCCGCCGTTTACTGGGGCTTCGGTTCAAAGCTTCTCCCGACAAGTCGGGATGACCTTTCCCCTTAACCTTCCAGCACCGGGCAGGTGTCAGTCCCTATACTTCGCCTTAACGGCTTTGCAGAGACCTGTGTTTTTAGTAAACAGTCGCCCAGGCCTGTCAACTGCGACCTCTTTCGGCTCAGAACGCGAAGTTCTTCACCTAATCGAGGCACCCCTTCTTCCGAAGTTACGGGGTCAATTTGCCTAGTTCCTTAACCAGAGATCACTCGCGCACCTTAGGATACTCTCCCCATCTACCTGTGTCGGTTTGCGGTACGGTCACCTATGACAACCTACGAGGTTTTTCTTGGCAGCATGCTTACGGTCAGTTGGTTTGGCAAAGCCTCATTTCCCATTCGTGTCTCGGAGTTAAGATCAAAGGGATTTACCTCTTCGATCCTCCTACACACTTAGACCGGCAATCCAGAGTCCGGCTGACCTGTCACTTCTGCGTCACCCCTTAGGTTAACGCCTTTCGGTGGTAACGGGAATATTAACCCGTTTTCCATCGCCTACGCCTCTCGGCCTCGGCTTAGGGTCCGACTAACCCTGAGCAGACGAACTTTACTCAGGAAACCTTAGATTTTCGGTGAAGAGGATTCTCACCTCTTTTATCGCTACTCATGCTGGCATAATCATTTCCATCTCCTCCAGCAGACCTCACAGTCTACCTTCGCAGGTTAATGGAACGCTCCTCTACCACTCCAGGCAAGCCTGAAGTCCGTAGCTTCGGCGATTAGCTTGAGTCCCGGCAATTATCGGCGCAAAACCGCTTGACCAGTGAGCAGTTACGCACTCTTTAAATGATGGCTGCTTCTAAGCCAACATCCTGGTTGTCTGAGCGATCTTACCTCCTTTATCACTTAGCTAATACTTAGGGGCCTTAGCTGACGGTCTGGGTTGTTTCCCTCTCGGCTATGAAGCTTATCCCCCACAGCCTGACTCCCGCAGAACAAGTAAACGGCATTCGAAGTTTATTTGGGGTTGGTACCCTTGTGAGGGCCCTAGCCCATTCAGAGCCCTACCTCCGTCACTCTATTATGCGAGGCTAGTCCTAAAACTATTTCGAGGAGAACGAGCTATCTCCGGGTTTGATTGGCCTTTCACCCCTACCCACAGCTCATCCCCTAACTTTTCAACGTTAGTGGGTTCGGGCCTCCACGACCTGTTACGGTCGCTTCACCCTGGCCATGGGTAGATCACCCGGCTTCGCGTCTGCTCCGTGTTACTTATTCGCCCTATTCGGACTCGCTTTCGCTACGACTACGGCTCAAAAAGCCTTAATCTTGCAACACAAATGCAACTCACCAGCTCATTATGCAAAAGGCACGCGGTCGTTCACAGCCCTCCGAAGAAGACTGGAAACTTCCACTGCTTGTAAACATACGGTTTCAGGTACTATTTCACTCCCCGCCAGGGGTACTTTTCACCTTTCCCTCACGGTACTAGTTCACTATCGGTCACAAGAGAGTATTTAGCCTTGGATGGTGGTCCACCCGGCTTCCCGCAAGATTTCTCGTGTCCCGCGGTACTTGGGAAATCAACAGGAAAGTCAACGCATCTTTCTCTTACAGGGCTATCACCTTCTTTGGCTTGCCTTTCCAGAGCAATTCAGATAGATGGTTGATTTTTTACTTTCCGACCCAACTGCATTTGGATCAAGTTGACTCCCACAACCCCGACTCTACAACGCACGCAGGCTTTAACATAGAATCGGTTTAGGCTGGTCCCCTTTCGCTCGCCGCTACTAAGGGAATGACGGTTGTTTTCTGTTCCTGGAGGTACTTAGATGTTTCAGTTCCCTCCGTTAGCCTCTCCCCGCCTATATATTCAGCGGGGGATTCTCAGACATGACTCTGAGAGGGTTGCCCCATTCGGAAATCCTCGGATCTAAGGTTGTTTGCACCTCCCCGAGGCTTATCGCAGCTTACCACGCCCTTCGTCGCCTTCTTGTGCCAAGGCATCCACCGTATGCTTTTAGTAACTTAACCAAAAACCTTGATTAACAACAGATGATCAAGTACTAAAGTTTGTTGTGTTTAAATTGCGTTATACCCGCAATTCTCAAATTGTCAAAGAACGCTTCAAAAATCAAAATTGTCAAACTGAAAATCTGTGGAGCTGGACGGGATCGAACCGACGACCTCCGCCTTGCAAGGGCGGCGCTCTCCCAGCTGAGCTACAGCCCCATTCAAGCAGGTAGCCGACAGAGTAAAACTCTCTTGCTCCCAGACAAAGGTGGGCCTAGGTAGAGTTGAACTACCGACCTCACGCTTATCAGGCGTGCGCTCTAACCGCAGCTGAGCTATAGGCCCAGACAAAAGCCCTCGTTGCTCAACTCTTTGGATGAAAAAATAATGAGAGTATGCATCCTCGACGCTATCGAGGTCGACCTAGGAGTACGTCAGCAAGTCTAAAGCGACTCACCAACATTGTCTCCCTAGAAAGGAGGTGATCCAGCCGCACCTTCCGGTACGGCTACCTTGTTACGACTTCGCCCCAGTCATCGATCTCACCTTAGGCGCCTCCCCCCCGAAGGTTGGGCCAGCGACTTTGGGTGCTACCGACTTCCATGGCGTGACGGGCGGTGTGTACAAGGCCCGGGAACGTATTCACCGCGGCATGCTGATCCGCGATTACTAGCGATTCCAGCTTCATGCAGTCGAGTTGCAGACTGCAATCCGAACTGAGATCGGTTTTCAGGGATTTGCTCAACTTCGCAGTCTCGCACCCCGCTGTACCGACCATTGTAGCACGTGTGTAGCCCTGGGCGTAAGGGCCATGAGGACTTGACGTCATCCCCACCTTCCTCCGGCTTATCACCGGCAGTCTCCTTAGAGTTCCCAGCATAACCTGATGGCAACTAAGGACAAGGGTTGCGCTC
>JAJDAD010000009.1 GCA_029262055.1 Candidatus Zhuqueibacterota bacterium
ATTCCAACCCGTAATAATTCCCAATCTCCCTGCTCAGTCAGGTAAAAAGGAACACAAGCCCCGGCCGGTTGCTACTTGCCTGATTTCACTCAACTCTTTGTAATTATACTTGTTATGACTTACAAGTACCAATGGCATGCGAGTTGCCAGCTGTTAAATCGTGTTTTTATGGTTTCACCAGTAAAAAGCGAGGAGCAATGCTAGAGCGATTGAAGATGGCCCAACACGCCATGGTAAGTAAAATGGCGCAATTGCAAACAATTGCAAACAATTTGGCAAATGTATCAACCACCGGCTTCAAGCGCGATGAGATGTTTGTGCACCAGTTGGAGACAAAGATAAATGAACTCCAGTCCGCCGCCAGTTCCGGTAGTATGCCTCTGCCCATTACCGGCACGAAAATCGAATTTGAGCAGGGCAGCTTGCGCGGGACCGGGCAGCCTCTGGATGTTGCGATTTCCGGTGATGGGCTGTTTGCCATCGAGTCGCCGCAAGGTGAGGCGTATACGCGGGACGGACGGTTTGCCGTGAACAGCGAAGGAGTCCTGACCAGTGTTGACGGGTTTGCCGTGCTTGGCGAAGGCGGGCAAATTGAGCTCGACATCCAGAACCGGAAACCTACTGACATTGTGATCAATGACCGCGGCGGGATCCTGGTCGATGGCACCATCGTGGAAACACTGAAGCTGGTCGGCATCGATGACCCCCGCAATTTTGAGAAGATGGGAGGAAACCTGTTTCGTTACACGGGCGACGGAGAGTTGGCCGCTCCCGAGAACGCATCCGTCCGCCAAGGCTTTGTCGAAGGATCAAACGTCAATCCGATCAATGAATTGGTAGCCATGATTGAGGTACATAGAGTTTTTGAAACAAACCAGAAGTTCATCCAACAACAGGACGCTTTACTCGGCAGAGCCGTGAGTGACATTGCCCGGGTCCGGTGAGTTGTTTGCCATTTAGTTTGGACGTCACGATCACAGGAATTTACTGCAGGAGACAAGAATATGGAAGGCGCGCTTCGTACTGCTTCTCTAGGGATGCTTGCTCAGAGCTTGCGGGTCGACAACATTGCCAACAATCTCGCCAACACAAACACGACTGGATTCAAACAAAGCAATATTGAATTTCAGGATTTGTTCTATCAGACCTTACGGCCGGCTGGGGTGGCGGATCAACAGAACACGCAATTGCCGACTGAGTTGCAGATCGGACACGGCAACCGTCCTATCGCCAATGTCAAAAATTTCAGCCAGGGGGATGTGGTGGCGACAGAGAACTCGCTGGATCTGGCGCTGGAGGGGGTGGGCTTCCTGCAAATACAAAAACCGGACGGCACGCTGGTCTATACCCGCGACGGCAATTTGGGACTCTCCGCGAACGGTGAACTGGTCACTTCTTCGGGGATGACCGTCGAGCCCAACATAGCGATTCCGGATGACTCTGTTGGCATCAATATCGGCCGGGACGGGACGGTCTCGGTGGTGATTTCCGGCGAAACAGATCCACAGGAGCTCGGACAAATCGAGCTGGCCAAATTCATCAATCCTGGTGGCCTGAGAAATATTGGCGGTAATCTCTTTGAGGCGACGTCCGCCTCAGGCGATCCCATTCTGGGGACGCCGGGAGAGGAGGGGTTTGGCCGCGTGATGCAAGGGTTCCTGGAGAAATCCAATGTGAACGTGGTCAACGAGATGGTGGAGCTTATCGTGGCGCAGCGTGCTTTCGAGGTCAACAGCCGAACGATCCGGACCGCTGAACAAATGATGCAAATCGCGAGCGGCCTGAAGAGGTAGCCATGCAATATCGAGTTGATTTCCTGGACGCCAGGCAACGGTTTAGTGACATTTCTGTTTTGCTCCTGGGGGTCCTGCTGTGCACGGCCACGCTGCTGCGGGCCGAAGGCCCGGATAAGGCGAACCTTGACCCGCAGATTAGAGCCGCTGTGCATGCTCATTTTTCCGATGTATTGAATTTGCCGGCCTCGGAAATTGTTGTCGAGTTTCCGAAGGCGATCCATTTCCGTGTGACCAACCCCGTCTGGGATGACATCGTGGTCCTGCCCGGCAAGCAACGCACACGCACGGGTTTGCAGGTGCTGAAAGTGGGTCTTTTTCACGCCGGGGAACTGCTGCATAGCACGGCCGCCAAGGTGCGCGTGCGGACATTTCAGGATGTTGTGGTGGCGCAGAAGATGCTTCGGCGCCATGAGATTGTCGCGGCGCAGCAGGTCGTTCTGGAACGCAGAGAAACGACGAAGATGAAACGAGATCTTTTTGCTTCGATCGAAGATGTGATCGGGCTGCGCACAACCCGGGTCTTGCAGTCGGGAGAGGTGGTTACTGCCGGTATGGTCAAGACGGCACCACTGATCACGAGGGGTGCATCGGTCGACATCAGGTTTTTGCGGGGCGCCGTCGAGATCGTCTTGCCGGGTGTCGCCCGCCAGGATGGTTTTTACGGAAGAACCATTCGGGTCAAGTGTCTCGAAACCCGCAAAATATTCGAAGCTGAAATTCTTAACGCCAAAACAGTTTTGGTGAACCTGTAAAAGGAATTGCGATGAAATTTCCCAGACTACTCCTGATTTCTGCCCTGGTACTGCTGCCGGTTTTCATACTTGCACCCACTACAGGGTATAGCCAGAATTTCGACCAGTTCAAAACACACTCGCTGTACACGGATTTCAAGGCAAAACAGATCGGGGACATTGTGACCATCATGATCGTCGAGTCGACGTCCGGGTCGCAGGAGTCGGATCGTGAGTCATCCGGCAAGGGCAGTACCAAAGGCTCCGGCAGTGTCACCGGCAACTTGACCGGATTTCTCCCGACCATTGGCGCCCAAACCAGCTTTGAACATGACAATAGCGGCAAGGCCGGGTCCAACCAAAAAGACGCGCTGACCGGCCGAATCACCGCGGTTGTGACCGACGTAGGTGCCACCGGAAACTTGACGTTACAGGGCAAGCGACAAATGGAGGTGAATGGGGAGACCTATGTCCTGGGGGTTAGGGGAACCGCGCGCCAAAAGGACATTACATCCGATAACACCGTGTTTTCATACAATCTGGCCAACGTTCAGATTTCATACAAGAAAGACGGGTTGATCAACAAGCTCGGGAAGCCCTCTGTCATCGCCCGTTGGACAACATGGTTGATGTTGGCGGGCCTGGGCGCGTCTGCTGCTTTGGGAATTGGGGCAGCGGCAAACTAAAAACCCGTTACAGAATCCGTCAATTATGAGAACCGTTAATGTTATGGCTATGCGCGATTCCTTTATCGTAAAATTTCTGGTCATCCTGGTTTTGGCGAATCTGCCGGGGGATTTGAGCGCGCAGGCGCGCATCAAGGACATCGCTTCCTTCGAGGGCATGCAGGGGCAACACTTGATTGGCTACGGTTTGGTGATCGGACTCGATGGCACCGGCGACCGCAGCAGCGGCGCCACCGGCGCTATTTTTACCGTGCAGTCGATTACCAACATGCTGGAAAAGTTCGGCATTACGGTACCGGCTGGCAGACTGCGCGTCAGAAACGTGGCAGCAGCCATGATCACTGCCAGGCTGGACCCGTTCATGAATCCCGGCACCCGTATCGACGTAACTGTTTCCTCCCTGGGCGATGCCAAGAGCCTGGAAGGCGGCGTGTTGCTGACAACGCCCGTCCTCGGTACCGATGGCAATGTTTATGCGATGGCGCAGGGAGCGCTTTCCATCGGCGGTTTTAATATCGAAACCGGTGAGGGGGAAAAGATCCGGCAAAATTATGCGCTGGTCGGCCGGGTGCCGAACGGCGCCATCATTCAAAAAGAAATCGATTTTCAATTCGATCTGCGCAAACCGTTGGGTATTATGTTGCGCAAGCCTGATTTTACCACGTCCGCCCGTATTGCATCCAGAGTGAATGCCCATTTTTCCGCAGCGGTGGCAACTGCGATCAATGCCGCAAGCGTGGCGATCCAGTGGCCTTCGGACTTGATGCATCCCGGGGATATTGTGGAGTTTCTTTCCGCCATTGAAACGCTGGAAGTGGAGGCTGACCGGGTGGCGAAAGTAGTCATCAATGAGCGCACCGGAACCATCGTCGCGGGTGGCGACGTCAAAATTGCCGACGTTATGGTCGCACACGGAAATTTGACTATCCATACCAGGCGCACTCCGGTCATCTCCCAGCCGGCGCCATTCAGCCGTGGCGGCCGGACGGTAGTAGACGGTATCACGAGTACCACTGTTGAACAGGAGAAAGCACGCAGTGTGGTGATCACGAATATCGTAACGGTTAAGGACATTGCCACCGCGTTGAACCAGTTGGGAGTAAAGCCGCGCGATATTATTGCGATTTTCCAGGCAATAAAGGAAGCCGGCGCCCTGCAGGCAGAGCTGGTGGTGTTATAACATGAGCGATCTGGATGTCAGTACCAAGCACCTCGCGCTGCAGAACAATGCGCAGTACGACAAGACTCTTGCCAGCCTTAAAGCTCTAAAAGATAAACCCGGGGCACTATCAGACAAGGAGCTGGCACAGCTCAAGAAGACCGCCCAGGATTTTGAGTCGATTTTTCTGACAATGATCCTGAAAAACATGAGGCAAGCCATCCCTAAGTCTGACTTGTTTGGCGAGGGCATGGCTGGTGAAGTCTATTCGGGAATGTTCGATGAGAGGATCGCGCAGGTCGTGGCCAGCAAGGGTGGCATCCATTTGTCCGATACTATAGTTGACAGCATTACCGGAAATCGAGGCAGTCAGTCCAGCGGGCTCAAGCTGGAGGACTACTGGCGGCAGCCGATTAAACGTTTAGAGCAGCAGGGCAGTAAGGAGTGGGATCACAAAATCATAAGTCAGGCCGCCGGCAAATACAACCTCGATCCCAAGTTGATAGAGGCAGTCATAAAAGTCGAATCGGACTACCAGCCAAACCTCGTTTCCAGTAAGGGAGCGGTCGGTCTGATGCAACTGATGCCGGGGACGGCAAGGGACCTGGGCGTGCAAAATCGCTACAACCCGCGCCAGAATGTTTTTGGCGGTGCAAACTACCTGCGCCAGATGCTCGACAGGTTTGACGGCAACACAAAGCTGGCGCTTGGCGCGTACAATGCCGGCCCGGGTGCTGTGGAAAAGTACGGCGGAATACCACCATACCGGGAAACCCAACGTTATGTCGAGAAAGTACTCAAGCATTACCACCAATAGCATTTTATGGAATCGATCATAGAAGAGTTAATCGCGATTATCGCACAGGAAATCGAGACTTTCAACAAACTCCTGAACACGCTACACGACAAACAGCGTGCCATAGTGGAAGGGGAAATTGAGCAATTGAATGCCAGCGTAAAGGCTGAAACAGCCATTGCCAGCGAGACCAAGACTCTGGAGGAGGAGCGTTTGGCGCGGGCGCGGCAACTTGCCCGAACCCTGGAAATGGAGGAAGTCGATCCCAAACTGAGCGAAATCATCGACAAAGTTGAGAAAAAATATGCGCAACGCCTGGATGAACAACGCGACCTCTTGCGTGCGCTGATAGAGAAGGTGCAGGTTCTGAACCAGAACAACCAGTTCTTGCTGGACTACTCTCTTAATTTTATAGAAAAGAGTATGGAACTGCTCCTGACCGGCGGTCAGAAACTTCCGATATATCAAAAAGATGGACAGGTCCGAAAGGATCTCCAGAAATATAAAGTTCTGGATCAATCGGTTTAAAGGTCTTTTACCATGTCTGACGTAATCAGAATTCTCGATATCGCTCGCAGGGCTTTAAGTGCGCACCAAAGCGCAATCAGTACTGCCTCCAACAATATCGCTAATGTTAATACCGAAGGTTACTCCAGACAGCGAGTTAACCTGAGTTCGGGCCGTCCCTTAATCACGCCGCAAGGCGTTTTAGGATCTGGCGTACAAGTCGAGAGTGTCGAACGAATCCGGAGCGAATTGGTCGATAGGCAAATCCTCTCCGAGCGACCATTCCTGAACCAAAATGAGTTCAAAAGCAATGCCCTGCATTTCATCGAAGGAATTTTTGATGAGCCGTCCGATTTCGGTCTAAGTAGAAACATCTCCGACTTTTTTAACGCCTTCAACGACCTGGCCAATGACCCGGAGAGTACCGCAGCCCGTACCGCGGTTCGTGAAAAGGGTGTGACTCTTGCCAGTGGTTTTAACCGGATAGACCGGCAACTCAGCGATTACCAAAAACAGTTGAACAGTCAATTGTCGGCGGACATCACGACAGTGAATCAGTTGACGTCACAAATTGCCAGTTTGAATCAACAGGTAATCGATGCGGAAGTAGGCGGAGCCCAGGCTCCGACTCTGCGCGACCAACGCAATCTTTTGCTCGACCAGCTATCCGAACTGGTTGATGTCCGCACTACTGTGAGCGATAGCGGGGCGATCAATGTGGCAGTCTCCGGCCGTTTCCTGGTTGTGAACAGTAGCGCACAGGACCTGGAACTGAAGATTCAATCCGATACCGACCCGGGACCGGTAGTGACTTTTTCGCAAGGTGGCCAGGTTGCAAATATTGCCAACGGTTCGATCAAGGGGATTCTCGACATCCGTGATACAAACATCCCGAATTATTTGAGCCAACTTGATCAATTGGCCGTGGCGATTGCCACTCAGGTGAATGCGACTCATTCGACGGGTTATAATCTGGATAGTATTACCGGCATAAATTTCTTCGACGCTACTGTATCGGGGGCGAGCGATTTTGCAGTCAATGCGTCGATTTTGAGCGATGCAGGTTTGATCGCCACTTCCGATACCGCCAGCGAATCGGGAAATAACAGCATCGCTCTCGCTCTGGCAGGGCTGCAGAATGACCTGACCATGAACAATTCCAGGACTTCTTTCAGCGATTTCTACGGCTCGCTGATTGCATCTGTGGGGTCGCAGACGCAGGAAGCCGACTTTTTGGCTACCAGTTCCGGTTTGACCGTGGAGACATTAGAATTAACCAGAGAGTCGATTTCAGGCGTATCTCTGGACGAAGAAATGACAAACTTGATCGAAGCGCAGCAGGCTTTCACGGCCGCCTCGCGGGTGGTGACAACAGTTGATGAAATGACTCAGACAATATTGAGCATGGTTTAGCCCACGTGATTTCTAACAGCAGAGAGGTTCACAAATACAGGCAATCTGATGCGTATCACGAATAAGATGATTTCAAAGAGTCTGTTGTCCACGATTTCGGGAAATAGATCGTTGGCAGCGGAAATATCGAAGGACATCGCAACCACCAAAAGAATTCGAAAACCTTCCGATGATCCCGGCGGCGTGGTTCAAGTTGAGCGATACAAGGGTTTGATCAGCCAAAATGAACAATTCACCAAGAATTTGACCCACATTCGTGGCTTTAACAACAATTCGCAATCTGCTCTTGACCGGGCAACCGAGGACCTGGAAACAGCCCGCAACCTGGCCATTCAAGGCGCTTCAGAGACAACCAGTCCGGAGGCGAAGCAGGCACTGGCACAAAATATCGATCAAATCATCGACAACTTGGTCGACTTGGGCAATTCTAAGTACAAGGGCAAGTTTGTTTTCGGCGGTACTCTGACAACACAAACTGCGCCGTTTTCCCGCAGTGGCGATGTGGTGACCTATAACGGTAACAGCAAGAGTATCAGAGGCCAGGTGGGATTTGATACTCAGGTCGCCTACAATAAGACCGGACAGGAGATTTTTAATCCCGGCGGAGATCCAGATATTTTTGCGGAACTAGTTGCCCTGAAACAGGGATTGGAGAGCAATGATGGCGCTGCCATCCAGGCAACAGTCGGCACGTTGGAGTCTGCTCAGGCAGCCGTGCTGGCTAAGACTGCGGAGATTGGCGCCCTGCAAAATCGGCTTGATTCGACCGAAATACTCATCAATAATGAGAATATTGATCTTGCCGATCAACTTTCTCGTATCGAGGATACGGATTTGTTCAAGGCGATAGTAGATGCGAAGGCCTTAGACGATGCAATAACCGGCGGGCTGCAAACGATGGCAAATGCAGTGCAAAGAACGCTATTGGATTTTGTAAGTTAGAAGGAGACAGTTGAGATGACAAATGACACGGATGTCATACCGGTTGGAGACCCTCTTGCGGGCACTACTTTGCTGCAGGAAGGTGAGTACGAGAGCGCGAAAGAGAGCTACAATCACACGCTTGCCGAGAATGCGGAAAATCTGGAAGCGTTGTTTGGGTTGGGCATAATTCATCAATTCCAAAACGACTATGCTAGCGCTCGGCAATATCTTGAACGTGCAGTGAATTTGACGGGAAGCCCGGAAATCCTGAATAACTACGGCGTTGCATCGTTCTGTCATGGCGATACCGAATCAGCCATTTCATCATTCAAAAAGGCGATTGCTTCCGTACCCGATTTTCTTGAGGCACGGCGAAACCTGGCCCACGCTTACATAGAAACGGGCGACTACGCCGAGGGTATAGAGGCTTACCGGGAACTACTCGCACGTGAACCCAATGACATTGAGACGTTGCTGACGCTCGCGGGCCTGTATGAAGAAATCGACGATGCCGAATCAAGCCGGTATATTTACGAAAGAGTCGCGCAACTCGATCCGCAGAATGAGCTTGCCACGCAGGCCCTCGCCGGTTGAGCTCAATGTCTGCTGCCTGAGATAGATTGTGTTCGAAATGACGTTGCCTGTGCCAATTGAAGGGTCTGACTTCTGTTGGCATTTTTTTTATCAATCACTTCCCAGTTAGAGAGATGGAATCGCATCCAGCCGCTCGCGACAAAAAACTCTCAATTTGTCTGATTGTCAGGGATGAAGTGAAGCACCTCGGTAGGTGCCTCGATAGCGTCGCTGGTATTGCTGACGAAGTCGTGGTAGTGGATACGGGCTCGACCGACGGAACTGTCGCAGTTGCCCGGGAGCGTAGCGCAGAGGTTTTCCACTATGAGTGGCAGGATGATTTCGCCCGGGCCCGGAATTATGCCAAAACAAAAGCCACGGGCGATTGGATTCTGCAAATCGACGCAGACGAGGAGCTGTTTGTCGAAGACCGCACGGGCATACGGCCCTTGATTGCGACGGATGACTGCGACGTGGCATTGGTGGCCATTCACAACCGCAGTTCCTCTGTATTCGGCGAAAATGTTCCTTCCGTACACTACCTGCCGAGGCTGTTCAAAAACCGCGGCGATATTTTCTACAAATATCCGATTCACGAAAACCTGACCTACACAGGCAGAGCCCGCACTTCGGACGTCAGGCTATTGCATCATGGCTATAATGGTGATGCTGATTTCCTTGCAGAAAAGCGCCGGCGCAATGCGAAGGTTTTGCAAAACAGCCTGGCGGCTGACCCGGACAATCCCTCCATTCATTTCTATCTTTCCGGCCACTACCTGGCAGATGAGGATTTTGAACAGGCCAGCATGCATGCTGAGCGCGCAGTTACGTTGCTTGGCGCCTGCCCCGGCGACAACCGCCACATCCTGCTGATGGCGTTGAACAACTTATGTCAAATCGGTCTATACCGCTCCCAATACGATCGCGTGCAGGCCTATTACGCTCAGGCGCACAGCGTCGATAGCGATTACCTCGGACCACGTTTCTTTCACGGGGTTAGCTGTTTTCGGCAGGGCAACCTGGAACAGGCCAAAGCGGTTTTTGAAGATTACCTGCTGCGCTGTGCTGAGTCAGGGCAACGCGGCAGCGCGGAATATTATGACCATTCATCCGAATCGTACCGCTTTCAGGTTTGCCACCTGCTCGGCAAAATCTACAGCCGGGAAGAAAACCGCGCTCGCGCCGAACAGCTTTTCATGCAGTCGGTCACGCTCAATCCTGAATTTTGGATTGGCTTTGCCGATTTGGGTTATCTGGCTTACCGCTCCGGTGACTTGGAAAAGGCCGCCGGTTTTTTAGAGAAAGCCTTTTCGCTTGCTAAAGACAATCCCGCCGTCAATAAGAACCATCCCGAGCTTTGGCAGGACTTCCTGAATCTTTCCAAGAGCTATCTTTTTCTGTCGAAGAAGATGCTGAGCGGTAAGTAACGTGAGCGCCGTCTCCAGCAACAGCGTATCGGCCCCCCGGCTTTCGCTGTGCATGATCGTCAGGGACGAGGCTGCTTACCTGGAAGAGTGCCTGCTGAGTGTCAAAGATGTCGTGGCCGAAATGATCGTGGTCGACACCGGCTCAAAAGATACTACCGTGTCTTTGGCGCGCAAATTGGGGGCAACCGTGACCTCCGCACAGTGGAACGATGATTTTTCCGAAATGCGAAATCTAAGCCTCAGGGAGGCCACCGGCGAGTGGATTCTATATTTGGACGCCGACGAGAGGTTGGACGCCGCAAGCCGGGAGGAATTACGGCTTACTACGCGTTCAACGGCAAAGCAATATGTATCCGTCAAAATAAACAACGTGAAGCACACCGGCGACGGCGGGCAGATAACAAGGGCGCATCGCCTGTTCCGAAACCTCCCAGGCGTGCAATTCAGCGGCCGTATCCATGAGGCAATTTCCCCCTTTTTTGAGGAAATCGGCGGGGAGGAGGTCGAGTCAAACGTTCGGATCACCCACTTGGGATATGCCCGCGATGAAGCGGCGATGCACGCCAAACGAGCCCGCAATGCCCGGCTGCTAGACCTGCAGGTTGCCGACGCGCCCGACGATCCTGTTGGGTATTATTTCAAAGCGCAAAACCTGATTCTGGCAGGAAAGCACCTGGAAGCCAGTGATTGTCTGGAGCGGGCGCTTCAGCTCGGCGGCCTGCCGCGTGACATGCAGGTTTCGATATTCAATAATCTCATAGAAATTTATACTGTACTTTGTGACTACGAGCGGGCCGTCGCTTTTGGCAGAGAATCGATTGCTATGAGTCCTTGCCAAACTATGGTACATCTCCTGTTACTGAAAGTGTATGAGAAAACCGGAGACATCCCGGCCCAGATAGCCAGCCTGGAAGCGGTGCCTGGCTTGGTGCGGAAAGGGCTTGAGAGCGAGGTCAAAGGGCCGGCAATCGAGGCCTATGTGCACGACCATGTTCTATGCAATGCTTTGGGCAGACTCTACCTTCTAAATAGTGATGCAACGAAAGCCCGGGCCGCCTATTGGCAGGCATTGCGTTCACAGCCGGAAAACGGTGAGGCCCTGGCGGGACTGGCACAGGCCCAGATTGGGCTTGAAAGATTTTGTGCCGCGTTTAGCTGTTTGCGCCGGCTTGCAAGACTGGGTTTGGCGGACGCGGCTGCTCTCGACAAGTTGGCCTGGCTCGCCATTAAGCTGCAACGCTTTGACATCGCAATTCCAACCTACGTTCGTCTGCAACAACTGCAGCCGCAAAATCCACAGATTATACGCCGGCTGGCCGGGCTTTATGGCGCGGTCGGCGACAGTAAGAAGGCCGCCGACTATCTGGCCAGATTCAGGGTGCTCACAGCCGCGTCGACCGCCATTCCTGCCTAGCAGGAAGTTGGTTATACTTCTTGTCTCATCATCCGAATCAGATTATTTGCCCGAATGGGGCAACCTCTGCGACCACCTGTCGATAATTCAACTAAACGGATACGGCGGCTGTCAGCAGAATAGAAAACCAAGCTCTAAGCGAAAAAAAACAAACGGACATAAACAAGGAGAAGTAACATGGCATTTGGAGACCTTAGTCGAATCGGTGGAAACATTCAAGCTCTGCAAGCCCTGGAATCATTGAATAAGGTCAATGGTGAACTGGGAGTCAGGCAATTGCGGCTGGCCACTGGTAAGAGAGTCAATACGGCCGAAGACGATGCGGCAGGATTTGTTATTGGTGGTTCACTGCGCGCGCGTTCAAAAGGTCTAGCAGTCGCGATGGGAAATATCGGTGATGCAAAATCGATGCTCTCAATTGGTGAGGGTGGCCTGCAGAATATCCTTGATATTCTGGAAACGATGAAAGAAAAAGCCACCGCTGCCGTAAGTGACACACTTGGTAGCAGCGAAAGAACCGCTATCGAGTCCGAACTTGATCAGCTGACGAATGAAATCAATGATATCGTTTCTGAAACGAGTTTTAATGGCACAGCCCTCCTCACCAGTACTTCAATGACCATTCAAACCGGTGAGACCACATCGGATGCTCTGAGTGTTGCAGTCACCAGCGCAAGCCACAACGCCACGACCCTGGCCGTACATGATTCAAATATTGCCGTTGACTCCGCTGCCAACGCGTCGACTGCAATCAGCCGGATCGACACTGCTATTTCAACGGTCAAGACCAGCATTTCGAATATTGGTGCGGTACAGGCACGGCTCAGCACAAAAGAGAATACCATTTCAAACGCCATCACGAACACCGAAGCTGCACGGAGCCGGATCATCGACGCCGACTTCGCGAAGGAGCAGCTGGAGGCTTTGAAACTGCAGATCATGCAGCAAACGGCGACAGCATCTCTGGCACAAGCCAATGCGGCGCCGCAGATCGTTCTCTCTCTATTCGGATAGACACAGATTTTCATCCGGGGAAGGGTGTCCTGCTTCAGGACGCCCTTTTTTTATTTATGCCTGTGTCTTCGCAGTTATGCCACCTCTCGTTTTGCACCCTACATATCTTAAGATAAGTTCACGGCTTATCGTCTTCAGTCACAAAGCCACACACCGATATTATAGAAGATAATCTCTCGTTAATCCGCTGCTGGTTTTGCTCCCTGTGACGGCAGCCTTTCCCGAAGGAGTGTAAGCGCATCCTGTGTCAGGTCAGGATACATCCGCTGATAGACGTGATATCGATTACTTTGATCTCAATGCGTCTGTCTTTACCAAGAATCTCTATGCCCTGGCCGGTCAAAATCACATTTTGGCCGAGTTGCTGGCTCGGACTTGCCCGGGTTCCGGCTTGCGCCTTTTCGTTGATCGTTTCGGTTTTGTCAATGGTGAGTATGCGACAAACCGGCAGTTCTGCGAACTGTATGCCCCATCGCCCGAAGCAGATGTTGCAAGCCAGTATGAAAAGTGGGTTTCGACACCGGGCACCCTCCTGGTCCTGGGTGCCGGCTTGGGATACGGACTCCGGTATCTTCTTGACGAGGGTTCTGCAGAACGGATTCTGCTCTACGAACGGGACCTGTTGTTGCTCAAAACAACCCTTACACTCAACGATGTTGCTGCTGAGATTTTTTCCGGGAAACTCCTGTTGCTGCGGCAAGACGAACTCCCGTCACTGGCCGGCCAAAATGTCGATGCCGTTGTATGTGAGCCTTGCCTCAGCGAATGCAACCGGGTTGAGCACATGACCGTCGACAGAATTTTGCGTTCAGGTCGAACCTGCGAGAGGCGGGCAGTGCTGCTATCCGGCTCTTCTCTTTTTACCGGAGACTGTGCCTCGACCCTGTTCGGACAGGGGTGGGACGTATTCGAAGTAGATCCAACCCGGCTTACGGTGGAAATGACACATTATCTGATCGATGCGCTCGTGCCTGACTTGGTTTTTAAAATAAACCTGCTGCAGGGGGCGGAACAGTTTGCTCGTTCCCGGCCTCTGGTTGAGTGGGAAATCGACCCTGCCTGCTCACCGATGCCTGAGTTTAACTCAGACGAATTCGGCAACCTGTTTGTCTTCACGCACGACCCCGACCGTGTGTCCCCCTTTGTTGAGCGCGGATTGGCGAATGTGGAGTATTTTCCGCTTTGTTCCAATCCCCGCCGGCTGCGCAATGGCGGAATGCATGCGCCCATAGAGGACTTAGTTTGTAATGTTGCGTTTGTCGGCACGCTGATGCGGAGCAATGTGCAGCACTTGCTGGGGCAGTTGCTGACGGAGGTAGAACGCCTGAGCCGTGAAGAGAATGACAGCTGGGGTGAAATCAGCAAGTGGCTTGAGGCTTTGGTAGCCAACCCGCCCGCGGTCTGTAACAATTCAGGCATGATTTCCGAGTTGGAGGCCTTGCTTCGTATTGGCGGGCTGCCGGATGTGGTTATGCTGGCAGACGGCCCGGTTTTGGTAAAATCGCCGGTTGCGGAGTTTCTGGCCTATCTTTGGCGGAAGCAAGTGTTGAGCGCCTGCCTGCACCTGTCTCCCACTATCTGGGGCGATGACGATTGGCGTGAGGATTTTCCGGAGCACTACCAGGGTTTTGCCGATCACTACCGGGACCTGCCCCGGATCTACTCCGCTGCAAAAGTTAATCTGGATATTTCCAGAGTCTACCAACCGAATGTCGTAACCATGCGGGTTTTTGATGTATTGGCTGCCGGTGGCTTTGTCCTGGCCGACAGGAACGACTCGTTGTTGCAGCTATTTGAGGAAGGCAAAGAGATTGCCTGCTACAGCACGCCGGAAGAGGCAGCGCAAAAAATATCGTATTACTTGCAGCACGAGGATGAACGGCTCGAGATTGCCCGTCGCGGCCACGAAAAAGTCTTGCGGGCGCATACTTTCGAGCACCGCCTAAATCATATTTTGTCCAAGGTGGGATTGAACTGACGATGAGAGCCATTGGCCGAAAACTGCGTCTCGTCTTCGCTGACAACTCATTTGAGTACGACGGCAACACACCCGAGAATAAACCGCTTGGTGGTTCTCACTCCGCCCTGGTTTATCTCACAAGAGAGCTCGCCGCATTAGGACACGAGGTTCATGTCTTCAACAATTGCCCACAGCCCGCAGTTATCAATGAAGTACATTTTCACCGCTTTGCCGAAATTCAGCGCAGCAACAAGTATGTTTACGCGGATGCTTTTATCGCACTGCGGGATCCGGAGATTTTTTCTTTTTGGATAAACGCGGGCGCGAGGGTTCTCTGGGCGCAGGATGCTTTTGACCAACCGCTGCTGAGCAAATTGAAAGCGAATCTACAGGTCAGGCGCAACATCGATTCAATCTTCTGTGTGAGCCGCTGGCAGGCCTGGACCTTTCTCAATCACTTCGATTGGCCGGGTGGTGCTTTATATGTCACACGCAACGCCATCTGCCCGGATTTTTTTCAGTCAAATGTTTCTGCCGAAAGCAGTCCCCGGCTGGTCTATACCAGCACGCCTTTTCGCGGCCTGGAGCTTTTGCTTCAGTTCTTTCCGGCGATCCGGGCGAGTGTCCCGGAGTGCGAGCTGCATGTTTACAGCAGTATGGCGGTTTATCAAACCCATGAAATCGAGGATCAGAAACTGCACCGGGACATTTATGGTCTTGCCGAGCAGCCTGGTGTCATCCTGCACCCGTCGGTGGGTCAGCGGGAGTTGGCCGGCGAGTTGTCGTACTGCAGCGTTATGGCCTATCCCAACACATTTGCCGAGACCGCCTGTATTGCGGTCATGGAAGCACTGGCTGCAGGTTGCGCGGTGGTGACCTCGAACCTGGCGGCCCTGCCGGAATCGGTCGGTCCGGGCGGCGTTTTGATTCATGCCACTCCGGGCAGCACCGAATACAATCGTGCTTTCATTCAGGCCTGTACCGAACTTCTGACAAATGAAACAAGGCGGCAACAATTTGCTGAGGCCGGCCGTGATTGGATATTGAGCAACTACACCTGGCATCGGGTGGCGCAGGAATGGTGTGGGAAAATCGAGGCACTTCTAACCCAAACCCGCCAGCGGGTGACGGCCATTGAAGGCTGGCAGCCTAAATCCATGTGGCTGGACTGAGCTGGGGCCGGTGTTGGCGTTCATACCTGTTGCTGCTTTCCCCATGCGACAACAATGTTATAAGTATTAAACATGCTACATGAATCTTCAGAATACAAAGCGTAAGCCCGATACTATCTGGGACTTTAAGCCCATACTGCGAATACATACTCAGAATACTGGGGGTTCCTCTTCGTGCGAGATCATGTTTTAGTCACTGGCGGCGCTGGTTATCTCGGTTCGGTTTTGTGTGATAGGTTGCTACAGGCAGGCAACAGAGTCACGGTTCTTGACAACCTCATTTATGGTCAAAAGAGTTTGTTTCATGTTTGCGCCAGCTCACGGTTCGATTTTGTCTATGGCGATGTCAGAGATGAGCGAATCATGGCTGAGCTGGTACCCAAAGCAGACGTGGTAATCCCTCTCGCCGCTGTCGTAGGCGCTCCGGCCTGCGAACGCGACCCCTGGCTGGCCAAGTCCGTCAACCTTGAAGCCATGCGTCTGCTCAACAGGCTGCGTGTACCGCAACAGCTTGTGGTCGTTCCAACCACCAACAGCGGCTACGGCACAAAGTCGGGAGAAGTCGTTTGCACCGAAGAAAGCCCTCTGGAACCGATTTCCCTGTACGGCCGCACCAAAGTGCAGGCCGAAGGGGAAATGCTGGAAATGCCGAACACCATCAGCCTGCGATTGGCCACGGTCTTTGGGGTGTCACCCCGCATGCGCGTTGACCTGCTGGTGAATAATTTTGTTTATGCCGCTGTCACCGAACGTTCCATTGTTGTTTTCGAAAAGGACTTTAAACGCAACTACGTTCACATCCGGGATGTAGCTGATTGCTTTTTATATTGTAAGGACCACGGCAGCAGCATGATCGGCAACGCCTTTAATCTCGGCCTGGAATCAGCAAATCTGTCGAAAGAAGAACTCGCATTGAAGATACAGCACTATGTGCCGGACAGCTATGTGCACTTTTCGGAAATTGGCAGTGACCTGGACAAGCGCAATTACATTGTCTCAAACAAGAAGTTGAAGGAAGCAGGCTTTGAGGCAAAGCGGTCTCTGGATTACGGCATTCAGGAACTCCTCAAAGGGTATCGCATGATGGGCCGGGGCGAACTGCGAAACAATTAACGCTTCGATACATTTTACCATTACCAGACGGACGGGCATTGAACCCAATAGCCAAGGAAATGTACGCCAGGACGACCGCGGATAGCGAGACAGCGATTCGGGTCGGCGTCGGCGTGGTCGTGCGCAACCAGACCGGCGAAATCTTGCTGGAAAAACGAAGTGATTGCAGCATGTGGGGTCTGCCCGGCGGCAAAGTGGAAGCAGGTGAATCCATTGAGCAGGCTGCAAAACGCGAGGTCATGGAGGAAACCGGCTTACACATCGAGATCACGCGCCTTCTGGGCGTCTATTCCGAGCCGCACGACAGAATCGTAACTTATCCGGACAACGGCGACGTAGTGCATCTGGTCGATGTACTACTCGAGGCAATACCGCTATCCGACACACTCAGAATCAGCGATGAAAGCGAGGAGCTGCAGTTCTTCGAGGCTGAACATCTTCCGCCCGACATTGTGCCTCCGGCGCAGGCACCTGTAAACGACTATGTCCGCGGGCTGACGAGCATCATTCGATAAAGGAGACGACTAGTGATTATTAGCCGCACCCCGTTCAGGATTTCATTTTTTGGAGGAGGCACGGACTACCCGGCCTGGTATCGCAAGCACGGTGGCTCTGTGCTTGTGACAAGCATCGACAAGTATTGTTATCTCACCTGCCGGCATTTGCCGCCGTTTTTTGAGCATAAAATCCGGGTGGTCTACTCCAAGATAGACCACGGCCAGACAGTTGACGATATCGGGCACCCGGCAGTACGCGCTGTTATGCGTCATCTGCAATTGGACCACGGTATCGAGATTCATCATGATGGTGATTTGCCAGCGCGCAGCGGGATGGGCAGCAGTTCGTCATTTACTGTGGGACTGCTGCACGCCCTCTACGCCCTGAAGGGGCAGATGCCCTGCAAGCGTCAGCTTGCCGAAGAGGCGATCATCATCGAGCAGGAAAAACTGAAAGAAACCGTCGGTTCACAGGACCAGGCCTCAACTGCTTACGGTGGTTTAAACCATATCACGTTTCTCCAAAACGGCAGCTTTACCGTTACACCGATCACGGTTCCCAATGTCCGCGTGCACGAACTGAACTCGCACCTGATGTTATTTTACACCGGAATCAAGCGGACTGCTTCGAATGTAGCAGACAGTTTTGTCCACAATCTGGAAAGCCGCAAACGACAATTGCGAATCATGAAGGACCTGGTTGATGAAAGCATTGCTTTGCTAAACAGCCCCGACGATATTTGCGGTTTCGGCGAGCTGCTGAACGAGGCCTGGGAGGTAAAAAGAAAGCTGAGCACCAAAGTCTCCAACGTGGAAGTAGACGAGCTGTACGATGCCGCCCTTTCTGCCGGAGCGCTCGGAGGAAAGCTGACCGGTGCCGGCGGTGGTGGCTTTCTCTTGCTTTTCGTGCCGCCCGACAGACAGACGAAAGTGCGCGAGCAGCTCAACAAGTTGATTCATGTGCCGTTTCAGTTTGAGTTTTCCGGTAGCCAGATCATCTTCTTGGATCCTGAAAGAGATTATTCTCTCCAGGCAATCGACAGAGAGAAACGGACCATCGAACCTTTCAAAGAATTGGAAGTCCAGCAAAAGGAGATTGCGGTCATTGCGTAAGGATGCCAAGATATTTGTAGCCGGCGATGACACACTGATCGGCGCGGCTATCAGCCACCTGCTGGCTCAGCGAGGATATAGCAATATCCTTAATCAGACCCCGGACCAGCCATCGCTGGTCAAGCGCACGGAAGTTGAGCAGTTTTTTGCCCTCTTTCAACCGGAGTATGTTTTTGTCGCGGGTGGCAAATCCGGTGGGATCGGAGCCAATCAGAACCGTCCGGCTGACCTTATGCTGGACAACCTACTGCAGTCTTGTCATGTCCTCGATGCGGCCAGTCGCCACGGCGCGGGCAAACTGCTCTATCTGGCAAGCTCGTGCAGCTATCCGAAGCATTGTCCGCAACCGATGCAAGTTGAATCCCTGCTGAGCGCCCCGCTGGAGGCGACCAACGAAGCGTACGCGCTGGCCAAAATTGCGGGCATGAAATTGGCGCAATCGTTCCGCGTCCAATATGACGCGAATTTTATCACGGCCATCCCTGCCAATGCCTTCGGACCTGGCGATGATTTCAGCCCGGAGGATTCCCATGTGATCGCGGGCTTGATTCGCAAGATGCACGAGGCGAAAAAGTTGACGCTGCCGGCGGTGGATATTTGGGGCAGCGGCATGCCGAAGCGTGACTTTATTTTTGTTGCGGACCTGGCCCAGGCTTGCCTGTTCCTGATGGATAACTATGATGACGCGAAGCCGATCAACGTGGGCACCGGCGTCGAGTGTTCTATTCGCGATCTGGCAGTAGCCATCCGGCAGGTGGTCGGTTATGAAGGGGAGTTGGTGTTTGATTCGAGCAAGCCGGACGGCATGCCACGGAAACTCCTGGATACGACAGCTTTGCAGGCGTTGGGCTGGATGAGCGAAACAGACCTGTCCGAGGGCCTGCAAAAAACCTATGACTGGTTCCTGGAAACACAATGCGAGGAGACCGCTTTGGAGGAAGTCTATGAATATTAAGAAAGTCTACCGCGAGCTTTTTCGTATCCGAAGAGTCGAAGAAGAAATAGCCAGAATTTACCCGAGCGACAAGATCAAGAGCCCGGTGCATCTTTCGATAGGCCAGGAGGCTGTGTCGGTTGCGGTATGCGAGGCGCTCGTACCCGGCGACATTGTCTTCGGTACGTATCGCAGCCACGCGCTCTATTTGGCCAAGGGTGGTGATCTGCGGGCGATGTTCGCTGAGATGTACGGCAAAGTGACAGGCTGCGCACGCGGTAAGGGCGGCTCGATGCACCTGGTTGATATCCCCGCGGGCTTTATGGGGACGTCAGCCGTGGTGGGCACTACAATTGCCAATGCCGTGGGCTATGCCTACGGCTTGAAGCTGCAAAGCAAGCCACATATCGTGGCAAGCTTTTTTGGCGATGGCGCGGTCGATGAAGGAGCGTTCTACGAGAGCCTCAATTTTGCCCACTTGAAGCAAGTGCCGCTCATCTTTATTTGCGAGAATAATGGCTATGCCATCCACACGCCACAAAGCGCCCGCCAGCGGGATGTGAATTTATGTGACCGGGTCGGCGCCTATGGCATTCCAGCAACCCGCATCGAGTCCGGAGATGTGTTCGAGATTCACAGACACGTGCAGGAAGCGGCCGATGCGCTGCGCAGTGGGCAACCAGGCCCGTTCTTTTTCGAGTGCCTGACCTACCGCTGGAAGGAACACGTCGGACCGAACGATGACTTCGACGCGGGCTATCGCAGCAGAGAGGAGGCGCAAGCGTGGATGGCGAACGATCAGGTCAGGTTGGCGGGCGAAAAGCTGTCCGACCCGGAACGTATGGAAGTTGAACAGAATGTAGAGGCAGAGATAGCGGCTGCGATTGCTTTCGCAGAAAACAGTTCTTTCCCAGGCGCGAGTGAACTTACTACGGACGTTTACGAGGAGTCAGAGCAAGATGGACCGGATGATTTCGTATGGCGAGGCGATACTGGAGGGCACGGATCAGGAGATGGGCGCGGACCCATCCGTGATGCTATTTGGTCTGGATGTTGATGATCACAAAGCGATAATTGGCACTACCCGCGGCCTGGTCGAAAAATATGGCCGTGAGCGCGTGTTCGGCACGCCGCTGTCCGAAGACGCCATGACCGGCGTCGCTATCGGTGCGGCTCTTTCCGGAATCCGACCGATTCATGTCCACATCAGAATGGACTTTTTGATGCTGGCGATGAATCAACTGGTCAATGTTGCCGCCAAGAGCCGTTACATGTTTGGCGGGCAGGAATCGCTCCCCATGGTCGTGCGTGCGATGATCGGCAAGAGTTGGGGCCAGGGCGCGCAGCACTCCCAGTCACTCTACTCTTTCTTCATGCACGTTCCTGGTTTAAAGGTGGTCGCGCCGACGACGCCCTACGATGCCAAGGGGTGTCTGATCAGCGCGATTCGGGACAACGATCCGGTGATGTATGTCGAGCACCGGCTTTTGCATTACCAGAAGGGTCCTGTCCCCACCGAGCCCTTCACAGTGCCTGCAGGAAAGGCAAGGATTACAAACGCGGGAGATGATGTCACTTTGGTGGGCATTTCGTACATGCAGGTCGAGTGCCTGCGCGCGAGCAAATATCTTCTGGAGACCGGTATCAGCGCGGAAGTGATCGATCCCATCTGGCTGAACCCGCTCGATATCGATACCATCGCAGAGTCGGTGCGCAAGACCGGTCGCCTGCTGGTGGTGGACAACGACTGGCTCAGTTGTGGCGCCGGCGCAGAGATCATCACACAAGTTCTCGAACAAGTCCCGGACCGCCATATTCAGGTCGGCAGGATGGGATTTGCGCAATGCACCTGTCCACCGGCCCCGTCGCTGGAGGAGTTGTTTTACCCGAACGCGCGCACAGTTGCGGCCAGGGCCTTTGACCTGGTTCGGGACAATGCAGTGACCTGGATTCCCGAGGAGCGCGCAGACTTGCAGGAAGTTGAATTCAAAGGACCATTTTAGATGCCGGTTATCGCAGATGAAGTAATTCCGGTCAAGGCCGATGCGGGCCTGGATTGGCCGCTCATGAGCAACAATATTTCGCGCGCCGATCTTGACACGCTGATTCAATATTTGTCGCAGCCGGATCCGCGGCTGACCCAGGGCGATCAGGTGCGGGCATTTGAACGGGAATGGTCCGAGTGGTTGGGCGTCAGGCACAGTGTATTTGTAAACTCGGGTTCTTCCGCAAATCTCCTCACCATGGCGGCTATCAAACATGGTTATGGTAGCGGCGAAGTTATCGTTCCGGCCCTGACCTGGGTTTCGGATATCGCCTCGGTTTTGCAGGCAGGTCTCGAACCGGTTTTTGTTGACATCGATCCCCGCACATTGGGAATGGATTCGGACGAGGTAATCGGTCGCCTTTCTGACAAAACCCGTGCGGTCTTTCTTACTCACATTCTCGGCTACAATGCCCTGAATCACCGCTTGCTGGCAGAGTTGCAAGAGCGCGATGTTTTGTTGATCGAAGATGTATGCGAGTCGCATGGCGCCACTTCTTCAGGAAGAAAACTGGGAACAATTGGCAGGATGTCCAATTTCTCATTCTACTATGCTCATCATATGAGCACCATCGAGGGCGGCATGGTCTGCACGGACGATCCCGATTTGTACGAAACCGTGCGGATGCTGCGCTCCCATGGCCTGGTGCGGGAGTCTGCTTCGGCTGCGACCAGGGATAGATATGTGGCCGAACACCCGGACCTGAATCCGGAGTTTGTCTTCGCTTTTCCTGCCTACAACGTCCGCAGCAGTGAACTGAATGCGGTGCTGGGGCGGTCGCAGTTACGACGCCTGGATGAGAACAACAAACGAAGGCAGCGCAATTTGGAATTGTTCTTGTCGAATCTGGATCCGGACAAGTATTTCACGGACTTTGCTACCGAAGGCAGTTGCAATTACGCCTTTACGCTCATCCTGCGCGCGGCAGATGATTTTTTGTGCGAAAATGTCATGAACACACTGAACATGCTGGGAGTGGAGTTTCGGCGCGGCACATCGGGTGGCGGCAACCAATTGCGCCAACCGTATTTGAAAACCATCGTCGGCGAGCATGAATATCAAAAATACCCCAGAGTCGACCATGTGCATTTCTACGGCTTCTACATCGGCAACTACCCTGACCTGGAACCGGAGAAGATTCTAATGCTCTGCGCAGCGCTGAATCGCCTGTCGAGCACAGGAGGTGATTGTGTCTGATTTGGATTTAGTCCTGGTAAACCCGGGCAACCGGACACAAATTTACCAGTCACTTGGGTCGAAACTAAGCGCAATCGAACCACCGGTGTGGGCCGGGTTGATTGCCACCTTTGTTCGCCGAAAAGGCTTTTCCGTAAAAATCCTGGATGCCAACGCCGAGGACCTCTCGATCGCTGAAACTGTGAGCAGGATCAGGGACATGAATCCGACCCTGGTCGCCCTGGTTGTCTACGGGCACAACCCGTCCGCATCGACGCAGGTCATGCCATCGGCCGGGGCCATCAGCACCGGTCTGAAACAAGAATGCCCGGAGCAGAGAATTGTCTTCGTGGGTGGGCATGCGGCAGCTCTGCCGGAACGCACACTACTCGAGGAGGACACCGACTTTGTGGCAGCAGACGAAGGGCTGCAAGCGATTTGTGGTCTGTTGAACGCCCTCAAGTCAGGTCGCGAGCGCTTTGATGATGTGCCGGGGCTTTGCTACTTGCAGGGAAGCGAGCTGAGAAAAAATCCGCCGTCGCCACTTGTCCGCGATCTGGACACGGAAATGCCGGGCATCGCCTGGGACCTGCTGCCTATGCATCTTTACCGCGCGCACAACTGGCACTGCTTTGACGGCCTGCAGCGACAGCCGTATGCGGCGATTTATACCACCCTCGGCTGCCCGTACCATTGTAGCTTCTGCTGTATCCAGGCCCCTTTCAAAGGCGGTGAGAAGGCGCTTGGTTACAAAGAAAGCACAAACAGTTACCGGTTCTGGAGCCCGGAAGCGGTCCTGCGTGAAATAGATCTGCTCGTCAATCAATATGGCGTGCGCAACATCAAGTTTGCCGACGAGATGTTCGTACTCAACAGGCGGCATGTCACCGCAATTTGTGAGATGATCATCGAGCGAGGCTATGACCTGAACATTTGGGCATACAGCAGAATTGACACAATCAAAGACGGCATGCTGCCGCTGCTGAAACAGGCGGGCGTCAACTGGTTGGCCTTTGGCATCGAAGCGGGCAGCGACCGGGTACGTGACGAAGTACAAAAAGGCGTGGGCCATGACGAGATCTTCGAAGTCATTGCGCAGGTCCGGGCCGCCGGCATCAATGTGATCGGCAACTACATCTTTGGTCTTCCAGAGGACGATCACGAAACAATGCAGGAAACCCTGGATATGGCCATCGATCTCAATTGCGAATTCGCCAATTTCTATTCGACTATGGCATATCCGGGTTCGCAGCTTTATGAACGTGCCCAGAAAGAGGGATGGCCGTTGCCGGCGCAGTGGAGTGGTTACTCGCAACATGCGGTGGACACCCTCCCACTGCGGACAAACTATCTTGATGGTGCAGAAGTCCTGCGTTTCCGCGATGATGCATTTCATAAATATCACGCGAATCCAGGCTACCTGCAGATGATTGAGCAAAAATTCGGACCGGAGACAGTTGAGCACATTCGCGTCATGGCCGGACATAAACTTATACGAGAGAGAACCTAACGAGGCCTCAATGACGGGAAAGCAGCGCAGTTTTTCAGATAGTGTCTACAAATTTATTGACGCCGCAAATAGCAGTATCGCAAAAGGGCACTTGTCCGAGGCGAGAGAGTCGTTGATTGGAGCTCTCGTGGTCGTGCCTGATTGTCACCCGCTGTACCTAATTCTTGGCACCGTCGTGCTGGGGCAGGGCAATCTGCCTGAAGCGGGTCGTTTCTTTACCAGAGCAGCCGGGCTGGTGCCGAAAGACACGCAATTGCAGCTCATGGCGAACGTCTTTCGGAATTCGAATGACCAGGCTAACAACCCGGAGGGGTTGCTGTTTCGTGCGTTGGAAGTTTATCCCGACAACCTATTCATTATTAAACTGCTGGCCACTGTACTGCGCGATAAGGGCCAATTTAGACGTGCTCTGGTGCTTTATGCGAATGTCATGGAGAACAACGAGTCTGAAATAGAGTGGTATCTAGCTGCCGCACAAACCTATCGTCGGGCTGGGGATATGGCAAACGCAAGGGCCGTTTATGAAAAAGCCCTGAAATTGGATCCCAACAGCCAGAGCGCTGCCGAGAACTTAACCGTTCTTCACTTTGCAAAGTCTTTTGAGCAAGGCAAGCAACCGGAAATAGATATTTCAGCTTTACCTGATTGTATTTCACCGGATCCTGCCGGCAAGTTGGATTTAGAACAACTTGCAAACATTGCCGCTGCTTTTGCGAAGTACAGCTTTTATCATGTGATCTCTCTTACTGAACATGTAAGTACACCGGGAAAGTCGGATTACTTTTTCATTCAGCAGCAGGTGTTGGATGCGATGCGAAGCATCGATCTGAAAGGAAAGAGAGTACTGGATATCGGCTGCCGTGATGGCTTGTTCTCGTTTGAGGCTGAGAGGCTTCAAAGCGCTAAGGTCATCGGCATCGACAATGATCTGTCGAAACCTGCAGTAGACTTTTTGATTCCCTACCTTAAATCTCAAGTTCAGATGCACCACATGAATCTGTTGGACTTGACGCCCGATAGTTTTGGTCTGTTTGATGTCGTGATTCTTGCTGGCGTGCTTTATCACCTTCGGTATCCTTTTCATGCGTTAAGGCTGGTGAAGAAAGTTTTGGCGCCCGGAGGGACAATGATCCTTGAAACCGCAATTTGGGACAGCCAAGATAAGCTGCCGATGCTCTACTGTCCTGTTGGGGAAGAAAGCCCCTACGAGAATTCAAGCGTCACGTTTTTTAACGAGAAGGGTATTCACGACACGCTTCGCTCATTGGGAATGGTTGTGGAATCCGCTGAGTTGCTACCCCTGTCAGCTCCAGGTGCCGTTCCGACTGAACACGGATGCATCACTCGTGGTTGTTTTGTCTGTCGAATCAGTGACGAGGTGCAAAACGGAAGCTTGATGCTCAATAAAGAATGTGTTACGAATTATTGGGATGACCTCCACCAAGTACATACTGAACTTGGGTAGGAACAAGGCTGGATTAGCTGGATAACTATGAAAACGGAGAGAGACATGATAGACCGGTTGATTGGATGTGTTCGAACAGTCATCGCGGAGTGGCACGGGAAGGGTCTGGATTTTTTTGAACTGGACCATCAGCCCAGCCCTGGCGCCGATACGCTGGAGAAGTTCGCTGCCAAGCTTGCTTATCACAATTACCAGGGCTGGCACTACGAAGCCTGGATGCGGGAAGCCGGCACCGCCGAAGTCGCCTCTGCGACTCGCAAAACCTTTATTCACAATCGGGGCCGCAATTCTTCGGTTGAACGAATCGATGCTGCATTCTTTGAATTGCAAAAGGGTGAAGGCGAATACTACAGCGAGACGCCCGGTATGCTGCTCGACCGCCTGTCGATTCTCTATCTGAAACTCATTTACAGCGAGCCCGATGAAGGTGAACGACAAGAGTCTCTGCGCCATCAAATCGAATTCCTCTCCGAGTGTGCACGCCGTTTGGGTGATGGTCTCCTCGACGGCAGCAAGCAGATTGTTTCTTTTGAGCGGACCAAGCATTTTCTGCGGGAGGAGCAGGCTTCATGCTGAATCTGTATGCCTGGAGTGCGGGCGGCAGCCGCGACATCATGCTAAACAAGCCTTTGCTCGCGGAAGTGCTGGACAAGTATGAAGTCCGGGTGATTTGGGGGTGCAACATCGATCATGCTCCCTTGCTCGAAGACCTGGATCTCGAAGTGTTGGCGGTTGCGGACAGCGGCCCGGAGCTGCAACGTTATTGTCCGGAAGGCTTTAGACCGTTCGCGCTGGCGTCACCCGCGGACGACAACAGCCGGCCCTTGTGGTCGGAACTGGTCGGCTCTTTCAATGAGAGGGCTTCCGCTATAGGGTTTCCTATGCCGCTGACCGCGAACCTGACGCCGATGATCGATTTGCCTCCTGTCGACATCGAGATCGGGCCGGACGCCATCTACGTTGAACGGGGTTGCGACCACGCGCTCGGCCTGGGAGTCATAGATTTGGAGTTTCTTTCCGGCATGTTCCGGGGGCTTAATTTCTATTGTGCGACGCCGCCGGGCTTTGCGGCACACAACGTCATCGATTGTTCCGAGCACGACAATATAAGTCTGTCAACCATCAGCAATCAATGCGACGCCATCGTCGGCACCGGGGGTGAACAGTTTATCTGCACCCTGACAGAAGCGAATCGCTTTAAGCAGAGGGCGCTTGTGCAAGAAGGACAAGACGTATCGACCTATTGGGGGGATTATCCCGGGAACCCGCTGCAGGTCGTGAGCAGCCGGGAGGATCTGCTGCGCTTTCTCGTCGCATTGGACAAGGCCCCAAAGCTTGACCTGACACACCAAAGTTGGTGCAGAGGGTAATCGGAAAGTGAGTGCAACCTAATGCAGCCACTGTTTATCTGGAATGGATTCCATCGCGGCGATATTATCATGACCCGTCCGATCGTAAGACAAGTGCTCAACGATTTTGATATCAAAGTCACGGTCGGGTGCTATCGTAATCATGCCTACCTTTTCGATGATCTCGGAGTGGATGTCATTTCCAGTTCTTATGATGACAACGATGCAGGGCTTGGCCCTCTCGATTTGAGCTATCTCTGTCCCGCTGACCATGTTGCCATCAATACCTGGGTCGGCAACTACCTGGATCTCTTGCCGCCATCGTGGCCGACCATGATCAGAGCGTTTAACCGTCAGGCGAGTGAGCGCGATCATCCGGTGCGTCTGCACAACCGGGGTGTGCCGAACATAGACTTTCGGTTCATCAATGTGTCTGTGCTGCCCAATGCCGTCTATGTTGAAAATGGCATGGTGCGCAGCAGCCACTCGAGATTCCAATTCGACATGCAGAGAATATCGGCGGATTTCCCGGAACTGAATTTCTACTGCACTTCGGATCCACTGTATCATGGCCGCAATCTGTTTGATTGCTCCAAACTCAACCTGGTTGAGCTGGCTTCGGTGAGCAACCGCTGTGTGGCGCTGGTGGGTAAAGGCAGCGGACCGTTTGTTTGCACCTTAACCACAGCCAACCGGCATAAGCCGAGGGCGATTATGAACTTCCACGATCCGCGCGGAACGCTTGACGACGATGAGTTTACTTTTTGGGATTATCCGGAAAGCCCGTTGCAGTACCTGGACACTTACGAGGATCTGCACTTCTTTTTGACAAAAGTTGCCAGCCGCGACAAACTGGTACTGGTTTGAATTGCAAAGAATAGCTATCAGCATGGATGCTCACGATAGGAATTTAACTGTTCAACTAACTCCGGCCGAACTTTTCGCGGCCGGAAACTACCAGGCCGTCGCTGAAAGCGGCGCCACCGACCAATGGCAGACACATGCCGCCCTCGGACTCATGGGTTGTGGCGCAGGTGCCGCCGCCGCCGCTCTGGACCATTTTGATTGTGAGGAAGCACGGTTCTATTCTGCAGTTGCAAGCTGGATCGACGGCGATGATACTTCGGCGGAACGCGGGTTGGCCGACGTCTCGTTGCCACATGCAAGGAATCTTCTCCATCTGCTGCGGCGACCGCAGATTGACGTGCTTGCTCAACTTTGGGAAACGCGGGCAGGCTTTTGGGGCCTGTGCGACGGCATCAGCAAAGACAGTCGCTTTCGGCTTCGCAGAGTTCCAACTGTTCCCCATGCCGATGTGCATGATCTATGTGATGAAGCCTTTTCGCCGGACTTCTACATTTGTGCGCAGTCGGAATGGCATTTGATTCCACCGAATATCCAGGAACTCAAATGTCCGATTTTTGCCCAAACCGGCGACCCGGACATGCACGTCCAGATCGTGCAACCGTGGTTGCGTCTGTTCGATGAAGTCATAACGACCTCCTACGACGAGTGGGATGATGCCAGTAAATTGTCAGGGGTACCGGCGTCCACTTTTCCAAAACTGTTTTCCATCCCGGTGCCGCAACCGCATCTTAATCCATTTGTGCCGAGAACCTACGATGTAACCATGACCGGCGCGTGGTGTCACCCTTACCAGCCCGAGAAGGCCCGCATACTACAGCAGGTCTACCGTTTGCCAGAGACACAGCTCATGGTATTCGACGGTTACCTGGCGCCGGCCCACTACACGGGTTTGCTGGCTGCGACGAAAGTTGTGATTTGTTTTTCGCGCTACACCGGCTGTTTGCCATCACGGGGACTGGAGGCGCTCAGTATGGGTTGCGTGCCGCTGATCCCGAACGACAATGTCTGGTCTTTCTTCGTGGGAGAAACAGAGGGTGTTTTTCGCTACGACCCGCATGGTGACGATCTCCCGGGTGTGATCGCCAGAGTGCTGGCAAACTGGGATGACCTGCAACCGTATGTGCGGCGTGGCTCTGACTTAGTGCGGCGGGAATTCTGCCGGACGCAGGTGGCGTCGCAGTATATGCGGTACCTGACGTTTCTCGCTGCTAAACCCCGCCCGCAGGCCAAGCGCGTGCCGGATGCGGCACCGGAGCAGAAACGGCTGGTCTTTTGGCGCGGCGGTTTCCCCGGCGGTGCGGCTGTTAAGAATACGTTACTGAAGCGCTTTCAGGACAAGTGGCAGGCGCAGGGAGCGCCGGTCTCGGCCCGTGGCTTTATCGACATGGGGCGGGAATTGACACTGGTGGCTGCTGAACTAGATGAACAAGCATGCCTGGGCGAGAGTCGCGGCAATGCGCCGGAGCTGGTGGCCAAAGTGCTGCGACTTTATGAGATTGGGTTAAAGATGTTTCCCAAATCGCTTGTGCTGCGGTTCAATCTTGTTCGCGTGGCATGTCATCTCGGCGAACCCCGCCAGGTGACAAATGCACTCGCGGTTGGACTGGACACGCTTGCCGTACCTGAGACCGACTGGCAAATGGATCCGATGGACGACGTGTTTCCGTACGATTTTTTCAGTCAGTGTTTTAACTACCGCGACTATTTTGACCTGGTCACGTTGGGCCTGAAAAACGGCGACAACGTGGAGCCCAAACTAGTTCAACTTATTCTCGCGGCCCTGCATAACTATCTTGGGCAATACGAACCTGAGGTGGGGCTTTTTGAACGTGCAGTCGAGCTCGATCCGGCCTTTCCATTGTTTAAGCTGAATCTGGCCACTGCGCTCCTGAATCGTGGTAATTATGACGACCTGGTGAAGGCGCGCAGCCTGCTCACCGAGCTTGCCGAAGAAACCTGGTTGTTCCGGCAGGCCTACGCCTTGCTGGTGTATTTCTGGCCGGATGAAGTTGCGACAGCACCCGATTTAAAGAAAGTACACCTGGTCGCTCAGCGTGCCCAGAACTCAGTGAGTGAGACACCCCTGCATCATCCTTTTGATAGCTGGGATTCCATGCACCTCAGGCCGCGCGAGCAGAAGAGGCAGAAGGCCAAATCCAACGGCAAGATCGATGCGCGAGTGGTGCCGCAATAGGGCGTCCATCTGAGGGTGTTTTTGACCTGATGGGTCGCACAACGGACTGTCGAAACTGAAGGAGGCATAAAATGAAGATACTCGTAACTGGCGGCGCAGGGTATGTTGGCAGTAATCTCGTGCCAAAGCTGCTTGCCAGCGGCCACAAGGTGCGGGTGCTGGACAACCTGATGTACAATGGTTATAGCCTGCTACCTTACTTTGGCGATGAGAATTTTGAGTTTGTCAAAGGAGATGTCCTGGACGCAGATGTTGTGCGCAAATGCACGCACGACGCCGACATTATTATCCACCTGGCAGCCATCGTGGGATATCCGGCCTGCAAAAAGGATCCGAACCTGGCAAAAGACGTAAATGTGTTCGGCACCCGGCTGGTCGACAAACATCGGAGCAAGAGCCAGCCTGTTTTCTACGCTTCCACCGGCAGCAACTACGGTGCGCTTGTCGGTGACATCTGCACCGAGGAGACACCCCTGAATCCATTGACGATTTACGGTACCACCAAGACGGAAGCCGAGCAAATGCTGCTCGACTCGGGCAGTGTGGTCTGTTATCGTTTTGCCACGGCGTTTGGCCTGTCACCGCGTATGCGGCTGGACTTGCTGATCAATGATTTTGTCTACCAGGCAGTCAAGAAGCGCAATTTGATTCTATATGAGAAAACGTACAAACGGACTTTTGTGCACGTGCGCGACATGGTGCGTTGCTTCCTGTTTACCATCGAGAATTACGACAAGATGGAGAATCAGGTCTACAACGTCGGCTCCAACCAGTTGAACTACAGCAAGGAAGAAGTGGCCCTGCTCATCAAAGAGAAGATCGATTTTTACCTGCACTTTGCGGATATCGGCAAAGATGAGGACCAGCGCAACTACGAGGTCTCGTACGAGAAGATCAGCAAACTCGGCTTTGAAACGAGCATTACCGTCGATCAGGGCATCGATGAACTGATCAGGGCCTACGAGCTAATCGATATCAAAAATCCATTCAGCAACATTTGAGGCAATCATGGCATTTTGGACCAACAAGCGCGTAGTGGTTACGGGTGGCGCCGGTTTTCTCGGTAGCTTTGTTGTCGACAAGTTGCGCACGGCAGGGGCTCAGGTGTTTGTGCCGCGCAAGCGTGATTTCAACTTTGTACACCTGAGCGACGCGCAAAGGTGCTTTCAGGAGCAGAAGCCGGAGGTCGTGATTCACGCTGCAGCCTACTACGGCGGGATCTGGATCAACCAGGTGCACCCGGGGAAGATCTACTTCGAGAACCTGATCATGGGAGCAAATGTCATCGAAGCCGCCCGCCTGGCCAACGTGCAGAAGTTTGTCGGCATTGGTACCGCTTGTTCCTACCCCGGCTATCTCGAAGGAGAGCTGAAGGAGGAAAACCTCTGGGACGGCCCGCTGCACGACAGCGTGCGCAACTACGGCTTAACCAAAAAGATGATGGCGGTGCAGTGCTGGGCCTATCGCAAACAGTACGACTTCAACGGCATCCACCTGATCCTGACAAATCTGTACGGCCCTGGTGACTCCTACAACCCGGAGCGCTCCCACGTAGCAGCCGCCCTGGTGCGCAAATTTGTGGAAGGCAAGCTGCAGAATTCTCCCACGGTCGAGGTCTGGGGTACGGGCAAGCCGATTCGGGAATTCCTTTACGTTGAAGATTGCGCCGAAGCCATCGTGCGCGCCGCTGAAAAATATGATGATGTCACACCGCTGAATATCGGCACCGGAGTCGGTACGTCGATTAAGGAGTTGGCGGAAACGACGATGTCGGCGACAGGATACGAAGGCGAAATAGTCTGGAATTCGGACAAGCCGGACGGTCAGTTCAAGAAGATTCTGGACGTCAGCAGAATGGCTGAAGCCCTCGACTGGCAGGCGCCAACCGACCTGCACTCAGGGTTGGTCAGGACAGTGCAATGGTACTTGCAGAACAAAGAGGAAGCCGACAAGAAATGGTGATTGCCGCCAGAGAGCAATCGCTGTTAATCCGCTAACCGAGAAAGCAATATGGGTCGAGGTCCGACAGAGAAATACTATATAGAAATGAACGATGACTATGTCGAAGGCAGCCTCACGTGCCTCAAACAGGAAGTCATCGAGCGTGAAATCAACACGGATTTTCCCCTCGTGTTGAATATCGAACCGACCAACGACTGCAATCTGCGCTGCACGTTCTGTCCGCGCGATCAGACCGTGGCCATGCAAGGCACGCACTATCTGCCTCTGGCCACCTTCCAACGCATTGTCGATGAGGCTGTCGACTACCAGCAGCTCATCATGCTCAATCTGCACAAAGACGGGGAATCCCTGCTGCATCGCGAGCTGCCGGAAATGATCGACTACGCCAAAAAGCGGAATGTCGCCAAGACCGTGCACATGAACACGAATGGCACTTTGCTGCACACCGACACCGCCAAGGCCATTCTGACAGCAGGCATCGACGACGTAACCGTCAGCATCGATGCGGCCACGGCCGGGACCTACCGGACCTTGAAACAAAGCAGAGGGTTTGACCATCTCGACCGCAGCGTGGAATCTTTCATCGATTACAGAAACAAGATCGGCGGACATACCACCATCCGCGTCAAGATCATGGAGTTTGACCAGGTCAGTGAGGAGGAGATCGAGGCCTTTCGCACGCGCTGGACCGGCGTAGCCGACCAGGTGCAGGTGACCGGCGTGCACACCTGGAGCGGCGCCATCACAGATTTGGAGATCACGGATGAGACTTCTCCGACTCGTTACCCGTGCGCGATACTGTGGTATGCGCTGGCAGTCAACTGCAACGGTAAAGTCTCGATCTGTAATCTTGACTGGAACTACTCCGGCGTTGTCGGCGACCTCGCACAGCAGAGTTTGCACCAGATCTGGAACGGCTTGCCCATGCGGAAAATTCGGCAGGCCCATCTTGACGGTGATTGGGGTTGTGTATCTGCCTGCAAGGAATGCGTCGTCTGGGTCAGCGTCGGTGATATGTTGCCCCACCTGCGCGCCCGGAATGAGTTCTTACCGGTTGCGAGAATCGAAAACGAGAAGCTGAGTCTGGTACAAGGATGATAATTCATGAATAGAAGTGAGAGAAACTTTCTAGCGCCGCTCAAAAAAAACCGGCGCAACAAGACGTTTGTCATTGCAGAGGCAGGCGTTCACCACGGTGGCAGCCTTGAGGTGGGCAAAAAGCTTATCACCGCGGCAGCCAGTGCCGGTGCTGACGCCATCAAGTTTCAAACCTACAAGGCCGAGACGCTGGTGACACGCTGGGCAGCGCAGTACTGGCAAAGCGACACGGTGCCTGAAGCAGGTCCATCAGGTCAGGCCACGCAATTTGATTATTTTAAGAAGCGCGATTCGTTTGGTCCGGAGGAGTATGCCGAGCTGAGCCGGTACGCCGCGGAAGTGGGCATCCACTTTTCATCAACGCCCTTCGACCGGCAGTCGGTTGAGTGGCTCACACAGTTGGACGTACCGTTCTGGAAAATCGCTTCGGCGGACCTGGACAACTTTCCTTTGCTGGCGCAAGTGGCCCGTACCGGGAAGCCCGTCATTCTCTCTACCGGAGCTTCATATCTCAGGGAAGTTGACGAATCGGTGCGCTTCCTGCGGGCGGAGGGGGTCGCGGATTTAGCCCTTATGCACTGCAACCTGGCTTACCCGACGCCAAACAACGAAGCCAATCTGGGAAGAATCGCACTGCTGAGAGGGCAGTTCCCGGATTTGGTCATCGGTTACTCCGACCACACCATCCCGGATGAACATGTCACCGTTCCGGTGGCCGCCGTGACCCTGGGTGCGGAGATTATCGAGAAACACTTCACGTTGGACCGTTCGCTGCCTGAGGACGATCATTACCACTCAGTCAACCCGGTTCTTTTGCGTAGCATGATTCAACAAATCGAGACAGTGGAACAGGCAACCGGGATGCAGGCCGAGATAACCCCGTCCGAAGCGCCGGCGCGCCAGCAAGCCCGGCGCAGCCTGGTGGCGAACGAAGATATTGCCAGCGGTCAGGTTTTGACCCGCGACCTCCTGGTTGCCAAACGGCCCGGTGGCGGCATCTCGCCGAAAGAGCTGGATCACATTTTGGGCAAACGCACCAAAGTGCACATCGTCAAGGACGATTTCGTGCTTCCGGATGCTCTGGAACAGTAGCCGGGGAGCCCGAAATGAAAGTAAGCGTTGTCATCCCAACCTTCAATTACGACAAATATATCGCCCGCGCGATCCGAAGCTGCATCGAACAGTCTTTCCCGAAAGATGAGTTTGAGATTGTGGTGGTGAACGACGGCAGCAGCGACGTCACCCGGTACATTCTGCAGTCGTACGGCCATTGGATTACGGTGGTGGAGCACGAGGTAAACCGGGGACTTCCGGAAGCGCGTAACGCCGGCATTGCGCGGGCGCGCGGCGAGTTTATCGTCAACCTGGACGCCGACGATTACCTGCACCGCAACTTTTTAGAAATCTGTCACCTGCACATGACTTTTAATGAGTGCGACGCGGTTGCCTCCGATTACTACCTGGTCGATGACAACGAGGCGTTTGTGGAGCGGATGACGGTGGCGCAAAAGCCCATCGCCTGCGGCATCATGTTCAGAAAGGAGCAGATGCAAGATGTCGGCCTGTACGATACGGCGTTGCACATTGGCGAGGACGTGGACTTTCGTATACGCTTTGAACGTGCTTACAACATTGACACCATCAACCTGCCGCTCTATCGTTACCGGATGCACAAGAAAAGTCTGACCTCGGATCCGGCTTTGAATCAGAAGTATCTGGCAAAAGTGGCGCTCAAACATCAATGCGAGGTAAAGCACACATATGACTGATGGGGCAACGTTGCGGAACGGCAAAAAGGTCACAGCTATAATTCAGGCGCGCATGGGATCGACCCGGTTGCCCGGCAAATCCCTGGCCCTGATTGCCGGCCGGCCCATGTTGGCGCACATTATTGAACGCGTGCGACAGAGCCAGGTCGTCGATGACATCATGGTGGCAACCAGCGATCTGGTAGAGGACGACCTGCTGGCTGCGTTGGCCCGGGATTGTGGCGTCAGGGTATTTAGAGGTGATCCGGATAATGTGCTCGACCGTTTTTATCAGGCTGCAAAACAAAGCCTGGCCGGAGTCATCGTTCGTGTCACCGGTGACGATCCTTTCAAGGATCCGGAAGTGCTGGATTTGATCGCGACAAAATTACTGCTGAATCCCGATTTGGACTACGTGAGCAATACCATCGAACCAAGCTATCCGCTAGGTCTGGATGTTGAGGCTTTTACCTTCGACGCACTGGCAAGAACGCAGCGTGAAGCCAGTACACATTATGAGCAGGAGCATGTGACACCGTACATCTGGCAGAATACGACAAAGTTCAAGATACGCAATGTTGCTTCCGGAGATGATTTCTCCGATCTGCGCTGGACCGTGGATTATCCGGCGGACCTGGAATTTGCGCGGGCTGTTTACGGGAGGTTGTACCGCGGAAGTGTTTTTACGATGCAGGATATTTTGACCCTGCTCGCGCTCGAGCCGGCACTCAGCGCCATCAACCAGCCGGCTCGTTTGGTACAAGCCGATTTTCAAGAGGCCGGCTGAGATGATCCTGGAACGCATCGGCAAGAAGGAAAAGGAGTATGTCCGGCAGGTGCTGGCCTCGCAGTTCAGGTCGTCGGCCGGCAGTGAGATGACCGGCCGCCTGGAAGCAGCCTTTGCAGCCCGGTTTGGAGTAGACTACGCGGTGTCATTCATTAATGGCACCGCCACATTGCACGCGGCCCTGGCCGCCGCGGGCGTGCAACCCGGCGACGAAGTCATCGTTCCGCCTTTGACCATGGCGAGCACGGCGTTCGCGGTTCTGCACGCCGATGCCATTCCTGTCTTCGCCGATGTCGACCCCGGCACCTGGACCCTTAGCCCTGAATCCATAAAGCGCGAGATAACAGCTAAGACAAGAGCTATCATCCCGGTTTCACTTTACGGACTTGCTCCGGACATGCCGGCTATTATGGAAATTGCTGCGCGCCACAATCTATTCGTCCTGGAAGATGCAGCGCAATGTTTTCTCGGCTTTTGTCACGGACGAGTCGTGGGTAGCATCGGCCATGCCGCGAGCTTTAGCTTTCAAAGCTCAAAACATCTGGCCAGCGGCGAAGGCGGCATGATCATCACTGCTAACCGCGAGCTTGCACTCAGAATCAGGCGTTTCAACAGTCTGGGATACAAGGCCGTGGGCGGCGCCGCAGCGCACGGCAAGATCTGCAAGGAAATGATCCAGGAGCCCGGTTACGAACGACATGCGTCCGTCGGCTGGAATTACCGCATGCCGGAACTTTGTGCGGCGGTGGCGTTGGCGCAACTTGAGCGCATCGATGATTTTGTCGAAATGCGCCGGAGCGTGGCCGGCTTGTTTGCTGAGGCGATCAAGGATTGTAGCTGGCTCACGCCACAAAGAGTGACGGCGGATTACCAGCATGCCTACTGGTCGTACGCGTTGCGACTGGGCGAAGACGTGCCGTTTAGCTGGCAGGAGTTCCGGGACAAATATTCTGAACTGGGTGGTGACGGCATTTACGGCGCATGGCAGTTGACCTACTTGGAGCCTGCGCTGCGCGGATTGCGGCTGCATCCGGACCAGTCGCAGCAATTCTCACAGGGTCTCTGTCCCGTTGCCGAAGCGCTGCAACCGCGATTGCTGCAGTTTAAGACCAACTATTTTGATTTAGATCTCGCTGGCAGAAAGGCCGACGCCTTGCAGGCGACGATCTCATTCTTTGGCGCTTGAAAGATGACAACAACAGAGAAGTCAGAATCGGCTCCGGCTGTTTCTTCGATGCCGATTTCAGTAGTCGTCTGCACCCTTAACGAAGCGTTTAACATAGAAGAGTGTTTGGATTCAGTGAAAGCAAATCACCCGCGAGAAATCCTGGTTATCGATGCGCAAAGCGAAGACTTTACGGCTCGCAAAGCCAGAAACAAAGGTGCGGCGGTAACCCGGTGCGCCCGGAAAGGCTTGGCGTATCAACGTTATCTGGGGACAGAAAAAGCCTCACAGCCCTACGTCGCTTTTGTGGATGCAGATGATGTTCTGGACGAGGATTGTCTGCACCGCCTTTTGCTGGATCTGGAGGGAAATGACTGTGCCGCCGTGCAGGCAATCTCGCGGTCATACTCGCAACAGACCTACTGGGAAAGGGCGATGGAATCTCTGAATTATTTGCACTCGCGCAAGCCTGGGCCGAGCCGTATGGTTGGCCGGCCGGCATTATACAGGAGAGACGTGTTGCGGCAAGTCGGTATCGATAAAGAGTGGGGTCGAATCGGCAACGAAGATACAGACCTGGCCATCCGTTACGAACTGCACGACAAAAAGATGTGGATCGGATCCGGCTACTCTTCGCGCAAACATGCCCGGTCATTGCGGGAGTGGTTGCCGAAATGGCAGAAGTACGGTAGAGGGGACGCCAAATTAATGGTCAAGTACCCGGGCAAGCGCCGCTCGATTCTGCACCACCAATTGATCAACTACCCGGTCATCCTTTCCCTCGAAGCGCTGCGCAAGGGCTGCGCGCGATACGTGCCATTCTATATCTTATTTGGGTGGATGAGATTTTTTTTCATGATGGGTGAGTTTCTCTCCCCGAAAGGTAGCGCATGGCAAGAATAGCGTTTGTCGACAGCATGGCGGTAGAAAAACTGGGCGTCATTTACCTGAGTTCAGCCCTGAAAGAATGCGGCCATGAGGTTGAGATTTTTTTGCAGCCGCTGGAGGCTGATTTTGTGGAACGCATCGCGCAGTTTCAGGCTGACGTTGTCGCTTTTGGATCTTTCATCGGCCAGGAGCCGGATGTCATCGACCTATTCTCTGCAATCAAGGCTCGTATCAAGGATATCAAGACCGTACAGGGTGGTCCCTCCACCATGATTTATTCGGACTTGATCTATCATCCGGTGGTAGATTTTGTCCTGAAGGGTGACGGCGAAGAGACATTGCCGGCACTGCTGCGTTCTCTGGATGACCGTATCCCGCCGCCAGCCATTCCGGGCCTGCTGTGGCAGGAGGAAGGCCAGGTTATCGAGAATCCGGGTGCGGCGCTCATCACCGATTTTAACTGTTATCCGCCGGCTGATCGCGACCTGCACATGAAATATGACAGCTTGCGGTCCAGCAGGACCAAGCCCTTTCTGATGACCAGGGGCTGCCCGTTTCCCTGTACCTTTTGCGGCACGGCTACTTTAAACAAGATTTTCAAAAAGGAAAAGGGGCTGCATTTTCGCTACGGCGATGGGGAGCGGACAATTGCCGAACTGGAGTACGTCAAACAAAACTACGGGCTGGAGTGGGTACAATTCCACGACGCGACATTCAATGCCCATCCCAAGTTTGCCATGAAGTTCCTTGAGCTGTATGCCTCCCGGGACTTGCCACCTTTCATCTGCAATGTACGCTCGGAAAGTGTGAGTGAGGATCTGGTGCGGCTATTCAAGGAGGCGCGCTGCGACCGGGTCACTATGGGGATTCAGAGCGGGTCACAGAGAATCAGAAGAGAGCTGTCCGGCCGCAGGACACAGACGGACGAGAATATTCTGTACGCCTGCAAGCTCTTCAAGAAATACGGAATTCGCGTCAATATCGATTTGATTTTCGGCTGGCCGGGCGAAACCATCGCGGAAGGCCTGGAGACCATAAGCTTCGCGCGCAAGGCGCAAGTAGATAAGGTCAACAACAATGTCATGATTTATTATCCGGATGCGCCCATCACCAGAACGGCGGCGGAACAAGGGTTTCTGGCCAAATTCCCTGACGTTTTTGAAGTGGCGCGCTTGTCAAATCCTTTGCACTCCCGCCTTTTGAAAACACCGGATATTCAGAAACTGGTCAACCTGGACAAGTTGGCCCACTATTTTATCAGGAGTCGCGTTTTGGCGTGGCCGCCCATCAGAGACATCCTGCTGGGATTTAAGCCGAACCGGTTTTTCTATTTCCTGAAAAATCTTCCGGCATTGCGCGTCTCGATGAAGTACGATGCCCGGAGTTTCAAAGAAAAATTAAATATGATTCGCGGCTACATCGATGCAATCTTGCAGATGGATGAGAATCTCACAACTGCCGCTGCCAGAGCTGAACAAGCCGGGGCAGCGGTGCAGGCCTGCAAACAGGCCGGCAACAGCGGGACCGATGTGCAGGTGGTAGATGCTCTCGTTACGTCAAGGAAGGTTGTTGATGAAAGCCTGGTCAGTAAGCTGATCTGAAATATGCCGACTTAGGAGAATGAGAAAGTGAGTCAACCCCCGGATTATTCCAACAAAGTCGTGGTCGAGTCGTGCCCGGTTTGTGGTTCTGCTGCCAATGAGTTTTGCCAGGACAGGCTGCTTCTGCCGCAAAAGGATGGCGATAAACACTACCGCTTGCGGGTTGCCCGTTGCGGCGCTTGCGGACATCATTATCAGACGCTGCTTTGGACCGAAGCGCAGCTGCGGACCTACTACCAGTCTGAGACGACCTACTATCGTCCGGACCACTCAGAGATTCCGCCGCCGTCTCGGGCTCGTTTCAACTCAGTTTTGGCAGACCTTGCGCCGCATCTGCAGTCTGATTGGACCCACTTGGATGTTGGCGGGTACTCCGGGCATTTTTCCCGCTTTATGCGCTCGCATTGTGGCTCCTCTTTCTGCCTGGACGTTTGCGACCATCTGCAGCATGCAGTCGAGAACGACGTACAGGTGATCAGCAAGACTCTGAGCGACCTCGCGGCCTGCAATCCTGACCCAGCCTTCGATCTCATTACGCTAAATCATACACTCGAGCATCTTGGCGACCTCGAGGCAGCGCGCGACAGCGTTTGCAAGCTGCTAAGGGCGCGTGGATATTTGTTCATCGAGGTACCATACGAGCTCGAGGACGACGAGTCGATCATCGACTACACGTTGGATCACACGCATTACTTTACCCTGAATAGTCTGCACACCTTCCTGGCCGGACACTTCGAAGTCCTGAGTCTGAAGCTGCACCGCTACCATAAGCGTGTCGATGTTGGCCAAGGATTTGCCCTCAAAGCCGTTGTTCGTAAAAGAGAGCAGGTCCGTGAGCAATCACACAGCAGAAATGGTGAGCGAGGGCGTGCAATCGTCAAAGCCATCGAAGCCCGTATCGCCGATTCACCCGAAGTCTACGTTTGGGGGTCAGGCTATCACACTCGCCTGTTGTTCTCCATGTCAAATCTTGTGCATGAAAAGACGACGACTTTGATTGATTCTGACAAAAGCCGGCAGGGCCGGACTGTCTTTGGCAAAAAAGTAGTGCATCCGTCGGCGCTGGAGAAAAGCGAGCAAGGGTGTCTGGTGATCTCATCTTACGATTATTGCGATGAGATCGAGGAGATAGCGCAGTCCTTTTTTCATCCTGATAATATCGTGAACCCCTATTCATGTCAGCAAGAGCATCTGCAATGAGCCGAGGTCGATTGCGCCGGCAAACCATCCCGGAGGGAGGCAAGAACAAAGAGGATTGCCAGATGATGCAGGTTGCACATCATTCGCCGGTGGCGGAGCCGGTGCAATCGAACATGCTAACGGATTTACAGCAGGACCTACGCCACACTGTTTGCCGCGTCCTGGGCAGTGTTTCTTCCGCGGAAATCGGTAGGGGCGCCGGACTTGGGCAGACGCCAGGCTGGGATTCTATCAAACACATGGAGCTTATGCTGGTCCTTGAGGAAGAGTACGATGTAGCTTTGTCTTCCGAGTCTGTGGTTCACATGATGACGTTTGAGGGCATCTGTGCGATGGTGCAGGATGGCGTGGGCGGAACCGGAACAACCACGGGCTTTGCAGAAGAGGATTTTGCAGAGGCCCTGGAAGAAGTGGGCCTCGCCGCGGGGGACCATGTTTTTGTGCAAAGTTCGGTCGCTACCTTTGGCCAGGTACAGAACCCACTGCCGACCTTCCAAAACGCTTTCCAGCGGGTGCTCGGTGCGGACGGCACCCTGGCTGTCCCAACTTTCAATTTCGGGTTCACCCGCGGGGAGAATTTTGATCTGTATGAGACCGAAGCGGAGACCGGCGTCTTCGCGGAACACATCCGGACACTACCCGGCGCGAAACGGTCGCAGCACCCGCCCTTCCATTCCGTTGCCGCCATCGGAAAACACGCTGAGACGCTGGCGAGGGCCAGGGGTAATTCCAGTTTCGATCGGGATTCGGTTTTCGGCAAGATGTACGACTTGGACTTTAAGGTTTGCATGTTCGGCACTAGTTTGCGGCACAACACGTTCTTTCACTATGTTGAGGAGCAGGCCGGCGTGCCGTATCGTTTCTTCAAGACCTTTACTGCCACGGTAACTTCACCCGCCGGCAAAGAAACGCGCTCATACGATTACTTCGCCAGGTTCCCTGAACCCGCTATCGCGACGGACTTTCACGGCATAGGTGAACAACTGCTCGCGGAATTTGACGGGCGCAAGACAACAGTGGGGAACGGCCCGATCTACCTGTTCCCGGCGCGTGCTTTTGTCGATATGCTGTCGTCCTGCCTGTCGCAAAGCCCGGATTTCCTGGTGGCCGAGTCGGACAAATGGAAAGTCCGCGAGAAAGCCTGGTGCCGGAAATGAGCGCGTCCCACAAGACCCCCATCGAGTTTTTTGCCGGGCAGGCTGCCGAGCACCCTGGCGCCGTGGCAGTCATCTGCGACGGGAAAGGACTGACTTTTCGGGAGCTGGACCTGCTTTCCAACCGGATGGCGCGCTTCCTGCGGGCTCGCGGCGTCCGGCGGACCGAGCCCATTGCCATCCTTGCGAATAAAAATTTGCAAACGGTCGTCTCCATCCTGGCGGCCTGGAAGATCGGTTGTCCATACGTTCCCCTGGACATCGAAGCACCTGGTCGGCGCATTCGTCACTTTCTGGATGTCTGTGCGGCGCGTTTTGCGGTGGTAGACGCGAATAAGTTTTCCCAGTGGCCTGAGACTCTTTTGGAACGGCAGGAGTGTTTGGTGCTGGGGGAGAAACCGGATGAGCCGAGAGGGCATGAATTCTACCTGTCCGATCTCCCGGATTATTCTGAGGCTCCGCTCGACAGCGGCCACACGCCGGATGAGCTGGCTTATGTGATTTTCACTTCCGGCTCCACGGGTCTTCCAAAAGGCGTAATGATCAGCACCGGGAATCTGGCACATTTTATCCACTGGTGCGCTTGCACGCTTGCGATCGAGCCGCATGCCCGGGCTTTGAATATCGCCAACTTTTCTTTCGACCAGTCGGTCATGGACCTGGCATTCATGCTCGGGTGCGGTGCGGAGCTGCATCTGTACGCAGCCTTGAAACATCCACTGGTGCTGGCGGATTACATTCGCGAACAAGCGATTCAGGTTCTTTCCACTGTGCCGACCATATTTAGCATGCTGCTCGACTCCCGCTACAATCTAAGCCCCGCTGCATTTGCTTCGCTGGAGACGTTGTTTATCGGGGGCGCCGCGTGTCCTCCCGGGTACTTGCAGCAATTCAATGAAAAAATGCCGGGCGCTGAGGTTTACAATATTTACGGTCCGACCGAGGCGACGGTGTATTGTGCGTACCACAAGTTTACGCCAAGCGAGTTGCGAAACGGGGTTGTCGACGTGCCGCTCGGTAAGCCGCTTCCCAATCACAGCCTGTGCCTTATCGACGACAGACAGCAGCCCGTGCGCCAGCGGGGCGAGCTGGTGGTCCATGGGCCGCAAGTGATGGTCGGATACTGGCAGCAAGAGGAATTCACCCGGAGTGCTTTTGTCGAGGTGCAGGGTCAGGACGGCAAGGGATACCGCACGGGCGACATTGTCCGCGAGGGTCCGAACGGAGAATTGTACTTTGCAGGCCGGGCCAATGACACCATCAAGTCAGGTGGCCATCGCATCGATCTGCATGAAGTCGAGGAAGCCATGCTGCAGAGCAAAGGTGTTGCCGCCGCCGTTGTCGTAGCGGTTCCGGATCCACTTCTGGAGAACCGGCTCATGGCCTTCGTAACCGGCGCCGGTGGCGGACAGCCCGCAATTGAGGGGATTCAGCAAGGCTGTTCCGCGAACCTCCCCGGTTATATGGTGCCGGAAAAGATAACGGTTGTTGAGGAATTCCCTTTAAATTCCTCCGGAAAAATCGATAAGAAGAGGCTGATCAGTGACTTTGAGCGCGGCGACAACAGAAGATAGAACAGATCAGTGCGAGTACATTGTGCCCGTATCCGGTCCTGTTCTTGATGAACAGGCGTCCATGCAGGAAATGATCGAGGCGGTCTGGTCGCTGCCGCGGGATATTATTTCGGACGGCTACGATGCAGCGTTGTCGATTCTGGCCGACGTCGTCCCGATGCAGATTCATGAATACCCGACCGGGACTGAGTGCTTCACCTGGACGATTCCTGAAAAATGGACGTGCGATGAAGCGTATCTGGAGACATTGTCGGGACAGCGGCTGTTTTGCTACGCGGATAACCCATTACATGTTGTGTCTTATTCGTTGCCATTTGAGGGCGCGGTTTCACGGCAAGAGCTGTTTGCCCACTTGCACACGCACCCGAAAATCCCGGAGGCCGTACCGTTTGTCTTCAAATACTACAAGCGGGACTGGGGCTTGTGCTGCTCGCGCAACTTGAAAAATGAGTTGCAGGAAGACCGGTACCGTGTGGTCATAAAGAGCCGGTTTACGGCGGGGACACTGAAAGTCGGAGAAGTGATCGTACCCGGAGAAACGGAGGACTGTGTTGTACTCTGTGCGCACTTATGCCATCCGGCAATGGTCAATGACGGTCTCAGCGGCGTGGCTGTTGGCCTCGAAGTGCTGCGCGAACTGCTGAAGCGCCGCGGCCTGCGCTATACCTATCGTCTCCTGATCGTCCCCGAGACCATCGGCTCACTGGCGTACCTGAGCCGGAACGAGCACCTGATTCCGAAAATGAAGGCCGGTTTGTTCCTGGAGGCACTGGGTCTGGAGAACCCGCACGCCCTGCAACTATCCCATTACGGCGATACGGCAGCAGACCTGTGTTTCCGGCTGGCACTCGATGAGCACGACCCGGATAGCTGGACTGCACCATCCTGGGGCGTAATCTGTAATGATGAGCGACAGTTCAATGCGCCCGGCATCCGGGTGCCGATGCTATCGCTATCCCGGGTCCGGCACCGATCAGAGCCGGATGGCCCATACCGGGAGTACCACTCAAGTCACGACACACCGGCGATTGTCTCATATGCGAGCCTGTCGGATTCGGCACAAGTGGTTCTGGAAATGCTGGAAACCTTCGAGGCGGACCAGCTACCACTGAACAAGTTTAAGGGGGAGATTTTTTGTTCCGGATATGACATCGACTTTGATTTTGCCAATGACCCGGAGGACAGCATGTTGCTTTTTGAGGTAATGTTCCAGACTGATGGCACGCTGACGATTGCACAGATTGCCGCTAAAACCGGCAGGCCGTTTGCGAAGGTAAAGCGGATCATCGACCAGTTTCACCGGCATGGTCTGGTGGATTATGTCCAGGCTCAAGCGGAATCAAGCTTATGAATCCCAGTGCCACCCAATCCCACTTGCACCTGGTGCGAGAGGCTCGCAGTAACGGGCAAATCACCAGAGCTCTCGGCCACTTGACCCGGGCCCTTAAACTGAACCCGCAAGACCAGGAGCTGCGCTCAGAGTTGGACGAGCTGGTCGGACAAATCGGTCAGGTGGATGCGCTTGCGCAGAAGTTGCACCGGCATGTCTGCACTCCGGTTCACATAATCCAGCAAGAGCCGGAACTGGCCGTGGTCGCTCACAACATGCCGGTTGTTGTTTTCAATGCGTTGCCAAAGTCTGCCAGCGACTACATATCGGATGCGCTTGCGAAAGGGCTGAATCTGGACGATTATTTTGCTGTCACCGGTGTTTTCCCGAATAAGCTTTTACGGCGTGACGCCATGGCAAATGTCAAGGCCGGTGCCCTGCTTTATGACCACGTGGATGCGGCCGGGTTCAACCAGATTTTGCTAAGCCAGTATGTCGATCGCATGATTGTGCACGTTCGCGATCCGAGACAGGCGCTTGTTTCCTGGACGCACCACTTCCGCCAAAGATACGAAAACAGGGACGAAGTGTTGGCGTTTTATCAATTCTGCCCGGATTACTATTCCTGGTCTTTTGAACGACAACTCGACTGGCAAATCGAGCACTACTTCCACCATTTTGTTGACTGGATTACCGGTTGGCTGGACGCGGACGAGAACCCCGGGTTCAAGCCTGCAATCTTGTTCTCAACCTTCGAGACCTTCCGGACTGACCCGCGCAAGTATTTCGAGGGGATATTGAAATTCTATGACATCGCCCCGGAGCGCTTCTCGTTCCCGGAAGTGACGCATCCAAGCCGGGAGCATTTTCGGCAAGGAAGCATGAACGAGTGGCAGCGCGTCTTTACGAACGCACAAATTGACAAGACTTCGGCCATGCTGCGTGGGCGGATAGCACCGACGTTCGGGTGGGATGTCGGTTAGTTCCACGGACCAGGACATGGATTAAGAACATGCAATTAACTCAGAATACCCTGCAGACGTTGGCCCAGGACAGACCCCTGGTGACGAATGAGCTCATCGAACCGAATGATTACTACGGGCATGCGACGCTCATCAAGAAGTATGCCGGGTACGCCAATGACTACCAGACCAAAACTGCCATCGAGCACGGCGTCTACTACCATCAGGGCGGGTTTGACGTCGAGTACCGGGCACCGTTGCCGGCCATTATGTGTCCATCGCCGCAAAGATATGATGCGCTCAGGGAAGTGACAAACAAAGCGCTGTTTGCAATCGGCCCTTTGATAAATTACTCCCCGAGTCATCTGACCGGCGAGGCACGCAGCGACGAAGAGCGGCGCCTGCAAAAAAATCTACTGGTCTTCCCTGCCCATTCTACGCACTGGATTCATACCAAATTCGACATCCAGACGCTTTGTCGGACTTTGGAGAATTTGGGTAAGGAGTTTGATACCATTCGTATCTGTCTGGGCTGGAAAGATGTATTGCGCGGTGCTGCCACTGAATACCTGCAACACGGCTTCGAATGTGTCACCGCCGGGCACATGTTTGACCCGGAATTCTTGCCAAGATTGCGCGGTCTGATCGAGACAGCGACGGTTACCTGCTCCAATCAAATCGGTACGCACATTGGGTACTGTATCGCTTTGGGGAAGCCGCACTTCCTGATCGATATGAAAATCGATTTGACCGCTGACACCGCAGAATTTCGGGAAGAGATCGAACGTGGCCTTGCCGAGTTGCACAAGGTGCCGCCGGAGCTGTACACAGCATTCTCGGAAGTGAGGGATGATATCAGTACAAGTCAGCAGGAGGTCATTGCCAGGTACTGGGGGCTTCCCGAGCGCAGGACGCCGACCGAACTTCGAACTCTGCTGCAGGTCGCCGAGGACATGTACCAGCGCGGACCTGAGTTTTTTATGTCTGACAACGATTTTCAAGCCGAACAGGCATTGGAATATCTAAGCACAAACAGAGCGGCGCTGGCGCTGAGTTTGTTAACGCAGTATCGTCCTCATGCCGCAGGGCAGGGCCACCGTAACGTTCTGAGAGTTTGCGACATTCCGGTGGCGTCTTATCCAAGGTCGGGCAATACCTGGATGCGGTTCTTGCTCGCTGATTTGATCCAGCAGTTGCACGGCATCGAGACAAGCACAATTCTTCCCATCGACCAGGAGCGCATTGTACCCAACTTGCATGACGAAAAAATACCCGGCGTCGATGCGAGAATCAGATTGCCGTACCGTCTGGTCAAGACACACGAGCTGTTTAATCCCACGCCGGCAAAGACCATCTATCTGTTCAGGCAAGCCGAGGACAGCCTGTGTTCCCATTACTACTTCCACCTGCGCTACGATGGGCTGAAAGAAGCGGCTGCCGCCGGAATCGATGCCTTTTGCCTGCAGCACCTGGCAGACTGGTGCGCGCATCTCAATTCATATATCGCAGCGAAGAACACAGAAGGGGCCGAGGTCCTGTTCCTATCCTATGAAGCCATGAGCGCTGATGCGGCACTCGCCCTGCAAAGCGTCTGCGCTTTCTTGAATTTGCCTGCAACAGATAGGCAGATAGCCCGGGCTGTTGAGAACCACTCTTTCCAAAAGCATCGCCGTGCTGAGGAAGATAAAGGCAATGTCGGGAAGATTTACGCCAACCATTTTTTCCGGACCGGATGTGTCGGTAGCGGCGAGCAGGAGTTAAGCCGGGAAACCCTGCAGCAAATCAGGTCTGAAGCTGACCGCGTCTATCGGGAGGCGGTGCAACTACAGCCTGACTTTGGGCAAGTGCCGGCTTTATCTGTATCATGAAGAGACTTCCCTGACTTCCTCATATTATGTTTCGGCAACAGGTTCAATCCCGCTGATGACGGTGTCGATATCAATTGAAAGCGGAATTTCCTCCGAATACCTCGACTAAGACTTTGACTGAAAGAATGAGCCTCCCGCGATGAAAAGAATACTCCACGTTATCAGCAGTTTGGGCCCGGGCGGCGCTTCGCGCGCAGCCATCGCTATCGCCAAATACTCATCCCGACTCGAGACAATTCGTCATAGCATCGTTTCCCTACAGGATCCGACTCCCGAAGCTGTCGATCTGGCAGGTGAAGCCGGCATGAATTTTATCCGTTCTTCTGACCCGAAGGATATTCGGTATGAAATTGAAAAGGCCGATATCGTGCACCTGCATTGGTGGAATTGTCCGAAAGTGATGGAATGGATGTTATCCGATCTCCCGGAGATGAGAATGCTGGTTTGGTTTCATATCGCAGGTGATTCATCGCCACAGGTCATTACCGACGAAGTGGTTGAGTACGCTGACATGGCATTGGCCAGCAGCCCACAATCCTATCGCTGTGGCGCTTTCAGTCGTCTGCCGGAACAGGTGCGGCGAGAAAAGACCGACATGGTTTACGACGCAGCAGATTTTCACCGTTTGCAGGGTTTCTCCCCCAAGAGCCATACGGGGTTCAACGTCGGCTACATCGGGACGGTGGATTTTATCAAAATGCATCCTGACTATGTGAAAATGAGCGCAGCTGTCGACATTCCCGGCGTCAATTTCATAGTCTGCGGTATGGGGCATACGGACGTGATCGAGCAGCAGGCGCAGCAGCTCGGAGCTGCACAACGTTTCGACGTGCGCGGGTACGTTCCCGACATTATCCCTGTCCTGGAAATCCTCGACGTCTATGGCTATCCGCTCTGCGAGGAAACATACGCTTCCGGCGAATTGAACCTGCAGGAGGTGATGCTGGCCGGCGTGCCGCCGGTGGTCTTCCCTTATGGTGGCATCAAAGATCTGGTACAGCATGAAGAAACCGGGTTGGTCGTCAACAGCAGCACAGAGTACAAAGAAGCTATCGAATACTTGCATCACAATCCCGAAGTGCGCGCCCAATTGGGTCAAAATGCCATGAAATATGCGCAGCGCGTTTTTGGCGCTGAGAACGCAGCCCACAAGTTGAATCCGATCTATGAGCGCATGATGCAACAGCCTAAGCGGAAGCGTATCCTTAGCGGCAGCTTTGTGCAGCACAATGGCCTTACTGCCGAGGAATCTGGCGCGCAGGGCGGTGCCGAACTGTTCATTCAATCCCTGGCGGATGCGACCACGAGCAGCATCTTTGACACGAGCCTTAACGGCTCTGACCCGGAAGAGGTGATAGCAAGCGATGAAAAGATCGTCGCGGCCTCCCACGTTCTGGTTCACAATGGCCTGCGACCCTATAGTAGCTATTTTGAAAAGGATGGTGCCCTGCATTTCTGGAACGGCCTTGCATTCTACGGCAACGGGGAGTACGATGAGGCGGTACAGGAGTTCGCGCAGGCCATCGCACACGGCTGCCGGCACTGGCGGGTCAAAATGTTTCTTGCCCTGGCCAGTTTGAAAGGCGAGGGTACCGCCGCTCAGCCGCTGCAAACGACAGGCGGCTCAGACTCCAAATCCGCTCAGTGGCTTCATGAGCTACAGCGCCAGGCCCAAGGGTTTCACCACGATTCTACGCCGGGGAGTGAGCAGCCGGACCTAAACGGGAAACAGGTAGCCGGACAGGAGAAAGAGCAGGCACAAACTGACTCTTCACCTGTGGTGGCTCCCGAGTCAATCCCGGACCAAGCGCCACTGGTGACGGCAATCGTTTCTGCTTATAACTCCGAACGTCATATGCGAGGCTGCCTGGACGACCTTACGGCACAGACAATTTCTGATCGACTCGAAATCGTTGTTGTTGACAGTGGCTCCCCGCAAAACGAAGCGGAGATAGTCCGGGAATACCAGCAAAAGCATCCTAATATCAAATATATCAGAACCGATGAGCGCGAAAGCGTCTACGCTGCCTGGAACCGGGCAATTCAGGTGGCCCGGGGACAGTTCATCACAAATGCCAATACGGATGATCGCCACCGCAGGGATGCCTATGAGCAAATGGTGGACGTGTTGAATCAGCGGCCCGCGGTTGCTCTGGCTTACGCCAACGTCTACATCACCAAAACCGATAATGAGACATTTGAACAGCACACCCGCACCGGTATGTTTCGCTGGCACGATTTTGATCGCGCCAAACTGCTGGAGGGGTGCTTTATGGGACCGCAACCCATGTGGCGCCGCAGTCTGCACGAACAATACGGATACTTCGACGATAGCCTCGAGTCGGCTGGCGACTGGGAATTTTGGCTGCGCATCGCCGAGACTGAGACATTTTTCCACATAGATGAATTTCTCGGTTTGTATCTTGAGTCGCCGAGCGGCATTGAGCACCGGGATTTGCAGCTTTCAGCCAAAGAGGGCAAGGCGATCCAGCAAAAGTACCGTCGGCGGCGTGCACGAAAGTTGGACGACCTGCTGCAAAGCAGTCGCGACCACATCGACAGCGGTCACTTATTGGAGGGTCTTACGACGCTGTCACAGCTCCTGTATCTGGAACCTGAGCACTTTGCCGGCCTGTGTTTGGTGGGCGATGTTTGCCTGCAGCAAGGCAATTTGCTGGAAGCCGAGACCGTTTGGAAGCAGGCCCTGGCTTTAAAGCCCGACAACAGCGAGCTGCTGGAGAAGATCGCCAAACTCTCGCCGAACGCAAAGTCCGATTTATCCGACCGGTTGGGGCTTGCCAGATCCATGATTCGGAGCGGAAAGCTCCTCAGGGGATTGGAAGTCTTATCGAGTGTCCTCGAAACATCGCCGCAAAACCGCGAGGCGCTGGCTCTGATGGCGGACGTGTACAACCGGCTGGGCAAACACGATGATGCTCAGCAGGTCTTACAGCTTGCCGAATTTGCCCATTAGTTTCTTACCAACATTTCTCACTTCGGATAAAAGGTCATTCTGAACGCAAATTGACGGATTGTTCAGTCAAGAAATCCATTGCAGCGCGAAGGATCTTCGAGTGGGTGGGAGATTCTTCGCACACAGTTGGTCCCGGGCACAAACACAGAATTCGGCACCGCGTGCTTAGAATGACTTCTAAATAATTGTTTAGAAGGTAGATATACAAGTGAGAAATGTAAGTTTCTTAGCTTTCTGATAAACGCGGGAGCACCGGAGTTCTATTCAGCAATCGCTCTTGATGTTGCAGTTGTGTCTGTGTCTGGCCGGGGTTCTCCAAGAGGAGAGTCTCTCTGACGATGGGTGAATGTTTGATTTGGGCGGACAGTTAGAGCCCGTGGGGTTCAGTTTCGATATTCTAGGACTTTTTTGGAGGGAAGTAGCAAGATAGATTCGTCCTTTCCGATAATCAGAGTAGAAAAACCCTCCAGGACGGAGTACCCCCGGAAAAAACAGTCAAGGAGCGCTAAATGGTAGATCAGCAAAGTCTATATAACACCAAACGAGCAAGCAATCCTTATGTTGCGCAAACCGTTCGAACGGCGTCTAAAGAAAAATTGATTCTAATGCTCTATCAGCTTGGTTGTCAAGCTTGTGCCAGGCATGACGCGGCGAAGGCTAATCGTGTGTTGTCCGAGCTGATCGCGGCCCTTAACTTCGAATACCGCGAAATGGCCATCAGGTTTTTTGACCTGTACCGCTACGCGCTCGACGAAGTCAATGCAGGAAGGTTTACCGAAGCACAGAATATTCTTAAGTCTCTCAGTACAATGTGGGATGGTGCTTTGGTAAGTTGTCCTAAGCAGTAACGATAGGTGAAAAAATGGGCATCGACCTTTTCGTAAATCCTAACTCTTCCATAGAAGCCTTTATTGAAACGACATTGCGGCTGGAGGCCAGGCCCAGGTTTGCCCTGCTGGACCGCAAGGAATTGTTTACCAACCGTGGGAAGGCGCTCACGGACCTGGAGTCTAAACTGTCGAAACTCCATTCTCTCGCCAAACGCCTGACCGATCCTATTACGGACCACTTCAGCGCCAAGTCGGCCGCCGCAAGTGACGCCGACAAGTTTACGGCCACGGCGGACTCCGGTGCTCTGGTGGGAAATCATGATGTTGAAATCGTTCGGCTGGCGACTTCGGACACACGGGTTTCGCAGCAGTACACTTCTACATCGACTGACCTACGCAGTTTTTTTGACACCAATGGTAGCCAGACTTTTCAAATTGATGTGGGACATCCCATCACTGGAGACAGCAGTAACCGCGTTTCGATCTCGGTGACTGTTAATCCTGTCGGCGTTGACAACGACTCGATCATGGATGCGATTGCGCTCGCCGTGAACGATGCCATGAGCGCTGCAGTGACGGCAGGTACCATAAAAGCCGACGAAAAGGCCTCGGCTTCGGTTGTGCATGAGACCGGTGGCACCAGCAGGATGATCTTTAAGAGTGCCAAGTCGGGCTTTGCGAACCGCCTTACCTTCACCGATTCGGCCAACAGTCTGCTATCAACGACCCAAATCAGCACCAACGCCGCAACGTCCGGCACGTCCGGTGGTTATGTCACCACCGTCGGGACATCAGCTTCTGACAGCCAACTGAACTCGGAATTGAAGGTCGATGGCTTGACATTTTATCGTGACGGCAACAGTATCAACGACATTCTCGATGACGTTACCTTGACGCTAAAAGACGTCACGACCACCACCGAGAGCCTTGAAATCAAAGTTGATACTGAAAAAGTAAAAGCAGAGTTAGAGGATATCATCGGGGCTTACAATGATGTGATTTCCTTTATCCGGTCGCAGACAGGGGTGGATGCTGACACTAACACGCGTGGAGCCCTGGCCGGCGACAGCACCTACCGTGGCTTAAGGTCAACGTTGCGCAACGTCTTTACCGGCCTTATTTCTTCTGTCGCTTCCGGAAATCCTGGGTCTGTGTTTGACATTGGCATAACCTCAAGCAATGATGGTACGCTCAGTATTTCCGATACGGCTGAGTTTGAAGCAGCTTTGACGGATGGGGCCGACCGGGTTTCGGATGTGTTCAATTCGTCCAACGGAATTGCCACGCAATTGAAGTCTCTGCTTGAAACGTATGTCAAGGTTGGCGGTGTTATCGATGATAGTCAAAGAAGCCTCGATGATCGTACACGAACAATCGATCGCCGGGTTTCCACTTTCGATGCGCGCCTGGCGAGGAGGGAAGTTGAACTCCGGGACAGGTTTGCCAGAATCCAGGGAGCCTCACAGGCTTTTGGTGCGCAACTGTCGGCATTTAACAGCATATTTTCAAGCTTTAGATTTTAAGGTTACCGATGCGAAATCTTGAGGACAGGCAAGTGGCTATCGAGCAGGACCTGCGTGCCATTCTTTCCCTTACCAGGGAAACCAGGCGCCTGTTTGAGGAAGAGAGTTTTGAGCGGCTGTTTGCGGAGATTGCGCAGCGCGACGAGAAACTGCGGGCGCTTGCGCAAGAAATTGAGAAACTTGACGATGATGAGAGGGCGTGCCTGTTTGATCGAAAGCCATTACGTGATTTGATTCAACAGATCAAAACAATGGATGTTGATAACATGGAGGTTATCAATCTCGCTCTGACCAGCATCTCTGATTCGATTGTTGAAATAGGACAGAAGCGAAAGGTAATTAAGGATTGGCGAAACGTGTCGTCTGCAAGAGCGAAGCAATTAATCGACTTTACTTACTAGTCAGGAGAGTCATGTTGGTTAAGTTAGAATAACCTTACAGGCAATGTTATGAAGATCCAAGATATTTACGGTCCAAATTCTCCGGGACGAACTGATAAATCGTCCAGCGCGATAAGAGAGACAAAGGTCCAGAAGAAGAAAGAGCAAAATCAGGCTGCCGCCGGCAACAAAGTCGATCAGGTCGAGATTTCAAGCGAAGCAAAGGAGCTTCAGAAATCTTCCAGTGAGCCTGCGGTTGCACGAGATTTGCTGTCAAATCTTCCTTCGACCCGGGCACATGTGATTTACGAAGCCTTGGCTAAGATCAAAGCAGGCTTGTATTCCAGTGACGAAATTGCCGAAGAGGCTGCTGCAAAGCTTCTTGGCAACGGTGAACTGGACGATTTGATTCGGCCCTGAGCTAGGCCCGGCTCAAGAAACGCGTTCCCATCTATCCGGGAAAACAACCCGTTTTCTCCAGCGGTTTCGTACGTCTTGTTTGATTCTCTCACCCGCTCTTAAGATCCCCAACTCAGCTCACATTGTCAAAGTCTCGAGCTACTCTTCTCCGGAAGTGGTTGTCCCTTGTTTTGTGGTGTTTCAGCTACAAGCTAAGTGGCGTTAGCCTGTGGGTATTGTCAGTGTTAGATTTTGGAAGGAAGTGTTATGGCAATAGCGGCCGAATGCAGGTGCGGACTATGCGTTTGCTGCCCCAAAAGGCTGATATACTGAGTCCTCGCGGGCAGACTGCGCTGCCTCTTCTTTGGAAGCCACCGATTCGCTGACTTGCAACTATGGTGTGACGGCGTTCGTCAGAGCGCCGGCTTCAGCCAGGTTTCGTTGCCGCTGCCAGGACCATCGTCTGGCCGAACGGTGGAGATCCGGGTGCCCTTTCTTCAGGCGGATTAGGACACTTCTTTGGCTATTTCTGACTTGACGATTTGAAATTCGTCCGCGATGCTGCTCATGAGAGCGGCGGCTTCGCTTAACTCATCTTTTTTGCCGAGTTCTTCTAACTGCCGGAAAAGGGTCGCTATCCTGGGTGCGCCGATATTGCCGCTGGCTCCTTTCAACGTATGAGCTGTCTTGACGACGGTGACTTCGTCCTCGCTATTGATAGCCTGCGAGAGATCTTCCAGGCTACAGTGCGTGCTGGTGATATATTCAAGAAGCAAGTCTTTGAGGAAATCCGGGTCTTCTTCGTCTGCCAGCTCTCGCAGTGCTTCAATGACTTCGGGGTCTAGCGGTGTTTGTTCAGACATTGTGATGCCTCATTATTGGGTCCATTAGGTTAGTTCCAAAGCCAACAGAGAGATGTCATCATTCAGGGTCGCCTCACCGGCCCACTGCTCTACTTTTTCGACGGCCCTGGATAGGCTTTGGTTAAGGGGAATCTCCAGGTCGTCAGTCAAAGACCGGACAAAGCGTTCTGTCGTAAACTGTTCCTGGTTCGGGTTTATCGCTTCATTAATTCCATCGGAGTAAATAAAAAGCCGGTCACCCGCATTGAGCCTAACGGTTCGCTCCTCATATTGGAACTCTTCGGAGAAGCCGATTGGTAAACCCGTGTTATCAAACGACTCAGGCTTGCCGTTCTTGAATAGAATAGAATTCGGGTGACCTGCTGACACAAAAGTAAATTCTTTCGTTTCAATATTCAGAATACCGTAAATAATGGTAAAGTATTGGCCTGATTCTATGTCAATCGCAAATTGACGATTGAGTTTGTCGGCCACTTCCGCGGGAGAACTGATACGGTAAGTGCCGGGCGTTTCACCTTTTTTTCGCAGAATGTTCGAGTCCTCGGCACCTAGTGACAAGATTCGGCTCAATGTGACGGACAGCAAAGCTGCGCTGACGCCATGGCCGCTTACGTCCAGCAAGTAAAGAGCGAGGTGTTTTTCGTCCAGGGGGAAAACATTCAGGGTGTCGCCGGCCAGCTCATCGCACGGTTTGTACAGCCATTCAATATTGAGGTCCGGGACCTGCGGGATATCATTGGGCAGGAGTGTTTGCTGAATCCTGGCAGCCGCCTGCAAGTCGTGCTTCATGCTGGCATTGACTCTCTGCAGGCCTTGGTTGGCGGTCTCTAGCAATCTCGCTTTCTCCTGCAAATTTTCTTCCAGTCTCAGAATTCTCTCTCCGGACTGCAGGCGGGCCAGCAGTTCGTTCTTGTCGAACGGCTTGGTCAAGTAGTCGTCAGCGCCCGCCTCCATTCCTGCCACGATATCCTGAGTCTCTGATTTTGCCGTTAGCAAGATGGTGAAAACATAGCTGCCGGTGTCTTTTAGGCGTAGCCGCTTGACCACTTCGACACCATCGAGACCAGGCATCATCCAGTCGAGAATTGCGAGAGGCGGCGCATCTTCACCCCGCAAAATCCGCCACGCGGTCAAGCCATCTGCCGCGCTGATAACTTCATAATTAAGCCTGGTCAGAGTCTTTTCCAATATTTGACGCGAGACCGGCTCGTCGTCTGCCACAAGTACTTTCATGAAATCGCAGCTATTCTTTTTACGAAAGTAATTCTGTTGCCTTTTGGGTTGAAGCGGACTTCGTCCATCAGGTTGTTGATAATCATCAAACCCATGCCATAGGCCGTCCCGGGAGCTTCGGACGGGATGTTTGTGCAAGCAAAGCCGCTACCTTCATCTTCTACACTGAATTGTACCTGCCCGCTGCTGACCAGCAAGCTCATCTTCATCCGCCGTGCTGCATATTTTGGCAGTTGCAGACGGGTGTCTTTGACGACTTCAAACTTCGTCGTAATACCGTCATCGGAGAATTCATCCTTCCACTCCGACTGCAATTCGAGATTTCCGTGTTCGTGGGCATTTAACACTGCTTCCTCCAGCGCTATTGCAAGGTTGTGCATTTCCTCATCTGTGAGATTTGTGCGGCTTAACACCTCATGTACTATGTCTTGTAAATGGCTGATGGACAATTCAGCTGATGTTAACCGGAAGTTCAACTTCACTTCGTTGACCACCTTGCAGGGCTCTTCCCTGGGCAGCGTCTCTTCCTGCTGAGTATCCACTTTGTTCAAGGCTGCTATCAAATCCTTTGCGCCAATCGGGTTCACAAGGTGGCCGCCGGCATAGTAAATCGACACGAGCGCTATGACTTGTTCGTTTGATGCATAGTAAGTGACTGTCCAGAGCAGTCAGGCTGCGACGTTTTGCCAGACAGTGTGCGATTCTTTATTGGCATAGACTGTGACGTCCTGGATTCTGACTTGTTCGTACAGGTCGTCTAATCCCAGGATGACTTCAGAGCCACCAATCATGAGCAAGCCCCCGGGCATGAGCGTCTTGTGAATATTTGTCAAAATCCGGGTTTTGGTCTCCGCGTCGAAGTAGATCAATACATTTCTGCAAAAAACAAGGTCAAACGGTCCCAGGCTGTAAGAATCTGCATTCAGGCGGAAGGTGCTGAATTGTACCATGCGCCTGATTTCGCTCTTGATGTGCCATGTGTTGCCGTTTTGGTTAAAATACTTAGCCATATATCGTTCCGGCAGGCCACGACCCACTTCCAGGTGTGAGTATTCTCCTGTTTTGGCCTGGTTTATAACTTTCTGCGAGATATCGATGGCGTGTATGCAGACGTTCCAACCATCAAACAAGCCAACTTCTTTCATCAACATGGCAATACTGTACGCTTCCTGTCCGGTTGAACAGGCGGCACACCATATGTTCAGAGTCTTGTTGTTCTTGCTGTCGGCAAGTCGGGGTAGAATCACTTTTTCCATTGCGGAGAACGGTTTTTGGTCACGGAACCATGAGGTCTCGTGGGTAGTCAGGGAGTCGATAACCATGGTCTCAATCTGTGGCGCCTTCCCTGATAACGCCTGGAGTAGCTCGGCTATTGATGCATAGCCAGCGGTTCTACAGAGTGATGTGAGTCTCCCCTGCATCAGATATCGCTTTTCCGGCCCGAGGACTATGCCCGCATTTTTGTAAACATACCAGGCAATATACTCGACTTGCTCTGCTGATATCGTTGCGTCCGGAGCGCTGAGGTTGGAAATTTGCATGTCGCTCCTGGCTAGGCGTTGGCCACGATTCGGTTTTGTCCGACTAAGAGCCGAAAGAATTGCGAACGACGCTCTATCTTCTGTATGACAATGCCGGGTGTGAAGAGCTTCATGATATTATCGTCGAGCCTGCCGATTTATTTTGCCAATCTTCCGACCACCGTAATCAGCTGGTCCGGCTGAAACGTTTTAACCAGCCGGCCGTTCCTGCGGCCCGGCCCTGCTCATTTCTTCCGGGGTGCGACCCGGTAGTGAGGATTCTCGTTGTTGCAGCTGTGGCGCTAACCTGGGTCGTTACCTCCATGTTTTCGCATTCTCCTTTTCAGAGTTTAGAAGAGTACCAGATCGTCTCCGTGCTGCGGCACTGGCATTTCAGGGCTGGTGCCTTTATTACTATCGTCAGGGTGTAGGTTGAATTTGAAGGAAATCTCCCTCAAATCCGGAAATCTGGCATAATTTCATTCGCGCACCAATGCCCCTGGACTAATGACCCTGGAAGAGATTCATGACAGAAATTAACCTGGAGCGCCGGCCGTTGGTTTGATTCGGAAGGCTTGCCCCCAATGACTCTTGAATCGGTAAATTTGACCTCGTCTTAAATCTTGATCAGTAAAGAGGTCAAAAAAATACAATGTGTCCGATAATCAAACTGTAGCACCACAACAGATGCCCGGACAGACGTGCGTTTCACGCGCTGTCGTTTCCAGTCAAAGGTTGTAAAGATAGTAAGCGGGTCGTCGATGCAAAGGAGAGGGTTGGTGGGGCGTTGACCTTTATCAGCCCTTGGTAACCACCGGGTGTTAGTGGGCGAGCCCTCCCATCCGTACGACGCTTTCACAGAACATATCCACAATGACAAGGAAGAACTTTATGCCGGATGTAGAACAGCAGGAATTGCTGCTTGCATTTGTTGAGGAGGGGTATGAGTTGCTGGACGAATCCGAACCATTGCTCATCGAATTGGAGGCGACGTCAAATGAGTCTGGTGAAGTCGACTACGAAGTGCTCAATACGATTTTCCGCCTTTATCACTCGCTAAAGGGTGGGGCCGGGTTCCTTGATTTGGACACTGTAGGGAAAGTCACTCATGAGGCTGAGACACTTCTTGATTTGTTTCGTAAAGGTAAAGGTTCTATAGAAGGCGACCACATTGACCTGTTGAACCGGAGCTGTGATTTCTTAAGAAATTTGCTCGAAAACATCGAGGTGAAATTTTCAGATGAAGGATTTGCCGAGCAAGCCAACGCGATCATAGCTTCCCTGCGAGAGAAGATTGCAGCAATCACTGGTGAGGGGTCAGCCGCCACCGCGCAAACTGGTGCCGAGCTTCGACGGGAGGTAGCTGAAGACGCAACCTCGGATCAGCCCGAAGATGAAGGTGCCGCCGAAGTTCCTCAACTCACAATCACGCCTGAAATGGTGGAGCAATTCGTGGCAGAATCTGAGGACCTGCTCGGTGAAACCGAGGAAGCTTTTCTGGCTCTCGATAAGGATTCCGGCAATTCAGAACAGCTTGATGGTGCGTTTCGGTCTCTGCACAGCTTCAAAGGCAACGCCGGCTTTCTCGGTTACGCTGACCTGGAAAAACTCAGCCATCAGGCTGAAACCATACTTGACAAGGTTCGGATGGGTGAGATCAGAGGCAATAGTGAACTTTTTTCCCTGCTGCTGGAGATAGTCGATTTTCTTGAGGATGGTGTCAAGCAGGTTGCCCGGGGCGAGCAGCCCAGCATCCCGGCTGCTAACGGACTTGTCAGCCTGATGCAGGACGCGGTCAAGAAATTCAGTTCAAACACTTCGGCGGGTCCGGCAGAGCCGACAAAGGAAGAAGTGAACGACCCCAAGGCCGAGGAAGCAACAGTCGTGGCCGAGCCTGAACCACCGGTGAAAGCTGTTCCTGCAAAAGAATCTGAGCCCCAGGCACAACCTGCTGCCAAGTCGACAGCCGTGCAGAGTGCAAAGACACACGAGAAACCCGCACCGGCCGGCAAGGCCGCTGCCCAGCGGCAATCGATCCGCGTTGATGTTGACAAGCTGGAAATCCTCCTGGACCTGGTAGGTGAGTTGGTCATTGCTGAGGCCATGGTGGCGCAGAATCCGGATCTGGTGGACTTGGATGTTTCGCTGGAGAATTTTGAAAAGTCGTCCATGCATTTGAACAAGATAACCAGGGATCTGCAAGACGTCGCAACCAAGATTCGCATGGTGCCGCTCTCGGCAAGTTTTCGCCGGATGATTCGATTGGTACGGGACCTGGCGCGCAAGACAGGTAAGAAGGTTGATTTCAAAATCGTCGGAGAACATACCGAGGTCGACAAAACCGTTATTGAGCAGATCGCCGATCCTCTCGTTCACATTATTCGCAACTCTATTGACCACGGAATTGCGACGCCGGCCAATCGTCGGGAATTAGGGAAACCCGAGGTAGGAAAATTGACTCTCGAAGCGAAGTATGTGGGCGGAGAAGTATGGATTTCCGTTTCCGATGACGGCATGGGATTGAATCGTGAAATGATACTAAGGAAGGCGATCGAGAAGGGCCTGGTCGAGGGCGATGGCTCTGCTTTGCCGAATGAAGAGGTGTGGCCACTGATTTTTCAGCCGGGTTTTTCTACGGCCGCTAAGGTTACGGATTTGTCCGGCCGTGGTGTGGGGATGGATGTTGTTCGCCGCAACATCGAGAACATCCGAGGGAAGGTAGATATCAAAAGCACCGAGGGTGAGGGCAGTGAGGTCATTCTTCGGATTCCGCTCACGCTGGCCATCATCGACGGTATGATCACCAGGGTTGGGGCGAGTCGCTATATCATACCCATCCTTGCCATCAAGGAAACCCTGCGAGCCAACCCGGACGATATTACCAGGACCATGGATGGTCAGGAAATTATCAGGATTCGAGACGGCTTCTACCCAGTGATTAGAGTACACGAATTGTACGGCACCAAATCCGAGTACGTAAATTTGCCGGACGGCATTATTGTCGTAGTCGAAAGCGACGGCAAGAGGGTTTGCCTCTTTGTCGATGAATTAATCGCGCAACAGCAAGTCGTGATCAAGGGGTTATCAGAATATGTTGGCAAAGTCTCGGCGATCTCCGGATGTACGATCCTCGCTGACGGCACCGTTTGTCTCATCGTCGATATTGGCGGTCTTATCGCCGCAACTGAAAGCGGCGAGAAAATGATCGCCGGTCCAACTGTTGTTGATGAAGAAATGGAAAATGTATCGGCCTAGACGAAGGTTCAAAAGTAGTTTGCAGAACAATCAAAGAGGTGACCAATGGCAAGCCAAGATGCTCAGACCGAAGATGCTCTGGATATCATCGATGCGGACACAATCGTCGAAGATACTCAGCACGGTAAATACCTGACCTTTAAGTTAGGAAATGAGGAATACGGCATCGGTATTCGCGATGTAACCGAAATCATCGGTATTCAGAAAATTACCGAATTGCCGGATACTCCTCCATTTGTCAAAGGTGTAATGAACTTACGCGGTAGGGTTATTCCTGTGCTTGATGTCCGCCTGCGCTTTCATCTGGAAGGGACCGAATACAATGATCGCACCTGTACCGTTGTGGTTAACATCAAGAATAATTCAGTTGGCCTTATTGTCGACACGGTTTCGGAAGTGATAGATATTCCGGATGATTGTGTAGAAGAAGCGCCAAAAGTAAAAAACAGTCCAAGTGCCCGTTATATCCAGGGGCTTGGCAAGGTTGGCGATAAGGTCAAAATTCTTTTGGACACACAAAAACTACTTTTTGAAAACGAGGTAGACCAGTTGTCGGAATCTCTGAGTTCCAATTAATACCAATCGTTCGGGTGATCTTCAGATCATGGGTGTCTTTGGCAGCTTTAGTTTTCGACCGGTGCACAAAGGCGTCTCCCGAAGCGACCTTGAGTATCTACGAGAGTTCGTAACTTAATCGATGACATGTTATTATTAACTTCTAGTGAAGGGAAACTATGCAAAAGCAAGAAAACCTGACTCTTCAATACAAAATTACCGAGATTAATCTGGAGGCACGGCGGGAGTTTATCCGGCTGGGTGAAAAAGACCGAAAGATTCTCATCAGCCTGATTCCCTGGGCGAAAAAAGTAGCACCTGTTTTAGCGAAGGAATTCTATGACTGGCAGTTTTCATTTGGTCCTACCCGGCAATTTTTTGAAAAATATGCTACGGAGCGGGGCGTATCCCTTTTCGCTTTACGTGAAACTCTCGAAAACGCCCAGGCAGGATATCTTCTGTCAATCTTTACCGAGGCCAGCAAGAATTGGGGCGTGTCATATTTTGAGGGAAGATTGCATATTGGCATGATCCATGACAGAATTAATCTTCCACAAAAATGGTACATGGGATCGTATGCCGAATACCAATACCTGACCCGAAAACACCTCCGAAAGTCCTTTAGGTTTTCAAGTTTTTTTTCCGGAAAGATTGCACGTGCAGAAGAAGCCATTTTCAAAGTTTTCAATTATGATCAGCAGGCGATCTGTGATTCCTTCTTGTTGAACACGTTTGAGTCATTAGGGTTGAGTGTGGAAGACATTGAAACAACGGGAAGTGCTGATAGGACGGAACATGTTGATCAGATTAAATTCGCATCAACTACCCTTCTGGAACAGGCCCAGGTGATTTCTGAGCAGCGCCTAAATGATAAGGTGCTCGAAACCAAGGTTGCAGGCACACTTGGCGCTGCCTTTGAAAAGATGGCGCATAATCTGCGGGAAAATCACGAAGAAATGCAGGCTGCCATGACGCAAATAGAGGCCAATATGAAGGTAGCTCAAAGTGTTGTTGATGAGGTAAATCGGGTAGCGGATTTACTCAGGGAAGGTAAGTTAAGCGAACGCGCTCATGCTGGTGATGCGTCCGGCGCGTTCAAGCAATTGGTAGATAGTTTTAATGCCGCAATTGACAATATTCTTGTACCAATAGCTGAGGCGCTTACAGTCCTGGAAAGGATGGCAGGCGGAGATTTGACAAATGGGATTGCAGGTGAGTTTAAGGGTGATCATGCCAAGATAAAAATTGCCGTGAACAAAACGCTTGATTCCCTCAACGATATTCTAGGACAAGTCTGGGCCTCGGTTGACCAGGTTGCCACTGGTGCGGGTGAGGTCTCAAGCGCCAGCCAGACCCTCTCCGATGGCGCGACCAAACAGGCCAGCTCCCTGGAGCAGACAACCGCTTCCATGCAGGAGATTGCTGCGCAGACCAGGCAGAACGCCGAAAACGCCGAGCAGGCTAATCAACTTGCAACCGCGGCGCGCAAGGGAGGCGAGGATGGTACCGGACAGATGAAAATGATGCTGGTGGCGATGGAGGATATCAATAAATCTTCCGATGAGATTTCAAAGATTATCAAATCCATCGATGAAATCGCGTTTCAAACTAACTTGTTGGCGCTCAATGCTGCGGTTGAAGCTGCCCGGGCCGGCGTGCACGGCAAAGGTTTTGCGGTGGTAGCGGAAGAAGTCCGCAACCTGGCACAACGCAGCGCCAAAGCTGCTCAGGAAACGACGCAGTTGATTGAAGGTTCAGTCAAAGACGTTGCAAACGGGTCGAAATTAGCGAACCAAACTTCCAAGGCACTGGACGAAATTGTCTCAGGCGTGGCCAAAGTCACCGACCTGGTAGGTGAAATCGCCAGCGCATCGAAGGAACAATCGCTCGGCATCGAGCAGGTCAGCCAGGGGCTGGGCCAAATTGATAACGTCACCCAGGCCAATACAGCGAGCGCCGAGCAGAGCGCCGCAGCTTCTGAAGAGCTGTCAGGCCAGGCAGATCAGGTGAAGCACATGTTGGGCCAGTTCAGGCTTAGAAACGGCGGGAGAGTGGCCACGTCACCTTCGCCCGCAATCAAGGTCGTGGACATACCAAAGCCTGTCGCGGCTAACGGTGATGGCTGGGGAGAAGGCCCGGCGGAATCCGGCAATTCGACATCGATTTCGGATGACGTTATTGCGCTGGATGATGATGATTTTGGTGGGTTCTAGTACCATGTCGCTGAAAGTAAATCGCAAAACGGGTGATCGCAGGGGTTAACTCTGGAGTTGTCGGCAGCCTGATTGGTGATTGATCGACATTTATGAGGCATGTTTATAGGTAGTGTCATTCCATTCGTTTTTCAGTTGAGGAATCTGGAACAGAAGGTTTGGCATTTAACAGCAAAGTCTTAAGGATGATTGAACTGTGCGGTTCCAGAATTCTCCCGTTGTCGAAAATGACAGCAAAGGTGTTTCGGTCGAACACTAATTGATAATCATTGAGATAATCAAAATGAATCATAAGCAGGTGGGTTTATGAAATCGATAAGAATCAAGCTGGTGGTTCTCCTTCTGGCACTCGCCTTGGTACCGCTTCTTGTCAGCAGTTGGTACAATCTAAGCAACAACACGGCTATGCTGGAAAAGAACATCTCCGAGCACATGCTATCGATTGCCAATGTGAAGCAAAGCTCACTCGATAATCACATAAAGTTGGTGGCTGACAACGCCAGTGCCCTGGCTGGTACGGATGCAGTCCAAGAGATGCTCGACTCAGAGGCGTCGAACGCTGAGTTTTCACAGACCCCGGAATATCAGGCTGCTTACGATTTGCTCCTCAATTACCAAGAATCGCACTGGGGTGTTTTCCATCATGTAATGATTGCGGACCCAGATGGTACAGTAGTGCTCAGCCCCGGGCATAATAATTCCTCAAAAGCACACTTGGAGCAAGCGTTTTCAGAATATAAGTATTTCAAGCCGGCATTGACAGAGCCGCAAGTAACTGATTTTTTTGGATTCGTTGAGAAGGATCACTTTCATCAGTTGTACCTGCAGCCGATCAAGAATGGTGCGGGTGAGGCCTTGGGCGTCCTGATTTTTGAAATAGAGATTGCCCATCTCAAGAAGCTTCTCTCTGATAGTTTTGAACTTGGTGAATCGGGCAGGATTTTTCTGACCACCCTCGAAGGTGTTGAAGTTGTCAAATCAAAGGAAGATTTGAAACCGGCCTTGAACAACGATAGCATGATGGCCGCAATAAAGGAAGGCTACGCTATTGGGAAAACCCTGAACCGGGATGGTAAGGAGGTCTTTAGTATCTATTTAAGTCAGCCTGAATACCCATGGGTTTTAACCGTTGAGATAGATCACGATGAAGTTTTTCAGGCCGTTTCTAAGGCGAAAGCAGCGTTTTTTGTCACATTGGTCATAGTAACAACCCTTATTCTCTTCGTCGGAATCTTGGCCAGCCGGAAAATTGCGGACCCAGTCATTCAAATGGCCAGCGTGGCGGAGAGGATTTCAGCAGGAGACCTGGAGCAGCAAATCAACTACCAGTCTGCGGACGAAATCGGCGGTCTGGCCCACTCTTTCCACAAAATGGTAGAGACTTTGAAGGAGAAGGCAGAGGTCGCCAGGAAAATTTCCAAGGGGATTGTAGATGTTGAGATCGAGAAATCATCGGAAGCGGATGTTCTTGGCCAGGCCATGATAGAAATGAAAGACTCTTTGAAAGCTAAAGTGGAGGCAGCTAATCAGGTAGCTGCGGGCAATCTTGACACTAAAGTAGAAGTCGTGTCCAAAGATGATGTCCTTGGTGTCGCCATGGTAGCAATGGTTAATAGTCTACAGGCAAGCCGAGAAGAAGTGGATGCGGCCAAGGCGAAAGTGGAGACCAATTTAGAGGTAGCACAGAGCGTGGTGGCCGAAGTAAACCGGGTTGCCGGCCTTCTGGAGGAGGGTCACTTAAAAGAACGTGCAGCCGTGGACGATGCAGAGGGCGCATATCGGCAATTAGTGGACGGCTTTAATCAAGCGATAGACAATATTCTAAAACCCGTCAATGATGCAGTTGTATGCTTGGCGAAAATGGCTAAAGGTGATCTGAGGACCTCTATGAACAGGGATTATAAAGGAGATCACGCCCAAATGGCTGACACCTTGACCCATACTCTGGATTCCTTTAACGAAATCCTAGGACAGGTTTGGGTTTCGGTCGACGAGGTCGCCGCTGGCGCCAGTCAAGTATCCAGTGCAAGTCAGGCCCTCTCCGGTGGCGCTACCAAGCAAGCCAGCTCCATGCAGCAGACAACCGCCACTATGCAGGAGATTTCTGCTCAGACTAAACAGAACGCGGAGAACGCAGAACAGGCCAATCAACTTGCAGCCGCTGCCCGTAATGAAGGTGAAGGTGGTACCGAGCAGATGAAGAAGATGCTGCTTGCCATGAAGGATATAAACAAATCCTCTGACAGGATTTCGAAGATTATCAAGTCTATCGATGAAATCGCGTTCCAAACTAACTTGCTGGCGCTCAATGCTGCGGTTGAAGCAGCCAGAGCCGGTGTGCATGGCAAAGGCTTTGCCGTCGTAGCTGAGGAAGTTCGTAACTTGGCGAAACGCAGCGCCGATGCCGCCCGGCAAACGACCCAATTGATCGAAGGCTCTGTCAAAGACGTTGCGAACGGCTCCAAGCTGGCTGACCAGACAGCCAAAGCTCTTGGTGAGATTGTCAATGGCGTTGCAAAAGTCACTGACCTTGTTGCAGAGATCGCGAGCGCTTCCAGTGAACAGGCACTCGGGATTGAGCAGGTGAGCCAGGGGTTGAGTCAAATTGACAGCGTTACCCGGGCCAATACAGCCAACGCCGAGCAAAGTGCTGCGGCCTCCGAAGAACTATCCGGTCAGGCAGCTCAAGTGAAGCGGATGTTGAGCCGGTTTCAGCTAAGAAGCGGTGCGAGGGCGGCTTTGTCTCAACGGGTACTACCAGTTACTGTGGTCGACAGACCAGGGTCGATTGCAGATGGAGACGAAGGGTCATGGGGAGCGACTCCAGCTCAACCAGCGGGTAGTGATTCTCCATCGGCCGATTTCATCGCGCTGGATGACGATGACTTTGGTGAATTTTAAGTAGCATTTGAGAAATCAGGAATTGTTGCCGACAACAGTTTAATATGAGGTCAACCAAGGCAGGCCAGATACTCACTATCAACCGGGCTTGCCTTACCTTTTCTAAAAATCTCAATTTGTGACAGTGCCCTGAGGATAGCGTACATGTTATACATGGCCTAAGGACAGGAGGTTAAGTGGCAATCGCATTGTCAGACAAGGAGTTTCGGCTCATTAGGGATTTTGTTTATGAGCGGTTTGGCATTAACCTGACCGAGCAAAAACGGCCATTGATGGCTGGACGCCTGCAGTCTGTTCTACAAAAGCTCCGGCTTACTTCCTTCAAGGCTTACTACGATTATTTGTTGCAGGAACCTGGCGGTGAAGGACTGACCACGCTGGTTAACCGCATTTCAACCAACCATACTTTTTTTTACCGGGAGCCGGCGCACTTTGAGTTTTTGCAGCAGGAAGTGTTACCGAAGCACATGGAGAGTGCCAAACGAACAGGTAATAAGAAGTTGCGTATCTGGTGTGCCGGTTGCTCTAGTGGCGAGGAACCCTATACGCTGTCAATGGTATTACGTGAATACCTGCGTGGCGAGCTAGATTCCTGGGACATTGGTATCCTTGCCACCGACATTTCAGGGCGGGTGCTTCAGATTGCCCAACATGGAATCTACACCGAAGATAGTTTGTCTCATCTGCCAAAACCATATAGGCAACGCTACTTCAAGCGCACTGAAGCCGGCTCTTGGGCAGTTGTTGATTCGATAAAAGGGATGGTGGTTTTCAGGAAATTCAATTTGATGCGCCGTACATTTCCTTTTAACGGAAAGTTCGACGTCATTTTTTGCCGCAATGTCATGATCTACTTCGATAAGGCAACTCGCAGCGCACTTGTAGAGCGCTTTTACAAGTGCACTGAGCGCGGCGGATATTTGTTTGTCGGCCATTCTGAAACGTTGGGACGGGGTGAGTGCTTTTACGAATATCGAAAGCCTGCCACCTACAGAAAGGAGCACTAGTCATTGAGCAAAAAAATCAAAGTCCTGATTGTTGATGATTCCGCCCTGGTCCGGCAAATTCTGACTCAAGGTTTGAGCAAAGATCCCGAAATAGAGGTAGTAGGCACTGCCTCAGACCCCTATATAGCCCGCGATAAAATCCTGACGCACCAGCCGGACGTTGTGACGCTGGATGTTGAGATGCCACGGATGGACGGGGTGCAATTCTTAAAGAGATTGATGCCACAGCACCCGATTCCGGTCCTTATGGTAAGTTCCCTGACTGAACGCGGGAAGGAGACTACCATGCAAGCACTGGAAGCGGGAGCCATCGACTTTGTTACGAAACCGAGCAGCAACATCGGGCAAGGCCTTAGCGCCATGCTGGTTGAACTGCAAAACAAAGTCAAGTTAGCATCCCGAGCTAACGTTAGACATTGGAAAAAGGCTAACTTTGAGATCAGACGACTACAAAAAGAGGGAAGCCATTCCCTGGCTGAGTCAACCGACAAGGTCATCGCTATCGGTGCCTCAACAGGCGGCACGGAGGCCATTCGGCATATTCTACAGCAGTTGCCGGCCGATACACCCGGGATTGTGGTAGTGCAACACATGCCACCAGGTTTCACAAATATGTTTGCGAAGCGTTTGGACCAACTCAGTGCGATGAAGGTGAAAGAAGCTGTTTCAGGTGATAGAGTACTGCGCGGCTGTGTCCTGATTGCACCCGGCGATTATCACATGTGTGTAAAAAGATCGGGTGGCACCTATCGCGTGGACTGTTGGCAGGGAGATAAGGTCTGTGGGCACCGGCCCTCAGTGGACGTTCTGTTTCGTTCTGTGGCCGAGGCTGCCGGGGTGAACGCGCTTGGCGTTCTGCTAACCGGCATGGGGCAGGATGGCGCGGAGGGTATGTTGGCAATGCGCCGCGAGGCAGCGCATACTTTAGCGCAAGATGAAAAGACATCGGTGGTATATGGGATGCCAAAGGTCGCCAAGGAAATAGGCGGTGTAGAGGTGGTCGTCCCGATTCAGGAAATGGCACGTTCAATCATAGCATTGTTGCCGGAGAAGAACTGATGGAAGTTGTCTATGTAGGCGTGGGCGAGTACGCTACGTCCAAGAAGCCCGGGGACGTGGTTAAGACCCTCGCCCTCGGTTCTTGCGTTGCTGTCATAGCCCTGGACCCCCGCACTCGTGTCGTGGGTTTGTTACATGTCGCTCTTCCCGATTCATCAATCAACAAGAAGAGAGCGTTGGAACGGCCGGGAATGTTCGCTGATACCGGCACTGAAATCTTGCTGGAAAGTATGAAGAAACACGGATATGATGGCAGCCGACTAACCATCAAACTTGCCGGAGGCGCTTCTATCATGGATCCCAACAACACATTCAATATTGGTAAGCGCAACATTCTCTCGGTAAAGAAGGCTCTGTGGCGGGTTAAGCTCGGGGCCATTTCCGAACATGTCGGCGGCAATATCAGTCGCAGCGTTTCCGTCGATGTCAACAGCGGTAAGGTGATGGTGAGTTCGCCTGGAAGGGGAGAATGGCCACTATGAGCGCCCTTGAGATGATTGCTAAACGTGTCGAGGAAAAACCCATCCCATCCCAGGTTGCATTCGAGCTCCTGAAGATTATTGACGACGAAGATCATTCGATGCGGCAAGTGATTCAACTTGTCGAAAACGACGCGTCACTCACAACTGAAGTTCTCAAGGTAGCCAACACTGCCACCTACCGCCGTGGGGAGCCGATTTCAACCATAAATCGGGCCGTAATGCTGCTGGGCGAGATGATGGTGGTCGGCGTCTCGATTTGTGCTTCATCATCTATTGTTTTTCACTCCGCGTTGGAGGGCTATGATAGCGAACGCGGTGAAATGTGGGATCACTCGCTTCGCTCGGCCATCGCCGCGCGTGAACTCTCCAAGTACGCAAAACGGAAGATCTCCCCCGGGTTGGCCTTCACCGCCGGCCTGTTACATGACATCGGGAAATCAGTGCTTTCCGAGTTCCTGGTCGGCAGCTCTGAGAAACTAACTCAGCAGTGCGAAAGCGGTGAAGTGGCCGATTACCTCGAAGCAGAAAGAACATTGGTGGGAACGGACCACGCACAAATCGGTTATGCACTCGCGAAACAGTGGTCTTTGCCCGACGTCTTGGCCGCCGCAATTCGGGACCACCATGTGCCGGCAAAGGCTGATGAAAACCATCGCGCCCTGGTTTATACTGTCCATCTTAGCGACCTTGTCTCAATGCTGGGAGGAGCGGGAACAGGCTCTGACGCGCTCGCCTATTCAATGGACGACAACTACCAGGACTATATTAGCATCAGTCGCGACGAGTTACCTCTTCTTTTGCTGAATGTTCAGGAGGAGTTTCTGAAAATCAAAAAATTCTTTACCCAGCCTGCGAAGGTGGCCTGATGATTCAAAACATAATCATAGCAGACGATTCGTCAACAGCCCGCATGATCATCAGGCGATGCCTCGAGATCGCTGGATGCATCGATGCCACTTTTTTTGAGGCTGCAGACGGCGAGCAGGCACTGGCGCTGGCAAAAGATAAGGCAATCGATCTCCTGGTAACGGATCTCAATATGCCGAACATGGATGGCCGGACGCTGTTGAAAAGAGTCAAGTCGAGTCCCAAACTCACCACGGTTCCGGTCATTGTTGTTTCGAGCGCCAGCAATGAGGCGGTTGAGAAAAGCCTGCTGGAGGAAGGCGCCCTGACTGTGGTCAAGAAGCCAGTCTCACCGGCAACAGTAGCAAGCGCCCTGGAAACGTTAACCGATGATAACCAATGGGGTTGATCGATATGAATGACAGTCAGAAAGAGTTAACGGCTTCATTGACCGCTGCCATCTCCGAAACCATGGAAAATATGACGTTTGAAGAGATAGAGGTGCTTGTCGACACAAAAAAAGGCTCGAGCGTTTATCAGGAAAGTATGTGGGCAACCCTGCCTGTGCTCAGACCACTGGCGGGCAGGATAGCACTGGAAATCCCAACGAGTTACGGCAAGTGCTTAACCGAAGCACTTGCCGGGGATTCAGAGAATGAAGTCTGTTGCGAAGCCATAGGCGATGTTCTTGGCGAAATCATCAATACCATTGCAGGACGCTTTATCAGTCGACTATTGCCCCCAACCGAAGAGTTTGAGCTAGGCTTACCTGAAACCGGTCAAGGTGAACTTGCCGGCGCGGATGAGGCTGTCACTTCTATTTTGCTAAGTGTCGGAGGGCACTGTATCAAAACTAGTGTCTCAGGTGCCGACTTTTGGGATTTTTCAAACAGTAAGAGAAGGAACTGACATGAAAATACTCATAGTTGATGACTCAGCCGTTATGCGTAAGATCGTTACACGAGCCCTGAATGAGGGCGGGCATACTGATATCGTCGAAGCCGGCAATGGCCAGGAGGCCCTGGACCAGGCAGGCGATGTTGACATTGTTTTTACCGACTGGAATATGCCGGTCATGGATGGCCTTACCTTTGTTAAAGAGTTGCGGAAATCTTCGAATGTGCCGGTTGTGATGATCACCACTGAGGGGGGACAGGCACAGGTCCTGGACGCGATGCGGAATGGTGTTAACGACTACGTTGTGAAACCATTCAAACCAAGCGTCCTTTTGGGTAAGGTCGAGAACCTGATTAAATAAGGAGACGCCTGCTAAGATAGGAGCTTTTCGGTATGAGTGAAAACATTGTTATAAAAGAGAATCTGATACAGGATTTTATAGACTCGACCTCGGAGGTTTTGTCAACGATGGCCGCCATTGATGTGGAGCCGAAGGGATACCGGGAGGTGAGAAGTGATACTAATAACGCTGGGACTACTGTCTGCATGGACATCACGGGTGTCATCGGGTTTTCCGGTGGCAGACAAGGCTCGATTCTTGTCACCCTGTCCGAACAAATTGCTATGAGTGCGGTTGGTGGGATGCTTGGCACGGCTCTCGAGGAAATGGACGCGGACGTCACGGACGGTGTCGGTGAACTGGTCAATATGATTGCGGGGGGCGCAAAAACAAAAATTCAGCAAAAGGGGTTTGACTTTGAGTTGTCGATTCCCAATACGATCATGGGGGCCAACCACCAGATTACTGGTCCTGCCGCATCGTCAAGAACGCGACTGGATTTTGGAACGCCTGCAGGCGACTTTTTTGTCGAAGTTCATTTGAAGCAAGAGTAATACCTGGCAGCGAGCATGAATCTAAACGGCTTCAAGCATGGGCAAGAAAAAAAAGATACTGATAGTTGACGACGATTATTCTTCAAGACGGTTACTGGAAAGAATAATCCGTTCTCACTTCAAATGCGACGTCATGCAGGCCAAAGAGGGATCCGAAGCCCTGCAAGCAATGTTCATGGACCGTCCGGACCTGGTTGTCCTCGATTTACATATGCCGTTTATGAATGGCGTGCAGGTTTTGGAGGCCGTAAAAGAAAGCTCTGCGCTTCGCGAAATCCCGATTATCGCCTGTACTGGCGTAAGTAATGATAGCCTGGTAAGGAAGGTTCTACAATACGGCGTGAAAAGCTATTTGGTCAAACCCGTAGAACCGAATACAGTAATTGAGAAGATCACGATGGTTCTTGAATCATAAGGTACTTTTGAATGGCCGATATTCTCTCGCAAAACGAAATAGATGCGCTGCTTTCTCAAAACCAGGACGATACGGATGATCATAGGGAAAAGAGTCGTCGTAAGGAAAAGGCAGTTTTTACCTACAATTTTCGCCGACAGAAAAAGTTCAACAAGAGTGATTTTGTACTACTAGAGAGCATCCACAAGCGCTTTCTGCGTAATATCGAGGTTACTCTGACCAACGTTCTGACGACCCCGGTCATGGCAACTCTGGCGGCTGCAACCGAATTGTCTTACAGCGACTGCATGGAGTCATTTTCCTCGCCCACCTGTATCTATATATTGAACATAAATAAAGGTAAGGGAAGATTTATCTTGGAAATCGACCCGAACTTCGCCTTTTTCGTGATCGATCGCATCCTGGGTGGCAGCTCCAAGGACATTCATGCCATGGACCGGGAGTTGAGTTTGATCGAGGAAAAAATCATGCAACGGGTGGTCCATATCATAAACCAGGACTTGGCGGATGCGTGGTCGCGCGTCGAAGCACTTGAGATCGGCACGGAGGGGTTCTACGCTCAACCGGATTATGTCCAGGTTCTAAGCAGTACGGATTCTGTTATTCTGGTTTCGATGGACATTCGTAGTTCAGATAAGACATTGGGGTATATGAACCTCTGTTTGCCGAGCACAGTCCTGGAAGCCTTAATGCTAAAGTACGACAATAGCAAAGATACTACACGCAGCGTCCAGCAGTCCGAAGATGACCGTAATAATATTGAAAAACGTGTGCGTAGCTCAGTGTTGCCTCTCCGCGCTATCTTGGGTGAAACCTCAATGAAAATTGCGGATGTCATGAACCTGGATGACGGGGATGTTATTTACCTGAATTCAGAGGTCAGCAAGGCGGTGGATGTTTATGTCGGAGATCTGCGCCTGTTTAAGGCTATGCCTGTACGAAAACGAAATACCATGGCAGTGAAGATATCCGATGTCTTGCGGTAGGCTTGGCGTGCTGCGGCGAGGCCGGCCCTAACTGGTATAGACATGAACTCAGCGGTAAGATAACGACTCGTCCCCGGCCGCGTGCATTGTTCTTGCAGCGGCAGAGAATCCTTCCCCCCCCATAAGGTCATTTTCCAGTTTTTAAGTCAAAAATGCTTGATTCACAGGGTGTGTTTGTTTAGGTTGTTCTAAACAAAGTTAACCTTCGTGGCTGACAAGAGACCTGTTTGTCAAGATATGCAAGATATGATAGAGGATAAGAAACGCGATCTCGCGGATTCTGTCGGTGAGTTTATTAAGTACTGGGGCTTTAAAGAGGTGCACGGCAAGATCTGGATTCATGTCTATCTGTCGGATGCCCCGGTGACCGCCAAAGAGCTGACAACGAGCCTCGGCGTGACCAAGGGGTTGGTGAGTACGGCCTTGTCTGAGATGCTTGCTTACCGGGTCGTTGAGAAGGTCAGTTTAGGGGATGCCCGCTCACCGGGGTATCAATCCAATACGGACTTGATGCAGGTGATTTTCAATATATTGCGCAATCGTGAGTTAAAACTAACAAATCGGATTCAGAGCAATATTGAGGCATTACGCGAAGAAATAGACCCGAGTTCACCGCATCTGGAAAAAGTAGATAGATTACACGAAATGACGACCTTTGCAGTCGACAGCCTCAGCAGGTTGCTGCATACCGAGACAATTCCCACAAAAAGACTGAGAACGCTGATGCGGCTCATGTCTTAAATGCGGCACGCTTCGTGCTTCATTAATCCGAGAAGGCCATATTGATGAATTTGTTTAAAGCCCTTGATTTTTCTGTCATCCCAGCCCACGCGTACCATGCCGCACTTGCATGTGGCTTACCTCTCGCCATCTGGCGCCATCCCGGCGCGAGCGAAGCTCAGACTGTTGTTGCATTTGGAGGTGATGTCGGTACCGGCCCTGTGGATTTCTGCGACGGAAACCCAGGTTTTGTTTTTTCTCAGTTTACGAATAGTCCGGGCCAGGGGTTTTTTATTGACGCTGATTTCTGTAGCTACGGAAAGGACGGGTTTGTTTGTAACCGGGATAGCAACGGACGGAGCACCGGCGGCGAGTTTCTCGACATGCTGCGGCAATACAGGCAACGTCCTGTTGACGCGCCCCATTCCTGGTACGAGAGTTCGGGTCTACCGCCTGCAATAGTCTCCACCGCTGAGGCGACATTCTGTGAGTGGGTGGAGAGAGTCTTGGAGAGGATCAGGGACGGCGACCTGAGCAAAGTCGTCTTGTCCCGTGTTCAGGAGTGTGAGCTCGCACTGGATTTTCACCCGCTGGCGTTGTTTCGTAAGCTGTGCACTGCCTACCGTACAGCGTTTGTCTCCCTGGTGGCGATTCCTGGTATAGGGACCTGGGTTGGCGCTACCCCCGAACTGCTCGCCAGCTTGAAGGATGACACCTTCACAACAGTGGCTTTGGCCGGAACCCGACCTGTTGCTCCCGAATCCGACAAGTGGTCGGGCACCTGGCACGAAAAGGAAATTGTCGAGCAGGCCATGGTGAGCGAATTTATCCGCGACTGCTTTGTCGCGCAAGGTATATTTGATTTTTCTGAAACCGGGACAGAGACGGCGCGGATAGGCGACTTGCTTCATCTGCAGACCGGGTTCACCTTACGCAATGCTTCCAGGTATGCCGGCGCAGAGCTGCAGAGGTTCTTGACAGCGCTGCACCCGACTCCGGCAGTCTGCGGTGTCCCCAAGGCCGGCGCTCTGGACTACATTGCGAGCATTGAAGACCACGACCGTCAATTCTACGCCGGCTATCTCGGGCCGGTCAATCTGAATCGAGAGTCGCAGCTTTTCGTGAATCTGCGCTGCCTGCAAATGCACGGCCAGTCAGCGGTTCTTTACGCTGGTGGCGGGATCACGGTCGATTCTGTTCCCGAACGAGAATGGCTTGAGACCGAGCTTAAACTGGACGCACTTCTGCGTTTCCTGGGGCCGGGACGGCAGTCCAGCATAGCCGGCAGAGATCAGGCCGCGGAATTGCTTTGTTATGACTGACGTCAAGCAGAGTATCTTTGACATCGCCGAGATTTCCCGCTCCATGGGAGTGCGAAATGCGATTGTTTCTCCCGGTTCGCGCTCTGCGCCACTTACCCTGGCATTTGTACGCCATCCCGGCATAACGTGCCGTGCCGTCGTCGATGAACGTTCGGCTGCGTTCGTGGCGCTCGGTATTGCCAGGCAAACCCAAAGCCCCGTTGCAGTGATTTGTACCTCCGGCACAGCGGCCCTTAACCTGGCTTCCGCGGTGGCCGAGGCCTTTTTTCAGCAAATACCGTTGCTGGTGCTAACTGCGGACCGGCCGCCTGAGTGGATCGCCCAGAATGATGGGCAAACAGTCTTTCAACGAAACCTGTATGGCGACAATTGTCGAGGGTATTTTGAACTCCCGGTGGACTACGATCATCCGGACGCGAAATGGCAGATTCGGCGCACGCTCTCAGATGCAATCAATTGCGCAACTGACAGCGTGCCGGGCCCGGTACACGTAAATGTGCCATTGCGCGAGCCGCTTTATCCCGGGACTCCGTTTACCTACTCGCAAGGTATTCGGACCATTACAGCAGCTTCGTCCGAGCGTCGACTGCCGGACAGCGAGTGGGACCAACTGCTGGACATCTGGAACAGTTGTGATCAAAAACTCATCGTCGCCGGCCTGCAGGCTCCGGATGCCGGTTTAAACCGCAGAATCGAGGCTTGTCTCGGCAAAGCTGATGTGGTCTTGTTGGGAGATGTCGTTTCCAACTGCAAGCAGGATCCGGAAATTTACCACTACGACGCGATTCTGCACTCCGGCTCGGAGGCCTTGCTGAAGAGTCTGAAACCCGATCTGCTGCTCACCTTCGGTGGCCCGGTGGTTTCGAAATCTCTGAAGCAGTTCCTGCGCAAGTATACACCGGAGTATCACTGGCACCTGCAGTTTGAGAGTAAGTCCATCGACCCGTTCCAGTCTCTTACCACAATTCTGCCGGTGTCACCCGATTATTTTTTCGAGAGCCTTGCAACTGAATTGATGGCTCCATTTCCCGTGCGGAAGTATCGCGGCAAGTGGCTGCGCGCGCAAAGGTTTGCCAGCGACCTGGTTCGGGCTTTCTTAGACCAGGCGGAAATGTCCGAGATTCTTGCCATGGCCGAGGTCTTGGATGTCATACAACCAGAGAGCGTTCTGCACCTGGGGAATAGCGCAATCGTCAGATTGGCAAGTTTTGTAGGGCAACGACAAGCAGAGGGATTGACGGTCTATTCTAACCGTGGGACCAATGGCATCGATGGGACCCTGAGTAGCGCAGTTGGTGCGGCTCTGTCAACCTCGCGGCTTACCACGGTTATTTTGGGTGATCTGTCTTTTTTTTACGATCGAAACGCTTTGTGGCAGGCCGAGTTGCCGCCTAATTTGCGGATCATCGTTTTCAACAATCACGGCGGCGGGATTTTTCGTGTTCTGGATGGCAGCAAGGAGATGCCCGAGCTGGAGTCATTCTTCGAAGTCAGTCACAGCCTGTCAGCGAAGAATACGGCCCTGGACCACGGAGTGAAGTACTCTACCTGTGACTCCATCGAGGCTTTGCGCGAAGAACTGCCCGGCTTTTTCGACACGGGCAAAGGCCCGGGGTTGTTGGAAGTACAATTTGACCGGGCCGGTAATGCCGAAACTTTTCTAAATTTCAAAGCTTTGTTAAGGGAGATTTCATGACTGAAAACGAAATACAGTGGTCAACCATAAAGGAGTTCGAGGATATCCTTTTTACCTTCAATGACGGCATCGCAAAAATCAGCATCAACCGCCCCGGTGTGCACAACGCTTTTCGGCCAAAGACTGTTTTTGAGCTTGCTGAGGCGTTCGAGCTGGCACGGCAAAACCCGGACGTCGGGGTGGTGATCTTGACCGGCGAAGGCGGCAAAGCTTTTTGCAGCGGCGGTGATCAAAATGTCAGGAATGTTGGTGGCTATGTCGGTTCGGACGGCGTACCGCGTCTGAATATTCTGGACGTCCAGAAGCAGATCCGTTCGATTCCCAAGCCGGTCGTGGCTATGGTTGCAGGCTGGGCAATTGGCGGCGGCCACGTGCTGCATGTTGTTTGCGACCTGACGGTTGCTGCTGACAATGCGCGGTTCGGCCAGACCGGCCCGAATGTCGGAAGCTTTGACGGCGGCTTCGGCGCTTCATTTCTCGCGCGTATCGTCGGACAAAAGAAGGCGCGCGAAATTTGGTACTTGTGCGATCAGTACGATGCCGCGGAGGCGCTGCAGATGGGACTTGTTAACAAGGTCGTGCCGCTTGCCGAGTTGGAGAAAGAGACTGTCCGGTGGTGCCGGAAGATCCTGACCAAATCGCCGCTTGCGCTCCGCATGCTGAAGTCTTCGTTCAATGCTGAGCTGGATGGACAGGCTGGCCTGCAGGAGCTTGCCGGCAATGCCACCCTGCTTTATTATCTGACCGAAGAGGCCAATGAAGGCCGCAAGGCGTATGTTGAAAAACGTAAGCCGGATTTTTCCAAATTTCCGCGCTTTCCATAAGGCCACAGGATGGTGAACATTGCAAATGTCAGTGCCTGGTTTTCTGCTTTTCGACTGCGGACGTTACCGCTAGCGGTCGCCAGTATTTCTCTGGGCAGCTTCCTGGCCGCTGCTGAGGACTCATTCCAGTGGCAGGTCTCGCTGCTGGCTCTGTTGACGGCCTTCTTACTACAGATTCTGTCAAATCTTGCCAACGACTACGGCGACTCGGTCCACGGTGCAGACAGCGAGCGCAGGGTCGGTCCGCAACGTGCGACTCAGTCCGGCCGAATCACCTCTCGTCTCATGCGTGCTGCGGTATTGGTCCTTGTCGGGTTATGCCTGGCATCCGGTTACCTGCTTATCAGAGGAGAGAGTTACGTTTTCCACGTTTCCGGTTTGGCGGCAATTGCCGCTGCTGTGGCCTACACAGTGGGTCCGCGGCCGTACGGTTATGTCGGGCTTGGCGATCTGTTTGTTTTTCTGTTTTTTGGTATTGTCGGCGTGTGCGGCAGCTATTATCTGCACACGCACAGGCTCAATCTCCTAACCCTTCTGCCGGCAGTATCCTGCGGTGTTTTTTGCGTCGCCGTTCTCAATATCAACAATCTGCGCGACATGACATCCGACCAGTTGGCCGGGAAGATAACGATGGCGGTCAGGCTTGGCGGTTACAAGGCACGGATTTATCATTGGATTCTTCTGCTGGTTGGTTTGGGATCTGCTAGCGCTTATATCTTTTTGACCTACAAAACCGCCTGGCAGTGGCTGTTTCTTGCTGTCGTACCTCTGCTGTTGCGCAACGGCCGGGGTATTTTTTCTCAGCAGGATGCTACGCTCCTTGACCCGTATCTCAAACAAATGGCCTTGACCACTCTGCTGTTCAGTTTTCTGTTCGGGGCCGGTATGCTGCTTTGAAACCCGTTCGACTTGAAGTCGCAAAAGTTACACTCGATCTCGTGCGGCCCATGGGCACATCGCGCGGCGTGCTGCACAAGCACGATTCCTATCTGCTGGCTGCCTTCGATGATGCGGGGAATTATGGATTGGGCGAGTGTGCGCCTCTGCCCGGATTGAGCATCGACGACCGGCCTGATTTGGAGCAGCATCTTGGTTATGTTTCCCAACAACTCAAGCACGGCGCCCTGCTAAGCGATTTGGACCTGAAGGAATGGCCGGCGGTTCGCTTCGGTTTAGAGAGCAGTTTGTTGGACCTTGAGCACGGTGGCCGCCGAATGTTCTATCCCTCCGCTTTTGCACGTGGACAGGACTCTATCGCCACCAACGGCCTCATCGTAATGGCAGACGTGGAGGATATGCGGCAGCAGGTCTCGGCTAAAGTTGCCGCGGGCTTCTCCTGCATTAAATTGAAAGTGGGGGCGCTGGACTTCGAAAGCGAGTGCCGGCTACTGTTTGAAATCCGTAGAGAATACCCGTTTCCGGAAATCGAGTTGCGTCTGGATGCGAATGGTGCATTCTCAGCGTCGTCGGCCCTGGAAAAACTGAATGCTCTCTCCAGGTTTCAGGTGCATTCTATCGAACAACCTGTAAGGCCCGGGAACCGGGAGGCGCTGCATGAGATTTGCCGGATGAGTCCAATCCCCATCGCGCTTGATGAGGAATTGATCGGCGTGTCTGGACTTTCCGAAAAACGAGCATTGCTCGAGGACGTTTTGCCGCAGTTTGTTATTTTAAAGCCAACTCTTCTCGGGGGTCTGCAGGCTGCCAGTGAATGGGTGGAGTTGGCAAGAACACTGGGGATCGGCTATTGGGTGACTTCCGCCCTTGAGTCCAATGTGGGGCTCAATGTCCTGTGTCAGTGGGCCGCTGTGTTAAGCGGCACGTTGACGCAAGGTCTGGGAACCGGACTGCTCTATAAGCACAACTGGCCGGGTCCGGTTAAGCTGGAAGGCGGGCGCCTGTTCTTCGAGGCTGGTTTTGCAGAGCCCCCGAAAACCTCCCTCCAGGATTTTCTGAGGAGCTGGCGATGAAGGCAGACTTCGAACTCCGGTTGGCGGATAAAGCGTACGATACCGACTGGTTCCGTTCACATTTCCCCAATTGCAGTCCCCGGGACTTTGATGAAAATGAATTCGCTGTCTTGAACTTCTGCAGTGAATGGCTAAGCGGGAAACCGCATTTTTCCGTACAAACATCCGGTTCGACCGGTAAACCGCGTCCGATTCTGCTGTCGCGGCAACAGATGATAAACAGCGCCAAATTGACCCGGCGGGCACTCGGGTTGAAATCGGGGGATCATGCGTTGTTGTGCCTGTCGCCAGCGCACATCGCAGGAAAAATGATGTTGGTTAGAGCGTTGGAGATCGGACTGGCAATCACGGCCGTCACAGCCGGCCGCAATCCGTTTGACAGCTATCCGCCCGAAGAAGTCCCGTGCTTCGACTTTGCCGCATTCGTGCCGCTGCAATTGCGGACTATTATCGAACGTGGTGGAGTCGGCCTGGAGCGGGTGGATGCAATGAAGGCTGTCCTGGTTGGAGGCGCCGAGCTGCCGGCCGGCTTCGATGACCTTTTGCAGGAACTGCAAGCGCCGCTTTACCAGACGTTTGGCATGACCGAGACCTCGACTCACATCGCGCTCAGGCGTCTCAACGGTGCTGCTGCGTCTGACTCATATAAAGTACTACCCGGAATTACAGTTGCCCGGGATGCCCGTGGATGTTTGACCATCAAGGGTTCGGTGACAGATGATAGAACAGTCGTGACAAACGATGTCGTTGAGTTTGAAGCGGATGGGTCTTTTAGGTGGCGCGGTCGTTTCGACAACGTGATCAATTCGGGCGGGATCAAGGTGCAGGCCGAGCACGTAGAGCAGGTCATCGCAGAGGTGTTGCAAGAGGTGTCTACGAAGTTCGCAACAGCGGAGTTTTTTGTGGCGGGAGTTCCCGCTCCCGATGTTGGCGAGCAGGTGGCAGTCTTCTTTGAAACCGATGAACTCTCCGTTTCGGACACCGATCACCTGCGCGACCTGCTCAGCAACAGGCTTTCCCGTTACGAAATCCCCAGGTTGTTTCGGTCTACCCGCCGATTTTCCCGCACTCCGACTGCCAAGCTGGATCGGAAAGCAACGATTTCCGCGGTTCTCTGCGACGACTAATTCTGTCGCATCGCTCCGACAATATCGGCTGAACGATTGCCATTCGGGCTGGTCACGGATATTGTGACCGTGGTAGACGTCCCTTCAATGTCCTCGGGTTTGGAATTGGTCAACCTGAAAGAAAATTCTGTCGCGCCCGGGCCGCGGGCCTGTGTGTCCTCGAGAACGACACGGGAGTCACCGGTGACTGAGCCATTATTGGCGCCAATGGTTATGGTGGTGCCCGGTGCTAAAGGGTTGTTGTTTTGATCTGAAACCGTGAACGAAAAGTCTTGTGAGTCATCGGGCCCCAGGTCAAATGTGGTTGGTGTGATTCCCCTAATTTGGGTGACGCCCGAGAACAACACGACTGTTTCAGCGTAAATGAACTGCTGATTTTCGTCGATGGTTTGTGCTGTGACCAGGGCAAAGCCTGGCTCCGCAAAGTAGGCAGGTAGCGAGCCCGGTGGCGTGACTCTAAGAGAGCTGAAGTCGATACCCTGTGGCTTGGGGTTGGCCGCAAGCAGGCTGGCGGAGGCTCTCCCCAGGTCATCGGTTGTAGCTGAGCCAGCGATGATCCCCCCGCTGGTTTGAAATTGCACGGCAGTCCCGCGCGGGACAGGATTTGAAAACTTGTCACCGACAAAGGCCGTAATAGAGTTCGTAATTCCAAAAATGTTGAATCCGGGAAAGTTGAGGCTTTCGGACACAACGGAGAAATGAGCTGCATCCGGCAATGTGCTGTGAATGGCGACTGGGACGGGTTCCGAGAATACCGACAGGCCAAGAATCTCGGCAACGATCTGGACGGTGCCGGCTATCGTGCCACTGTTGACAGTGGTGCGAACGCGGCCGTTGTTGTCGGTCTGTACCGAGTCCGGCGCGACAAACTCGCCGCCCCCGGGACCACTGGCGATCAGAAAACAGACTTTTGCGCTGTGAGCCAAATCTATCGGTGTGCCGGTTGAGTCCCGCACCTCAAACGTCAGATTGGATGTTTCGTTGGCTCCTGAGCCTTTTATGGCAATGTTGCTGGTTTCGATTTCCACTAACACGACATTCGAGGCAAAACCGCTGGCGCTGTTGGGTCCGCCAACTTGCGTGAGTCGCGTGTCCGGCACAACGGTGATCTCGCCCTGCTTGATGGCGACATTCACAAACTCTGCCTCATGAGCTGACTCGGTAAATGACAATCTGACCAGAATCGTGGTGGAGTCGGACAGGTCGACCTCGAAGCTGTACTTGCCCTCAGTATCTGTGGATGCAGTTTCTGGAAAGGACGCGGACCGGACCAGCACACCTTCTACTCCCCTTAACGACAGCGAGTCGACGACACGGCCTTCTATGATCGCTGCGCCGCTCGGCGCCAATGGTGAATCGGTGCAGCGCTGCAAAAGAAAAAGCGAGCAGAACGCCATAACGAGGGAGATAATGGGCTGGGCGGAGATTGCGGGGGTCTTCATAACGTTTCCGGTGGTTAAGGCATAAAGTCCGTTTAGACATATATTCATTCGTGACTAAAACATTTTACACGCTAACCGGATGATTCGCAGATGGCAGGGAATATTTGTTTTGAAAGTGTTTTTCGGATGAAATGATGACCGAGGAGGCGGGCGCAGAGGCTATTTGGTGCCGGCGTGAATGGAGATACCGCCGAGCAGGTAGCTCTGCCAATGGACATCGCGCAGTCCGGCTTTAAGCAGACGTTCCCTAAACTCGTCGGGAGAGAGGAAGGTCATGGTCGTTTCGCAGAGATAGTGGAATGGGGAGGATTTACCCGTGGCCAACCGTCCGATGGTGGGCATGACTTTACTCATGTGCAGTTTGAAAAAGAGGCGCAAGACGGCATTTCGTGGCCGGCTGAGCTCCAGAATGGCAAACCTTCCCCCTGGTTTTAGAACACGGTGGATTTCGCTCAGGACGTCGTCGAGAAAGTGAAAGACGTTCCTCATGGCGAAACCACTAACGACGCCGTCCAGCGACTGGTCGCAGAACGGCAACAAGTGCGCACTTCCCTGTGCAAATTGGACTTTCCCTATTTGCCCGTTCATGGTTGGTTCTATTACTTTGTTTTGTGCGTGCAGCAACATCTGGTGCGAGATATCAAAAGCATAAACCCGCGTTGCCCCGTTCACCAGGGCTGAGCGTGCCAGGTCGCCCGTGCCCGTCGCCAGGTCCAGGATTGACCCGGAGGCTCTGTCTCCCAGAAGTTTGATTGTCTGGCGGCGCCAGGCCTCATCCTGAAAAAAACTCACCCAGCGGTTAAATCGATCATAGCCGGGCGCCAGGGTGTCGAACAGGTTCGTGACGTATGCCTGGCGTTCTTCCCCGTCCGGATGAGTGTGCTGTAGATTGGCGAAAGGCGACTTCATATTTCCCTGGGTTTTGTGGTTCAAAACAGGGAATGTCGCGATAAACTCTGGAATTAGCAACCCATTTTTTTGCCCAGTTCTCTCAATGCCGGTCGTGGCACTGGAGTGGGATCGGTGTTCTCGGTGAGTAATTATTTCCTGGTGTTGCGTTAGAGTGAGCCTGCGAGCAGAGGGTTGGATTTGCTTAGGGATAGACCTGAGGTGGCGTCTACCGGTTCCGGTTGTGCCGGGTAGAAGCCGGCTTTTATGGCGTAAATATCACGCTGCGTGATGTTGAGCCGCTCGAGCCGATAGCGAAACTTGCCGCGGTTTATGCGCAGAAAGCGAGCAGCTCTGGAGACATTCCCTTCTGCCTTTTCGAGGGCGCTGAGGATGATGTTTCTTTCTATTTCCTCGAGGGGGATTCCCTCGTCAGGAATCTGGAACCGCTCAAATCCGGACGGAATGTTTGACGCCTCATTCACTTCGGTGACCTTTGTCGGCATCACTGGCGCAGGCGTCGGTTGCAGCGGTATGGGCTGCGCCGGCAGCGGTTGGACCGGCGTCACCTGCACTGGTGTCGCTTGCACCGGCCCGTTGTCTACGACCAGATGCCGTGCCTCTATCCATTCGTCGGCCTCGACCAATACCGCACGTTCGAGGGTGTTTTTGAGTTGCCGTACGTTGCCCGGCCATTCATAGTTAAGGACAAAGTCAGTGGCCGAGGGATCGAGGCCCTTTATGCTGCGGGAATGTTCCTTGTTAAACTGTTCGATAAAGTAGGTTGCCAAAACCAGTGCATCACCCGAACGGGACCGCAGAGGGGGCATGAAGATCTGGCAGACATTCAAACGGTAGTAGAGATCCTCGCGAAAGGTTCCCTGCCGGACTGCTTTAGTCAAATCGATGTTTGTGGCAGCCACGATCCGTGGTGAGACATTTATTTCTTCCAGTCCGTTAATTCGGCGAAACCTCTTGTTTTCGACGGCTTTTAGCAGCTTAGCTTGGAAGCTGAGGGTAATGGTGCCAATTTCATCGAGAAAAATGGTGCCGCCATTGGCCAGTTCAAACAAACCCTGCTTACGGGCATTGGCGCCGGTAAAAGCGCCCTTTTCATAGCCAAACAATTCGGACTCCAGGAGATTTTCCGGGATGGCGCCACAATTGATATCGACGAACGGTTGGCTTGCGGAACTGCTGCAATTATGGATAAGGCGGGCGATCACCTCTTTGCCGGTTCCACTTTCACCAATAATCAGCGTCGTAATGGCGGGATTTCGGGCGATCTTTTCAGCAGTTTGAACAACGCTCTTAAGTTCAGGCGATGTGCCGATTATGCCGTACTTGCTATGCGAGTTGTTGCTTGCCACAGATGTCATTCGTTACCATGTTAGTGCGTCTGGGAGTGACTACACCCGTCGTTTCTATGTCTAATATCGGCCAATAGTGACACAAATCTTAGCTGAGTTGGCCGCTTCCGGCCTGGCCCGCGGTTTTGTTCTCAGAGAGTCACCACAATTGGTGTGTATCTCTCAACTGCGCTGCGAGATTGTCGGCATTCATTTCCACACGGATGTGAACAGGGACTGCAACTTTTCACCAACCAGATTGACGCTGGTCACCGCCAGCAATATAAAGAGGCCCGGGAAAGTCGATATCCACCAGGCCCTAAACAGAACATGGCGTCCGTCCTGAATGATATTGCCCCAGCTGGCGTCGGGCGGCTGGACGCCTAAACCGAAAAAGCTAAGAGCCGACTCCAGCAAGATGATTTCGCCAACCTTGAATGTAGCCGCCACAATTACCGGACCGAGAGCGTTCGGCATAATATGCTTCACCAGAATGCGGGCATGACTATAGCCAAGCGCTTTGGTGGCGAGAATGAACTCCCGCTCTTTTAATGACAAAGTCTCAGCCCGGACAATTCTAGCGCTCTCCATCCAACCTGTCAGGCTGAGGATGGGAATCAGGTACCAATGATTCATGTCAAACAAAGCGATGACCGTGATGGTCAGGAAAACGGCCGGAAAGGCGAGCAGGAAATCAAGGAATCGCATCATAAAAGCATCCACGATGCCACCGGCATAACCTGCAATTGTGCCGTAGGCGAGGCCGATAGTCATGGACAGTAGAACGACGGATAACGCAATAATCAATGAAATACGCCCACCGTTGAGCACACGACTGAAGACATCGCGGGCAAATTTGTCAGTCCCGAAGGGGTGTTCCGGCGATGGCGCCAGGTAGCGTTCTGTGAGCAGGTCCCCTTGGTCGGTGGGTGAATGTTCTACGAGAAGTGGCCCGAGAGTGACCACGGCAGCTAGTACAACCATCAACAGGAGGCCCAGTTTTAGCGACCCTCTGAGTTTTTTCTCAGGGATGATGTTTGGGATAGACTCTATAAGTATGGCCGGTTCCGCAGAATTCACAGTTCAGTTATCCTTGCTCATTCAGAAGGCGAATTCGGGGATCAATCAACGCGTACAGCATGTCGGAGATCTGGTTGCCAATGACAACCGCCATGGCCGTGATGAAAGTGCTGGCCAGGATGAGCGGAAAGTCATGCGTAAAAACAGCATTAATGGTCAGCTTGCCGATTCCGGGCCAGGCAAATATTTGTTCGGTGATGACGGCTCCGCCCAGCAGGAAAGGCAGGTATAGACCTAACAGAGTAATTGTCGGTAACAGGGCATTGCGCAACGCATATTTAAACAGAAGTCTGGCAGGCCGAAGACCGTATGCGCGGGCGGTTCGAATGTAATCCTGCTGCAGCACGTCAACCAGGCTGCTCCTGACAAATCTGGCGGTGTATGCGGAGAACGGGATACTCAGGACTGCGGCCGGCAGAACAAGATGGCGCAGTCTATCCCAAAACAGAACCAGGCCCTGTCCCTCCAGACTGAGGGACTGCATTTGACTTGACGGCAGCCACATCAGTCTAAGGGAGAAGACCATAATCGCCATCAAAGCCAGCCAGAATCCGGGGACAGAGTAAAAAAACAGCAGAATGGCATTGATTGCTTTGTCCGTACGACTGCCATATTTGAGCGCCATCAGAACGCCAAGGTTGATTCCCAGGATCAACTGCAGCAGAAAGACGGTGCCTGTCAGTTGCAGGGTATTGGGGATGGCTTCACCCAGAATGTCTGTAACCGGTCGGTTGTGGACGAATGAAATGCCAAAATTACCGCTGGCGAACTGTTTCAGCCACAGCAGGTACTGCTGCCAGAGAGCCTGATCCAATCCCATCTGTCGGCGAATATTGCTGATGGTTTCCGGGTCGATGTCAGGCCTGATGTATAAAGAGGTGGGGTCCCCGGGCGCCAGGTGAATGATGAAAAACGTGATGGTCAACACGCCCCAGGCGATGATCACGGATTGCAGTGTTCTTCTTAGAAAGTATCTTGCCATAGAAATCATTCACCGGTCAACAATTGCAGTGCACCGACTTTCAGAGTCTTCAACAAGGTTGGTTCCGTCTAAATGACAGGCGACCGTGTGGTCGGGATTGATCACCCGCAGGTGCGGTTTCTCAGAGCTACAGACAGCTCCGACCGAGGGACATCTGTTTGCAAAGCGGCAGGCGTTTTCTGGTTCCTGGATTTGCGCGGATGGTCCGGGCTGGTGATACACTTTTTGCGGCGTCAGGTTGGCCGCTTGCACCAGCAATCTCGTATAGGGATGTGCCGGCGAGGTGAGCAGTGACGTAACATTCGCAAGCTCAGCCAGTTCACCCTTATACAAGACCGCCGTGCGGTCTGCTATTTGGGAAACTACACCAAGGTCGTGTGTGATCAAGAGCAGGGTAATGCCGCGATTTGCCTGCAAATTTCTGAGCAGCGTTAAGATGCTGCTCTTGGTAGCGGCATCCAGGCTGGATGTGGGCTCATCAGCTACCACAAAAATGGGGTCGGTGGCCAGGGCTCGCGCTATGGCGACCCGCTGCCGCTGGCCGCCGCTCAGCTCGTGTGGAAATCGAGCGTGGTAGCTCGAACCCAACTCAACGGAATCCAATAGTTCATCAACTCTCCTGGTTGTTTGAGCCTTGGTCAAGCTACTGTGTACCTGAAGAACCTCAGACAGACAGGAACCGATGGTTTGCCGCGGATTGAATGCGGTGCCATGGTTTTGAAAGACGATTTGAAGTTGCGGCCGCAGGTGGCGGAACTGTTTTTCCGACATTTGCAGAATATCTAGGCCGTTATGGTAGATTTGTCCGCTGTCCGGCTTGACCAGTCGTACCAGTGAGCGCCCCAGAGTGGTCTTGCCGCTGCCTGATTCACCGACCACGGCCAGGCATTCCCCTTGCATTATTTCGAGTGAGAAATTGTGCAATGCCTTGACCGGGAGAGCTTTTTTGCCGGAGAACATCCTGTTTCTGTGACCGTACTCCTTGCACAGGTTTTTGACTTTAAGCAGGGGCTGCAATCGCGACCTGCCCTGGCTCTGTTGCAGAGCCCTCAGTTGGAATTGCCAGCATGGAATCTACCAGCCTCCGGGTGCACTGATTTTGCGGATTGCGCAAGAGGTCCGCAGTATTGCCGGATTCTACGATTTGCCCATTTTCCATCACAAGCAGTGATTCGGCCAGCATTTGTACGACCTGCAGATCGTGGCTGATGACAAGCATGGCAATTTTCTGTTCCTGTTGAAGTTTCCGCAGCAATGACAGGATTTGCATTTGCGTCACGACGTCCAGCGCAGTTGTCGGTTCGTCCGCGATAAGGAGTTTTGGCCCACAACTCAAAGCCATTGCTATCATGACTCGTTGCGCGATGCCGCCGCTGAGTTGATGGGGATAAGACATGTAAACCTGCGCGGGGTCGGCGAGGCCTGTACGTTCGAAAAGAGCAAGGATGCGCTCTTTTGCTTGTGTTGAGTTAAGACTGAGGTGTGTCTTAACAACATCAAAGATCTGGTCGCCCACACGAAAGACCGGATTTAAGGCAGGCTGCGGGTCTTGAAATATGATGCTGATTTCGCGACCCCGTACGCTGCGCAGAGCCTTGCCGGGGTCGACACACAGGTTTCGCTCAGCAAACCATATTTCTCCTGCCGCCAGACTCACGTCCTTTGGTAGAAGGCCAAGCAGGGCGAGTGCCGTGAGGGTTTTGCCCGAGCCGGAAGGACCAACCAATGCGGTACTCCGTTCGGGATGAAGCGCAAACGAGACGTTCCTGACTATCGGGAAACAAGCTGCGGGAGAGAGGATTTCGATGCAAAGATCATTGACCTGCAGAAGGGGGCGAGAGCTGGCTTGCTTCATCACAACACAAGCTGACGGTTTAGCTCTTGCACACGACTGGAAGACTCAGTTTGCTAGAGAAAGCTGCTCGAATTTGAGTAGGGTGTCGCCGAGCCTGATAACGCAGCCATCACATAGCGGCGTTGCTTCGGTGACTTTCTCGCCATTTACAAAAACACCATTGCGGCTGTGGCGGTCCTGAATTTTGAAGATCTCATTCTCGTACAGAATCGAGGCGTGTTTGTTCGAAATATGTTCGTCACCCAGAACAATTATGTTGCCACAGTCGTGTCCGATTGTCGTGCGCCCGTTGCGCAGGACAAACAGGGCTCCTTCCGGCTCCCCTTCTACCACGGACAACCGGGCTTTGATCTCACTGGCCGGCTTCATCCTTGAGCCACATTGCGTGCAAAAATTATGAGCTGTGCGTGACTGCGAACCGCAGGACTTACAAATCGTCATTGTTCTACTCCGAGCTTACTGTGGGAAAGTCATGGCTCATCAACGCGTGCGTCTGCTAACGCTTTCCGCGACTTTTCATATAGTTCGCGGGCTTGAGTGTGTTCCGGGTGTTCTTTCAGGACATTCTCAAAGATCTGCTTGGCCGCCGCATACTTGCCTTCGTTATAGTACACGATTGCCAAATCGAAACGGATATCCTGGACCTTCAAGTCCTGACGCGTCACAAAGTCGCTGTCGTTTTGTACGGTCAAATTATAGCCGCAAAATCCACAAAACCGGTCCCCGTTCGCGCCTCCAGTTCCACATCTTGGACAGATGTTCATTTTTTGATTCCTTTTTGAAATAGATTGTGCTGGCAAATTACCTTTTGTTGACTCCGGCTTTCGTCTTCACTCCAGAAGATATTTTGTCATCAACAACTATCACCGTTTCAGGCAGGATCTGGTCAAGAATCTCCAAGATTTCACTAGCTTTTGATTTTAACCCCAGTTCCGTGCAAAGCGACAGTGAGTTTTCGTAGTATTGTCTTGCGGTCTCACTGTCATTTTTGTTTTGGGCAAGCTCGGCATATGCGCTGTAACATTCGGCGAGACCTTCTTTGTAAGCAAGGCTCTCATTGATGTCGATGCTCATCTTCAGGAACTTTTCCGCCTTGGAATATTGTTCGCGGGCGCTGTAGATTAACCCCCAAATGTGATAGACCTCAGCGACATTTAACGTATCGTCCGCGCTCTTGAAGAACTTTAAGGCCTTTTCAGAATAGCTTTTTGCCTGCTCAAGGTCCTTGTTTTGTTTGACTAAGGTTTTTCCCAGATTCATCATGGCCAGTGCCCGCAAGGGCCTGTCATTTATGTCTTCTGCCAGTTTCACGCAGCGCTCAAACGCCGAGACTGCACCGCCCCATTCGCATTTATCCATCAGGGTCATTCCGATGTTATGGTAGATGCGACCCTGGTCCTGTTCACACTTTTCTTTGGTTTCGTAGATTTCGAGCGCGCTCTCATAGTTCGCCATCGCCTCGTCGTGCCGCCCGCGGATGTTCGCAATAATTCCGAGGTTGGTCAATGCGTGTGCCCTTTCTGCTTTGGCCGACTCTTCACCCGAAGCGCCTTCGAGCACTTCCCGAAAATAAGTGGCGGCAGTGCTGTAGTCACCTTTGTGGAAATAGATGAGCCCAAGGTTGTTCAGAGCTCGCCTCAGGATTGCCGCCAGATTTTCTGCCTTGGCGATTCTCAGGCAGCTTTCGTAACTCTTACGCGATGCATCCCAATCTGCTAGCTTCCCCTGGATTCGGCCGATAGACAACAGGGCATTGGCCTCCGCTGAATTGCTGTCGGCTTGCTTTGCGAGCCGCAAACTGGTTTTGAACGCGGCCAGGCTGTCCTCCGGGCGACCGGTTTCCTCGTAACAGACTCCCAGCCTTTCGTGCAACTCCACTTCATTCAGGGATTCTGGCAAATTGACACCGGACTCGGTCATTGAGTCGAGGAAGTTTTCGAAAAACAAGCTCGATTCCCGATAAGCATTCAGGGTAAATGCACGCACACCCGCTTCGTACAAGAAGGGAGTCGCTTCGGAGTGATTGCCGCCGCGGCGCAAATGGTCAGCGACCTCGCCAACATAGGAGCCCAGGTCTGTTCCGTACATCGCCTGTAGCTCGGCGGCTATCATGAGATGGTACTCACGCCTCAGGGCAGCCGGGATATCGTTGTACAGCAAGTCGCGCAACATCGGATGTTCGAACTGAAAGCCGTGCTCATTGCTCGATATTATCTGCAATTCGCGCTCAATCCGTTGAAAATCTTTGAGGAGTTTCAGTTTCTTCTCTTCCAGTACTTTGGCTAAAACAGAGGCGTCCACCTTATAACCTTGTACGGCAGCAACCTGTAGCAACTCCTGTTCTTGCTCATCCAGACCACTGATACGGCGCAGGAAAATGTCTTCGATTCTGTCGGGCACAGCAGGACTAAAATCTTGATCCTTGTTCTGCCATGTCCCTTCGTCCTGGAAGATTACTTCGTCGTCCTGCAACTGCTTCAGAGTCTCTGTCACAAAGAACGGGTTGCCCTTGGTCTCATCAAACAATGAGTCATAAAACCGGTCGGTAAACAAATTGGGAGAGTACTTTTTGTCGACCAACATTGTGCAACTCTCTTTGTCGAACTTTTCCAGGTCCAGCTGGACGTAGTTGCCTTCGCGACGTACGCGGGCAAGGGTATTAAGCAATTTCCCCGGCTTGCCATGCTTTCTTAGATCATAACGGTCCGTCCGGCTTATGCCGAGCATGAGGATGGCTTCCTTGCCTACGTAGCGGGAGAGATAATGGAACAGACGCAAGCTCGCTTCGTCGGCCCACTGGATGTCATCGAGGATGAGCAAGACCGGCCGGTACTCTGACAGCGTCTTGACAAATTGGTAGATACCCTCGTTGAGGTTGGGATCGCTGCTTGCCTCCGGGCCACCGCCGATGGGACCGCCAAAGCTGGTCGTAAAGCGTTCGCTGAATTCCAACAGAAAGGGCACTCGTTCCCGTACCATTTCCTTCATCTCCTGCCGCTTGTCTTCCGGCAAGCTGTGGCTGTCCCTGCTAAAGAAAGAGCGCAGGGCATCTATGTACGGCAGATACGCATCCATCCCCTCCTGGTACAAACATGCCCCGTACAGAACGCAGGCACCATTCATCTGAGCATACTTCTTGAACCGGTTTGCCAGCGTGCTCTTGCCAACCCCGGCTTCTCCCATTAGAATGACCGTCTGGCCAACGCCCTGCTTTGCTTTCTGGTACAAGCTTACCAGCTTTTTTAGCTCAGGCCGACGACCGATGAATACCGGGCGCCCACCGGGGAGGTTTTGTCTTTCTTCGTCCAGGTTATTTTCGGAATCGAGCAATCCGTCGATGTTGACCTGCGGCGTCCGTGTCTGCTGGCTCACCGAGCGCAGAGCCTCCGCAAACTCATCTGCTGAATGCCACCTTTCTTCCTTCTGTTTGTCGATTGCCTTCAGGACAACATCATCCAGGGCACTCTTGACCTGGGAGTTGTAATGTGAGGGTGGAATTGGATCTTCATTCAACTGATTATAGAGGATCGCTGCGGGGGAGTCGCTCGTAAACGGTAGCCTACCCGTCAACATCTCGTACAACACGATACCCGCCGCATAGATGTCACAGCGGGTGTCCACGGCTTCACCCAACAATTGTTCAGGGGCCATGTACTGAACGGTCCCTACCACGTCTCCGGCCATGGTCAGGCCCTGTTTGGCCAGAGTTTTTGCGACCCCGAAATCGAGGACTTTTACGAGATCCTGTGTCGTGACGAGAATATTTTCGGACTTGATGTCACGGTGGATGATTTCAAAGTTATGGGCGTGTTGCAGGGCGCTGAGGACCTGTTGGCTGAAGTCAATGGCACGTTCCGGGCTCATTATTTCTTCCCGCCGCACTATGGTTGTGAGGGGCAGTCCTTCAACGAATTCCATCACGATATAGCGGCCCAGTTTGACCTTCCCTATTTCATGGATGGTCACGATATTCGGATGCACTGATCTTGCGAGCAGCCTTGCCTCACGCATGAAACGGGCATCATTGGCCTCGTCATCCATGAGGTGGCGATGCATGATTTTTACCGCGACATCTCGTTCAAGAGTCGTGTCGAAGCCCCTATAGACTTCGCCCATTCCCCCGGTTCCCAATTTTTCACCCAGCCGATAGTGCTTAATTTTTTTCATGATGAGGATTCGCTTAATCCGCCTACGTTACTTGCATTCATCCCTGAATCGGTGTCACATCCACTGTATCCTTCTCTGTCCTTGGGAGTTTCGTCGCTGCCGGCTTATCCAGTACTTGCAGTTCGCCGTAGAGCCTCTGCGCCTGCGTTTCGATGGCATCTGCCTCTGCGGTTCGCCCTTGCTCGGCAAGCATTCTGGCGTACGCCTCGTAACAATTGGCCAGTCCAAGCGGTACCCTAAACTGTTTATACAAACCAGCACTTTGTTTAAAAAAAATCTCGGCCGCGGTAACGTTGCCGTTGAGCCAAAATATGCGGGCCAGCAGGACATTGGTTTTTGCGATACCGATTGGATTGCTAAGGGAGACGACAGTCTCAAGGGCGCGGGCACAAGTGTTGACTGCCATGGGTAGATCGCCGGTTTTGGTGTACATTTCAGCTTTGTTGGAGTAAACGAACGCGAGCAGCGGAAAATTTGCTATCTCCTGGCAAAGCTGCAGGGCTTTTTCGAAATAATAGCCCGACTGCCCATACTCGCCCCGGTGCAGGTGTACAACTCCGAGATTATTCATGCATTCCGCAGCGCCGTGATGGTCCTGGATTGTCTGAAAGTCGATGAGAGCTTTCTGAAAGTGCCTGAAGGCCGAATCATGGTCGCCTTGCATCCGGCGAATGATTCCCAAATGGTTGCTGACTACTGCTTTACTGCGAATGTCACTAATGCGGCCGGTTTTATGTAAAGCGCCTTCGAAAATGTCTTCGGCTGTGGCATACTCACCTTTGCGGTAGGCAATTTTCGCCAGTTCGATTTCACCTAAGACCGCCTCGCTGTGATTGCCGGCGCTTTCCAGCTTTTCGATGGCCGAAAGCAGGAGTGTTTCCGCTCGTTGCCAATTACCCTTGCCGGATTCGATCCGGGCGATTCGATACTCAATTTGGCCCTGACGTGAATAGTCCTGCAGCCCCTGAGCCAATGCCAGGGCATCCTGGTAGTTCTTCAGCGCGGCCTCATAATTTGCCAGATTTTCATAGGTCTCGCCCAGAACGAAGATAAAATTAACATGCTGGACCTTGCTCAGAGTTGTGGTCTTAGCATTCTGAAAGGCTTGGAGCGCGAGATCGATGTGACCACTTGCTTTTTCAAGAGAATCGGTATCAATGTCGGCAAATGTACCGGTGCGATTATCCGCGCGCTGGGATGCAAGTCTCCTGATGGTCGCGCGGATCAATTCAACTTCGCGACCTTGATGCAGGCCGGCTCCATCAGAACCTTCAATGAAAAGCGCACTCATCTCCTGCAAATAGTTATCAATGGCTATGCTGCTATCCTTAATCAAAACTCTCCTCGTTGCGTTTCGATGCCTGCGAGCGTTCTGGCATCCGATTCTTCAAATTCGGCCAGCTCTTTTGCTATAGCCTCAACTTTGTCCTTGATATGCAGTTGCTGGTAAGACGCCAGGGCTTTCTCCAGCCAGCGTTTTGCCTCTTGTGTATCGTTCATGCTGACGGCCAGGTGTGCCAGCTCGTTTTCCGCCTCGGCACAGCCCAGCTTGTTTTCGATTTCCGCATATTTTTCATAGGCGGTTTTCAAGTTGTATGCCGACTGCTTCCAATTGCCCCGTGCACACTCTATTATTCCTTGGATTTTATGGTGCTCGGCGAGCCCAAGCTCGTCCTCCAGCTTTTTCAACAAGCGCAGGGCTTTAAAGTTGTACTCGGACGCCTCTGTAAGATTGCCAAGACGGGCAAGGCAGAGAGCACGATTCAGGAAAGTAATGGACTTGAGCGGAGTCAACCCCATGACATCCGAGACGCCGAGGCTCTTGCCACAGAACTCGTTTGCTTTCTGCCACTCCTGCTCGTCCGCATGGGTCATCCCGATGTTATGGTACACTCGTGCCAGACCCAGGTTATCCCCCAGGTTCTCGAAAACTGGAATACTTTTGCTATAAAAGGCTATGGCCTGCATGCGCCGGCCCTGTGCACTTTTGAGCGCGCCCATGTTATTGTAGAGGTTGGCGATAAGTTGCTTGGCTTCGGGTTGCTCAGCAAATTCCAGAGCGGCTTCATAATGATCCGACGCCTTTTGAAAGTCTGAAAGTTCGAATTGAATATTCCCAAGACCGTAGTGAACCAGTGCCTGATCAAACTGGCTCAGATTCTCTTGGTCCTTTAGGCATTGCAGAAGGGAGGATTCCGCTTGCGCCCAGTTGTTCTTTCTGAAGAAGGTCAGACCCTGCTGCAGCAAGACATGGTTCTTCAATCTGGGGTTTGTAAGCGCCTCACAATCGCCTAGTGCTTCCCGGCAATTCTCAATGCTTGCATCCCAAAATCCCAAAACACGATTGAGCCATGAAGTGGAAATCAATAGCTCGACCTTGGTGTCCGCGTCGAATTGTTCAGGATAGGACTTCGCCAGCCGGACCGCGCGTTCATAAAAATCCGTAGCCTCCCAAAATGCGAAATTTTTGATTGCGTTATCGCCCGCCTGACGTAGATATTTGAAGGCTGCAGCATGATCGGGTGTGTTCGAGTAGTGATGCGCCAGGCAATATGTGCGCTGCGCCGCCGTCAAGTATGTTGCAGCTTCAACGACTGCTGCAACCTGTTGATGGCGGGACAAGCGTTCCGATTCCGGGATTCTGGCGGCGATTGCAGCCCGCAGTCCGGAATGACTAAAACGATAGCGTTCGTCCTCCGTGCTTACGAGGACCTTTCTGTTTACAAATGTGACGAGATCCTTGATAATAGAAACTCGCGAACGTCCCGTCACACTTGCCAGCGTTTGATGTCCGAATGCCTCCCCCATGAGCGCGGCATAGTTGAGCAATTCCAGCTGAGCCTGGCTAAGTACGTCCATATCCGGAGTCTCGTCGGCGTCTTGCTCGTCCTGGATAAGGACCTGCAGAAGATCCCTGTCGATATTTTCCTGACAAAACCAGATTTGGTTTTCCTGAAACAGGAGCTTTGACGCAAGCAGAGAATGCAGGCACCTGAGAAGTTTTCCCGGGATTCCCTGACTTAGATCGTGTAAGTCAGGGATGAAGTGACTGGGGAGATCGCTGTACGGGAGAATCTTCTTAATCATGCGCCGGGTTTGGCGAAGCTCGAATCGCCTAAGATTGATTTTTTTATATAATTGCTCCCGGTTCATCCTTTGCAGAACGTCGATATAAGTTGCCTTGCCGGAACTCTCTACAAGTTTTTTGTCTAATCGAAGCGAAGCGAGGAGCAAAAGCCCGTGGTCGCTAAGGCTTTCAGCCAGGTAGTGGATAAATCGCCAGCTCGTCAATGGGGCCAGGTGCAGATTGACCAGCTGCAGAACAACCGTAGTCCTTTTTGTCTTGCCTATAATGGCTGCCCGCAAACGCTGCTGTGCCAAACCTAGTTGCGACTGCAACGAATAGAAACCGGCCGGTGTGTCTCGCTCGTCTGGAGAAAAAGTCAATCGAAGGAGTTCCTCCGGCTTGCTTTGCTGAGCGCCATTGTCCAGGCCCTGTAAACGTTCAAGTACTCGCAGGAAAGGCGCATACGGTTCGAAGATTTCAGATTCCTTAAACTCAGCTGAAATGAAAACTACATTCGGTCTTTCGTTTTCACGATAAAATTGCTCGATGAGCGCGGATTTGCCAATGCCGGCTTCGCCACACACGACTGTGAAGCTGCCTGCTCCTTGTTGTGCAGCATGTAGGGCATCGCGCAGCGATTTCAGCTCGGTCCGGCGACAGGCAAAGACGGGTGGAAATGTTCCCGGTAGATCGGTCAACACACTCATCCAGTTATTAGCTTCAGCTCATGGTTACTTATCGTCGTCTTGCCCCGCATCTTAAAATAGAGAACTTAAAAAAGTGGGATTGACCATTCTCGCAGGATCCGTGATTCTGCTGGTCAGATTGCAGACCCGTTACCGGGGGTTATGAGCCGTAGCTGAACCCAGGTTAGCAACACCGGGGGACGCGTACGTGGGACTCTTTGTGCTGAGTTACTTCTTTCCCTCTGACATCTTCAAGCTCGCCACAACTGCCGGCGTGACCGCGCAGAGCATGCAAAAAAAAAGGCCCGGCGCAAAACGCCGAGCCCAGGGGCGGAGTATATGGTCCTCAGTTCTTTAGGCTATCACTCGCCTCCGAGTGCATATCGTGAAAAGTGTGTCGTGGTGCCCTCGACATATTTTTCCTGGGTGTTGACAGTTTGACCCGCCAACTGCCAGAGACCGTCTGTTTCGTCGTAGTACCAGATCCGCAGGTCTTCTTCTGCTACACCGGCGGCCGCAAGATCGGCCTCTTTGTAAGATATCCGCATAAGGACCGGTGCGAGAAACTGGCTGCCGTGAGGACCGAATTCAACCTCAAATTTCTGGGAATCCCAGCTAATCGACACATCCAAATCTTCCGCCAGGCTATTCGCGGGAAAGGTGACACCGGCGAAACCGGATTGTTGGTCTCCGACTTTGACCAGACCGCCCACCTCGGCCTTGACTGTCTTGGTAACGTTGAAGTTCTTTTGCAGCCGCACGACCTTGGATCGTAGGAAGGTTATTTCGCTACCCGATTTTTTGAGCGTGTCAGTGCCGCTTTCGGGGGCGACAGGAGAATTTGATTCGCATCCAAAGAAATTCATGAACAGCGCCAGGCCGAGAGTGATTAGGGGTAGTTTTTTCATTAGCGTAGTCATTATGTTGTCCTCGTTAATGGTCTCAAGTTCAGTGGCCCCACCGTACTGCAAGTGGGTAGTGGATGATGAGCGCCGGTTGTGATGGTCACGGCTCATAACAGGGAGATTCTATTTGAGTTTTTCATTGGTCCCTCCTCGACTCCTGCGCAGATGCTGCGCTTAATATTTTTGTTCATTCGCGTCTTCATTTCATGCCGTCCTTACGCAAAGGCAATGCCACAAATGTTTTAGCCTGTTAATAATTTCAAAAGAAATGTCTTAAGTAGCGGTTTTTTATATTGTTGTGGATTGTAGGATAGCGCACTGGTGCCCGGCTCTTATACACCCAGCGCACATTGCCGTTTTGCTGACCTCAACCATTTTGCAGAGGCCAATCACCAAATGGTTGAGTTCAGCCATTGGTCTGTCTGACGGAAGCAAAGGTTATTTGGGGTGACTGCGGCAGTCGCATGTAACAAAAACTTTGCTTGCTCTTTTGCTCTGTTCTGCGATCTTGGTTCAGTGTCTTAATAAACTGGAAAGGGCAACCACTCGTGCTCGGTTTACTTAGGAAAAAGAAGCTCCTCGTCATCAGCGACTTCATCACAGCTATTGACCGTCAGGTCATTGCGAGGAAGGGAGAAGAGATTACCCCTGATTGCTTGCGGAGGATAGGAGAACTTCAGCCTGAAGGGGCAGCCGTGTTCGAGTCCTTTCATGAAACCTACCACAACATGAACGTGAGCCTCCTGCTCAAAGAAGCCAAGTACGCTTTCCTGCAGCAAGGAGCGAGGACAGCAAAGGGCCTGGAGGTTCTGGGATCAGTCAGTATCAACGATTTGGTTACGGAAGAATTGACTTGGCTGGAGCGCCAGCGCTACCACTATGATCATACACTTGCTACCGCAGTGCTGGTGGCTATGCTGGCAGCGGATCTTTTTGACGATGCGAATCGGGTCAGGGAGGCGGCCAGTTGCGCGCTAACGCACGATTTTGGTATCAATCGCATGCCGGATGGACTGCTTTCCAAAGAGGGATCTCTCAGTGCAACGGAGACCAGCATTCTGCACGAGCACCCAATTTACAGCCACATCCTGCTCACCTACTACCAAATGGGCGACCCCAGGCCCAATGCTTTGGTCGCCCTTGAGCACCACGAGAACCTTCTCGGCACGGGATACCCAAAAGGGGTGAGACCGGACAGTCCCTATTCGATGCTGATTCAAATTGCAGACACTTTCGATGCGCTCATCTCATCCCGCCCATACCGCCCGGCACGCACGCTGCACGAGGCGTTGGTTCTAATGAAAGTCAAGACTCACGAAGGTCAGTTTGACGCGGACATGTTTGATTTGTTGGATAGGTGTGTCGCACCGCACTGCTGAGGGTAAATGGCAATGGGCGTTCGGTGTCATGCCAGACGCCTTCGGTCAGGCGTCCGGAGAGGGTTTAGACGGTCTTATTAAAGGTGACAGGGCACAAGCAGGTAGGAAAACTCCAGAAAACTAGCGCGCAGGCAGCCCGCCGAGCGCGTGGGACTCTGGCAAGACGCCTTTGGATTCAAAACTGCGGCCTGCAACAGCCTGCCAAAAGGGAGTTCTGTCCACAGCTTCGCTGCACAGTCAAAGCAGCTTACTGACAGAAGACCTCAGTTGTGGTAATCCACTCGGAACAGGATGGGGTGCAGTGCGCCGACGAGCTTTTCCAGCAATCTGTCGCCATTGATTGGCTTGGCCAGAAAACCCTGAATCCGGTTGCCCAATTCTCCTCGGATCCCGGTTGACTCGGCGACCGCCGTCGAGACAATAACAGGAACATGGTCGAACTCAGATCTGCCGCGAATGATCGACAGAAACTCAACGCCTCCCAGGTATGGAAGCAGCAGGTCCAGGAGAATCAGATCCGGCATCAACTTCTCCTGCAGCATCATCGTAAGCGCCGCTAGCCCATCTGTTGCCTCAACGATTTCGCACGACAGGGACTCCCGTATGAGATGGACCATCAGTTTCCTTTGGTCTCTATCATCTTCAACCACCAGGATATTTGGCTTTTTCACCAGTTTGATTTCAGTAGGCCGCATTATTTCTCCTCGCCATTTTGGTTGCGTCGAGTTGTAACTTACTGGTCGCTCACGCCTTTAGCGACATTCCTGTCGTGTTCACGACATTGGGTAAATTGCAGACTGAGTTTCCGGACCAGTTTCATTGGGATTCTTTAAGGTTCTGTTGATGCCCAGCAATACGTTTGCTCCTCCGTATTGCAAAGCGAGTGCCAAATCCTATGCGTCAGGAATGATCGGCAAGTAATCTGTAAAAACAATGTGTTACGAGGAAATATGGTTGGCGCTTGCCGCCGTCATGCAATTGAGAATGTGATGAGGTCAGCCATTATTCCCTTGGCTGCCACCAACTGGCTGAAACCAGCCACATTGGATTCTCTGTTTAGGGAAAGAAAGTTTCAGGAAGGGCGTTGCAAGGAAGCGAGCAGAAAGGGAAAAGGTGGAAAGCCGTAGAGAAGACTATTGCAGCGCGATCTCAGACGATCCTAGGCGAAGATTTCAACGGCCTGTGGCAGGCACTCGACCTGTAACGGGGTTGAGCCAAACAGCTCACCATCCGGGCCGAGTAGCCGGCTGTGCTCTGTTTGAACGCCGATCTTTGGTGTTTGAAAGGTCTCCACTTCAGGGGCGGACAGGTGTTTACCGCTGAACAGACTCGGGAACAATCGTAGCAGCCGCAATCTGGAGGCCTTGCCGAGAACCAGCACGTCGAGCAGCCCGTCATCAAATTTTGCCTGCGGCGCCATCAAAAAATCACGACCGGTGTAGCGCGTGTTGGCGATCTCAATCATAATTGCTTCGACCCGGTCGGCTTTTCCATCGACAGTTACGGTAAAGGTGTGCGTTTTCAAGAAGAGTAATTGATAGAACACGCTGAGGATGTAGGCGAGATTCCCCAGGAACTTCAATTTGACGGAAGTAGCCATCACATCCGTGACAAATCCTACCCCAATGATGTTTAGGAAGTAGTGCTCCTTGCCTTCCGTCTCAAATCTTGCAACGTCAATCTTGACGGGCTTGTTTCTGCCAATGAAGTCGATGGCCTTTTGCCAGTCGTCCGACTGGAGATCCAGATCGCGGGCGAACGCGTTGCCGGTGCCGATCGGCACAACTCCGATGGGAATCCTCTTTGGAGATTGATTCCGAAAATAGCCGTTGATCATCTCGAAGACCGTACCGTCGCCTCCTGCCGCTACCACTCCGTCAAATTGCGCAAAATCCGCATTGGCGACGATTTCTGTACCATGCGACCGATATTCCGTGAAGCGAACTTCAACTGCAAGCTGATGCTCCTCGAAGTGTTTGCGGATTTCGGGTAGCAACTTTCGGGCGCGGCCGTGTGCGGCTCTGGGATTGAAAACTAACAGGATTTTGCGAAGCGCGTTTTCATTGCGGGTTTGTGGAGGCATAGGTAGGTTATACGACTATTTGAGCAAGTTTTCAACGAAATTCCTGCCGACGGTTCACGAATCCACTTTCAGGCGGAGTAGGCTCTATCTGCTTGTGCAGCCTCGATGCAACCCTTGGTGATCCGGGGCGGGACCCCAAAGGTTGTTGTCGCGAAGAGAAGGGAGAGAGGGCTTTCCGGGCCGAGTTTCCGGCCCGGATTGTTCCGAGTAATCGTGTCGGGGTGCCCGGGTTACTTGAGCAACAGAAGTCTTCTGGTTAAGACGAACTCTCCGGCTTGGATGCGATACAGGTAGGTTCCGCTGGAAACGGGGAGGCCGTTGGTGTCTTTGCCGGACCAGACTATTTGGTGATGGCCGGCCTGCATGGGCCCGGAAGTCAAGGTTGTCACCAATTGACCTTGCAGGTTGTAAATGGCGACCTTGACTTCAGTCGGCTCGGGCAGGGCAAACGTGATGGTCGTACTCGGGTTGAACGGATTCGGATAGTTCTGATTGAGTACAAAATCTTCAGGCACGGTTATGAAGACTGAAATCGGGCCGTGCTGCTCCCGGGCGCCGTTGACCGCGATGTCTTCCAGTTTGTAGTAGTAGGTCCGGCCGACTTCGATCGAGTTGTCGACAAACTTGTAGTCGTGGGTCAAGCTGGACGGAATCAATTCAGTATTTATCTTCTCAAAGCTGTTTTCGGCGTTCAGGCTGCGCAATACGTCAAAGCCGACATTGCCCACTTCACGCCCAGTTTGCCAAACGATCTCTACCCCTGCGAAGCCTTTGTAGTTCAAACTAAAAGACGAGAGGGCAACGGGGTTTGGGTCTGTGAAAAGCAGATTCACTGTGGCGGTAAGGTCCACAGAGCCATTTACGCGGCTGGCAATCTCCCGTTCTCCCGGATTGAGGGAAGCGATTGTCCCAATTGCCCGGCCGTCCAGGCCAGTGGTGTCGTCCGGTTGCGAGATGATGTCGGTCCCATTGGAGAGGATCGTCACTGCCTGGCCGGAAACAGGATTGCCGAACTTGTCTCGCACCGTGATCGTGATCGTTGCGTGGTCCCGACCATTGGCATCGACTTGTGTTTTGTCTGATAGAATCCCGGATGCGTCCGGATCCGGCAGTCCCGGCAAAGCGGTTGCAGACACTGTTATGGGCGACCCGTTCAAGTGGCCGGATCCGTTGAGTGCACTTACGTCGAGGCGCTGGTTGTTCGGTCCGACGGTCCCGCCGAGATACCAGGTTACGGTCGCAAAGCCGTTGCTGTCGCTCTCGATAGACGTGACTGTGTCCTGTGGGGCTTTCCCGTTTATGCTGCCACCACCGGTGTTGATCCTGAACGTGACAGAGAGGCCTTCTACGGCATTGCCATCGTCATCGGTGACTTTGACCTGAATCTGTTCCGGGAGAGCAGTGCCTGCACGTGCCGGCGACTGGTTGCCGCCCGAGACGAGCGTCAGCGTTGAAGCAGTTGTGGTGTTCCCGGACGCGACGAAATTGACCGAACCTGATTGCGGCGCCGTGGCTGTCACCCGGTTGTTGTTGGCGCCAGGTGAATTCCCCAGTGTGAGGGTGGCCTGGGCTCGACCATTGTCATCAGTATAGGTGGTATCAGGATTCACCGCACCACCGCCGTCAGTCACTAAGAAGTAGACAGGCCAGTTGGCAACCGGCACGTTGCCGTTGCCGGTGACACTGACCACAAAAGGTGCCGCAAGCGGCTGTCCAATCAATCCTGATTGATTGTTGCCGGAAATGATGGCAATGTTCTCTGCCGGACCGGCGGTCGTATTTGCCGTAAAATCGAGGGGGGAATTGTTCAAGCCAGTGCCCTGGTACACGGAGGTTGCACGCAGCCTGTTCGCACCGGCATCCGGGCCCATGCGCCATTCTCCTCTTGCAACGCCGTCTGTGCCGGTGGTGATGGTTACGGATGAGCGCTTGTTTATCAACCCACTTCCTGCTGTTACCGCGAATGTAACTTCATAGCCTGCCAGCGCACCCCCCAGTTCATCCAAAACCTTGACGGCAACCGAGTCAGATAAAGGCAGACTGGCCACTCCGGTTTGTACCGGGGGCGAGAGCGCCTGTACCTCTTCGGGCGCGGCTGAGTTTGCGACCAGGGACAATGGGCTGTTTGTCAGGCCTTCCGCGGTTGCCAGAAACTCATTGACTGTACCGGGATCGGGTCCCAAAACAGGAGTTATTTCAGCGATTCCGGCCGAGTTTGTCACAACTGTCTGCTGGGCGCTGCCGTCGATGTTGCCCCCTCCGGACGCAACTGAAAAGACGACTGAAAAATCTGTGATGCCGAAATTGTTCGCATCTACCACCTGAACTTGCACCGGTGCTGCGAGAGCCCGGGCCGCAGACCCTGTTTGGTTGTTGCCGGCAACGATTTGAATTCGGTCGGGAGCGCCAACCTCTGCAGTAGAGGTGAAGATTACATCTGCTCCGGTGTAGCCGTCAGCAGTCACCTGAATCTGGTTCGCGCTAGTGTTAGTGGCCAGTGTCAGTAAGGAGCTGGCGCCACCCAGACCATCACTCATCGTATTCTCTACACTCAATGACCCGTTGGATGGCGGTAAGAGGGTAAAATCCATATTAACATCAGGAGTAGGATTCCCGAACCTGTCCCGTAACTGCACAACAAAAGGTTGTGACAAGGGTTGTCCGGGCGTGCCAGACAGATTGTCGCCAGAGATTTTTTCGATACTATCGACTCGGGCAGGCAGTGCATTCGCGGTGCAAATCAGCTCGGGCAGGCTGGTGGCAAAAACTCTGAGGGCGTTGCTGCCTGCGATGGTTCCGAGTGACCAGCGCACAGAAGCCTCGCCATTGCTGTCTGTAAAGAGACCCGACGGGGTAATCGGGTCCTGGTTGGCCGGTGGTTCAAAACCGGAACCGACAGCGGCCACCACCAACTGGTCGAGTTTAGTGCCATCCTTCGAACCCAGAAGCTTTATCGTATGCACCCCCGAGGTCAAAGTAAACACGGCTGGATCAAACTGGGGAGAGCGTGCCTTGCCGGTACCGCGGGCAGATACCTGGTCCCAATGCCAGTCGCTCTCGTGCTGTCTTTGGCCGACATCCCAAACCGAGGTGTCTCCTCCGACAACTACCCGGAAGACATCGGAGCTTGCATTGGGATAGATTGCCCGGCCCCAGATCACGTACTCCCCGCCTTGGTCAATATTTAGCATGTATTCAGCCGCGCCGCCGCTATTATCGCCATTGCCATCGGGAACGTGTATGAACTCACCATTTGAGGCAGCGGCGTCTGCCTCTTTAGCCATGGGGGCGGTTAACACCCCTGACTCGGCCTCAATAACGATGTCGCCAGATGGCGCCGTAACATCGACGGAGCCACCGCCGGCGCTTACTTCAAAGTCGACGTTGACACCGGGTACGGGACTGCCGTTTTCGTCTGCGACCCGGACGACGACCGGGAAATCCAGAAGCTGGGCAACCGTATCCACCTGTGCGTCACCACTAACTTTGCTGAGGGTTGCCGGCGCGCCCAGTTCCATCAAGACGGAGAAGTTGTCGATGTCGTTATTCAGGCTGCTGCGCAAGGTGACACCAGTCCAATTGTCCTGTGATAGGTCATGCTCAAAGCCGGTGTCTTCAACCTGCCCATCAAGCAAATCGTTGATATAGAAGTCAAATCTATTTGAGAATGCATCGGATGAGATGACTACTTTGACCGCGTCACCGGGCTGCGGCGCTCCGAGTGCAGGAGATTGATTTTTATCGATTACGCTTACCAACTCGCCGGCGACCAGACGCCACAACCGGATTTCATTGGCAGCGGTTCTTCTGGTAATGGCATAGCCGTCGGAGCTGGTGCTGGCCGAGCCAAAAACGACAACGAAGCCGGCCTGGTCTAGGCCGTCGATATCGGCATTAGGGCCAAACTCGAACGATACTTCGATAGGGTTTTTTCGGGCATTCAAGACTGCGATGTCGTCCCATGCGCCATCGCCAGCCGCGTTGCTCAACCGGTTTTGAACGATGTCGTATGAATCGGCACTCCAGTTAGCGCCCAGCCCCGTGGTCCGGTTAAAGTTGTCGACAAAAATGTTAGCGGCCTCCGTAGTGGCGCTGACGACATTGGAAATGCCAGACGTGTTGCCGTGGTCGTCGATTACTTTCATGGCAAAGTAGTGGGTAGTGCCGGGCTGCAGGCCGGAAACCGTCATGCTCTGTACTGTGCCGGCCAGTTCAGGGTTGGGGGGATTGCCCACCTGAGCCGCCGCCGCAAAGTTGCCGGCAGCGATTACATCCGTGGAATATCTTATGTCGAACTGACTGGCTACCCCGATTTGTCCGTCATCGCCGGTACTGGTCCAGGTCAGGGGGACAGACGTTGCTTGCGGAGTGCCGACTGCGAGATCTGAAACAGCATCCGGTGCAGTGACATCCCCGGTCTTCGATACCACAAATTCCGCGACATCATTGTGGCGGTCGTGCCGCAGAAGGACACCCGAGTACAACTCCCCGGCCAGGCCGGGATTAGGAACTGTTATGGTCCCGGCGAATTGATTATTTACAAAATAATCGAACTGCAGTTCAGTAACACCCACGGTCATGTCCACCCGAAACGCGGAACCGGGACCCGGAGCCGCCGTAATATTGGTCGGGTTGGCTGTGAGCAGATCGGCGCCGGCAGAACCGTTGGTAATTGTCCACAAACGCAACTCGTTATCACTCGGTGAAATCCAGGCAAGATAGCCGGAAGCGTTCTGGCTTGGAGCATCGAGGAGCAGAGCCAGCCCGCCCTGGTCCAACCCTAGTACATCGGCATCATCAGCCCAGGTGACTCCTACGCTGCTCGGGTTTTTGGTTCCCAGGAAGGTAGCCATATATTCCCAGTTGCCCGCACCGGTTGTGGCAGAATTGACCAGATCTCCGCCCTGCAAGATAAACTCAGGATCGGCGTCCCAGTTGCCGCCCAGGTCGGTGCGTTCGAAGTTGTCGGTTACGTTCTC
>JAJDAD010000081.1 GCA_029262055.1 Candidatus Zhuqueibacterota bacterium
TTCTCGCACTTAGAAATATCTCAAAAAAATGGAGCATGCCAATCAGAGATTGGGGACAAGCAATCAACCAATTTGATATCCTGTATCCCGATAGAATGAAACTTCAATAAATCAATTTACACAGAATTATTTACAGGCTCAAGCCGCTATAATTTACTCGATTGTTAATACTGAATTTGAGTCAATCTCTGCTTCGGGTATTGATTTATCGCTTCCCTTACAAGAAATAATTACAAAATCTTTGGCAAAGAATCTTGATGAGCGATACCCTAATGTTGAAAATATGCAGGCAGATCTGCAGGCCCTAAGAGAAGGAATAAGTATACCTTCTTCTCATCCTAATTCTAATCAGCATTTCAAGCAGCACAAATCCCTATTTCTTTTAGCAGCTGCAGTAATTTTGTTCAGTGTTCTCGGATTGATGTGGCTCTTTCTTGGCCAATCAAATGATATGAGATATACACCTCTGCAGATAAAGCCACTTACGAGTTTAATAGGTATTGAAGCGCATCCAAGTTTTTCCCCGGATGGCAACCAGGTAGCCTTTACATGGAATGGCAAACAGGAAGATAACTATGATATTTATGTCAGATTGATCGGTACGGAATCTATTTCACGACTTACAACAGATTCAAAGGCAGATTTTAGGCCATCATGGTCACCCGATGGATCGAGGATTGCTTTCCAGAGAGAAGAGTCGAGAGAAAAAACATCCATATATATAGTGCCATCTATTGGTGGACAGGGGCGAAAAGTAACTGAAGTATATCCTCCGAATTATGGTTATCTACACAGATACAATAAAATTGCCTGGCACCCGGATGGAAAGTGGCTGGTAGTAAGTGATAAAAGTTCGGCCGATGAACCTCTGGGTTTGTTTCTTGTATCGCTGGAGACCGGCGAAAAAAGGCGCTTAACTTTTCCCGATAGCATTTCATCCACTGGTGGTGATTTCTGTGCTTCTTTTTCTAAAGATGGCAAATCCATAGTATTTAGCAGAATGACAACGTGGTTAAAATGTGCACTATATGCGCTTGATTTAAGTTCTGACTTGGAACCTGTGGATAAACCAAAACGAATAATTTCTCCCGAACATTATATAGACGGCACAGGATTTAATAATGATGACACGGAAATCATATACAGTAGTGACAATCTCTGGCGGATTTCCAGATCCGATCCATCAAATCCAACACAAGTTTTGCCTGGAAATAAAATTGCAGACATTGCCATTTCCCCACAGGGCAATCGCCTGGTTTACAGACAAGGTCAAAATGAAGTAAATATCTGGCGTATGTCATTAACGGATACATCAATTACAGATCATCCAGCTGACAGGCTCATTTCTTCAACCGGTATCGATGGTGAGCCGGTATATTCACCCGAAGGCCTAAAGATCGCATTTTTGTCCAATCGTTCCGGCATACAAGAGATATGGATTTGTGACAGTAATGGTTCAAATATTTTTCAGGTGACTTCTCTGGAAAAGACATTCACGAATGGACCTTCCTGGTCGCCCGATGGTGAATTTATTGTATTTGATACAATCTTTGAAAGAAAACAGGATCTTTATATTGTAAATGTTGAAGGGGGCAATCCAAGGCGATTAACAACTCATCCGGATGTTGACTGGCTTGCTGCATGGTCAAGAGATGGCGAATGGATATATTTTGCGTCACATCGTACAGGCAAAAGTCAAGTGTGGAAAATTAAACCTGATGGCAGCGGCCTAAAACAATTGACACAAAATGGTGGTTTAGCGCCGTTGGAATCACCGGATGGTCAAACTATCTATTATGCAAAAGATCGTTCTTATCCAACAAGTATATGGGAAGTTACCGTAAATGGAGAGAAGGAGCAACAAGTAGTTGAACAATTTAAAGGTTGGCGGAAGTTCTTCCCGGTAGAAAACGGCATCTATTTTGTTTTATATAGAGATATAAAGTTTTTCAATTTTGATACTGGAAAGACTAAGGCCGTTGCCAAATTAGAGAGAAATGAGGATTATGGGATTACAGTTTCGCCGGATCGCCGTTACCTGCTATATGGTCTGAGAGACCGTAGTGGAAGTGATTTATTCCTGCTCGAGAATTTCAAGTAGACTATTTTTAAAAATGAGTTGAAAGACAGTCAAACATAAAAACAATTTTAAAAATCATGAATCAAACCGTAACACAAGATAAACAAAAACTAGAAAGACTTATCGAACTGGCCGCCATTCTTGGCCAGCAAAACGATTACCAGGAAATACTAAGGCTGGTATCTCAAAAGGCGTCCAGTTTGCTGGACGCGCAAAATGCTATCCTGATGATGATAAATCCCAGAACACGGCAAACTGTTAAAACTATTTTTAAAGAAGCTGGCAAAGGGAAGCAACCAGATTTTAATGGACTACATACTCATGTAAGTGGTTGGATAATTAAGAATAAGCACTCATTTAAAAGTGAAAATATTAAAAACGACAAACGCTTTTCTAAAAATCTTTTTAAAAATATAACCATTGAAACTGTGTTGGGTGTTCCTTTGTTTAGCGAAAATATTCTTTTTGCAACCTTGTTAATTTTTAACATTGATAGTAAAGATAAGAACCTGGATTTATCTCTTGAATACCTTGAAAAACTAGCTGCAGTAGTAGCACCTTTTTTGCGCAATGCACAAAATGTAAGGGAGTATTTTGAGTCACCTATCCCGCAAAAATCGTTACTATTGAAATATGAAGCATTGGGAATGATTGGTAAGAGTGAAAATTTCGTTGCTTTGCTCAAAGCCGTGGAATCAGCAGCCAGCTGTGATGTTCGCGTAATATTAGAAGGAGAAAGTGGTACAGGTAAAGAAATGGTGGCCAGGGCCATTCATCAATTTAGCAGTCGTTGTGATCATCCATTTGTGGCCATTGATTGTGGAGCAATCCCGGATAACTTGATAGAAAGTGAGCTATTTGGCCATGTTAAGGGGGCCTTCAGCGGAGCCGCAACAGATCGTAGAGGTTTGTTCGAAGAGGCCGATCAGGGTACGTTTTTTATGGATGAGATTGCTAACCTGCCTTTGGATATGCAAACAAAACTGATGAGGGTTTTACAAACAGGAGAAATTCGCCCGTTGGGAAGTAATAAAACCAGGCAAACTAATGTACGAATAATTTCAGCTTGCAGCAAATCACTCAAAGAATTAGTAAATGGCCAGAAATTTCGGGAAGACTTATTTTATCGTCTGCATGTCTATCCCTTACAAGTGCCATCATTGAATGAACGCCAGGAGGATATCCCTATGCTGGCGAATCATTTTCTTCAAAAGTTTTCAACTCAGCAGGACAAAGAGATCGAGTCATTTCACGAGGAGATTCATGATCTTATGCAGCATCGTCATTGGGCTGGTAACATTCGTGAATTGGAAAATTTTGTAGAGCGACTTGTTGCTTTGGCCGGGCCCAATGTCACTACTATTAAAAGCAGTATGCTGCCCGTTGACCTAAGAAAGGAACTGAAAGAATATGAATCAATCTTGCCTTCACATAAAATCATCCGACCATTAAGCGAAAGCCTTTCTGAATATGAAAAGCAGCTAATCCACGATGCTCTTATTGCTAACAATTGGAATCAATCGAAAACTGCACGAATCTTGAAAACTTCTGAACAGACATTACGCTATAAAATGGGCAAGCTGGGTATTTCACGCAAAACAGAATAGTCCCCATAAGATACAATCTCATCTCTTATCGCAAGTCCCCAAATTTCTTGCGAGCATAAACCCAATAAAAACAAAACTTCATTTAAAACCCTCAATTCCTTGCGAATTTTTCTTGTTCAAAACTAAAATTCTAGATAGAGGATCCCTGCTTTACAAGCTATTGTAATTGCATAGCTTAGAGACTCCTTAAGTACATCCCCGTTTTGTGGCATTGTTTTCGCGTAGATGTGGTGCCATATCTTACTAAGAGGCAGACAGCCGCTTAGTGAAACTTCAAACAATATAAGGAGAGAAGTATTATGCAAAAAAACAAAGTACACCGCTGGGCAATCCTACTCTTTTCGATTGCCACTCTATTTCTTCTCGGCTGTGAAACAAACTTACCGACCGAGGCTGAGAGCCAAGACCTGGATGAAGGGTCGATGTTGTCCCTGAACAAGAAGAGTTCTAATCACACCATGCCCATTGCCTTGGCCAGGGCTGACAATCCTCGCGATTTCATTCCGGATTTCATGGGCGAAACCGTCACCATCCAGGGGGTGATCACGACTCCTAATTTTCGGAACCCAATTACTCAAGGTGAAAGTCACTTTATTCAGGACAACTCGGCGGGCATTGAATTTTTTGCCTTCCCAGGAATATCACCGGTTTTGGAAATGGGGGACGAAGTCGTGGTAACGGGTGTGATTATGCAATTCAGGGGAAGCACTGTCATTCGTCTTGAGTCTGCCAGCGATCTTCAAATTGTTGGCACGAGAAAGCTCAAGAAACCCAAAAAGATCCATGCCGCACATTTGGCGGATCAAGTTGGGGAAAAAAATGAGGGGAAACTGGTAGTGTTGAAAAATGTAAGGATAGTTGATGGCGATCAATTCCCACCCCAAGGTTGGTGGAGACTTATTAGAGTCGTTGATTCTAAAGGTGATACCGCAGACGTTTTTATCGATAGCGAGTACGATATCGACGGCAGTGTTACGCCGAGCGGCGTATTTAATTTGACGGGTGTTGCAACCCAGTTTACTTACGATACACCAGCTGACAATGGATATCAGATCACACCAAGAGGGCTATTTGACATAGAGTAGAAAAGTGGCTAGCCTATTTGTAGTCCATGTTTTGATGCCTCTGTTGTGCCGCAATCAAAGACAGTTAACAAGGTAATAGAAGTTTAGAATACAAGAAGGAGGGAAACCCATGAGAAAACTGTTAAGCGTCCTCGCACTGTTTACGACAAGCCTGTTTCTGGTACAAACCGCGTTCGCCAATAACGTTGCAGTCAGCAACCTCGGTCTAGGTGTGCCAAATACCACAGACAAACTTACTATGGTGCAATTCGACCTCACCTGGGAGAACTCGTGGCGTAACGATGTAAATTGGGACGCCGCCTGGGTGTTTGCAAAATTTTCATTGGACGACGGCAGCACCTGGATGCATGCCTCACTTAGCACGACGGGACACACGTCACCCGCCGGCACCACCATCGATACACCTGGTGACGCCCGGGGCGTTTTCATCTACCGCGACGCGAATGGCGCCGGGACTGTCAACTTCAGTCCCATTCAGCTCAGATGGAACTATGGCGCCGACGGCGTGGCGGATGACGCTGTGGTGCAGGTAAAAGTCTTTGCCATTGAAATGGTCCTGGTGCCCGAGGCTGCATTTGCTGCAGGCAGTGGCGGTACCGGGCCAAACGAATTCACTTTGACAACCATCAATACGGCTGACGCCACGATGGCGGGCGGCTTTCCCACGGGGCAGATCGCGGCAGACAATCCTTCGTGGCCCAATGGTTTCAGCGCCTTTTACTGCATGAAGTACGAGATAACCCAGGGGCAGTACGCCGACTTTCTCAACACGCTCACCAGCACGCATGCAGCAACGAGAAATCCGGAATCAAGTGTCAACCCATCGTCTGGCAGGTACAGCATCACCGGCAGCCATCCCAATTTTTCTGCCGCCAAACCGTTTGTGGCCTGCAGCTACCTGAGCTGGATGGATGGTGCCGCCTATGCCGACTGGGCGGGACTGAGGCCGATGACAGAACTGGAGTTCGAAAAAGCTTGTCGCGGCACCCAGGCGCCGGTTGCAAATGAATTTGCCTGGGGCAGTACCAATATCACGGCGGCGACCGGCATCAGCAATGACGGTGCCGACAATGAAGTCCCCGGTAATGCCGGCGCGAATTGCGTGAATGGTGATATAGCCAGTGTTCAGGGTCCCATGCGGGGTGGGTGTTTTGCTACCAGCTCGAGCACGCGCGAGCAGGCCGGTGCATCGTTTTATGGCATTATGGAACTGAGCGGTAATTTGTGGGAGCGCGCTGTCACCATAGGGCATTCGGCAGGGCGAAGTTTTACCGGCACAGTGGGCGACGGTAGCTTATCAGCCAATGGCAACGCTACGAATAATGACTGGCCAGGCTTTGCCGGCGGAGAAGTGATGAACGCATTAGGTGGGGGGGCACGCGGCGGCGCCTGGGACTTCATGAGTCTTGCTGTGCTCGTCGGAAACCGCTTCCAAGCGACCAGCGACTTTGCCGGTCGCGGTGACGTCATTGGTTTCCGTTGCGTTCGGTCCACGCCTTAAGGGGTAAACGGTTTCAGTTTATGTCAAACAATCTTAACGGAGGAACAAACCATGAAATTTACCAGAATAATCTTGCTTGCGAGCGTCCTTTTGTGCTTGGCCCATGCGAACTTGCATGGCCAATACCTTGGCGGCAGTGGCGACGGCTACGCGTCGGTGACTTCAGAGGAAATTGTGTTAGCCATTGAAGATATAATTGCCGTTGGGTCTGTTCCCGAGGATTTTAAACTTTATCAAAACTACCCCAATCCCTTTAATCCGGAAACGCGAATTCCGTTTGACATACACGCAAGCGGTGGTGGTGCAGTGAGAACGCGAGTTTCAATCTCCAATATCAGGGGCCAAGTAGTGCAGGTCCTTTTGGATGACACCCGCCCGCCGGGCTCTTATGAGATCAGTTGGGACGGTAAAGATGAGAAGGGCTTTCGGGTTCCTTCAGGGATTTATCTGTACACGGTTCGGTTTGGTGAGGTTGCAGACACCAAAAGGATGCTGTTAGTGAAGTGATTTCTGGCGTATGACTACTGCGAACTCATGTTCCTTATTCAATGGCATAATCGGGTCAGGGCGGGTATCTCTCCCGCCCTGACCACACACCGGACATGCGGGTCCGCATCCGGCGTTTCACCGCAGGATGAATCAACATCAAATGCGAGAAAGTTCTTTCACATTTACAAGGCTGGCGGTTGTCGCCGCGCCGCTCACGACTGAGCCCGGTCGGGCATAAATGTCGCAAGACGAGCGTGACAATGCTCCTACTTAACCGCGATGCTCGGCCCTTCACCATGTCCCGACAATTAAACCAGACGTTCGGCTACTATGGCGTCAGCTGACCCACTCGGCCGTGCTCAGGGCAGGTTCTGGCTCACTGCTTTGTAACAGGCTTCCTTCCTGCAGGCCTCGCGGCTCCGCAGTTGCCCTTTACTAGTAATTGCTGGACGTTTAATCATACAGAGGTTCACTTACAAGGGACTCATTTGGCCCGGATGCGGACATCCGACTAGCCAAAGTAGGTTGGTTCGTCGGCACACTGCTTTGCTACAGACTTCCTCCCCACAAAGCTTCGCGGCTTTGCAGTTGCCTTTTGCCAGTAATTGCTGTACGTTTAACATACAGAGGTTCACTTACGAGGGACTTGCACCCCATTAGTTCATACCCATGCCGGGCGTACACTTTGCTTGCACTTGATTGTGGAGCGCTGGCGTGGTTTCTGAGTTTCTCCCATTGATTGAATTTTAGTCTATTCGAAGCTTCAGTGCTCCAAAAGCCCGCAACCAGTGAAGCTCTTGTTATAAAATCGGGGTGAACAAAAATGAATATTCGCGAAGAAGAAGATTCGGACATTCAGAAAGTATGGAAAGTTAATGCGGAAGCCTTTGAGACAGAAGGTGAAGCAAATTTAGTAAATGATCTTAGAAACAGTGGGACTTCTTATATTTCCCTGGTTGCAGAGGAAGGAGAAGATATTATAGGTCATATTCTTTTTACGCCTGTTGACTTAATCGGTGACAAGTCGGATGTTAGGGTGATGGGGTTGGCGCCAATGGCAGTGGTTGTCAAATATCAGAGAAAAGGCGTTGGTTCTCAATTGGTAAAAGTCGGTATAGAACGTTGCAAAGCACATGGGTGTGATGCTCTCGTTGTTCTTGGGCATCCTGAGTATTATCCCAAATTTGGATTTGTGCCTTCAGTTGACTATCGGATAAAGTCAGAATATGAGGTTCCTGACGAAGTATTTATGGTTTTGGAACTAAGCGATGGCTCGTTAAAGAATAAAGCGGGTACAATAAGATTCCACGCAGCTTTCGACAAATTATGATCAGGTAAGGGCGGGTTTCTCTCCCGCCCTACCCACAACACCGGACATGCGTGTCCGCATCCGGCATGTCATCGCAGGATGAATCAACATCTAATGCGAAAACGGTACTTTAACATTTCCAGGGCTGGTTGCCTTTCGCGAATAGTTGCTGTACTTAAGAATATTCTGAGTCATGAGGTTAGGTTCATCTTTTCGAACCCAATATTTGAAAGCAAATAAAACATCAAACATGAAAGGAAAACGACATGGCAAAGGGAATGGATAAGAAAAAGAAACAGACCAAGAAGAAGCCTACAAAGACCAGGAAAGAAAAGCGGGCTCAAAAAGCTGCCAAGAAGGGCTAGGATTGGCCGTGGTCAAAAGTATGTCGAACTCTCAGCGTTCCGCCCGGGAGGTTGAACATGGTGAAAGTTGTAGTGATTGTTTTGGCCTGCCTGGATTTCCTAATAGCAGGCAGTCTCAAAGCCATTGGCGACGAACTTTTTACGGAAGGGTTTGACAAGAATACAATCGCGAGTGGTTGGTCCTGGTTGCGCGAAAACCCTGAAGGATGGAGTCTCTCAAAGGGGAAACTAAAAATCCGAACTAACGGTTCACTCTGGGAGACGCAAAATACGCAGCAGAACGTCCTGTTGAGAGACGTACCGGCCGAATCTGCCGACGCATTTGCTATCGAAGTTACTGTGAACAGCCGGTTGAAACTCAGCCAAAGATACGAGCATGGCGGATTGATATGGTACCTGGACGACGACAATTGGGTGACATTGACCCAACTAAATCACGTGCAGGATAAGACTCAAAAAATCATGTTGGTTTATGAAACCAGCGGGCTGGGTCGCGCGAGTGACTCCAGGGCCGAACCGTTCAACTTTGACCAGGTCGACCTTCGTCTTGTTATCAGGAATCGTCTTTTTACGGCACATTATCGTAAATCTGCCAAGGAGGCGTGGAAGAAACTGGGATCGATTATATTTCCGCAATCCGACAAGTCACCGAGAATAGGTCTTATTGCAGGAGATTGTCCTGATACCGTTGAGCACTGGGTCGTATTTGATAACTTTATTGTGGAGCGAATATAGTGAAGGAAACGGCAGCGCCTGTGACCGAATTGTTAGGCTCCCATTCCAATTAAACGGGTTCAAGCATAGATTTCGATACCTCCCACTTTCTCCAGATCATGCCGTGTCAATTGGGGTTCCTCGCTTTGAGCAAGTAGTCACCACGCTGAGTTCGAAGCCTTCCAGAGCATATTCCTAGTGAGCAATGACGCGGCCGATCCTGTCCTCGACGGTGATGTCGATTTCCCGTTGAAATCTAATCTTCTGCAACTCGACAGAATTTTCCAGATAGGTGATTTCATCCCGGGGCGGAACTCGATCTTTCTCACCCCCATCAATCGTGTAGCGCAGCATATCGATTAGCTTTAGAATTACTATATGCAGCCACATCCGATTTATCGACGACCTGTCCTTACAAATTATTCAAGGTATAATTTTTCGTTCTTTTTCAGCCCGGCTGGGTCGACTTTCTAGAACATTCCTCAACAACGGTTACTTTGAAATCCTCCTTGGCCTCCGGTTTTGACAAGAGCTGCGACGCCCCCAAATGCTGAGTGAGAACCTCGAACAGGCTCTCTTTTCTGATAGGTTTGGAAAGATACGCCGTACAGCCGGCATCGAAGCATTCTTTGATCTCCCGCTCTCCCTGATGGGCCGTTAAAGCAATAATGGGCACTTCAGAACCGTGTTCAAGCTTGCGAATCGCTAAGGTCGCCGTGTGGCCATCTAGCGCGGACATTTCCATATCCATCAGGATAATAGATACGGCCCGGCTTTCGAAGATATCGATCGCCTCCTGGCCATTTTGGGCAAAGACAAGTCGATATTGCTTTGCTTTCTTTACATAGCTCTTTATCAGATTGCGATTGTCGGCCGCAGCGTCTACTACGAGAATAACCGGACGCGGGTCAATCCATTTCTTTACGGCTCCTAACAGTACTTTCCCTTTTATGGGTTTGGTTACGTAATCATCCATATCATTTTGTAGACATTTTTCACGGTAGCCGGATAATGCGTGCGCTGTCAGGGCAATAACTGGTGTCCTTGCCTTTCGCAGGTCATGTTCCATCGCCCGAATTTTCTGAGTGGCAGCAAACCCACCCATGACCGGCATCTGAATGTCCATCAATATCAAATCGTAATGGATCTTCTCCACGGCTTCCACAGCCATCTGGCCATTTCCGACAACATCAACTTCGTAGTTTGCCTTTTCCAATATCCGCTTAGCTAGCATTTGGTTGGTAGTGTTATCTTCAACCAAGAGCACCTTATGCTGAAGAGTAAGTTGGGACTTCTGAGTAGATTCTACAACCGTGACTGAGTTTTCGGGTTCGACCTCATCGCTGTATAAGGCCTTCGTCAAGAACTTAATAAGCTGGGATTGCCTTACTGGCTTTGCTACGGTGTCGGCGATATCTAATTCCTGCTGTTGTTCCGTGCTCAATCCATCCCGGGAAGAAAGCATGATTAGCTTTAGATCCTTAAACTTAGCCTCTTTTCTGATCGCCTGTGCTAACTGAATTCCATCCATCTCCGGCATCTCCTGATCCAGAATGACTAAGTCAAATCGCTGCATTGAATCATGCAAAAACGAAAGCCCCTCAGCGCCGCTTTCTGCTTCCGTAACTTGAATATCACATGCCGTCAACGTTTTTTGCAGTATGAACCGATTCGTGCGATTATCATCTATGACTAAGGCGGAAATGTCCTTAAGATTGTGACCGCCGTGTTCAGCGTCTTCGATTTGCTTGCCCTTCCCGAGCGATAGCTGCAATTCGAAATGAAAGGTACTGCCTTGTCCCATTTCGCTTTCCAACCACAGGCGGCCTCCCATGAGCTTAATCAGCGACTTCGAAATGCTCAGGCCCAGTCCCGTGCCGCCGAACTTGCGGGTTGTGGAACTATCGGCTTGTGAAAATTTCTCGAAGATCTTTGTTTGCTGCTCTTTGGAAATTCCAATGCCGGTATCCGTTATCATAAAATGCAGACCGAGTTTTTTCTTTTTATCAGCTTGGTCTCCAACTTCTTTTATAGATTCGACCTTGATGGAGACCACGCCATGTTCGGTGAATTTTATGGAATTACCGATTAAATTGACCAGTACCTGGCGTAAGCGAGTCGGGTCGCCAACTACCCACAACGGCAACTCAGGCTCTACATAGCAAAGCATCTCAAGGCCCTTGGCATGCGCGCGGACGCTCAGCATATCAGCGAGATCTTCTACTACTGCACGAAAATCAAATGTTGTCTGCTCAATCTCGACTTGACCAGCTTCGATTTTTGAAAAATCGAGAATATCATTAATAAGGCTAAGAAGGCTTTCTGATGAGGATTGGACCACATTTAAGTAATCGCGTTGTTCGGAATTCAACTCTGTTTCCAGAGCCAGGTCGGTCATCCCCATCATCGCACTTAAGGGTGTGCGAATTTCATGACTCATATTGGCCAGGAACTCGCTCTTGGCCAGACTGGCGGACTCCGCTGCATTCTTGGCCATCTGTAGTTCCATCTCAGCTTGCTTGCGCTCGGTTATGTCATTTGCAACGGCAACTAAGGCTACAGGATTCTCATTTTCATCCCTGATTACAGAAGTTGAAAGCCAAACCGGGAATTCACTTCCATCCTTACGTCGGTTCCATAACTCACCTTTCCAACCACCATGCACGGTTTCCGGAAGAATATTCACGTCTATACCTTTCTTCCTTGAATTCGCTCGGACTAAACTTCTGATATTCTTACCCAGCAATTCATCTTCTTTGTAACCGTAAGTTTCTTCAAATGCCTCATTAACAAAAATAGCGATATCTTCTAAGTCCGTAATACATATGCAGTCGTTTGTACTTCGAATCGCATTGCTGAGCAATAGAACTCTATCCTGAGCCTGCTTGTGTTCTTTGATTTCATATTTGAGGGCTTCATTTGTGGCGGTCAGTTCCCGGGTGCGTTCCATCACACGAATTCCTAACTCGTCATGAGCCTTCTGCAGCTCTACCGCCATGCTGTTAAAGGTCTCTCCAAGTTGACCGAATTCATCGTTCGATTGAATTCTCACACGTGTTCTAAGCATGCCGGCACCGAATTGGTCGGCGGCATCCCTAAGATTCAGGATCCGCCGACTCACTCTGGCTGAAAGCCACAAACTCAATGTCAGTGCCAAGACCATGCTGACCAGGCCCGCTCCCAACACCGAAGTACGCAAAGCATCCACACCGCTTTCAACTTCGTCGAGCGCCCTGCACAGGACAGTGTAACCTTCCGTATCTACGAAGGGCACAGCCACGGCCAGACAGGCTTTCCCACCTAAGACGACTCGAAATGGGGAAGCAGATGAGTCGTGTGTCGAGCCTGCCTTTTCCAGAAGCTTGACCAGGGAGGCGATTTCATCCGGCGCTACGGGTGAAGCTTCCGGGTTTTCCATAGAAGCGGCTAGGACTTTGCCGGAATGGAGAGTCAGAACGTCCTTTCCTGTGAACTCCCGGATCTCGGCGGCAGAAGCGGAACCCAACAGATCACCCAGAATCAAGAGTCCGAGCACCTGCTCTCCCATCATGATTGGTGTCAAGGCTATCCGATAAAGATTATCTCGATACGGCCAGATTCCGGAATACTCCGCGCCGCTCAGTCCAACCTCAACGCCCGCATATGTCATAAGTTCTTGACCGTGAAGCGTGGAATCTCCCACATCCGTAAGAAGTTTTCCTTGATCATCTACCAGGAGCATGAGATTCATCTCAACCACCTCATGGAGTTGTCGAGCTGTGAAGAAGATGGTCTCGTGATCGACGCCGGAAATGTTCATTGCAGCCCTCAGATGCGGGGTTTGGGCTATGGACCTGGCCTTGGAGGTGATGAGGTTAAAGCGGAGGGCAGTAAACTGTTCGTAGGTCCGTTTCCCTATCCGGAGATCGTAGCTCACTTCATGATCCGCTATCTTCCCTATGAACCGATTCATAACAACAAGAGAAATGAGGATAAAGCTCAGAGAAACAACCACCATCCCCAAAAAAACTTTCATTCTGATCGTCAAGCGCATCACTAGTATTTGCCTTTGAACGTTCTGCCAAATTTGTTCTTGTGCTGGACCAGATTCTTATCCTCCTGAATTTCTAATGAGTACTTTTCAAAGGATCGGCCCGACACTTGTATCTTCTTCCGCACTTCTTTCCCCAACTCGTGCCAGGTTCTAAGGGTGTATTCTCCCTTTGGTACTTCCGGGATGACAAAGATACCCTTCTCATCGGTCAGAGCGAAAAAGGGATTGTTCAGGACTATGATATGAGAGATCATATCCGGGTGAATATTGCAGTAAACTTTTACCCAGCCGGTCTGGTTGAAAGTAACCGCCCTGGATTCTCCCGGCGGATAGATGTCCAGATCGAACGGCTTGCATTTGGAAAGGGAAAAAACGTTATGAAAGATGGTATCGTCGTTAGGGAAGATCACGGTTGTTCCCTTCATCACCGGTAGAACCCGGGGCGTGAAACGACGGTTTTCCTGGGAAATGACCGGCATGTGGCGCGGCAGCGGGAATTCGCTTTCACTTTGCACACGGTCCAAAAAGACCAAAACATCCGAGCGGTCGCTGCGCGTTTTTCCGTCCTTCTCCAGAATCTTAACTTGGCCGGTTATCATATTGTGGCGTGCGGGGAAAAGCCCTCTTTCATCGTTTCCGTCACGGAAGCGCACGTGGCAGCAGATGCAGGCACTCCGAATCTCGGCCACTACCTGGGACACCGCAGCAAGATCTTTTGCCTTTGACAATGACAATGCTTCGGACGAAAGACTGGCAATTTGGGTACGATATTCATTGAATAACTGCACCAGGTCCCGGTTTTTCTGCGGCTCCAGGTCAGCCATTTGCTTACCGGCGTTTTTCAAAGCTTGTGTGTGCGTTAATATGGACTCTACATCGCGAGTATCCAGTCCTTTCTCCAGCCCCTTTATCGCCTTGCTAAATGTCAACATAACAGGATGGATTTCCAGACGTTTCGCTTCCTCGCCATGGATTGCAAAGACTGAAAAGGACACGGGCCATAAATAAATGATAATCGATGTTATTGCGGCAACCAAAGATAATATTTTCATGCTGCAATTCCTTAAAACCTCAAAGCCATTTCTAAACCAAACAGATTTCTCTTATCGTCTTTTGCATCAAGTGGGGAGACGTCAATGACATCGAACCAATCACTGCCGACTTCAAGCTTGACAATTGTACGTGGGTTTGGCCGCCAGCCTAATCCCAGAGAGAGCCTGCGCAACCGCCTGGTGTCATATCCGAAAGCGCTATTCCCGCCGGCAGTGGTTTTGCCGTCAAAATGGTATCCTTTGTCGGAGTCGTAGGTGCCGATCTCGCTGTAACGCATGACGGCATAAGCCTGACGCGTAATATTATAAAGCGGCTCCACAGTAAACCAGATTAAGTCGCGATCGAAGGTAGGGGCGGGGTCGTCCTGGAACGCTTTGCCGTATGAGAGGGCAAGGTGGCCGTTTTCCCCGAAATTACCGAACCTGTATTTAGCATCCAGTTCATACAGGACGGCATCTACTTTGTCGCTTGGACTGATCCCGATGCTGGATTCATGAGAAGCGCCGACCGGCTGGAAGTGACTCCCCCCGAACTCAAGGGCGCTCTTGGCGGCTTTTCCATTCTTCATGAAGCTTGCGCTGAGATAGAGCGGTTGCCATGGATTGCCATAAACCTTCAGATTAACGGCCTTGCTGGGATCATCCTCTATACTGCGCTCATCGGTGCCATCGCTGAGCGCGGCTATCCAACCGACACTGTGAATCTTCCCATAAAGGAGAACGCCCTCATCCCAGCCGTACGGGTAAGCGGCAGAGTTGGAGATCAAGAGGTTGTCGGAAGCGTCCTGCCATAGATACTCCTCTCCGAATGGGATATCGATCCGTCCCAATTTGATTCCCAGAAGATCGTCTCCCCATTTCTTAAGGACGTCACGAAAGTGCGCGTAGACCTCGCCCGTGCGGACGAACTTGGTTTTGTCATCGCCAAGCCTATTGGTCTGGATCTCTAAATAGACCGTGGCGCGTTCCCATACATCCATTTCCGCGAAAAGTGAAGCCTCCTTAAGAAGAAAACCGCCGGCAGGCCGCGTTCCCTCCGCCCCGGTATCCAGAAAACCGGCAGCACCGAATCCTGAGATATCGATATTCTGGAACCAGGGCCTGGCGAGTACATGGGTGGAAGATTCTCCCTCAATGGAAGGCATTTCGTTCCCGGAGAGATCTACCTCATGCTCGCCATTGGAACCAGATTCCAGCTCAAGTTCTCGCTGCAAAACCTCGATTTGTTCTTTCAGCTTTTTGAACTGAGCACTTGTGTCCTTTTCGGCAACTTCTTGCTTTTGAGCTATTACAGTGCTGGCGGAAAAAATCAAGAACAGTAGCAGACCTGATGATTTCATAAACTCACTCACAATAACAGTGCGTGTTAGGGCTCCTAATTAATGATTGGCCGAAAGTCTCCCCAATGTCATTGCGATGGAGCGGACGGGAAATCTGGTCACACAAGCGCCTGTAGTATTGGAGCCCCCCTCCACCGTCAACAAAGTAGGAGCCCGTAAAATTACGACCGTATACCCAGGCCCCAAAGCCGTGGAAGGCCAGTTTGTTTTGTATTTGGGCCGGCAAATCCTACGTTTCCCAAAACATTGAATTAGGATAAAAAGGCAAAATATCTTGATTTACGTGCCATTTCATTCAGTCCTCTTGAAAATTGATTCCCTTCATTATACTATCGGATCCTCACGTGACACTCCGAACCCAGACGGTCACGTAGTTACAGGAACATAATATCCACACAGCGATGCACGCACTTGTTGCGGCCGCTCGTCCCGCTAAAAGCACGGGATTGAACTGCCTTTGCTGCACCCTGGCTTGAGTTTCAGCCAGCGTAGCGATAGGTTCGTTTTTTGAACCCATCAACCCGACGACTCGATTCGATGATGATTAATCAAAAGGAAGTTCCCAAGAGGACTCTTGAGTGCTCGCGGTGAAAAACGAAATCGAAAAAAGCTTCGCAGTTAGCACAAACGGAATTTATTTTTACCGTTTACGAGCAGGTAACTCGGCTGAACCCAAAAAACTGACGCTGATGCATTAACTTCTGCTAGATGAGAGAACTCTATTACGCGATATACAAGAAAGCAGGCTACGTTATACGTTACTCTGGTCATGGTCACTTTGGCCGAAACCATCATAGCAAATCGGGAGGGACACCGCCACCATCAAACTGGGGGCAATCAAGGTCCGGCGTTCGGCGGGTGGCGAAGAGGTAACTAGTCGTCCCTGAAAAATACTGCAAGCTATTGTTATTTATTATGTTGATTGCCATTATGGTCATGTTTAAATTGCCAGAAAGTGGTTCTTAGCTCAAAAAGCCTGGTGATTTATGCGACCGAAGAAATCGTTTAAGCCTGC
>JAJDAD010000082.1 GCA_029262055.1 Candidatus Zhuqueibacterota bacterium
GCAATCGACCAAAACGACTAACTGGAGCACGAAATGCCCTATACGCAATTAACCCAGGAGCAAAGGTACGCAATTTACAGTTTAATGAAAGAAAGATTTTCAAAATCATCGATTTCAGATGTAATTGGCGTTCATCGTTCAACCGTTTATCGTGAACTGGCTCGTAATACAGGTCAACGAGGCTACCGCTACAAACAGGCACACCGGTTGACAGAAAAACGGCGACTGAACAGCCAATTCCCTGTTCGGTTCACCGAGGCAGTGCAAGAGATCGTCGTCTTCATCTCAAGCATTTATTTGCTTGATAAATTCGAAATAACGGTTTATGCAGCACGCCGGGTCTCGTAAAGGAATTTCGGGAGATAGACCCGAGAACGGGGCGCTCATCGGTGTTCTCACACAGAAAGCATTACTTGAGGGTCTAACATAACGATTGCTTGGGCCTCAGACGACTCGTTTCAGATGCTGTACTACAAGATCCTGTTTATCATGTAGATCTTGTCTGAAGAATATCTGCAAAAAAGTTTGTGCTCGAATGCCTTTATCGAGCATGGCAAAATATGACTCGTCAGGTACCAAAGGGCGCTCAAGCTTGTTTACCAATCCACGACCGTCTTAGTGCCCATACCCGGTCCAAGCAGCATGCTGTTCAGCAACATGCGCGTCGTTCCATAATAATAAGAACGGAAGTTCGGCTCGCCCGCAAATAGAATTACTTGCCCTTTCCCGTGTGCCTCTCTGGTCGCATAGGCGGTGTCCGCCCAGCGTTGCCGCGCCTCCGGCCAGAGTAAGCCGGATAATCTGAGTTGCTTGGCATTCGAGAATCGACCCACCGTTTGGACCGGCTTCTTTGCCATGAAGGCGTAGGAGGAGTATGAAATCGCCGGCACATCGTCTCCGAGGCCGAAGCAGAGCCAGCTCTCCTGCTCCAGGTCTACCCGTAACGTCGCACCGCGCGGCTGATACAGTCTGTGCCGTTTGTCGCGTTCGGTCAACAGTTTGATGTCTTCCTTCTTGGGCGTGCTATCACTGGTTGCGCTACCGGTACCGGTTCCGTCCCAGACTGCCACGCTATCAACCTTTGCGCGCCACGCATTTTCTTTTTGCAGAGCTTCTGCATACATGGACAAATTCTTCAAGGCCTGGCGCTTCAGCTCGACTTTGCTTAGCCCGGAACTACTATCCGCAAGAAAAGCCGCGGCATTGTTTATCCCGATCAAAGTACCGCCGTCGCTGACCCAATCCTTCAGTTTCTTAATGCCGGCTTTGCCGAGAATGTTGTGGTATGTTTTTAAGCCGCCCCAGGCTGATGGCAAAACCAGGACATTGTATTTCCTCAGGTCCACATTGTTGAAATAATCGTGATTGAGAATGGAGAAACGCTGGTCTAGCTCATGATCGAGCAAGTACCAGGTTGCGCCAATATTGTAGCCGGACAGGTCCTGGCCGGAGAGCATCGCGATGCGTGGCTCCTCGAGCAAAGTAAACTCGCCGCCACCGAGATCCGGGCCTTTGCGGATCCGCAGTGTTTTGACCGCCCGGATATCGACGCGAGCCTCCTGTGAGATTTCAGAGAGGTGGAGTTGCAATTCCGCCGGGTTTTCGTTCACTCTCAGGAGCAAAGTGCCGCGCGGATATTTCGTCTCGCCGACTTCGAAAGGCTCTTTCGCAGCACGGACCTTCAGGCCCCGTTGAAACATCGCCAACAGCGCCGCGACACCGTTGTCATCGCTGTAATCGCACAAATAGGCAACGGCTCCCTCGGCAGGCACGAAGCTGCCCTCCGGCTCCTCGACCTGATCGATGCGGTCGGTCTCGATGGCGGACACGGACGCAGCGTAGTACGCTTCAACATCATAAGCCAGCAACATCGACCAGGAGGTAACCTCGTACAAGTGACTGCCCTTGCCGCGCTCAAGGTTCTCGCGCTCTTTTTGCAGCACTTTTGACAGCATGCGTGGATCAAACTCCAGAATGGCGGTTACCAGGTGGCCGAGGGGTTGGCCTGTGCGGACCACATAGGTGCCCTTTGGCAGAGTCTTGCCGGTGGTCTTCACGGTCCTGGGGTTTTCAGCCCTTTTCACAGTGAAGTTTTGCCGCGCGACCTCGACCTCGATGCCTTGCATGCGCAGACGGGAGACCAGCCGGCGCGCCCGGCTTGGATTTTTGCCCGGCACGACAAAGTAGGCGCCGCGTTGCTTGAGGGCTTGTTTGCGGATTGAATAGAAGTCCTTGAGTAGTTCGCTGCGATGCTCAGCGGCTGTCGCCAGATTGGCTATTGAGCTGACAAATTGATGATGCACTGCATCCCTGAAAGTCGCGACTGTCTCGTTGGGCTTTTTGACGATTGAACCGTCGGTCTGCGCTTGTTCATAGAGGAGACCTGTGGCTCCGGTAAAGGACGGCCAGGAGCTGCCGTAGCCGGGATACCAATCGTCATACCACTCCCGCGTGTAGTAACTCCAACCGTACTCATCAAAGGCAGCGGCCTGGCCTGCTGAATAGGCCTGCCACCACTTGCGCACGGCTTTGCCGATGCCCGGATTGATCGGCTCGCGCGGCGGATTGAACAAATAGGTGTCGTATGAGCCCATTTCATGTCCATCAACGACCAGCTGCGGGTGCCACTCACTGATCGCCTTTACGCGCACCCGGCTTTCCGGGTGGGCAAGAATGAACCAATCCCGATTCAGATCAAACAAGTAGTGATTGCCGCGTCCCCAGGGCCACACGCCGGTATGCTGAATGCTTTGACCATCAGAGTTCTGGATCGGACCACCCCACTGCTCCATCTGTGCCAGGTAGCGTTCGCGGCCATCGGGATTCTCCATCGGATCGATTCCCACCACCAGTTCGCGCAATATTTTCATGGTTTTCGAATCGGTGCCAGCGGCCAATTGATAAGTGAGCTGCACTCCGGCATCGACTCCGGAAAGCTCGTCGCCGTGGATAGAGTACATCATCCAGGCCACTGCCGGCGTTGCGTCTGCTATTCCGGGAGAAGAGCCGGTCGTACGTGGATCCGCCAGCCTGGCCAGGTTATCCTGGATCTCCGGTAAGTTCGCAATGTGCTCTTCCGAACTGACAATGGCATAGCTCAGCAGTCTGCCCTCATGCGTTTTTCCGGCCTCAACAAACTGCACGCGGGGCGATGCCTGTGCCAGGGTCTTCAGGTAAGTCACGACTTCATGGTGTCTGAGCGGCCGTTCACCAATAGGGAAACCGACCACACTTTCCGGTGTCGGAACGCTTGCGTCGTAAGTGCCGCCCCGGAAAAAAGAAAACTGCTGGGCCGTGCTTTGATATGGAAAAAGGCCCGTCAGTAGGGCGCTTAAGAGAAATATTTTAGTCATCAGACGATACATGAAACCTCCCTCGTTATGAAAATTCACCCCCGGTCGCGCCGGGAGCGGCTCAGTTTTCTTTGTTTTGCTCAGGCGATAGTTCTGCCGGCGTCAATCCGAGAGCTTCGCCATCGTACTTGCAGAAATCGAATCGAAAGGGAAACGCCCGGCGGCATACCGGACAGTGCCGCTGTATTTCGTCGCCGTCAAGCCCGGACAGACTCCCCAGCCAGCGCTCCCGGAACGCGGCAGCAGAAACGCTGACCAGCCTGTTTTCATGCTCAAACGGAACCACCTCGAATTCCGGGTTCTCGAAAAAGGTCAATTCTTCGCTACGCTTTATGCCGTTCTTTTCGAACTCCACCACCACCGTATCGCCGATCCTTCTTCTTTTGATGAACGCCTTCAGCTCATCCAGGTCGGCAAAAGCGGTGTCTGCAATGGTTTTGATCACATCATCGCGATCGATGCCGGCATTGTATAGCGGACTTCCAATCAGGGTAGGACGCCCCACTTTCATTTTACCATCCTCAAATTTAAAAGCGAGAGGCCCAAGCCAGGCTTCGTCCGGTCGGGCACTGCGCAGCATAAAACCTGCCTGCGCCAGCAACCCGGCATAGTCCGGCAGCTCCTTGCCGTAAACATAGTCCGCGAAGAATCGTCGGGCAAACATCTGGTCTTTGCTGACCTCTGCCAGCGTCTTTTCAAGATCGTCATTTGAGTATGGCTGCTCCGGCTTGCCATATCTCTCCCAGATTAAACTCATGAAGTCATCCAGAATCAGGTCCGCAAAGTCGCGGCGCAGAGTCAGGTCCAACCCCAGAGCAACCGCAGATCCGTAGATATAATAAGAGATGTAGGTGTTCCTGAGGTTCTTACGATCGATGGAGATACCGGCATCGACAAAAGGCGCCTGCATGCTCATCTCAACCGGACTGAAAAAGCGCCGGCCGGGAAGATTCAGGAATGGTTGCAAAATGCGCGTCAGCTTTTCTGCATAGCGGTCAATACTGTAGATCCCAGCCCGCTTCAGGATCAGGCCATCGTAATAACTGGTAACGCCTTCCGCAAACCACAGCTCTCCCGACATGTTTGCACGCTCGAAGTCAAAGGGCTCCAAACTGCGCGGCCGGATGCGTTCAGCATTCCAGCAATGGAAAAACTCATGTGAGATAGTCCCGATTTTTCTGAGATAACCATCGGCGAGGGGTTTGCTGGAGGTACAAATCGTCGAGTTGCGGTGCTCCATGCCATCGCCATTGACATGCGGCAGGTAGTCGGCAATAAAGGTATATTTGCCGAAATCGAACCTGGGGTATTCGCCGAAGATCATTCTTGCCTCGCGCACCACTGCTCTGCATAAAGCCGCGTACGCGTCCGTTTCCGCATCGGTCCCTTCATGGTGCAGGGCCAGTGCCACGGACTGTCGCATTTCGTCCGGCCCGACCTGCCACTCCCGCCAATGAAACGGGCTCAGCTCGGTGGGGCTGTCCAGGAAGTAGGCCAGGTCCGGTGCCCGGTAGACATCGGGCAAATCGGTCGTCGCGAGTTGAGTCGCAACCTCCCAATGCGGCTCCGGGCGATGAAATCTGATTTCAATCGGCCGGTCGGCATGTCCGCGCGCCCACATGAAAGTGGCGGGCATGTTGAGATGTGCGTGGGTATTATCAATCCCCAGATAGGTCCCGTCACTGCGATCCCCAAAAATTGTGTAGCGGATGCTGACGGTGCCGTCGTGGTGCGAGAAGTTCCATTGGTGTAAATTGGGTCGCGTAAACTGCAGCGAATTGCCCTGGCTGTCCTCTGCTTTTACATCGTAGACATTCTTGGCGAACTCGTGCAGAGCATAGCGGCCGGGAGAACTCCGGCTCATCCGTACTTCCAGCACCGTGTCCGGCAAATCCGTGAAGGTGATTTCTACCTCTGCTTCATGGTGGTCCTTGTTTCCAAACGAAATCGAGTACTCAAACGGGGATTGAGCCCTGAGCTGGCCTGCCAAAATAAGCAAGGCCACGCTTGCAAGTCGTTTCATTCTCTCTCCTGTGATGCTGTCGCGATGTCGGTAAACTGGGACGGTACCATCAAGATAGGTTTCAAAAAAACTTTGGGCAACATAATTATCTACGATGGGTAGCTGTGACAGGGAACCTCGACGCGAAGAATCCGTAGTAATCATTGTCTTTCCGTTTTAATCCCATATATTGAATCCCAACATTTCTCACTTCGGATGGAAGGTCATTCTGAGCACGAAGTGACGGAGTGTTCGGTCAAGAGCCCATCGCGGCGCGCGGAATCCTCGGATAGCTGACGAGATTCTTCGGCCACCTTCGAGCCTTGTGGCAGTACAGAATTCTGGCCCTCCTGCTCAGAATGAGATCCAAGTGAATGGTTAGATTGTAGTTACGCAAGTCAGAAGTGTTAATGAATCTCAGCCCACGGTTGAGCCCACACACACAGTTGAGAGGAAGTTCCTATGGCTTTCACCCGCAGATTTGTCATGATCCTGGTTGCAATTCAAACGACTGTTGCTTTCAGTCAAAGCTATTTGCCAAAGGTTGGCCCGGTGGCGCCGGATTCATCCGCCACCGCCGACACAACAAAGCAGGAGGAGGAAAAAGAAAGAAAAGGCCTGCCCCTGAAGCCGGGGCGCGATCTAAGTTTTACCGCCTCCGAGGGCACCTGGCTCTCCCTCGATCTGAGTCCGGACGGAGAGACCATTGTTTTTGATCTGCTCGGCGATCTTTACACCATGCCGGTGACCGGTGGCCAGGCCACGCGCCTCACCCACGGCATGGCTTTCGATTGCCAGCCGCGCTACAGTCCGAACGGCAAGAGCATCGCGTTTCTGTCCGACAGCAGTGGCAGCGATCAAGTCTGGACCATAGATCTTGCAGAAAAAGAACGGAAACAGGTGACCAAAGGCGGCGATGCCTTCATGTCGCCGGAATGGACGCCGGATGGGAAATACATTGTCGCGTCCAAACGGAAAGGGCTGTTCGGCTCCGCCAAGCTCTGGATGATTCACGAGGAAGGCGGCTCCGGTGCGCAGTTGGTCAAAGAGCCGGAGCGGCTTAAAACGGTTGGCGCTGCTTTTGGCAAAGACGGACGCTACATTTGGTTTGCGCAAAGAATGGGCGACTGGCAGTACAATGCCATCTTCCCGCAGTACCAACTGGCGCGTTACGACCGCGACACGGGCAAACGTACGGTCATGACCTCACGCCATGGTTCGGCGCTCCGGCCGGCCTTATCGCCGGATGGAAAATACCTGGTTTATGGCACCCGCCATGACCATGAGACCGGCCTGAGGATCCGGGAGTTGAGCACAGGTTCCGAGCGCTGGCTGGCCTATCCCGTCCAGCGCGACGACCAGGAATCACGCGCGACCACCGATGTGTTACCCGGCTATTCTTTCACCCCGGACTCGCGGGCGGTTGTCACGACTTATGGCGGAAAGATCTGGCGTGTTCCGGTGGATGGTAGCGAGCCAGCCAATATCCCCTTCAGTGCGGAGGTGAATATTGGACTCGGCCCCGAGGTGCGATTCGACTATGAGGTCAGCAGTGAACCGACTTTTTCTGTTCGCCAGATCACGCACGCATCTGCCTCTCCGGACGGTAGCATGTTGGTATTCGTGGCTTTGGACAAAATCTGGCTCAAGGCGTTGCCTGAGGGCCAACCCGGAAGACTGACTGACTCCGGGCATAATGAATATTACCCGGTCTGGTCACCTGACGGCAAATGGATCGCTTACTCGGCGTGGGACGATGCCTCCGGCGGCCATATCAAGAAGATCCGTGCGACGGGCGGGCGCTCCGTCCAGCTAACCCGGGATCCGGCGGTTTACACCGAGACGGTTTGGTCGCCCGACGGCACGCGGGTAGTGGCCGTGCGTTCATCGGCGCGCGATCTGCAGGAGTCGGCTAATTTCTTCTTCGGGGGTCTGGCGCAGCAGTTCATCTACGTGCCGGCTAGCGGCGGCCCACACGTCGTTATCGCACCGACAGAGGGACGCTCAGTGCCACATTTCATCAAAGGCAGCAGCCGCCTCTACGCCTATAAGGCGGAGGAAGGACTGGTGTCCATGCGCTGGGACGGCACTGACGTCAAAGCGCATGTCAAGGTGGATGGGCCCACCGACAGACGCCGTCAAAAACCCATCGAAGCCGATGCCATTCGGATGGCGCCGACCGGGGACCAGGCTCTGGTGGAATTAAATAACCAGATTTACACCGTCACAGTGCCCTACCTCGGAGGAGAAACCCCCAAGATCAGCCTTGCCGCTCCGGCCGACGCCACCTTTCCGGCAAAACGCCTGACGGACATCGGCGGACAGTTCCCGAGCTGGGGCGCAGATGGCAGACAGGTGCACTGGTCCATCGGCAACGCCTTTGTGACTTACGATCTGGATGACGCCAAGGCATTTGCCGACAGCCTGGAAGCTGCGGCTAAAGATACGACCGCATCGGATACCAGCGCTGCTGCCACTGTCGACAGCACCCAGTCTGCAGAGAAAAAAGACGACGGAGACAAGGAGAAGCCCAAATACAAGCCGGTCGAACTACGCATCGAAATGGCCGCCCGGCGAGATATCCCCAAAGGTACGGTCGTGCTGCGCGGGGCGCGCGCCATCACCATGAAGGGACACGAGATCATCGAAAGCGCAGACATTGTGGTGGAGGACAGTCGAATTCTGGCAGTCGGTGCTCAGGGGGAAGTGGCAATACCGGAGGACGCCAAAATCCTGGATATGTCAGGCAAGACCATCACACCCGGCTTTGTCGACACGCACGCGCATCTGCGCCCGTCTATCGCAATGCATTTGGGTAGCATCTGGCAGTACACCGCCAACCTCGCCTACGGAGTAACCACGACCAGAGATCCGCAAACTGCCACAACCGATGTCCTTTCCTACTCTGATCGCGTCGAATCGGGGGCCATCGTCGGACCACGAATTTACTCTACCGGCCCGGGCGTCTTCTGGACGGAGCAGATAAAAAGCAAGGAGGATGCTGAAAACATCCTGCGGCGCTACAGCGACTATTACGACACCAAGACATTCAAGATGTACATGACCGGTAACCGCCAGCAGCGCCAGTGGCTGATCATGGCTGCGAAGGAGCTGGAATTGATGCCCACCACAGAAGGCGGACTGGATTTCAGACTGAACCTTACCCACACCATCGATGGCTACCCCGGGCTGGAGCACACACTGCCGGTCTATCCTCTATATGATGACATCCGGCAGCTCTTCGTCAAGGCAGGAATCACTTACACGCCGACCCTGCTCGTCTCTTACGGAGGCCCTTTCGGGGAGAACTACTTCTACGTAAACGAGGATGTTTACGGCGACAAGAAACTAAAACACTTCACACCCTATACCGAATTGGCCAACAAATCCCTGCGTCGCAGAGGCTGGTTCCACCGGGAGGAACACGTATTTCAGAAGCATGCTGAATTCGTAGCAAGGCTGATTCCGGCTGGCGGCCGCGCCGGGGTTGGCGGTCACGGTCAACTGCAGGGTCTCGGCTATCACTGGGAAATGTGGGCGATGCACACCGGCGGTCTTTCCGAACATGATGTGCTGCGCGTCGCCACTATTTACGGTGCTGAAGGCATCGGCCTGGGCAACGACATCGGCAGCATCGAAGCTGGAAAACTCGCGGATCTCGTCGTCATGGACAAAAGCCCATTGCAGGACATCCGGAACACGAATACCATCCACCTGGTCATGAAGAACGGGCGTCTGCACGATGGCAATACCTTGAACGAGGTCTGGCCCGAGCAAAAAGAAAGACCGGTCCCGTATTGGCAAGGGAATGGTCCGGATACGGCGGCAGGCATCAAGTAGCAGCAAAAACACAGTAGCGAATTCAGTGCCCCACCAAAACAGGGTCACACCCGCGGGCGAGATCATCGCCCATGCGGGTCGTGGCATGTTCATGGGAAACCGCGGTTGCCTGCACGACCATGCCGGGCAAATCCGACGGGACTGGCGACTCAAAGCCTGGATTACCTGTCAGCTCGATTTTAAAGACAGAACACGGGAGCTGTTGAGACCGGGGCACTATACGGAGCTGTTTTTTCTGGATGAAGCAACCGCCCTGGCCGCCGGGCACCGCCCGTGCGCCGAATGCCGCCGCGATGACTTCCTGTACTTCAAAAAAATATGGTTGCAGTCAAATCCGAATGTTGCTCTGAGCGACAGGCCAGGGATCGGAGAAATTGACCAGGCGCTGCACGCGGAACGCTTAGACGCGACAGGTCAGAAACAAACACACCGGTTGCAAGCGGCTAATTTGCCGGATTACGCTTTTGTCCGAAAAGATGATGGCCAGCTACTATCTGTCGAAGGGCAAATACCTGTTGGAATGGACGGCAGGCGGCTATATAGGAAGGAAAATGAAAGCGCCCGGCGAGACACTGAACGTCTTAACACCCGGGTCAATTGTGGCGATCCTGCGGGCAGGCTATGTGCCACGGCTGCACTCATCTGCAAAAGGGTTGGCCTAGTATTCATTCACGATCTGCGGCTTGGCGCACAGCCAGCCCAATCTGCGCAGAAGCCGGACACAAAAGTCCCATTTTCATCTTGTATTTGTCCGCCTTATCTTGTAGCTTCTTAAGTCTCGCGGGAGAATCCCATCTCCCCTGATCGGGATTCATTTACTGCATTTCCATCAACGCTGTTGTAGCTGAATTCCTCTTTGTAGAATGTGCCCTGGGGCGGGTTGCCCATACTTTAGGTGTGACGAATGTGGCGTACCAAGAACCTTTCCTTTCCAAATTTTCTTCTACAGAAATCTCCGCCCGGTTCTACTCGGGAAGTCCCACCACCTTATCAATGGAGACCGGCATGAAAAATATCATCAATATCATGACGTTGGTCGTCTTTTTGCTCACCAACATGACCGTTGCGGTTGCCGATGGACTGCTGCAAGTGAAAGAAACCGAAGCGTTGCTGCGGCTGTCAAAGAACGTTGCGGAAGTCCAAATCTTTGACCAAATCGCGCTTACCACCGTCATCCATGAATTCATCAATACGGTGGATGCGGATTCAGTCGATGTGACCTACATGTTCCCTCTGCCGGAATCTGCGTCCGTCACCGGTATCTCAACCTGGCGGGACTCTGCCTTTGTCGAATTTGAACTGGCTGTTGCCGACACCGGGGGTGGAAATCAGACCTTTCCGGGTGGTGACGTCAACCGCGCGCTGCGCGACTATCTGCTGCCTAACCCATTCATCGTACCCATGACGCTAACCACGGACACATTCCGTGTGCAGCTGTCGTACGCGGAGCTTCTGCCCTTTGACTTTGGAGCGATTCGCTATGTTTTTCCACTGAACAGTCAGACTTTTTCTGTCGGTAACCTGGACGCCTTCGCGTTCCTGGTAACCCTCTCAACGCAGCGCACAATCAAAGATATCCAGACACCGAACTATGCGGCTGGGATTGACCAGACCGGGCCCTTTTCCGCAATCGTTGGATTTGATGCTGCGAATTTTGTCCCAAGCGACGACTTCATCATCGACTATCAACTTTCGCAGGAAGAAGTCGGCTTGTTTACCTTGACCTACTTCGACCCGGCGGACACGACCGAGTCGGCCGGCTTCTTCGTCTCCCTGCTGGAGCCGGGCGAGGTCCAGCCCGGTGAAGTCCTGAACAAGCACTTTACATTCGTACTGGATCGCTCCGGCAGCATGAGCGGCGGGAAAATCGTGCAGGCCAAGGCTGCGGCCAGGTTCAGCATCGAGCACTTAAACTCGAATGATTTTTTCAATATTGTGGACTTTTCTTCGAGCGTCGCACAATTCAGGAATGAGGCTGTTTTGGCAACTGAAGCCAACGTAAGCAGCGGCGTTGCCTATATCGAGAGTATCAACGCCGGTGGTGGCACCAACATAAATGAGGCCCTCCTGCGCGCGCTGTTGCAAACCATTGCCAACGAAGTGAATCAGGTCATTTTTCTGACGGACGGCCAGGCAACGTCCGGCGTGACCAACACCGACGATATCTTGGGTAATGTACTGGAAGCGAATCAGAACGACGCCAGTATCTTTGTGTTTGGCGTTGGCAATGGCGTGGAGAAAAATCTGTTGCAGGCCCTTGCGGACCAGAATCACGGGGTCGCAACTTTCATCCCCGAGAATGAATCCATCGATGACGTGATTGTGAATTTCTTTGCCAGAATCAGCAATCCGGTCCTGGTGGACGTCAGTCTTGACTTCGGTACTATTGACGTGTTCGATGTTTTTCCGGTCGATCTGCCGGACATGTTTGCGGGCTTTCAGCAGGTCATTACCGGTCGCTATGCGTCATTCGGCAGCGCAGACATTACCCTGAACGGCAGTGTCGCCAATGCCGATACCGCCATCGTCTATCCCAACATTCCTTTTCCGGATTCCAGCAGTGACAACATTTTCATCCCCAAGATATGGGCCAAGAAAAAGATCGAGCACCTTTTTGCGCGCTGGCTGACGGAAGGAGAACCGGACTCGCTGAAACAGGAGATCATCGCCATCAGCCTGAAATACGGCGTTTTGTCGCCCTTCACCAGGTTCGATGAACCGGTTGATGACGGTGGTTTGACCGCCATCGACGGCGTGCAGTTAGCCGCATTGCAAAGCTCGGTGGCATTCGACCAGAATCTCCCCAGAATAAGGCTCACCTGGCAAATGCGGGGCGACCTTTCGGAAATAGCCTCGATTGAGGTTTTTCGAAAGGGTGAGCGTGAAAGTAAATACCGCAAGCTCGCGACCCTGACGCCGGAAGCGCGATCCTATTTCGATCTCGCAGCCGACCCATCCGCAAGCTACACGTTCCGCATCGAATTAATCCTGGTGGATGGCACGCGCGAAGCGCAGGAAATCGCCTACCAGCCGCAACTGGCCAGCGTCTTTGCCGTGGCACCGAACTACCCGAATCCGTTCAACCCCAGCACGCAGATCATTTTCTTTCTCGGAAGGAGCAGTCCGGTGGAAGTGACTGTGTTCAACATCACCGGTGAAAGGGTCAAGATCCTTTTGAATAAACCTCTGCCGTTGGGCAGGCACGAAGTTGCCTGGGACGGAAAGGACAGCCGCGGCCGGCAAGTCAGCTCCGGTGTGTATTTTTACCAGGTTCGGGCAGAGGGGTTTAGTGCGACGCGGCGGATGGTATTGGCGAAATGAGGGATGGGTCGGCATCCTTTTCGATGCCGACTCAGTGGAGGACGTCAGAAGAAGCGCGTTGATCAGCTTTGCGAATGGAGACCAAAATGCCGCGACATACTGATGCTACGGGGTATCTGATTGAACTTAGAGACCAAGAACTTAAACAATGGTTTTCTCTCATCTGTGACCTGGCTCTTTCAGCCCAGAATGCAACAATTACAGAGGCGCAACTGCGGTCAATTGTTCGAGTGTTTCTTCAGCAAGAGACCTATCAACCGCGTTCTACCTCGGCTTTAAATGTATCTGCGGGTCCACTACCGGGTGTGAGCGCCTCAACAATGCTACCTTGGTTGGAGCTGTTGTCCAATTTTCAGAACTTCAAAGGGCTATCGACTTCTCTGACATTGCGAATTGATAAGAGAATTACGATTCTCTTTGGACTGAACGGCGCAGGCAAATCGAGTCTTTGTGATGCAATAAAGACCCTCGCTAGCCCGCAACCGCCTGAAAAGCCATTGTCGAACGTTAAGAATCCTAGGCCAATTGCCCCTTCATTTTCCTTTAAATTCACTACTGATTCGGCGGTTGAAGCTTGGCAAGAATCAAAAGGGGTCGGGCTCTTTTCCGATAGAATCAAATACTTTGACTCGACCGTTGCTTTCAGATGTCTCACTGAACCAGCAACTCCAGAGACCACCATTTCCGTTGAGCCATTCCGCATTGAGGCATTCTCTTTTGCGGGGGCTTTTGTCAGACGGCTCAATGATGAGTTGCTTCAGCAGCTTCATACCGCCCAACAGAGCATTGAAAGAGATATTGAAAGAGTCCGAACAAGGTTCGCGGCCTTCGTCAATGATACAGCTATTGCGGGTCTTACTTATTCAAACTGTACTGGTTTGGAACGGTTGCTCACAGCTCACATCCCCGTCGATGAAGCAGAGTCGCATAGAAGGCAAAACCTCTCTGCAGAACTCAATCGACTCGAAGACGCAACAACAGAAACTGGCTTACAGTTACAACGGGCGGAGTTCAAGATGCTTTTAAGCTTTGCTCGTTCACTCAAATCACTCAAGAGATGCATTAATTGCTGCTCTTATCGAAATGCTCTCAATCTAAAAAATAGACTTAATGAACTCATTAATCACCAGACAGAATTAGCTGGTTTGGTCGCCCCCGAGGATGTCGATATGGCAGCCTTCGTTACCTTCATTCAAGCGTCACAATCACTGCTTGAATACGACCACATAACAGATAAGACGCCATGTCCGTTTTGCAGACGGCCCCTTGACATGGAATCAATAGAGTTGTGTAAACGCTATCACGAATTTCTTCTTGACATGGTAAGCAATAGTATTCAGCAAGTTCGTTCTGAATTGCAGGTTGAAATGACAAAGCTGAATAAGATCACAGCACTCCGCTTAAATGAAATTGACACCTCCAGCTTTCCAGCGTTTATTACAGGAATAGTGGAATGGTGGGAGGAGTTAAGGGCGTACGTTCCCGATAATCCACAACAATTGAATGAAGCTAACGTATCCGTTTTCGAAGACCGCACCCTAATAAAAAAACTCATTCCGGCAATAGCAAAGGAGGTTCGTTCTAGGTACCGGACACTGCGCCTGGCGACCGGTGATGCTCAACAACTGGAAGAACAGCGAAGGACTCTAAGACAAGAGATTGGCAGTCTCGAATACAGGCACCTTATTTCCGAAAACCTCACGGACCTGGATAATCTGGCTTCCAAAGTCAATGCCTACTTAAGATTAAAGCGTCAGATTGATGATGCTTCATTCTCTATTCTCTTGAGGAACTTGACCAACAAGAGCAAAGAAGCATATAGGGAGTTGGTTGTTTCAGAATTTGAGAGGACCCTCAATATTGAATATATAGGACTTTCAGGACAGCCAATGTCAGATTTCGGTATACTATTAAGTAGTACTGGCAGTGATCAAACCGTTATTGTCGATACGACTATTGGGGATCATTCAGTTGAGCGTGTTCTGAGTGAAGGTGAGCAAAAGATACACGCTCTCGCACTGTTTTTCGCAGAAGCTTCTGTTGGAAACCAAAATATTATTGTCTTCGATGACCCTGTTACTAGCTTCGATTACAATTACTCAGCCCGATACGCGCAGCGATTGCGTGACTATGCACAACAAGCCCCACAGGTACAGATAATCGTGTTAACTCATAATTGGGACTTCTTTGTGCATTTAAAAAGTGTTTTGTACAAGTCCCATCTTAATAACGACTGTTCTGTACAACAAATTGAGCAATGTTCTGTTGTCAGCGAATACACGGAAAATATTGCCCGCCTCAAAGATGCCATTACCCAGAAATTAGGCGAAACGGGAACTCTTTCCCTTGATGACAAGGAATTTATCGCGGCTCAGATGCGTAGGTTGATCGAGGCAGTCGTAAATACAATAGTTTTCAATAGTCAACGCCATCAACTAAAACAGACGACAATGAGCATTTCCACATTTGAACTGTTCACTAAATTAGTGCCCTTAAGTACGACAGAAGCACAAAAACTGAGGGACTTATATGGTTTTCTCAGCGTTTCTGAACATGATGACCCCAGGAACCACTACGCCAATATTGATAGACCTACGTTTTCAAACTGGTATGACGATATCTGCTCCATCGAATCAGCTTTGCATGCGAGACGTCCATAAGCGGATTCCTATAGGATGTGACTTCAAGTCAGCAAATCAGGAGTTGCAGATGTCGAGTTTAAAGTATCATTAGTGCTAAGCTCTAACAGGAGAACCAATCATGAAAAAATACTCCTTACTTCTAATCGTACTTGCGGGCCTCGTGCTTCTAAGTCCGCAGACCTGCGACGCCACCGGTAAGCTGTTTGCCCGCTTTCCCAATTGGGACGGTAGCCCGGTGTTTGACTTGCAATTGAAGAAGTTCACCGCCGATGTGCAGATCCAGGATCAGTTGGCGGTGGTGCACATCGATGAAACGTTTTTCAACGACAACCCCCAGGTTATGGAAGGAATCTACTTTTTGGAGCTGCCGCAAGGGTCGAAATTGACGGATATGGCCCTCTGGATTAACGGTGAAAGGGTCGAGCAGGAAATCAAGCGACGCGAAGATGCGGTAAGGGAGTTTGAAGAAATTGTTCGTCGTAGTGTCGACCCTTTGCTGGCAGAGGAGATCGCCGACAATGTGTTCAGGCTGCGGCTGTTTCCGTTGCCGCCCAACGATGTGCGCAGAATCGAGATAACTTACATGCAACCTTTGCCGCACATCGCGGACAACAGCCAATTCTTGTTTCCGCTGATTCTGGAAGATTACGACGCCGCACCGGTGGACAGCGCTGCGATCCACATCGACATCAAGACTCAGACTGCCATCGAATCGGTGTCAACCGGGCTGCAGGTGCCGGCAGGCAAGACAACCATAAATAGAATCACGGACACCCACTACGAAGTTGAATTTCTGGAATTGGGGACCATTTTTGACTACGACTTTTCGCTGAACACTGCCCTGGCGAATCAGCCGGTGTTCACGGCCCTCAGCTTTATGCCTGCAACTGTTCTTGATGACGGCTTTCTCTTATTCTGGGTTCGGCCGCCAGATTTCTTTTACCCGGAAGAGGGCGAGAGCCGCGACATGGTGTTTTGCATTGATATTTCGGCAAGCATGATCGGTGCAAAGTTGTCCCAGGTGAAACAGGCCCTTGAGGAAACTCTGGACCGCTTGACGGTCAACGACCGGTTCAACATCATTGCATTCAATAGTGGCGTCGAGAGCTTCTCCACAACTTTGTTGCCGGCCAATCCACTCAACCTGGATGCCGCCAGACTCTACGTGCGGACGCTGTCCGCGACCGGCCTGACCAACCTGAACGGGGCGCTCTTGAGTGCGCTTGGCATGTTTGGCGCATGGGGCAATGTCGCGCAAATTCTGCTCATCGGTGATGGCGAGCCGACCTCGGGTGTGACGGACAAGAATGCCATTCTCGCAAATGTGCAAGGCGCAAATAACGCGGATGCGCAGATTTTTCCGGTTGCTATCGGCGAGGATGTTGACCGTGATCTGTTCGAGGCGTTGGCTGCGCAGAACGATGGTGTTGCATTCGCAGTCGAGGAGATAGAAAACATTGTGGCGCGTTTCAGGACCATCTATGAGCAGGTTGTGTCCGCAACACTCACCGGAGTGGAAGTCGGGTTCGGCGAACTGCTTGCTTACGATCTGCAGCCGGCCGTGCTTGGCAACCTTGCGAAGGGAGCGCAGCTACGGTTAGCGGGCCGCTTTGTGCAACCCGGGACCGGCACAGTTTCGTTGCGGGCCGACAACGGTACGGCGCTGGTAGACACTTCGGCTGCGATCGACCTGACGCAGGCGCCACAAACAGAATTTGTCAGCCGCTTCTGGGCCGCGCAAAAGATTGCAGCCTTGCAACAGGAAATCGAAGCATTTGGGGAAAACGATGAGCTGATCGACGCCATCGTGCTGCTCAGCATCAATTACAGCGTTCTGTCGAAATACACCGCCTTCCTGGTTGTGGAACCCGGAACCGGCGATATTCTCTCATCAGTGGATGAGGCTGACGGCGCTTTGCCGCCAACCTTTGCCTTGTTCCAGAACTACCCCAACCCCTTCAATCCCGAAACGACCATCACTTACTCGATTACGCAGGCTGGCTCCGGTTCAGTCGTCACGCTTGCAGTCTACAACTTGCTGGGCGAACAAGTGCGATTGCTGGTGGAGGAGCCCAAAGAGGCCGGCGAATACAGCGCCGTTTGGGATGGCAGGAATGATCAGGGGCTGGTCTTGTCGTCAGGGATCTATATTTACAAACTTCAGGTCGGTGATTTTGTGACCAGTCGCCGGATGCTTTTGCTCAAGTGAGTGGACACGTCTGAATCAGGGCAGTCTATTATTAGGGAGAGAACATATGAAGTATTTGATTTCCACTCTTTTACTAAGTGTAACGGTTTTCGCCTCGCAGGCAAAAGCTGTCAGCGAAGCAGCGGTACTGTTCCTTCTCATTCAACCCTCGGTCCGGGCGAACGGTATGGGCGGCAGCTCGGTGGCGTCTTTCGATCATGGACCGCAAGCGATTGCATTTAATCCAGCCCATGCCGGGATAGCCGCGTTTGAAACATCGCTTGCTGTTGAGTTCTATCCTGGCGCCACCAACTGGTTGCCGCAGTTCAACATTGAAGGACTAACCTATAACGCAAAATCGTTCTTTCTAGGCTACAATCTCGGTGGCCGCGGCAAGCGCTCTCCAGTTAGTCTCGGAGTGAGTTATACCAGGATTGACTTGAATCTTGGGGAGCAAATCGTAACGACGGAGTCAGGTACGATCCTGGAGCGCTTCGAAAGCAGCCAGAATGCCAATACCTGGTCAATCGCTGTAGGCTTCGACTATTTAATAAAGCTTGGGGTTGGCTTTAGCTTCAAGAGTATTAACTCAAATCTATCTGGTCTGGTAAGTTCAACCTCCGTTCTACCTGGTCTGGTAGGTTCAGCCTCCGTCAATGCCTATGACTTTGGACTTCTGCTGCAGGTGCCGGTTGCGGATATAGTCTCCAGCGTGAACGGCAAGCCGGTGAAAATTGGCCGACATCTCAGTCCGGTTCTGACGCCTGCCTTTGGGATCTCGAAAAGCAATATTGGCGGCATGATCTCTTTTACTGGTGGTTCACAAGAGGACCCTATTCCGAGAGTTGCGAGGATAGGCATTAGTCTTCGGGCCGGTTTGAATTACGCGGATGACTCTAAAGCCTTTCCCGTAGCAAGCTTAGAGTGGTCGTCGGAAGCCGAAGACCTTCTCGTGCGACGTGATCTGCAGGAGCGAGGTCGTTACGAGAGCGGCTTTGGCCTGGACCTAATCGATAATGTATTGACGGGAAGTGCATCGCAGGATGTCATCACGCGGCAGGGGTGGGAACTCAACCTGTTGGATATCATCACCTTCCGCCTGGGTAACTACGACGATCCGGATGGGCTCGTCTTCTATGATACTGAGGGTTATGGTATCAGTTTATCGGGGTTTCTCAGGTTTCTGGCTGAGACAAACCCAGGTATTCGCGACCACAGCGTGCTTGGGTTCCTGAGCCGGCATGTCGACCTTGAGTACCACTACGCCAGGTTTGATGCCGGCCGCGGGCCTTTGGATGATACCACCTTTGATACGGTCAAGATAAGTCTGCACTAACATATTTCATGTTTGGATAGTAATCTTTTGCTAGGACAGGAATGTGAGCACTCTACGTAAATACAAACGCTTCTGGTTTGTCTGGGGAAGTTCGGCACTCATGTTACTTTTCGTGTGGCTTTCCAAGAAAGATGTCGCCCCGCTTGTATTGGGTTTGTACGTCCTGTGTTATGGGATTATATACGTCAAGCCCCTAACGATACTGCTAGGGAGAATATTGAAAATGACGCCACAGATGTCCGTTTTAGAATTTTTGCCATCCTTTATAATATTTACCGCACTCTGGATGGGAGGTTTGATTTCGTTCTATCTCAAAATTGGAATTGACCAACTTTTCTATCTTGGCTTTCTGATGCCAATAGGCTGGGCAGCAGTCATCGTGATGGTCGCGAAATTCAAACGCCAAGGAATCTACACAGACGGCACACGGCTTTTTCTGGGCTAAGAGTCAAGTTGTCTTCAAGAATTGGAATGTTCATGGTTCGTCAATGTCAGTTGCCAAAGTCGATTATAGCAGTTGGTTAGTGGAAACGAAATAGCGACGGCGTGTTTTCTGATCTCGTGCACCATGATAGCCAAGAATTTGTCTCGCGGCTTAGGCACTTTGCAACGCTTCCGCCCCTTAGCCCAATTGATGAAATGGGTACAAAAAAAGCCCGAACAAACGTCCGGGCTTTTCTACTTAGATCTATTTTTAGCTAGCGAGCTACTTCATCGACATTTCCTCTTCGGAGTCAGCGCTTAACTGTTGCATCAGGCCCTGGGTGTCAAAAGACATCCATTCTTCCACAGCCTTGCCGTTCTCGTACCGAGTCATTACCAGGCCGTTTACCGTCACTTCTTTGCCGGCTTCGCTATGCGTCCCCGTGACCGTCCAGTTCGAAGCTACCATATCACCCGAGGCGCAAGAGTTGTGGACCTCGAGTTTGAAATCCGGGTACATTGCACGGGTGGCGCTGACGTATTCTTTTAACGCGTCGGGGCCTTCAATCGTGTTGATCTCCATACTCTCAGGATTGTGGCGAACGTAATTATCGGCCATAATCTCGTCGATGACGTCCAGGGTGCCGTTGTTCCAAATCTCCGTGGCAATGCGTGCAGCAAGAGCAGCGTTTGCCTCTGCTGTCTTGTCGACTTGTGTGCAGCCACTAAGGACCAACAAGACGATCAACAGTAAAAAACAGAAATTCTTCATTCCAACCTCCTCAGGTTTATGGATTGAACAAATGCGAAACAGAAATAAAGGTAGGTAAAGCACTTGGCGAAGGCAACAGAAAACGAGTCAATTGAATTGCAAAGGGACAGCCTGAAGCGGCTGTTCTTGACTCACTATTTTTCAGGAAAGACCAAATTCAACAGAAAGCCGGTCAGTCCGCCAACCACCAAACCTTGTCTGAGAAGACTCTGAGCCATCTGCGGGAAATGCTGCAACACGTCAGGCCGGTATTCGACGCCCAGACCGAGGGCCATGGCAGCGGCGATTATGAGAAGGTTGCGCCGCGTCATCGGCACACTGCGATTGATGATGGCCAGTCCGCTGGAAAAAATCATGGCAAACATGATGAGCGCACCGCCGCCGATTACGGACGGCGGGATGGTGGCGACCACCACACCCACCTTGGGGATGAGGCCTAACAGCAAAAGGAAACCTCCGCCGATTGCCGCCACATGCCGGCTAATTATACCGGTGAAGTTAACCAGCCCCACGTTCTGCGAGTAAGAGGTATTTGGGAATGCTCCAAAAAGTGCTGCTACGCCGCTCATCACACCATCCGCCACCAGACCGCCTTTCATCTCGTCGCTGCTCGGTTCGCGGTCCACGGCAGCCACGGTTCCCGCAATGTCACCCATAGTTTCGAGGCCGCTGATGATGTAGATGAAACTGATCGTCAAAATCGGCGCCAGATGAAACTCGAGTCCGAATTTCAAAGGCAGCGGCACACTGAACCACGCGCCCTGGGCAACCTGCGAAAAATCCACCTGTCCCATCAGCAACGCTATCAGGTAACCGGTGGCGGCCCCGATGATCATGCTGGCATAACTCAAAAAGCCTTTGGAAAACTGGTTTAGCAGCAGAGTAACCACGAGCACCACGCCTGCGATTGTCAAATTGCTAAGTGAGCCGTAGTCCTTTGCTCCGACGCCACCGGCTGCATAGTCCATGCCGACCGGAATCAGGGTCAAGCCGATCAGCATCACGACAATTCCGGCGGCCAGCGGCGGAAAATATTTTTGAAAGCGCTTGTAGGAGAACCCCAGGACGATCTCGACGAAAGCCGCCGCGAAACAGGCGCCAAATACAGTGGCGAGATTGTACTGTTTCGCGATGCTGATGATTCCCGCCACAAACGCAAAGCTCGTGCCCATGACAATGGGGATGCGGGCGCCGACGGGACCGATGGGGTACGACTGCACGATGGTGGAAACTCCGGCCATGACCAAAGCCATCTGCACCAGAAAGGCCTTTTCCGAAGAACCCATTCCAATGGCCGAGGCGATGATCAAGGGCACCGCGATGTTGCTGAGAAACATTGCAAGGATATGTTGCACGCCCAGCGGTACGGCTTCCCGCAGTGGCGGCATCTCATCGATATTATAGGCGATCTGACTTGGGCGCAGTTCCGTGGTAGAGTCCGGCATGCTTGCTCAGTCTTTGAGTATTAGGAAAGTGGAGTACTTATGATAGAATTTCTTTGGCAAAAGGTCAAATAAGAAGTGGCTAAGTGCATTCATTTGGGGCTGGGTCTTGGCCTGCACTAGTCATGAATTATTTTCCCGTCATCCTGGAGGGATCTCTTTCGGCTAAATCCGTGCTCCCGAAGGCGACTAGCCCTTTTCGAAAAGGATTCCCACTGAATGACCGTGGTTGTTGGATTTGTGCTCATACGCTGATTCTTGAATTATCAGGGTAGATCAATGATTTGTACCTGGGTGGGTGAAGATGGCTGAGGAGTTCATCTACTGCGTCGACCACTTAAAGGTCACCGCGACCGCAAGGTGGTCGCTGAGCCTTGCGCCGTTTTCGTCGACGAAGGCATCATCGGTTTCCCACGTCAAAAGCTGCAAGTTCAAGTCAGACGAATCGCGAAACAAGACACGATCCACGAGTTCCAGGTTACAGCTTGCTTCCCGGCAGGCGTCGTTCAAGCCGACGCCGTCAGTCAACCTCCGAAACAGAGTCACATCAGCCGGACGCGCGGCCACATCCAAGTTGAGGTCACCACCCACGATAATCGCCCGGTTCTGGGAGCGGGTCGTGATTTCCGTGAGTAGCTGCTCGATCTGCTGACGCCGGGCCTCGATGTCCTGTTCAGTGCCACCGGCATCATGATGGACATTGTAGATGTCGACTTCAAGGCCGGGCGCGAGTTCGGTACGCGCAAAAGAAAAGCCTTTTTGCGCCAGACAGTCGTTGCCGGCTTCACTGGAACAGGCTATCCAGACACGGCGCGCGTGGCCGCTGAACGGAAATCTTGAAAAACGATTGAGGCCATCGCCCGTAGTGAAATTATCGCGGGTAGCCTTTGGCGACGATTTGTTCGAGTGATTTGCCTGGCCAACCAGCTCATCGTGGTAAAAAAAATCCTCCTGCACTAACACGATGTCGTAGCGGTTTAGCAGTGGGCTCATGATCGGAATATTTTTTTCCGGGTTGGAAGGGGAGACGCCTTGCGGCAGGCCGGCAACATTGTAGGTGAGCAAAGTAAATGTACCTTCCATCACTTCCGGTGAACCGGGATTGTCACCGGAACATGCCACTGCAAATAATACAAACGCTATTAAGAGGGTTCGCATGCGTCTTCGTCCTTTTAGGGCATGGATCAGTATTTTGAGTCATGAGTGTCCTGTTTAGCCAAACACTCAAAGCAAGTAAGTGTCAGTTTAAACAAGTGCAAGGGTGTTTCCGCCAAAGCTCACGACTTGCAAATGGCAAGGCGCGTTCAATGTCATGCCCGAAGTCTTTTGATCGGGCATCCAGAAAAGTAGTAGATGGATCCCTGCTGAAAACATGCAGGGATGACATTCTGACTTGATGTATTGTACTTAAATTGGATGTTATTCACTTTCAGAAAACCTTATCCGGACACTCATGATTTTGAGTATTAATGTCTAACAAGGTTCATTTCAAAAAAGATCCCTTATGCATGACAACGGCCAGTAGGTTTAAAATCTGAAACTAAAGCCGAACGAAGGAATAAACGGCAGGCCGAAGATTCTTCTTTTGGTGGCCCTGATCGTGCCGTCGGGCAGAAATTTCTTTTCAAAAGTGATTTCGTACACATTGTGTTCATTGGTCAGATTCACCAGGTCGAGGTAGAATGTGAGTGCCTTGCCACTGTTTCTGCGCTGATAGCTCACTCTCACATCGACTTTCTTGAAATCGGGCAGCCTGGTTTCAAACCGCCCGGCTCTGACAAAATCCCAGGCCGTTGTACCGTCTGAATTTGTTCGGGTCCGCATGCCGATGACATCGGTGAATGGCAGCCCGGTCGAGTATTGCCCGAGCATGCTCGCGCCCCAATTGCCGAACAGTTTGAGATTGAACAAAGCCGTTACTGCATGCCGGCGGTCATATTTGAATGGCAACCAGTCATTCCTGTCGTTGGTCCTGAATTTAGCATCCCCGAAAGAGTAGCTGAGCATGCCGCTATAAGGCACGGTCGACGGTTTCTTTTCCAGAATAAACTCAAACCCGCGCGCAATGCCACGACCCTCGTTCGTCGGCTGAAAGGTAAAGTCATTGATGGGCAGCAAAATTCGGTCGAGGTCTTTGTTGTAAAGCTCCAGTTTGGCATATAGGCCGTCGGTCAGGCGACTCTCAATGCCAACGATCGTGTGCACTGCCTTCTCTGCGGAGATGATGTCGAGATTGGTACTCAAATCCACCGGAATGTTGCGCGAGTAAATGGACATCGGATCGGGATATTGGTAGAAGACACCCCAGGAACCATGCACAGTGGTTTTGTCACTCAGTTTGTACCATGCAGTAAAGCGGGGACTGAGCTCGCCCTCGTCGATTAGAGTCGAGTAATCATACCGCGCGCCGATCCTGAGGTGCAGCCGGTCCGACGCTTTGGTTGAACTTTCCACGTAAGTGGCGTAGTAATTCCTGCTGCGGTCGAAGTCGATATTGCGCGGCGACTCGATCCGGGCATAGAGAAAACCTTGGTTTCCGGAAGTGAATTTGATATTTGATGGAATTGCTGTCGCCGAGAAACCCAGGTTGATCCAACTTTCTGGCCCGGTTTTGTAACGGACATTTTCTTTGAGCGACAATTCCGTAATCGCAGCATCGATGGTTTCAAACTCGATAACTTTATTAGCCGTGTCAACGGAGAAAGCCCGGTAGTCAGTGTGGTCATCGTAGTAGGATAGAATGGTTTTGAATTGCCATTGCTCCCCGGACAACCTGGTCCAGGCAA
>JAJDAD010000083.1 GCA_029262055.1 Candidatus Zhuqueibacterota bacterium
TGGCACGCTGGTGATTGGGAGTATAGCAGTGGTCAGCGGAGTAAGCAATGGGATTACTGTCATCGACCCCGTGACCGGCGCAGTGACCTACACTCCGAACGCGAACTTCTTTGGCATCGACAGCCTGAATTACACCATCGATGACAATCTCGGTGCAAAATCCAGCCAGGCAAAAGTGACAATTACCGTGACCGATGTCAATGACTTGCCGGTAGCGGTCAATGACACGGTAACAACTTCAGAGGACACAGCAATTTCTGTCTCTGTGTTGAACAATGACAGTGATGTTGACGGCACCCTGCAATTCAGCACGCTTACGGTTACCAGTGGACCTGCCAATGGCGGGGTAGCGGTAAATACAACCACGGGTGTGATAACTTACACGCCGACCGCCAACCACAATGGTTCTGACAGTTTTACTTACACAATTGACGATGATGATGCTGGAAGCTCGAATACAGCAACTGTGCTTGTGACGGTGACCGACCAGAATGATTTTCCCGTGGCTGTCGGCGATACCGCAACAGTCGCCAAGAATGGCAGCATCGCCATAGCCGTGTTGCTGAATGATAGCGATGCCGATGGCTCCTTGAATCCTGCCAGCGTGACAGTCGTTGCAGGTCCTGCGAGCGGATCGACTGTACTTGATCCTGTTACCGGTGTGCTAACTTACACACCTAATGCGTTTTTCTTTGGAACTGACACATTTGATTACACAGTGCAGGATGACGACGGCGCCAGTACAAGTGCAGCAACGGTGAACATCTCAGTGTTGGGATCGAACGAAATCCCAACGGCGGTCAATGACACAACGCAGACGCCTGAAGACACACCGCTAACCGTCGCTGTAACCGCCAACGATGTTGACCTTGACGGGACTCTGAACAGGGGAACACTGACAGTGATCAGTGCACCCGCCAACGGTGCCACCATTACCGATACGACAACGGGTACGATCACTTATGCGCCTGTTGGCAACTTCTTTGGGACGGATAGCTTTACGTATCGGATAGCTGACAACGTTGCCGCGAATTCGAATATTGCAACGGTCTTCATTACAGTGAACTCGGTCAATGATGCGCCGGTCGCCCAGGCTGACTCGGGCAGCACAGCGGAAGACAACCAGGTGACAATCGATGTGGTCGCAAACGATCAAGACATCGACGGTACGTTGGATGCGACAAGTGTGAACGTCGTTAGCGGCCCCGACAGCGGGTCCGTCGCCATCGATCCGGTCACGGGGGCGATTACATATACACCTAATTTGAATTTTGTCGGGCAAGATACTCTGACATACGCCATAAGGGACAATTTACTCCTTTCCTCGAGTCCGGGAACGGTGATTTTGACAATTACGGATGTAAATGACGCTCCTGTGGCAGCCAATGACTCGGTGGCAACCACACTGGCGACACCAGTGAACATCCCGATTCTTGCAAATGACTCTGACGTTGACGGGAGCATTGTAATACCGACCCTGTCGGTGACCCTGGCCAGTAACGGTTCCATCGCGATCAATTCCAATGGCGTAGTCGTCTATACGCCAAACAACGGGTTTGGTGGCAGCGACACCTTCAGCTATACATTCAAAGATGACGATAACGCCATTTCGAATACGGCGACCGTGAAGGTGCGGGTCGGCACTATTCCGATTGCAGTGAACGATAGTGTTGCTACCAATGAGGATACGCCGTTGGTCATCAGTGTTCTGGCAAATGACAATGATCCGGATGGTACGTTTGCAGCCATTGGACCGATCAGAAATGTTACTCAGCCCACAAACGGAACGGTCGTAAACGATACCACGACGGTTCTGACTTACACTCCCAACCCGAACTTTTTTGGAACCGACACCTTCACATACAGCGCCATTGACGATGAAGGTAACTTGTCTCTGCCGGCCACCGTCGTTGTCACAGTTAACGACATCAACGATCCTCCGGTAGCTGTTGATGACACCACCACAACTGCGGAGGATACACCCGTGGCGGTTGCCGTGACAGGCAACGACGTGGATGTTGATGGTACATTCGATTTCGCAACATTGACGGTAATCAAACAGCCCGCCTCGGGCACGGCCAGCGTCAGCAGCAGTTCTGGAGAAATAACCTACAGCCCGGCCCAGAACTTTACGGGGACGGATACATTGAGCTATACGGTTAATGACGACGATGGCGCCACGACCAACGAAGCCAGTGTGCTGATCACAGTATCTGCTGACAACGACGCACCAGTGGCAAACAACGACACAGCCAGTACCGGTGAGGATGTTCCGCTGGTCGTTGCCGTTCTGGATAATGATAGCGATGTTGACGGGACTCTGATCCTGTCATCCATCACTGTCAGTCAGCAGCCGGAGCACGGTAGCGCCACTGCAAACACCGGCACCGGCGAGATTACGTACACTCCGACCACAAACTTTTTCGGTCAGGATACGGTCACGTATACCGTGGCGGATAACCTCGGCAAAGTCTCCAATCCGGGGATGGTTTTTATAGAAGTTAGTGATATCAACGATCCGCCCCTGGCCGTAAACGACTCGGTCTTCACGCAGCAAGACGCTCCGCTTGACATCAACGTCATCGCTAACGACTCGGATATTGACGGGACGCTCAACACAGCGACCCTCGCCGCGACAGCTGCTGGAAATGGAACAACCGCGCTCAAGCCGGGCGGAGTGATTACCTACACGCCAGCACCTGGTTTTGATGGCATCGATACGTTTTCCTACTCCATTAGAGATGACGACGGCGCACAATCGAATTCCGCAATTGTCAGAATCGTCGTCGGGCCACCACCGGTGGCACAGAATGACACAACGACCACTAATGAGGATGAGGGCAGTCTGATTGACATTCTTGCGAACGATAGTGACAGCGATGGCAGCATCGTAGCCGGTTCTGTGCTCATTACACAGGATGTGGAAAATGGAACCACCTCGCTTAATCCGGTGACAGGCGAGGTGAGCTATACGCCTGACCAGGATTTTGCCGGGGTTGACAGCCTGAAGTACACTGTGGAGGACAATTCCGGTGCTACATCCAATGTCGCCGCGGCACGGATCACCGTCGTGCCGGTTAATGATACACCAATTGCGCTTAATGACACCACAGTTACCGCGGAAGACACGGCAATCAATATTGATATTGCAAACAATGATTCGGACGTCGAGGGCCCACTGGACCTGACAAGTGTCTCCGTGGTCTTGCCGCCCCCGAACGGTTCGGCGTCGGTCAACGTGACAACCGGAATTGTGACTTACACACCAGCTCCTGACTTCAATGGGGTGGACTCTCTGACCTACACCATCAAGGACGCTGACGGCGCTCTGTCCAACGAGGCGACGGTTATTGTCACGGTAACGGGGCAAAATGATTTCCCGATAGCGGTCAACGACACCACGGTAACTGATGAAGAGACGCCTGTGACCGTGAACGTGCCTTTGAATGACAGCGACAATGATGGCACACTGGATCTGGCGTCGGTCAATGTTACAATGGTCCCTGCCAGCGGTGTTACGTCCGTGAGTCCGACGACTGGTGAGATAACCTACACGCCGGCAACGGATTTCTTTGGCGCTGATAGTTTTAAGTATTCGATCAAAGATAATCTGGGAGCAGAGTCAGGCCAGGCAACGGTTTTTGTGACCGTCAGCGACATCAACGACCCGCCGGTTGCCGGCAATGATACGGTCCAGACCAACATAGATATTCCCATCCTGATCACGGTTGTGGCCAATGATACCGATGTCGACGGCACAATCGATGGTAGCACCGTTTCTGTGAACACGCTGCCGCTTAACGGTATTGTGGTTGCCAACTCTGCCACGGGTAGCGTGACTTATACGCCAAACGCAGGATTTACCGGAAGCGACACCTTCACCTATAGCGTCCTCGACGACGATGGCGCAGCTTCCAACTTCGCGGCGGTCTCTATTTCTGTCGTTGACCCTGGCATCACTGTTTTGACCTTTCAGCCGACAGATGACAATCAAACCAAGGCCGCCGAACCCCTGAGCAACTATGGCGCTAAGGCGACATCCAAGGTCGAGCAGGACAAATTCAATAGCTACTACAAGTTCAGTTTGTCCGGAGTTTCCGGACCCGTTCAATCTGCTGTCTTGCGCTTGCAGGTTACGGACGGCTCCCGTGATGGCAGCGATGGAGGAGGATCGATATTCCTTGCTTCCAACAATCATACGGGTACCGCAACACCCTGGACGGAAGAAGTTCTTACCTCAGGTAATGCGCCGGATGTTGTCGGTACGGTTTTGAGTAGTCTGGGCGTGGTTTCCCCGCTCGAGTTTGTCGAGTTTGATGTTACTGCGTCCATCACGGGCGACGGCGCCATCAGTTACTGTCTCGTTGGCAATTCGGGTAATCAAGCTAAATACTACACCAAAGAAGGGGTCACGCCGCCACAACTCATTATCACACTTGGTACGGGTAGTGGTGGAAATGCAGCACCGGTAGCCAACAATGACAACGCGACAGCGCTGCCGGCAACTCCGGTTGCCATAGATGTGGCCGCAAATGATAGCGACTCAGATGGGACTTTGGTGGTCTCGACCGTAGCCATAGACACCAATCCGTCAAACGGCGCCGTCGTTGTCGATGGTGTGGCGGGAGTCGTTACCTATACACCGGCAAGTGGTTTTTCAGGCATTGATACATTTACATACACGGTCCAGGACAACGATGGCGCTACTTCGAACACGGCAACCGTGACAGTGACTGTGGGAGGTGGTAATGCGGCGCCGGTGGCGGTGGATGACAATACCACCACCACTGAGAACACTGCAGTGGCAATCGATGTGACCGGCAACGATTCCGACAGTGACGGAAACCTGAATGTGACAACGGTGTCAATAATCACCGGACCAGGCAACGGGACCACCTCGGTGGACGGCCTAACGGGCATCGTAACCTATGCGCCCGGTAGCGGTTTCAGTGGCAATGACAGTTTTACCTACACCGTTCAGGATAACGCCGGTGCGACCTCGAACGCTGCAACAGTCGCCATAACGGTTACCGCAAGCGGTGGTGGCAGCGAAACGCTGACTTTCTCGTCAACCGATGATGGACAGGTGAAGTTGGCGGAGCCGTTTAGCAACTACGGCACAAAAGGGACGGCAAAGGTCGAACAGAATAAATTCAGTTCCTACTACAAATTCACGGTTAGTGGACTGACTGGCGCAGTTCAGAGCGCGACACTGCGCTTGCAGGTCACCGACAGCGCCTCAGGCGGTGGCGACAATGGTGGTAGTGCCTTTCCGGCTTCGAATAATCATACCGGGACCAGCACCGCTTGGAACGAACTTGTTCTAACTTCCGGCAATGCTCCGGATATTACTGGTCAGGCACTCAGTACCAGCGGGCCGGTAAGTCCGCTGCAAATTGTAGACTTTGATGTAACCAGCGCGATTGGCGGTGACGGCATATTCAGTTTTTGTCTGTCTGGAAACTCTGGTAACCAGGTCAAGTATTTTACCAAAGAGGGAACCGGTAATGCTCCGCAGCTCGTTGTGGTTGCCAGTTCTGCCGGCGGCGGCAATGTCAGTCCGGTGGCGGCGAACGACACGGTCACGACCCTGACTGATGTTGGCATAACGATCACCGTCATTGCCAACGACTCTGATTCTGATGGAACATTGAATGTTACCACGGTTTCGGTTATCAATAATCCTGCGAATGGAAATGCAGTTGTGAATCCAACTACAGGAGTTATTGCCTATACGCCGAATTCCGGTTTCAGCGGGAACGATAGTTTCACGTATACTGTTCAGGACAACGACGGCGCAACATCGAATACCGCAACCGTTATCGTCACGGTCGGAGGTGTCAACGTCGCTCCTGTGGCGGTTGAT
>JAJDAD010000084.1 GCA_029262055.1 Candidatus Zhuqueibacterota bacterium
CCCCGACCCTACGTTTTTAATAGCCCCTAATCCAAAGACAAGCTGATTATCGGATATGGAAAAATCTTTGGTACTGAAATTTACGTCGGGCGGTTGGACCTTGATTCCCTTTTCCCGGCAATCGTGAATGTAGCGAAGCACTTTGTCCGCATTGTCCATGTCGCTGGTGATCAGGGCGCCAAAAAATTCCAGCGGATAATGCGACTTCAGATACGCGGTTTGGAAGGAAACCAGGGAATAAGCGGCACTGTGGGATTTATTGAAACCATAACCGGAAAATTTTTCCATGAGAGAAAATATTTTATCCGCCTTTTTCTCCGGCCTTTGGTTCTCCTTACAACCGGCCATGAATTTTTCCCGTTGCGCCGCCATTTCTTCCGCCTTCTTTTTTCCCATCGCGCGGCGCAGGATATCCGCGTCGCCCAGGGTAAAACCGGCAAGCACGCTGGCAATATTCATGACCTGTTCCTGATACAGGATGACTCCGTGAGTTTCCTTGAGAATTGCCTTCAGCTCAGGCAGATCGTATTTTTCCTCCATCGTCCCGTGCTTCCGTTTGACATAGTCATCCACCATGCCGCTTTCCAGAGGTCCGGGACGGTACAGCGCGAGCAGAGCGATGATGTCCTCGAAACAATCGGGTTTCATTTTTTTCAACAGATCGCGCATGCCCGAACTTTCTAATTGAAATACGCCAAGCGTTTGCCCGTCCTGCAGGAGTTTGAACGTTTCAGGATCGTCCAACGGAATGGCGCTCATATCCAGATCCACATCCCGCGACCGCTTGATCAATTTCAGAGCGTTGTCGATCACCGTAAGGGTCTTGAGACCCAGGAAGTCCATTTTCAACAAACCCAGTTTTTCCACATTGGTCATGGAAAACTGAGTCACAACCTCGTCGTTACTGCCTTTATAAAGGGGCAGAAATTGAGTCAAGGGACGCGAGGAAATAACCACTCCCGCCGCATGGGTGGAGCAGTGGCGGGGAATTCCTTCCAGGCTCAGGGCAATTTTCAGGAGCTCCGCCACCTTCTCATTCTCCTTTTGCATTTCGCCAAATCGAGGTTCATCTTTAAAAGCTTCCTTGAGGGTGATGTTCAACCGGTTGGGAACGAGTTTGGCGATTTTATCCACTTCCCCGTATGGCATTTCCAACACCCGGCCCACATCGCGGAGCACCCCTTTGGCGTTCATGCTCCCAAAAGTGATGATCTGGGAAACGTTTTGTTCCCCGCCATATTTTTCGGTCACATAATCGATCACCTGTTCCCGTCCTTCGATGCAAAAGTCGATATCGATATCGGGCATGCTCACTCGTTCGGGATTCAAAAACCGTTCAAACAGGAGACCGTATTTCAAGGGATCGATGTCGGTGATTTTTAACGCATAAGCGACGACGCTTCCGGCGGCGGACCCACGCCCCGGCCCGACAGGAATGTCCTGGGAACGGGCGTGATCGATAAAGTCCCAAACGATTAAAAAATAACCGGGATACCCCATGTCACGAATGATCCCCAGCTCTTCTTCCAGCCGACTGGCATAGGCTTGCTCATCGAACGAAACCCCGCGTGCGGTCATGACATCCAGACGTTCCTTCAAACCGGCTTTGGTTTTTTCCTCCAGATAGGTTTCGAGGGTATAATTTTCCGGGACCGGGTAATCGGGAAAGTTGAGCTTATCGAAATCCATGTCCAGCTTACAGCGCTCGGCAATCTTCACCGTGTTTTCGATAGCTTCTGGAACCTCCTTGAATATTTCGATCATCTCTTCCGGGGATTTGAAATAATATTCATCGGAGGGATACTGCATGCGGTAGGGATCGTTGATGGTCTTTCCCGTTTGCAGGCAAAGCAGAATTTCATGCGCCCGGAAATCTTTCTTCTCCAGGTAATGACAATTATTCGTGGCAACCACGGGCAGAGAAAGTTTCCTGCCAATTTGAATCAACTCTTTGTTGATTTGTTCCTGATACTCCATTTTGTGATACTGCAGTTCCAGGAAAAAATTATCCTCCCCCATGATTTCCCGGTACTCCCCTGCCGCTTGCATGGCTCGAGGAATGTCTTCCTTGGTGATGCTGTCGGCCACCTCCCCTCTTCCGCAGGAACTGAGCGCGATCAGACCTTCGGAATGTTGCGCCAATAATTCTTTGTCAATTCGGGGTTTATAGTAAAAACCCTCTAAATAGCCGGAAGTCACCAGACGCAACAAATTTTTATAGCCCGTGTCATTTTGGGCTAATAGGATGAGATGGTAGGACGCGTCGCGCAGATGATATTTGCTTTTCTTTTCGGTTCGACTTTCGGGGGCGACATACACCTCACAACCGATGATCGGATTCAGGCCGTGACGTTTGGCTCCGGTATAAAACTCCACCGCCCCGAACATATTGCCGTGATCGGTCATGGCGACGGCGGGCATTTTGTATTCTACCGCACGCTTGAACAGGGCATCGTGCCGCAAGGAGGAATCGAGCAGGCTGTAGGAAGTGTGCAAATGCAAATGGACAAAATTGGACGGTTGCATGACGGTCAATTTAAAAGTTTTTCAGGAGAAACATATTCCATATCCAGCGCCTCGGCCACGGCGGGGTGCGTCACCTGCCCCTTATAAACATTGAGCCCCAGCGCTAAAGCCGGATTTTCCAGAAGCGCTCTCTTGTACCCCTTTTGCGCCAGTTCCCTGGCAAAGGGAAAGGTCGCGTTGGTCAAGGCAAACGTGGACGTGCGCGCCAAGGCTCCCGGCATATTGGCGACGCAATAATGGACGACCCCCTCCTCCTCATAAATAGGGTCGCTGTGCGTGGTGGGGCGCGATGTCTCGAACACGCCGCCCTGGTCGATCCCCACATCCACCACCACCGATCCCGGTTGCATGCGTTTTAACATATCGCGGGAAACCAGCCGGGGCGCTTTCGCCCCCGGTATCAGGACCGCGCCGATGACCAGATCCGCCGTTCTCAGCGCTTCCGTCAGGTTGATTTTGTTGGACATCAACGTCCGCAATCGGGCGCCATAAATATCATCCAGATAGCGCAGGCGTTGCAAATTGGTATCCAACAGCGTCACCGTGGCCCCCGTGCCAATGGCCATTTTCGCCGCGTTGCTCCCGACAATTCCGCCACCGATGATCACCACATGGCCTGGGTCTACGCCCGGAACCCCACCCAGTAATATTCCCCGTCCGCCATTCGCCCTTTCCAGACACTTGGCGCCCTCGTGAATGGACATCCGGCCCGCCACTTCGCTCATGGGGATTAGCAGGGGAAGGGATTGGTCCGCCATTTGCACGGTTTCATAGGCGATGCCAATGATTTTTCTTTCCAGCAAAGCAAGAGTCAGTTCCCTGGCCGGAGCCAGGTGCAGATAGGTGTACAGGATCTGCCCTTCACGTAAGAGCGGATACTCCTCAGGAACCGGCTCCTTCACCTTCACGATCATTTCGGCCCTGCCGAAGATATCATCCCGTTTGGCGATTTTAGCGCCCTGTTCTTCATAGTTCCGATTAGCGAGACCGCTCCCCAACCCGGCCTCGTTTTCCATCAGGACTTCATGACCCAGAGCGACCAGATCGTGAACTCCGGCGGGCGTGATGGAAACGCGGCCTTCGTCCGTTTTAATTTCTTTAGGAATGCCGATGATCATATTTTTGATTTCCCTTATCTGGTGGTAAAACGACGCGGGTAAAATGGATGGAGTTTATTCAAGAGAAGCTTTTTTCTCGTTCGGCATTATTTATACCATCGAAATTTGATCTTTAAATTAAAATCCTTTAGATTGAAAGCAGAAATCCTCTTTATAAATTAAAAAACCCTTTGGAGATCATAGCGTTGACAGAAGTTGTTAAATCCAAAATCGAGCATTTATTGCGTTCCCAGTTGAGCACGGATGGCAAGTTACTGGACCTGGATGATAAGGAAATCGGTCCGGAAGAGTTGAAGCAAATGGCCCAGCTGGATGAACTTTCCGGCCTGGAACAGCTTTATCTCAGCCACAATTTTCTTGCAGGGGAATCCATAGAAATACTCGCGGGATCAAAGGTATTCGGCAAGCTTCGTTCCCTTTACCTGAACCACAACAATCTGGGCGATGCTGAGGCGGAACTGATCGCCCAATCTCCCGTTATCAAAAATTTAAACTGTCTGATGTTTGAAGCCAATAACATCGGTCCCAAAGGAGCGGAGTCCCTGGCAGAATCCGCCAATTTCAAAACCCTGGAAATTCTGTTCATGGACGCCAATCCCATCGGTTCCCATGGAGCGGAAGCCTTCGCCAAATCGACCCATCTTCCCAATCTTCGGGCCTTGCACCTGGACAGCACGGGTCTGGGAGACGAGGGCGCGATCTGCCTGGCCGACTCGCCGCAATTGGCTCATCTGACCAAGCTTTATTTATGTTCAAATAATATCGGTGACAAAGGGGCCATTGCCCTGGCGAATTCTCCCTTTCTCACAAATTTGACGGCGCTCAGCGTGTGGAGGAATGAGATCCGCGACGCCGGCGGAAAAGCTATCGCGGAATCAAAAACCTTTGCTAAACTGGAGAGGCTTTATATGAGCCTGAACCTGATTGACCGGCCGGTGAGGAAAATCATCCGAAAATCCGAACTCGCCGCCCGGCTCAAAACTTTGGTCATGGATTAATTGGGGGAACACTGGCAGAATTCTTATCCAGCGTCGTTCCAAGGAGAAATTAATGAACTATAAATTTACTTACAGCAAATTTTTCAATGTGATTTTTCACCTTGGGGTGGCAGTCAACGTCGTGGTTGTGCTTTGGTTGATGCTACTGTTGTTCGAGGTGATTTGACGGAATAGGTTTTTGAAGTCAGGCCAATTCCAGAGAGGCGGATGCTTTTACCAGAAACTCCAGGTTTTTCCACTGGAGCTTGTCGGTAGGGATCAGGTAATCCCCCTTGGCATTGCGAAATGGCCGCCAGTCGTTGTCCATATACACCTCATTGGGCCGAAACCCGGCCTTGTACATGAGCGACTGGTTTTTCGAGATATAATATCCTAGATAAAAGTATCGGATCCCGTGTTGCCGGGAAAACTCCAACTGTTTGAGAATGCTGAAATTCCCCAGGCCCATCCGGGCGTCGGGCGCGTCGTAAAACGTGTAAATGGCCGAAAAGGTGTTGCTGGTACGGTCGCCAAGCGCCACGCCGATCAATTGGTCGTTCAGGTAATATTCAAACTCGATTCCGAAGGGTGTGTTGACGTAAAAGGATAGCCGGAAATTCTGTTCGTCTTCCACATCGTCTTGCAGGGTGTTGAAGCGTTTTTTGTGATTCAGGTAGAGCGCGAATTTTTCCTCGGAATATTGCGGTTTTCCAATTTCGACCCGCACATCTTTGCAGGCCGAGAGCACGCGCTTCTGGCTTCGGGTCATACAAAAATCATCGGTCCGCAAGCGGATGGGAATGCATTGCTGACAATCCTGACAACGGGGCCGGAAAAAGTAATCGCCGAAATGTCGCATTCCATGAGCCAATAAGTATTCAAACTCCACTTCCGAGATATCTTCCAGCAAATACTCCTCGAAAAGAGAGTCGCGGTCTTTAAAATACCCGCATTGAAATGGCTTGGAATCGATGAAATGGGCCAGCATGATTTTCCGTAGAAAAATGTGGTTTCGGTCAAGAAATCAGTAAAAGGTTACTTTAATCTATAGCGTATCAATGATAACATTTCAATTCCAAATAAACCCGAAAATCCTCTTTCCCAACCCTTATTTCCTGATCGTGCCTGGCCGCTGGACTGAGCGATATTCAAGGACCGCCAGCGTACAGGTTCCAAAAGAGCAATGACATTGCAACGCAAATTGATTTATGCTTAACTGGCCCCGCCAGCCTAGCAGGTTGCTGAAAAACTATTTTTACTACTCTTAACTGTCACACTGAGCCTGTCGAAGTGTGAAAACAGCCATTATTATCAAGGTCATACTTCGACATACCCTTACGGGGCATGAAGGCAACGGTCAAATATCACAAGCTCAGCATGACAACAGTGGAAACCCTCATCCGTACGGAATTTTTCCTCCCGCACAGCGGACGTGAGCAATTTGTGAAAATATCTGTCATCATTCCAACTCTCAATGAAGCGGTCATTCTGGAGAAAACGATCGCTGAAATCGATCGCCACTCTCCCCATGAAATCATCATCGCCGACGGCGGGAGCGACGACGACACCCTCGGCATCGCTGAAAAGTTCGGCTTGGCGATTGTCACCAGCCCTCCCGGTCGCGCTTTGCAGATGAATACGGCGGCGCAAGCGGCTACGGGGGACGTCCTGTTCTTTTTGCACGCCGATAGCCGGGTGGATGCAAACAGCTACCGGAAAATGGTCGCCGTCATGGGACAGGCAAATAAAGTCGGCGGGGCGTTCAGCCTGGCGATCGAATCGGAAAAACCCTCATTGAAAATAATCTCCGTCTTTGCCACACTGAGGTCAAAGCACCTCAACCTGGTGTATGGAGATCAGGCGATTTTTGTGCAGACGGCCGTGTTCCACGAAATAGGCGGTTTTTCCCCATTGCCAATTTGTGAGGACCTGGAATTTTATCGGCGGCTCATGGCCCATGGACCCACGGTTATCCTGAAAGAAAAGGCCTTCACTTCGGCCCGGAGGTGGGTCACAGAGGGCATTATTTTCACCTCAATGCGAAACTCGGTGATCGCGACTTTGTTTCTTCTCGGATTTCCCCCGAAAACTCTGAGCAAATGGTATCTTGTGGTCCGGTAACTGTTATTCCCGGATGGCAATTCATTGAAAATCCTGCTCATAGATCACATTTAATATTCTTGAATCGGGCCTGGGCAATTCATATAATGAATTCATACGAATAATAATCATATCTCCATCATCTTCCCCTTGTAATAATAATATGGGTAAAAAATCCGACAAAAAAAATACTCCCAAAAAGAACCTGAACAAGTTTGCGTTGCCTTTATTTTCGGTGACGATCCTGCTGGCTTTAACAGCTGTCTTTATAGCGACGAAGCAAGGTGGAAGCGGAACGCCTGTCGCCCCGGCTACGGGGCAACTCATCGAAACCCGTCCGGTCCTGTCTTCCGCGTTTTTTACCGGCAAGGTGGCGCAGGCTTACAAAATCGCGGCGGAAATTCCCAAGGTGCTGGACAGCCAGTTCTGCTATTGCTATTGCAAGCAGGAGAAAAAACATAAAACCCTGTTGACCTGTTTTACCAACAAGCACGGGTCCAAATGCGACACCTGCATCAATGAAGTGCTTTACGCTTACGAACTTTATAAAGAAGGAAGGACGCTGGATGAAATCGTCGTCGCGATCGATAAAAAATTCTACCGTCCGCCTCCACACCGGTCTTTATAGGGCGTGTCGAAAAATAGCACCTGGACTATGAGCAGCCTACTTAAAAAAGTGGGTGGCGATTGCAACAGCCAATGAATATTAATTTTCAGATCTTCATATAAAAATATTGTTCACATGGAAAAAGCTTTAGAAACAAAACCCATCAGCATTTACATTCCGTATGCCTTTCTGGTCACGGCCCTGCTCTATATTTTTGTCAACACGTTAAGTAAAGTGGAGCTGAAACCCTTCCAGACGGAATACCCTGCGGAAGCCTTTCTGGCCCCATCGTTTGAACTCGAATCGGTGTCAGGCGGCAAGGTCAGTCTTCTAGATTACCGGGGAAAAGTGGTGTTCATCAATTTCTGGGCCACCTGGTGTAGCACCTGCGAAGTTGAAATGCCGTCGATGGAAAAACTGTATCAAAAATACAAAGACCACGGGTTTGAGATGCTGACCATCAGCGTGGACAAAGACCCTTCGCTGATCGAGCCGTTCATGAAAAAATACAACCTGACGTTTCCCGTATTGCTCGACCCGGACAGTAAAGTCGCCAAGAAGAATTATAAAACCACCGGCGTGCCCGAAACATTCATCGTCAACCGGGAAGGTCTCATTGTTTTCAAGAAAATCGGTCCCGATGACTGGGCCACCGATGAAATGATGGAAGCCTTCGCTCAATTGGTATTGGGAACCTGATATGCCGAGACAATGGATCTTACAAATTTTCGTGGGATTGCTTTGCGTGTCCTTTTTCGCAGGCTATGCCGACGCTCACGGAGGCCATAAAAAACCCGCTGTAGAAATGGAAGAACCGGCGGTCGATTCCCCGTATGCGGTCGATGACGCTGAATCATTAACGGACGAGGAAGGTGGTTTATCTCTTTCTCGCTCCGATATCTTTGCCGACGAGGCCCCGGTAGCTCCTGGGGCTATGGAACACATGGACCATCAACCGTCCGACGCCATGGACCACAAAATGCCCCACGTTGAAATCGCCGAGCGAGAATGGGTTTCCTCGAAACAAAAAGGTTATGGCGCGGCGGTTGGCATCACCATTTTTGCGGGGCTGATTTTTGGAGTGTTGAGTTTCAAACGACCCTGCGAATAATTTCCCAATAGAAAGGTATCTCCTCCCTCATGCCAAACGGATTGCTGAAAACTCTCAAAGACCGATTGGGCTTGAATCTCCTGCAATACGATATCGAGGAGCATGCCAACTCCATCCCCTATTCCCTGGGCGGGATGTCGCTGGTATCCTTAAAACTTCTTATTCTCAGCGGATTCCTGCTGGCCCAGTTTTACGTCCCCGACCCCGAACGCGCCAATCAGAGCATGCATTACCTGATGGATCAGGTTTACTTAGGCTGGTTCCTGCGCGGGGTTCATTTCTGGTCGGCGGAGGTTTTGACCGTGACCATGATGCTCCACCTGTTGCGCGTCTATTTCACGGCCTCCTATAAAAAGCCACGGGAGATCAACTGGCTGACCGGGGTGGTTCTGCTTCTCATTATTGTGAACTTGCTGTTTACCGGAACGGTGCTCAAATGGGATCAGGAAGCCTACGAAGCGCTCGACCATTTTCTCTGGACCGTGGAGAGAATGGGGGTTTTCGGATTCCCGCTGACCGAGGCGTTCGCGCAGGGAGTCCCGCTATTGAGCAGAATCTATATGGCGCACATCTCCATGCTCCCGTTGATCCTCATCCCGATTCTCGGCCTGCACCTTTTCTATATGAAATTGCACAAGGTATCGCCGAAACCGAATCAACCGGAAGGCGGACGCACGATCAAATTTTCCCAACATCTGGCTTACCTGTACCGTGCCGGGGCCGGAATTTTTGCGGTCATCTGCCTGCTCGCCCTGTTGATCGCTCCGCCATTAGGTGAAAAAGCGGTCATCGGGCTTGAAGTGACCAAGCCGCCCTGGCAATTCGTGTGGTTGTACGCGCTGGAAAACCTGTGGGTGCCTTTTCTCATTGTCGCGCCTACCGTTCTCACCCTGACACTTCTGGCCCTCCCCTTTGTGGACCGGACTGAGGAAACACATTGGAAAAAACGTCCCCTCGCCACCGCGTTCATGGCCATTATGGTCGTCGTGATCATCGGCCTGATCATCTGGGGCTCGGTCACCACCATGACCCACGAAATGTAAACCACACTCCCGCGCCATCATCCAATGCCCATCACCCTTGAAATCCTGACAAAAGAGGACTGCTGTCTGTGCGACGATGCCAAGATCATCGTTGACCGCGTTCTTGAAGACTACCCGGCGCGATTGATCATCACCGATATCGAATCCGACGACGCTCTGTTCGAACAGTACAAGGAAAGAATCCCCGTGCTGAAGATCAATGACGAGGAGCATTTTGTCTTTAAGGTGCATGAGATCACCCTCAGAAAAAAACTGGACAAAATCCTGAAGGAAAGAACGTAAACCACCCTCCGAAAAACTCCCGGCTTCGGCACCACTTACCCCCCTTCCGGTCATCTGAACCTGCAATCTGGCTTCGACTTTTTTAGGCGGTTCAAGGCCGACAAACAGCCATATCCTCTTTTCCCATTTTGACATTATAAATCCCAATTCGGGATTCGTCTCAAATCAGTTTCCATCTAAGAATAGATTGCAAGTTGAACTATTTTTTGGACTATTGGAAATTAAGCGGTTACAGATTTTCGCCCGATTGGGAAAATTTCGGCACAACCCTTGCTCCCCATTCTTCCTATTCCAGCACAGGTTCACTAAATGGGGGTTTTATAACGACAATCAAACCTTCCTTCTCGAATCTGTTTGCAATGAAAAACTGGTGTCCTGCGAAAGCAAGGGAAACCATTGATCCAGTAACAAAAACAGCCGGCGGAGATATTGTTTACAGCTAATGTTTGAATTAACAGAAAGGAAAAAGGAATGAAAACGTACAGATTAGTTTTAAAAACATTTTTCATGGTGGCCCTAGCCGTTTTGGTTTTGGGCAATTCCAGTTTCGCCGATGCCGCAACATCGGGGGAAACGAAACCCAGAACAAAGGGGAAGTGTTTTTTCCCCACGAGCATGTGTGACGAAGACGGTTATGAGAAAGTCAGCCCAAAAGCTGCGAAGGTGGCAAGAAGATCTGGCGATGACGGGTGGGGGCTGGCTTCCATGGCTTTCCCAACCGGCCTGGAAAGTACCAGTAATATTTTAATTGAAAAGAAGTTTCCCAAGAAGGTTCTAAAAGGTCAGCCTTACCATTACTGTTTGACGTCAGCCAAAAGTGGAACGTTTGAGGTCATGAGCTAAGAGATACTTTCTGTTAAAATTTCCTTTAAAAGGAGGTTGTTATGAATAAGAAAGTATCGAGTGAATCAGTCGTTAAAGACATCCGCCGTAGAACCCGCAAGAAGTATTCTTCAGAAGAGAAAATCCGCATTGTTCTGGACGGTATTCGAGGAGAAGACAGTATTTCCAACCTCTGCCGTCGAGAAGGTATTCCTGCCAACCTGTACTACCGCTGGAGCAAAGATTTTCTGGAAGCCGGTAAGAAGCGTCTCATGGGAGACACATCCCGCGAGGCCAACTCACGCGAAGTCGCTGATTTTAAAAAAGAGAATGAACATTTAAAACAGCTGGTTGCTGAGATCGCCCTAAAGAATCGAGTTCTTAAAAAAAGTCTGAATGGTACGGACTTCGAGGACATCGATTTATGAGATATAGCCCGTCAGAAAAACTGGAAATCATTCGTATCGTTGAGGACTCCGAGCTTTCTGTTCGTCGAACACTGAAGGAACTTGGAATCCATTGCAGTACTTTTTATAACTGGTATCGAAGGTTTCTGGAAGATAGCGTGGAGGGCCTGGGCCCTAAACAGCCCAAGGCCCGAACCTTCTGGAACAAGATTCCGGAAGAAGTGAAAGAACAGGTTGTTGAAACCGCATTGGAAGAAACCAATCTATCGCCCAGGGAACTGGCCTGTAAAATCACTGATACCAATGAGTACTTCATCTCAGAATCCAGCGTTTATCGGATTCTCAAAGCCCATGACCTGATTACGAGTCCTGCCTATATTCTTATGCAGGCAGGGGATTCATTTAAAAATCCAACTCGACAAATCCACGAACTGTGGCAGACGGATTTTACTTACTTCAGAATCGTTGGCTGGGGCTGGTATTACCTGTCAACGGTACTCGATGATTTTTCCCGATACATCATCGC
>JAJDAD010000085.1 GCA_029262055.1 Candidatus Zhuqueibacterota bacterium
TGGTCTCTTACGACGACTACGACCCGTGGGGCATGACCCTGGCCGGGCGTTCCATGACCGCTCAGGCCAACCTGCCCAACAAATTTACCGGCAAAGAGCGCGACACGGATTTTGGGTTGGCTTGGGATTATTTTGGCGCTAGATATTATGATGCGGAGATTGGGCGGTGGTTGGGGGTGGATCCTTTACGCAATTCTTTGACGCCAAAGGAGTTGCTCAATTCGGCTGACTTTCTGACTTCTCCTTATGTTTATACGCTTAATAATCCAGTCAAATTTGTTGATCCAAATGGGCTTGATACAAGAGGTTATGAGTTTGCAGTGTTAGGTGGAGGTGCTGTAGGCGGTAGCATTGCCTTGGGTTTTGTAACAGACGACCAAGGTAATGCGGGGCTTTTTGCTAGAACCGGTGTTGGCGGTGTTGTAGGCGCAATCGGTGGTGCCTCAGTAGGCTTTTCAACGTCCAATGCCAATACAGTTTTCGATTTAGCTGGATTGGGTTTTTCGGCTGGATTTGGCCTGGGACTTGGTCTTTTTGGTGCTGCCGAATTCAATTCGGCTCTTGACTTGTCGTTTTCTGGAATAACATCGAGTATTGGAGTTGGTGGGGGTGCTGGGGCTTTCCTTCTGCTTGAACAAACATCTATTATTCAAAATTTGGATTTCGATAAAGTCAAAGGAATAATAGAGCAATTAGCAAATGGAGATGGAGTATCGTTTAGCAAAGACGGGAATTTGCTTTTGACAGATAGCCAGGGGAATGTAACCGATACGGGGGTAAATGTTACAACCGGGTTTGAAGACGGCACTGTAGGGGGAAACATATTCGAAGGCATTAGAGAGCTTTTGGAAAGTCAGGATAGACAATGATAAATCATGAATTCAATTAATAGAGGATAGGGAATGAGCGCGTCTGAAATGATTGGTAAGATACTGGTATCCGGTTTCACCTTAGGATCCGTTGGTTATGTAATTGTTTATTGTGCTAGATTGTCTTTTTTGCCTAGGGCTGACTTTGAGCAATTCCTCATGAATCAAAGTAGCTTCGTAAAAAAATTTGCTCCTTGGTATAAACCGAGTATCGTGCTAAATCGAATTGTTTATATTTGGGGAGTGATACTAGGCATAATTGTATTTTTGTTGTGCATACTTGGATTAATGGCTCTCTGGAATCAATAAGTAAAGTTCAGGTAGGCCGGATTCGTCTTTTTGAACCCAGCCATCTCTGTTGCAATCTGGCAATAAAAAAGCCCGCAAAACCACTCCAGGGTCAAAGGGAAAAGGTCAAGAACGGGAATAAGTTTAACTTTGAAGGCAAAGACAAGATAGAGTTCTCCGATAAGGACTCGACCCTGTACGCCTTCTTTCCCAGAGACTTTGCGGTCTCCGTGGGTGACAGCGTTCTGACAGGCAAAGAGCCGGTGCTGCGCCTTTTTTACACTGAGCGCGGCAAGCATTTCTTTGCGGCCGGTATTCCTTATGCTTGGCTTGAGACGGCCCAGGCCGGTGATATTATTATCGACCCGACCGTGGCCACTGGTGCGACCCAGGATGTTCACATAGAGAATACGAGCAATCAGGATGGCCATATTGATGGCCTGAAGATAGGTGCGTTGAATCTTGATTTAGCAAAACGCATTCTGATTAAGTTTGATTTGCTCGGCGCCGGCATACCTGCCAATGCCAATGTTGTGAGCGCCCGGCTCAAACTGAAGTACCATGAGAGTTTTACGAATTCAGCGACATGGGTTGACCGCGATGTCGGCGCCCACCAAATGTTGGTAGATTGGAAGCCGGCTGAGACAGACCTAATCGAACGGCTCACAGGAGTCAGTTGGGGCGTTGCGTTCGGCCAGGCAGGCACGGACTATACCGCTATGTCTGAAAGTAATGTCCTATTCACGCAGAGCACTTTTGCCCCCTCCTGGCAAAGCTGGGATCTGACTGCCTTGACGCAGCAATGGCTGGATGGCACCGCCAATCACGGGGTCATGCTTATCAACGAATTAAGCGAAGGCACGCCCGGCTATGAGCTGCGTTTCCACTCCACCGAAAGTGCACCGTCTCTGCTGGACCAGCCCTACCTGGAAGTCGAATGGACCGTCCCGCAACACACCCTCTACTACCTGAAAGACCATCTTGGCAGCATACGAGCAACCGTTGACGACATTGGCCAGTTGGTCTCTTACGACGACTACGACCCGTGGGGCATGACCCTGGCCGGACGTTCCATGACTGCCCAGGCCAACCTGCCGAACAAGTTTACCGGCAAAGAACGGGACACGGATTTTGGGTTGGATTGGGATTATTTTGGCGCTAGATACTATGACCCCGTCATTGGCAGGTGGTTGGTTGGTGATCCCATTTTGGGTAAAGAAACTCAGGCTTTCCTGCTTGCCAATGGCCTCTTAGGTGTTTCCCCATACAATTACGCATTCAATCGACCAACAGTATTAACCGACCCAGATGGGGAGTGTCCCGCATGCCTTGGCGCTGGAATTGGCCTGTTGATTGGAGGCGGTTTCGAATTCATCAAGCAGGCAAATGGTGGTAGCTTTACTAATTTTAGCAATTTCAGTTTGAACAGAGATTTTGACGGAAGTAAGATCGTTGGGGCTGCTGTAGAAGGGCTAATTACTGGTGCGGTAGCTGGGGCAACAGGGGGCACTTTTCTGGTGACCTCCGTTGTAGCGAATTCGGCTGCTGGAGTTGTTGGTGGCGCAACAAAAAGAGCGATTACAGGTCAGAATGTTGCAGCTCCTGGAGCAATTGTGACTGATGCTGTCGCAGGGGGGCTTGGTGGTGCAGCAGCAAACTTAGCAGAAGGTCTCGTCGCGTCCGGTGCTGCTGAAACTGTCAGCAGGACAGTGGCCAATCGTGTAGTTTCAAAAGTTGTCCAAAAAACGGTGCAAAAGTTACCAAGCGCAGCAAGGTCAGTGTCTAAAACGGTTGTAAGAAAAACCTCAGAGAAGATTCAAGAAATCATTACGCCAAAGGAAAATGATCAGGACAAGTAAAAATAAGAGAGGTAGATATGCATGAAGATACAATGGAAGTAGGTTATAGCATAAAAATCAAAGTTTTTTTAATAATAACTGCCATAGTACTTTTTGCCCTTGGGATTTGGGGCATCGTGGACTTTTACTTTAAGGAGAAATTGTACCATATTTTCCTCCTAGGGATACCACTGATTATCTTTTCCTTATATACCCTGATTTATGTCACAAAATTTAGGATTAGGATGAATCATAGCTCTATTGAGAAAATCACGTTTGGTTCGATTAGATTATTTTATGATCAAATTGAGGCAATTAGATTTTACGAAAACAAAGTTGTTGTTATGAATAATAAGTCAAAAATCGGTCTCACAAGAGATGTGGACAAACAAGAACGACTGGTTGCGGAGGTAATTTCAAAAATCAAGGATAATGCTAATCTGAAGGTGCTAGGAAATAAAAAAATGAAACAGATTTATTTCCCTGACTAGTCAGAATAGACATTATGTTAAAAAGTAGTCAAGGTTTTCGCCGGAATCGGTGGCAGGTTTGAAACGGATTACGCAAGGTAGACATTATGTTAAAAAGTATTTGAAATAACCGGCTCTTTTCCCTTATTTTTGAATTGACTATAATTTTCAAAAAGAAAGGAGCTATCATGAATTTAAGACAAAATCAGTTAGATTTCAAGGGTCAGCATTTTTTTATTGGCCTGGATGTTCACAAACGCAACTGGACGACGGGTGGCCGTGACAAGAAAACAAAAATAGGGTGGCATGTGCCTTTTAGGTGTTACCGACCAAACTCTGGTCGTGAGCCTGTAAATAATTCTGTGTAAATTGATTTATTCAAGGTTCATTCTGTCCGGGTGAAGAATAGCAAATTGATTGATAGCCTGGCCCCAATCTCTGATTGGCATGCTCCATTTTTTTGAGATATTTCTAAGTGCGAGAAACAGGATTTTCTTAAGAGCCTGATCGCTGGGGAAAGCGGCTTTGTTTTTGATGACTTTTCTCAGTGACATATTGAGCGATTCAATGGCGTTTGTTGTGTAGATGGCCTTTCTGACTTCAGGCGGATAGGCAAAGAATGGAATGATGTTGTTCCAGTGACTCTGCCAGGTTTTGCTAATCATTGGATATTTCGTATCCCATTTTTCGGCGAAGACCCTGAGTTGCTTTTCGGCCTTTTCGGTGGTTGCTGCCCGGTAGACCTCTTTGAGGTCTACGGCCACAGTCTTGCGGTCTTTCCATGATACAAACTTCAGTGAATTCCTGACCATGTGGACGATGCAGAGCTGGACATCGGTTTTTGGGAAAACAGCGTTGATGGCCTCGCTAAAACCCTTGAGGCCATCGACACAGGCTACGAAGATGTCCTGGACGCCGCGATTTTTGAGTTCGTTGATGACGCCGAGCCAGAACCTGGCGCCTTCGTTCTTTTCAATCCAGAGACCAAGAAGTTCTTTGTGACCTTCAAGGTTTACTCCTAAGGCGAGGTAGACAGCTTTCTTGCTGACATGACCCTGGTCCTTGATGTTTACGAATAAGGCATCCAGGTAGACGATTGGGTAGAGCGCATCGAGGGGTCGGCTCTGCCAGTCGTTGACTTCTTCGAGCACGGCATCGGTGACATGTGAAATCAGCTCTGGTGAAACCTCAACATCGTAGATTTCTTTGAGATGGCCCTGAATTTCCCGGGTCGAGAGGCCGCGGGCATAGAGGGCGATGATTTTGTCATCAAAGCCACTGAAGCTGCGCTGATGTTTTGCGACCAGTTGCGGCTCAAAATCGCTGTTGCGGTCACGCGGGATTTGAACCTCGAGCTGGCCTGAGTCGCTTCGGAGGCGCTTTTTGCTTTTGCCGTTTCTGGAGTTGTCGAACCGGCTCTCTGAGCGCTGGTGCTTTTGATAGCCCAGATGGTGAGTCATCTCAGCTTCCAGGGCTTTTTCGATGATGGCTTTTTGCAGTTGCTTCAGAAGACCTTCTTTGCCCAGCAGGTCTTCGGGCGATTTGTAGTCTTTGAGCAGCTCGGCAATCAGTGCTTCGTTAATGGACATGGCGGACTCCTTGTGTAAGTGTAGGTGCATTAAAAGTATTACACAAGAATTATTTACTCAAAGGGATTTTCCCGGCCCTGAGGAAAGTGGGTAACTCCGCTAACTCTACGAGTTAGCTCCGTCACCCACTTTCGATAGTTACACAAAAATCGTGACACTACCCAGATAATAATATCCGGATTCAATTGCAAACCCTGTAATCACCAGCAAAGGTCAAGGAGGTCAAGCCGATCTAATTGAATAGAGCCAGTGTCCCCGGTAAGAAACAAACAACCTCCTTTCCAATCTTCGGTGACTTTGCACATACCGTTCATCCGTCCACTCCTGTGATCTTACAGCCCGTAGACAAGTAGTGATTCAAAGCCCGTTCCCAATTCTTCATAAAATCAACGTACCACGCCTCAGTGAACTCCTCAAGAAAAGTATCTCCGGCCCCGCCAAGCGATGTGTAAGTGTAGGTGACCTCGGCCCGGGTTGCAGACGAACCGCTTGCGGTGAGTGAGATATCGAGTCGGCCAACGGTGTGGTCGGGAGTAATTTTGTACATTTCAAGGGAAAAATCTGTCGGGTTGTACCCGGTCACAACCCAGATGGCAGCAGCAGGTGAACCCGGGGTAATGAAAACACAGTCCTTCTCTGCGACGCCGGAGTCCGAAATCACCAACCGGGGGTCCCAACCAGGAACCCACTTTTCCTCACCAACTGGACAAAGCAAGGGGAATACCTCTGTCGGAGGTGCCTGCAAATTCTGTGTGTAGCTACGTCTGCTGCGTCTTGGTTGCTCGACTTTCATTCTTAACTCCTGTGTAAAAGGTAGACACCTGACTCTCGCTCTCTTTGACCATAAGAGGATAGCGTCCGCCTACAATCTATTGATGTATCAATATACATCAATATACATGAAAAGTTTCCAGTCGGGACAGAAAGGACAGAACGAATCAACAGCAGGGTTTCACTCTCGAAAAAGAGTCGGCAACGAAGATAAGATACGGGAAATGGCTAAAATACAGTGGGCCGGCACAAGCCGGAAACGATAGAAGGGTTTCACAAACGTAGGCTGCCAGGGCTGCGCCTCTCACATGCCGGGTCAGTGAAAAACTACGTACGGAAAGTTTTACTAGGTCCTGCGCAAATCACACAAATCAGACTATTCGTAGCGCAATGCCTCAATTGGATCGAGTCTGGAAGCCACAACTGCCGGCCACATCCCGAAGGTCAACCCGACAACCGTGCAAAAAATCAGGCCGCCTACCGCCCATTCCAGCGGGACCGCATTTGCAAAGCCGGTCAGAATCGACACCACGTTGCCAAGCGCAAACCCAACACTGACCCCGACGACGCCGCCGATGTTGCACAAGACAACGGCTTCCAGCAAAAATTGCGTCAAAATGCTTTTGCGCTTCGCTCCCAGTGATTTGCGAATGCCAATCTCCCGTGTGCGCTCAGTTACCGACACTAACATGATGTTCATGATCCCGATACCGGCCACGATCAAGGCGATCATCCCTATGACCCCTGCCCCCGCTTTGACCCCGGCAGTGGCCTTGTTGAAACTGCGTATTTGGCTGTCATTGCTGAAAATCGTAAAGTCGTCTTCATCCTGCGGCCTGACTTTGCGTTCCTGCCGCATCACGGCACGGGTCTCTTCGATGGCATCTTGCAGCACCTCCGGCGACTTGGCACGCACGGTCACATTTACACTGCGCTCAAACCCGCGCGGGCTGAATCTACCGTAGATCCGCTGGAATCGCGAAATAGGTATCAGGCAGTAGTTGTCGTATCCCGCGCCAAAAGCTGATTTCTTCTCCTCAAAAACGCCAATGACCTTGTACTTGCGGCCATCGAGCCGGATGCGTTTCTCGATGGGATCCGTGAAGGGAAATAACTCCTCGGCAACGCTATGTCCGATGACCACGACTTTCCGGCCGACTTTTATATCCTCGTGCGACAAGTTCCGACCCAGAGTCACGTAGTGTGTGTTGTTGGCCGGATACTCCGGTGTCCCGCCACAGATGGTCAAATTGGAATTCGTAGCGCGTTGTCCGTACTTGGCTTTATAACCGAAATCCCACAGTTCCGACCCGACCAGGTCCACGGTTTTGACTCGTTCCCGGATCGCGTTGGCCTGCTCGACGGTGACAACCCGCCGTTTCTGGGCTTTGCGCCTTTCTTCGGCGGTGGACGGTCCGTTAAGAAACTTCTGAACCTGGAAGGTGGTCGACCCGAGCACACTCATCTCTTTCTCCATAGTCTTTTGGATGACAGAGATGCCCGTCATCACCGCGATTATCGACGCAACGCCGGCAATAATACCGACCAAAGTCAGGGAGGAGCGCAATTTATTTGCCGCGATGGCCGAAAGCGCCATCTTGAAGGCTTCAAGAAATCTCATCTTTCCTCCCTATTCGTAACGCAATGCGTCAATCGGGTTTAACTTGGACGCCTTGAAAGCCGGAATCAAGCCCGAAACAACGCCAGTCAAAATCGAAACAAAAATGGCGACAGCCACGATTGGCAATGAGATGCTGGCCGGCATCAGGAATTTGCTGATCAAGCCTGTCACGCCGAACGCCAAGACTAGCCCAACCACACCGCCGATCAAACAGATCGTGGAAGATTCAAACAAGAACTGGCTCAGGATGGCCCGGCGCTTGGCCCCAATCGCCTTGCGAATCCCGATCTCCCGGGTTCGTTCCGTGACCGAGACGAACATGATGTTCATGACGCCAATGCCGCCGACAAAAAGGGAGATGCCCGTGATAACCAGGCCGATCAGGACAATGACACCCATTACGTTGTTGTATGCACTAACGAGTTGGTTCATCTGATTGATTGAAAAGTCATCATCCTGCGCAGGCCGTAGCTTCCGAATTTTGCGCATCTCTCCTATCACTTCGTACTCAAAGTCAGCCAGGGAGACTTCAGGCGGAGCTTTGACTGCAATATTAAAACCCCGATTACGATGACCGAAAGATTTGGTGAAAGAAGTGATGGGCGTAAAAACCTGACGGTCGAAGTTCGGTCCTCCAAAAAAGCCGGCACTCCCCTGTTGTTCCATGACGCCAATCACCCGGTAGCTGTCCCGGCCAATTTTCATTCGCTTGTTAATGGCATCAGCATTTCCAAACAGCTTGGCCTTGACCTCAGAGCCAATCACGCACACCCGCTTCTTGAATCGAACATCGAATGAAGTAATAAAGCGGCCCAGTTCCGGTGTCGAAGCAGTCATGAGCATGTGTTTGTCAGTGGTGCCTATGATGGTCGTCCCTTCCATTACGTTTGATCTATACTTGACACTCCTATTGGCGTTGCTGGATGGGTTGATGGCTACTGCCCTGCGCAACCGCCTCTCTAACAGCTTTGACTCTTTAAGCTCCAGATTCTTGCGATTCCGAAACTGAAAGAAATTGCCGGTAACGACCCACGGTCTGCGGGACACGTAAAGGACGTCGGAACCGAGAGTCGAGATGTTCTCGCGGAATGTATTTCCAAGACCGTTAGCAGCTGTCATCGTTGTTACCACCGCCAGGATGCCGATGACAATACCCAGGGTAGTGAGAACACCGCGCGACTTGTTTGCCTTGATCGCTGCCAATGCGATTTTCAAAGATTCCGCAGTATCATACCATGCCTTCATAATCCTACCTATGTTAGTCAGGCCAAAACTTCGCCGAAACGGGATTCGGGACGTTGGGTCACCAGGTCCGATTCGACTCTGCCGTCCTTCAGTCTAATAATGCGGCTTGCATGCTCAGCCACGTCCTTTTCGTGTGTTACGAGAATAATCGTGTTGCCGGCCTTGTGCAATCCGTCAAATATCGCCATAATCTCTTCCCCGGTGACACTGTCGAGGTTACCGGTGGGTTCATCCGCCAGAATGATTGCAGGGTTGTTTACCAGGGCGCGTGCGATGGCGACACGTTGCCTCTGCCCACCCGACAATTCGCTGGGCTTATGTGTCTTCCGGTCTTCGAGGGCTACTTTCCCGATGGCAGCATTCGTCATATCAGCGCGCTGCGCCGGTGCGACTCCGCCATAGACCAGCGGTAGTTCCACATTGTGGAAAACACTTGCACGCGGTATCAAATTGAACGTCTGAAAAACAAAACCGATCTTCTGGTTGCGGATTTCGGCTAGCTGGTCATCGTTCATCTTGCTGACGTCTTCGCCGGCAAGGTGATACTCGCCCGAAGTCGGAGTGTCGAGGCAACCCAGCACGTTCATCATGGTCGATTTTCCCGAACCTGACGGGCCCATAATCGCCACATATTCGTTGTCTTCGATGGTGATCGAAACCTCCTGCAGCGCATGGACCTCCTCTACGCCCATTTGGTAGGTCTTGCTGACATCGGTTATTCTCAGAGCCATTTCTTACCTCTTTCTATTCAAGAATATTGAGTACAACTCCGACTCACTCCTCTTTGTCAGGATCGTTGTTAACCACGACCTCTGAACCGTTCTGCAAGTCTTTACTGATGGCACGGTAGCTGCCCGTAACGATTTTCACACTCTCGGTAAGGCCTTCCAAAATCTCAATCTCCGTGTCACTCTGAATGCCGGTGGTCACCTGAACCGCCTCGACCGTACTACTATTTACGGTAAACACCACTTCTGCAAAACCATCTTTGTCCGTTTCGTATTTTGAAGAATTGTCGCCGGCAATAACATCGCCTTCTGCAACAGCCCTCTCACTGAGTTGTGCCGGCGTTCTGACTGACACACACTGAATTGGAACCTTGAGAACGTCGGTCTTGACTTCGGTTACAATATCGCTGCTGGCGGTCATTCCGGGTCGTAACTTCGTCCCGGGTTCCAGCACGGAGATCTTAACCTCAAACTCGGTCTTCTGGTCCGTAGTACCTGAACCTGTGATGCTGGCGCTGTTGGCAATCTCGGTAACGACACCGTCAAACAACAAATCCGGCAGAGCGTCGACTTCAATTCTGGCGGTGTCGCCAACTGAAACTGAGACAATATCGTTCTCGTCGACGTTGACCAGTGCTTCCATGCCGGCCAGATTCGAAACCACCATGATGACATCTTCCTGAAACTGCGACCCGAGCGCTATTTCACCGACCTCTTTGTTCAACTCAGAGATCGTACCCGTCATTGGCGCGTAGATGGTCGTTTTTGAAAGGTCGTCTTTGGCCTGCTTGAGTGCAGCCCTAGACTGTGCAACCTGATCGATGACAGACTGGTAACGCGCCTTCGCGACCTGGTAAGCCGCGTTCTGCTGATCGAGTATCGCCTGGGACTCCAACTTCTTGGCAAACAACTCTATTGTTCTATCATCATCTTTCTTCGCTTTCAGCATATTCTCTTTCGCGAGTTGTGCTTGCGACTCAGTGGAGCGCAAGCCCGCCTCCGCTTGCTCCACAGCAGCCTTGAAACGCTCGCGGTCCAGCTCTGTGAGCAATTGCCCCTTCTCCACCCAATCACCTTCCTCAACTTCCAGCCGGGTTATCTTTGCCGCGACATCTGCACTAATTTTGACCCGTGTCTTTGGTTGGATCCTGCCACTGGCGTTCACAGTCTGGACGACTTTACCGCGTAAGACTTCTCCGGTCTGGATTTCTATCTCGTCGCTGTTGCCTTTTCTGATGTTGAAAACAAAAACCCCGGCCAGAACGACAACTGCGACGGCTGAGATAATAATGATTCGTTTTTTGGACATATCCAGATCCTCCTCGGATTTAACGGAACAACGATGGGGAAGTCCCCGCTGCCATCTTGAATGTTACAAGCACGACCGCCAGAACTGACAGGTCATACAAGTTTAAAGGATGAAATTGACAATAGTTTTTGCGCTAAGCGACGTTCAGGGAAACTGCCTTTTGTGTATCTGACATGTTGGCCAGTGGAATGTTACGGTTGACCGCTGCAATTGTTACATAGCTTATTTAACGAAAGGAGAGGTTTTGTATTGGCGCCTTGATGAATCTGCCCACTGGCAGCTCACTGAGTGAGGTTCCGTACTTTTTTTCAGTAGCGGCGCAAGACTTGTGTCGTGGCTTGGGCGCTTGCCGGTCACGCACCTAAGCTACTGGCTTTTTCGATTGCATCGATCTTTTGGCTTTTCTATATTAATTTCAATGAGTTAAGGCTCCGGAATCCAGGCTGAGCCAGGCTGGGCCTGGCATCCCGCAGTGGCTAAATGTTTTGTTTTATAAACAGTTATCATGCGCGGCTGGCGACTTCACGATAACTAAATATTGCATGTTTGCTCGTCCCACCAAAAGACGGAATTCTGATCGCGGATAAAGGAATCGTGCACAGTCTAATCAATACTCATCAACAGCAGCCGTTATCGAGTTCCTCCAGCCTGTTTACATCGAACGGCCTATCCTAATCTGTGTACTAAATCGAGTTTTTTACTGAGCATGACTCTTCTATGGAAAGCCAACTAGAAATTCTCGTCTTCATCATCGGTTTTGTGGTCATCTCGCTCTCCTCCCGGGAGATCGGGCAGTACTTCGTGAAGCTGCGGCTTCCCCTCATCAGCGGCTTCTTGTTTACCGGTATTATTGCCGGACCGTTTGTCTTAGGCCTGATCTCTGCGGACTCCGTCAAGCACCTGGGCTTCATTGATGAATTGTCGCTGGCGGTTATTGCTTTCGCGGCCGGAAGCGAACTCTTCTTGAAAGACCTGAGAAGCCGCTTCCGCAGTATTCGCTGGGTTACGATCGGGTTGGTTCTCAGCACGTTTACCATTACCAGCGTCACGGTGTACATGCTGGCCGATTTCATCCCTTTTATGCGCACAATGCCCGAAAGCGGCAGAGTCGCCGTGGCCATTCTTGCGGGCGCAATTCTCGTCGCCAGGTCTCCCTCCTCAGCAATCGCAGTGGTGAACGAACTGCGGGCAAGGGGACCCTTTACGCAAACGGTACTCGGTGTGACGGTGATCATGGATGTTGTGGTGATCACAGTCTTCGCGGTCAACTCGTCGGTGGCAGATGCCCTTTTGACCGGTTTGACTTTAGACCTCAGTTTTGTCATGCTGTTTATAGCCGAACTGTCGCTCTCGTTAGCGCTGGGGTACGTTCTCGCCAAAGTCCTGCAACTCATCCTGTCGTTCCCCATCGATAGGCTGGTCAAGACGGGGCTGGTCCTGTTGGGCGGATACGGCGTGTTTGCCCTGTCCGCCTGGATTCGGCACGCCACCCACGCGCGTTTCGCATTCGAGGTTCTGCTTGAGCCGCTCCTGATCTGCATGATTGGCAGTTTCCTGACGACCAATTACAGCAATTATCGCGGCGAGTTCACGAAGCTTCTGCATGACGTTGCGCTGCCGGTATATGTGGCGTTTTTCACGTTGACCGGCGCTTCGCTTCAGTTGGACATACTGGCAAGCACGTGGCAGATCGCCATCGCACTGTTTGCCGTCCGGGTCGGCGCCATCTTCCTGGGGTCATTCGCCGGGGGCACCATCGCAGGAGACCCCCTGAGTCACAACCGCGTTAGCTGGATGTCGTATATCACGCAGGCCGGAGTCGGCCTGGGGCTCGCCAAGGAGGTGGCCGTGGAGTTTCCGGAATGGGGTACGGCTCTGGCAACCATCATCATTTCGGTCATCGTACTCAATCAAATCATTGGTCCGCCACTGTTCAAGTGGGCCGTGCACTTGGTCGGGGAAGCGCATACGCGGGCAGAGCCGCACGATTTCTCCGGGCCGCGCGACGCGATCATCTTCGGTATTGAGGGGCAATCCCTGGCCTTGGCCCGGCAGTTGTTGAGCCACGGCTGGCAGGTCAAAGTGGTCTCCAGAAAAGTAGACTACGTCAAGGAGATCGGAGACCAAAGCGATATAGACATCCACGCCATAAGCAGCCTGGATTTTGAGTCGCTGAAGGGACTGCAGGCCGGTCAGGCCGAAGCCATCGTCGCCCTCCTTTCCGATGAAGAAAACTACAAGATCAGTGAACTGGCGTACGAGCACTTCGGTACGGAAAACGTGATCGTCAGGCTAAATGACCGGGCTAATCTGGGCCGTTTTCACGAACTTGGGGTCTTGATCGTCGACCCCGCAACCGCCATCGTCAATCTCCTCGATCACTTTGTGAGGTCACCCTCGGCCGCTTCCCTGCTCCTGGGCATGGAGCAGGACCAGAGCGTGATCGACCTGGAAGTGCGCAACGCCAATCTACACGGCGTCGCTATTCGCGACCTGCGCCTTCCGCTGGATGTTCATATCCTGTCAGTGCATCGCAAAGGCCATATGTTGATTTCGCATGGTTACACGCGGCTGGAGCTCGGAGATCAGGTAAGCGTGGTCGGCTCCGTTACAAGCCTGGAACACCTGTCCCTGCGCTTCGACACCAATAGAGAGTATGAACTCCTGGACATCGTCGGCAGAGTCACCCCTGCGCAGCTTGCCACCCGCTCTATCGAGACTGAAGTCAAGGAGATCATCAGAGAAAAAACCGGCGTCCGCCGGAGCCGTTTTGATGAACTCGTGGAACAAAGCACTGTTATGGATATTCCACAGTCTATTTCGATGGAGGCGTTCTTTCATCAGGTCGCCGACGAAATGGCGGCCAAAGTCAACGTAGAGCCGGCTGCGCTGTTCGATTTACTGATGGAGCGGGAAAAAGAGCACAGCACTGCCATTACGCCGGGGTTGGCCATCCCACACATTATTATCGAGGGGGAGCACACCTTCAACATCCTGCTGGCCAGATGTAGGGAGGGGATTACGTTCTCAGAGGCAGCGCCAAAGGTGCAGGTGATCTTTGTCCTGATCGGCACGAGTGACGAGCGCAATTTTCATCTACGCGCCCTGTCGAGTATCGCCGAACTGGTCGGCGAACCGCATTTTGAGAATCGTTGGCTTAGAGCCAGAAGTGAAACCGCCTTGCGCAATGTGGTCCTGATGCGCAAAGGCACGAGACATGCTTGACCCGAACCACAGTTGGCAGGCGGCCCAGGCTGGCTTGCATCATTCGTTGTTAGCCGCTACTCCGAATAACTATTGTAGATGGTCTCGATCCAACGCTCAGTCGAGATAAAACTCCAACTCCATGACTTCCACTCTTCCTGCAGGCCTTCCTGCTGCATCGCGTCCAGAGATTTGCCGGCGGACATTTTACTACGCACGAGTTCCGTGGTTTCCACCATCATCCGGTGGGCTGTTTTCAGGTCTTGCAAGGAAGCCAGCGGCCCGTGTCCGGGGATAATCTTGACATCGGCACCCGCCTGCCCGATGACCTCTTTGATATTGTCCATGTAGCCTTGCACATTTCCGCCACTGCTTAAGTCCACAAATGGGAACATCCCATTGAAAAAATGATCTCCCATGTGTATCACATTTGAGTTTGCAAAAAAGACGACAGCATCTCCGTCGGTATGGCCCGTAGGGTAATGCATGGCCTTGATCTCCTCGCCATTCATATAAAATGCCAACGACTCTTCGAAGGTGATCACCGGCCATGAATCCTCTGCCAAGTCTCCGAGTATGCGCTTGCGCACATTGTTGTGCGCGATGACTGTTCCGGATTCCGAAAAGGTCGCGTTGCCGCCGACGTGGTCTCCGTGCACGTGTGTGTTCAGGATGAACTTCGGTTCTTTATTACCAGCCAGTCCCGCGATTGCAGCCTTGACCTTTGCGGCGACCGGTTGCATCTTCGTGTCAATCATGAGCACGCCATCGCTGCCGGTTGAAATCCCAATGTTGCCGCCGGTAAAAAGAGTGGCGTCGTCGCTGCCGTGGATCATGTAGACGGTGCCGGCAACTTTTGTTACTTCTATTTGTGCCTGCGATAGATCCTGTTGCACAATCGCAGCTGCGGTTCCCAACACCAATGCAACGAAAACAACCACCAGAAACTTCCTATGCATAACCAACCCTCCGATTTCTTTTAGCAATTAACCTCTAAGTACATGAACGCGCGTATTAGACAAGACTGCGGCACTTGGAGTCCCTCTGAGTGAATCCTTGTTGAACAGATCCGTTGCACCCGGCAGGTACGGTTTTCATCCAAAAGAACCTTTCAGGGTAACCGGCTTGCAATTCGTGAATCGTGCAGTCCAGGTGATTCATAAACGTGGCAACTCAGCACGCAAGATAAGGAACTCTCGTCCGCTTCGCAACCAAAAGTGTTGGCGTTCAGCCAGCCTGCTTGGGCTCGAAACACGCCTGAAGTGCAACATCAAGTCTGAAAAGGGTCAGTCCGCTGGCAACATATTTCTTCTCAAACGCGGTTTCTCCCTGCGGGTTTTCCAGAGTTGACTTCTCGCAGTGTTTACCCGTGGCAATAGCGATAGCTTGCGCGAATTCGTCCACATAAATCCGCCAGTTGCTGCGCAGTTGTAGCCTGCCTTCGAGTTTCAGCAGGAACGGGAACACAGGGTGCCCGTGCCACCTGCGTTTGAGATGCTGCTTTTTGGGCCAGGGATTTGGATACAGCACAAAATGGTGCTGCACCCGCCACCCGGCCGCAACTGCCAGGCGCCAGATATCGACGACATCAGCCCGCACTATGATTAGATTGTCTAGGGCGGCGTCCAGCCTGTTCTCTGCCTTACCGATCTGCTTCGGCGATTGATCAATGCCGACCACAAACGATTTCGGGTGACGCCGAGCGGCGAGCAGCGTGCTGTCGCCGGTGCCACAACCCGAATCAAGAATCAACGGTCCGCCGTGATTTTCAAGCGCGGCACTGATCTCGGCAAATGTCTTCAGGCTGAACTCATGATATGGTCTTTCGTAAGGCGTCGCCACGTGCCGGCGGACAACATCCTCAAGGTCGGGATGAACACCTTCCTGGTTGCTGTCGACGGCTTTGGAATTGCCCCTCATTCCGACCGTAACATGACCCGAACCGAGTCCAGGCTGCCGTCATTCGCTGCAGGCCGGATCTTCAGGAGGTGGGCCAGTAATTCGTAAATATGGATGTTCTGGAAGGGCCCGGTCGTGATGCCGGACTTGAACGCAGGGCCGTGCGCAATAAAGGCGGCGCCCATGGAAATCAGTTGATTGTCGTACCCGTGCGTCCCGCCCGAAACGTAGCGCGGCTTCACGGTTTCATGCGAAGTGATGGACCAGCCCTCGTCCGCAAGCGCGAGAATATCCGCGATGTTCCTGCCTCTGCGGTAGTGAAACCTCTCGGGGATTTCTGAACGGTGGTAGACCTGCAAATGTGGATGCGCCCCGACCAGTTGCCGCAGGACCAACTGCTCCTTGCCGGGCGCCGGATTGATCGACGCTACCGGATTCCAGTCGACCACATCGATGTTTTCCATGTTGACGTAATCATCGAGATAGATGACCCGCTCAGGACTCAGGGTCGCGTGACCGTGGTCCGACAAAATCACAAGATTGGTTGAACGGAACAGTCCGCGTTCCTGCAACCCGTTGACCAGCCGACGGATGGTGGAATCAACCTCAGCGATCGCAGGGGCCAGCAGCTCCGAGTCCGGGCCATGAGCATGACTCGCATCATCCACGGAGTCGAAGTAGAGCGTCAAAAAAACCGGGCGTTGCTCGACCGGCAGATCCAGCCAATAGAATATCTGGTCAACGCGTTGCACGTTCGTCATGTCTTTCTGAAAAGGCAGCCAATAGCTCGGGAGCCGGCCTTTGATTTCCGTTTCAGAGCCAACCCAGAAGAACGGTGCCGTCTTCACGCCCTGTTTTTCGGCTGTGACCCAAATCGGTTCTCCCTGCCACCAACTCGGATCATGGACCGCATCGCGCAAGGACATTGCAAAGTAGCGGTCACGCCGGCGGTCGTACATGTTGTTGGCGGTGATGCCATGATTTTCGGGATAAAGCCCGGTGGCAATAGAGTAGTGATTAGGGAACGTCTTGCTGGGAAAGCAGGGGATGAGGCGCTCGGCGCGCACGCCGTTGCGGGCGAGTTGATCCAGGGTTGGCGTCTCAGCTTTGTCAGGATAATCCCAGCGGAAGCCATCGATTGACACCAGGATGGTCAGTTGGCGGGATTGCGCGCCACATCCCTGCAAAAAGAGCACAGCCAGGAAAAGACGCACTATGCTCCGCGAAATCAACTTTAACGCCTTTGCAATGAGGTACAGTTGTCGCGGTTGCCGGCTGCTGATTATCTCATAATCACTCATGATGTGTAGCCGGAGTGGCAAGGTTCATTTTCATCAAACCGCTGGCAAGCCCTCATGGTGCTGTTTGCAAATCCGGTTTGGCGGCGCCTGCACCACCTAAACGGACCCCGTGATAGACCCACCATGCCCGGATCCTGGACATCCCGGCTTCGAGGCAGATCTCCTGCAGAATCTCGTCGGCCCGTTGTCGCTGGTCGGTCCTGATCTTTTGTTCGCGAATAAGCTGGTACAACGCATCATGCACCAATGACCCCCGCATGAAGTTGGCGGTGTCGAACGTGGGGCCGCTGGGTCCGTCCCAGGCATAGCCTTTTCCTATGGTAAGCAGCCCATCCTTGGTCATCTTCAACACTCCGAAATCACACGGTTCTTCAACCACAATATCCGCGGCATAGGTGTAATCTGCGTGGAGATTGTATTTATACCTCCCGCGTTTCTTGTAACGAATCATACTTGTTTCTCCTCGGATTTCATTTGATGCGTCAAGACCCCAGCGCCTGCAACCAAACCTTGCCATCGGTTCAACCGAGAGGGCCTCCATCCTAAGCGGCACCTGTATGGCTGCCCAAATGCACCGACGTCTTCCAAGTCCTCGCAAAATACCCAGCCGCGTCGAGAAAGTCAACATCCGCAGGGCATGCGGTGTATTGGAGATTATTCAGGGAAACCTGGAGCATCGCGGGGGAGCACTCCCCATTTGCCGAAAAGCGCAGCCTTCCCTTGTGTTGCGACATCGCATCATCACCCCAAAAAGTAGGGAAGAATCGAACACAAGCGCGAGAGCTAAAGCTGCGCCATGACCTCGCCTAACTGTTCGATGGATGCCAAATTGTGGACCGGGAGAAAATCATCGATGTGCGGCAGCACCACCTGAATGCCCCGGGTCAGCGGCTCGTAGTCCCGGTAGCCGAGTAACGGGTTAAGCCAGATGAGCCGGTAACAACTACGTTTAAGGCGTGCGATTTCACGTTCAAGCAAAGGGATTTCGCCGCGGTCCCAGCCGTCGCTGATGATCAGAACCACACTGCTGCTGCGCAAAACCCGGCGCGCCCAGTCAAAATTGAATTCGCGCAAAGACTCGCCAATGCGCGTACCGCCGGCCCAGTCATTGACCTTTCCCGCCACCAGTCCGACCGCGTCGTCGACATCTCGTAATTTCAGACTGCGCGTGATTCGGGTAAGCCGCGTCCCGAAGACAAAAGTCTCAACTCGTTTCGTTTGAATGGTGGCAACCGTGTGCATGAAGTGCAGCAGCATCCTGGAGTAGCGTTCCATCGAACCGCTGATGTCGCACAGAACAACCAAATCGCGCGGCCTGGAGGTACGACTTCTCCTGGCCAGTTTCAGCAACTCACCTTGATGCCTGAGACTCCAGCGAATGGTCTGCCGCAAGTCGAGTGTTCGGCCGTCACGCCCAGTTCGCAGCCGCCTTACTTTGCGGTCGCCGAGGTTCCAGCTCATTTGGGCGAGTAAGCGTTTTGCCTGCGCTTCCTCTTCTGTGGAAAAGGCCGCAAAGTCCTTTTGGCGCAAAACCTCTGTTGCGCTGTAGGTCAAAACGACGTCAGCCGCCGCCTCACGAGTCACCTGTCTGCCGCGTTTCGCGGGGCCGGCCTCTTCAGCAATGGCTTCCCGCACGCGCCGGGATTGTTTCGCTTTTTCATCCTGGGGAGACCTGAACGCAGGAAGCTCGAACGTGGCCGTTTGTGACAACTGCGCAGGTGCGCGCCAGAACATATGAAACGCCTGGTCGAACAGCGCCGCCTGTTCATGTCCGGTCACAAAGATGCTGTACAGCGCCTGATAGACGTCGTCGCGCTTGCGCAGGCCCAAAATGCTGAGAGCCCGCAAGGCGTCGATGTTTTGCCGGGTACCCACGGCAAGCCCGGCCCGGCGCAAAACGCGGCCAAATGAAATCAGATGGCGGGTGATATTGTCGGCGCGGTCAGCGGGCTCAATCATCGCGCTAGGCTGCTGTCGCCTGCAACCTCTCCACCAGGCAAGCGGCGGGATGACCTTGGATCCTGGCAATGTCATCCTGGTATTTCAGAAGGACGCCGAGGGTCTCATCAACAATGGCGGGGTTCAGCTTGTTTTGTGACAGAGCGACAAGGGCAGCTGACCAATCCAGTGTTTCAGCCACGCCCGGTAGTTTGTACAGATCCATGGTGCGCAGCTCCTGAATGAAGGCAACCACTTCGTGCGCCAGCTTTTCCGCGATTCCCGGCACTTTGGCTGTTACGATTTCCAGCTCCTTTTGCGCTGACGGATAATCAATCCAGAAGTAGAGGCACCGCCGTTTGAGCGCGTCATGGATGTCTCGCGTCCGGTTTGAAGTGATGATGACCACCGGCCGGCTTTTTGCTTTGATCGTCCCTATCTCGGGAACAGTCACCTGGAAGTCGGAGAGCAGTTCAAGCAAGAATGCCTCGAACTCTTCGTCAGCCCGATCCAGTTCGTCAATGAGCAGCACGGGCGCACGCTTCTCTTTTGATCTGATGGCCTTAAGCAGAGGACGTTCGATCAGGAATTCTTCATTAAAGATTTCGTGGGAAATTTGGTCTTCGCTGCGTTTGCCAGAGGCTTCCGCCATGCGGATTTGCAGCATCTGTCGTGAGTAATTCCACTCATAAACCGCGTTGTGCACATCGAGTCCTTCATGGCATTGCAGACGGATCAGGTCGGCATCGAGAATCCTGGCCAGGACCTTGGCGACTTCGGTCTTGCCGACTCCGGCCTCTCCTTCCAGAAAAACCGGACGCTGCATTTTGAGGGCAAGAAAGATCGTCGTCGCCAGCCCACGCTCCGTGATGTAGCTCTCTTGCGCCAGCGCGCGTTCGACCTTTTCTGTGGAATCAAGTGCGGGCATGGGTGTCAGGCGGACTGGGCCGCTCCGCGTTTATTCTGATCCTTCTCGAACACAAGCATGATCGGGATTATCCCAAGGTTCAAAACCAGAAGAGCAGATTTCTGTTATTCCACGGTCTTTTCATCCGTGCTGAATCGGTGTAAAACTGTAGCGGCAACACGGGAAGATAGTCCGGTTGCGCGACAGTGTCAAGAGAGTGTTCTCGTCTGTCGTCTACTGCGATGCCGGGGAAAAACGCATCCGCTACTTTGTACTCCGGTTAC
>JAJDAD010000086.1 GCA_029262055.1 Candidatus Zhuqueibacterota bacterium
ATAGGCAGTTGCATAAGGAATCACTACAAATTGTGACAGCACTCCAACGACAGCAAGAACGACTGAAATCCACCAGAAATTTTGTGTGGGTGCATTGAGTTTCATGATCCTTCCTCCTACCTTGTGATGAGTATAAAAATATGCAAAATCATCCCGTGGTACGAGCATGTTACAGCATATTAACATAACAGTCAACAAAATATTAAGGTGAGATTTGATAGTAAGCTGTTTGAAGCCTTGTTCAAATAGGAAGGTAGGCCGTGTTTTACACGGCAAACCGGAGCCGTCACCATGTACAACCTCCATGACCGACGGCGAGATCAGGCGGGAACACAACCTGGACAAAGCACTTGGAATCGAGAGGACTTGCTGGCCGGCGATCGAGATGTTGGTTTCGGAGTTCAAGCCTGAGATTGTGAGGGGGGTGGACATGTATTCCTACTTGTTGCAGAGGTTGGATGAAGGGGAGGTTTTTCTTGCGGTTGATGGAGAGAATCTTGATATTGAGGGCGTCGGGGAGCCTGGAGAATAGATTGCATGAAGGAGCCTGTCAAATTGAGCCGAGGTGAAGGGAGTGGAGCACATTAAAGTCAGCATTTATGACAGTTGTGATTCTCGTTATCTTAGCTTTTGGGTTAGCTCTTGCTGCCGCAATGTGGAGATATGACGGTATTGTTGACAGCAAACATGCAAGCATACGAACATCTAATCTAAGAATAGAAGCAAAAGATGAGCAATTGAGTAACCACCGTCTGAATGATGAGACAACACACTTAGATCGGACGCCTGATCAGGCAACCTCCTATTCTCACTGTCAAATACTGATCTTAAGCAAATACCCCTCGATGTCGTAATTGGAATACGTAGGCTTCCAAGAGGATTCATGAAAATGAATATTCTAATGTCTCTTCTCAGTCCGGATGAGTTAGATATTCAATAGCTATGAACAGCCATATTCACATCCGTCGAAATGCCGTATCTTACATTTACTGTCGATAGCGCCCTTCTCCGTGAGTTAGGGGAAAAGCTCGTCGAGACCGTGCATGTAGCATTGGTCGAATTGGTGAAGAATGCCTACGATGCAGATGCAATATCAGTAGACGTGATTTTTTCTGAAAATGATGAGGGTGAACCCGAGATAAGAATAGTCGATGATGGCGTCGGCATGAATTTCGCGGATGTGCAGAACTATTGGATGAGGATAGCAACCACCCAAAAGGTCCGCAATAATGTGTCATCCATTTACGGGCGGCCCCGGACAGGTGAAAAAGGGATTGGACGTTTCTCTTGCAGAAGGCTCGGGGAAAAACTAAAACTGGTCACGATTGGTTCAGAAGATAGCAAGGAAAAGGGACAGCAACGTTCGCTTCAAAGGACTGAGGTTGGATTCACATGGGATGAGTTCAAACCAGGAACCGATGTGACGAAGATTAAGTGCCCGGGAAGTCGGAGTGTCGCTGATGACGTTAAAACTGGCACGATCTTGATCATAACGATGGATGAATTTCGCGCAAGTGAGTGGACCACAAGGGGTTACAATTGGCTGAAAAGACAACTAGCTGTGCTGGCAGCAAATAGAGGGGCGAGGCGTCCAGGCTTCCAGGAAGATCCGGGATTCGTCATCAGACTTATTGCCCCAGAATTGGAAGGTGGCATTCGGGACATCCGTGAAGATATGATCAATGCTGGATGGGGTACTCTTACTGCCTATATTAACAAGAAGCATCAAGCCGTATGTGAACTCAATGCTTTGGGGATTGGGAGAAAAACCATAACGTCAGAACGAACCTTCGATATGCTTCAGGATGTTTCACTAAAACTTGGAATTTTGATCGAAGGGAGAGACAAACTCCGTGACACAAGCGTACTATCACTTGGTAATCTCAAGCAAATACTCCAAGACTGGGGAGGATTGCAGGTTAGATATAAAGGCTTCAGGGTCTACCCCTATGGTGATGATGATTGGTTGAATATTGACCGTGACAGGGGAATGCGCAGAGGTGCCCCAAAGCAAGAGTTATTTGCTTTCGCGCAGAAACTGAAAGGCGTGGACCCGGGTCGCTCTTTACTCAATATGGAATCAATGCGAAATTATGTTGGTAGTATTGAGATTGGATCCCACGCCATTGGATTCGAAATGAAGGCCAGTCGGGAGGGGTTCATTGATTCTGATGGCGTTACCCAGTTGAAAGAGTTCGCCAGATTTGCCATCGAATGGGCAACCATTTATTATGATTTCTATCTACGCAATAAGCTGAAAGAAGAATCAGAACAGGCCAGAACCGAGTTTGAAGAAGCAAAAGGAGAAAAGACCGAACCCGAAAGGATTGTCGACTCTGCCATCAAATATATACAAAAAGAGGTAAGCCATCTTGTAAGAACGCTCCCCTCAAAAGAAAGAAAACTGAAGGAAAAGTCAATATTAACGGCTGCGCAAGCAATTCGCAGTCGCCACGAATCTGATAGAGAAGAGCTATTACATCTCCGGCTTATTGCTTCGACATCTACGCTCTTACTCGTTTATTCACATGAGGTGAAATCTTTATTAGGACTTCTGGAACAAAGCAAAAACTCATTGCAAGTAATCGAGCAAAGACTGCCGGCTACTGAAAGAGGTTTGGTAAGCAATATTCGCAATAGCATTGAAGATACCAAAGTACGATTTCAAGATCTTCTTGGACTCACATCGCTTGTTGGTATTGATTCACAGAAATCTGAGACCATGCAACTGAATGTTCGTTCAAGGATTGAGCGAGCGATCCGGGTTTTTGATCTGATCATCAAAGAATACGAGATTCATATTGATTGCCAAAACGTACCCGTCGATCTTATGACTCAAAAGCTCACGGAAGCCGAACTATTCGCTATTTTGCTAAACCCATTATCAAATTCAATAAAATCCATCTTGGCTGCTGGGAAAGATCGTAGAATCCAAATATCCGGAAGTCGTGAAAATGGGCGCACGCTGATACATTTAAGAGATTCCGGGATTGGTGTTGACCAAACTCAATTTGAAGAGGTCTTTGAGCCGTTTAGTGCCGATCCGGAACAGAAACTATACGGCCGACTGGAAGAGAATCTGAACCCAGAGGACAAACACATTGTGGGTACAGGTAGTGGCCTAGGATTGAGTATCGTTAGGGAGATAGTTGCAGCCCGAGGTGGAACCATCAGATTTGTTGAACCCCCAAAGGGCTGGAAGTGTGAATTGGAGATTAGCGTATTATGAGTCGTAAACTCCGATTTATCTGGATAGATGATGATCCGGATAGAGAATCTGATGCTACGACTATGCAGGAGAGACTGGGTGCAAAGGTAGCTTTCAAGAATGCCAAGAGGCAAGACTTGCTTTCACTATTAAGTGAGATTAGAGGCGAGGCGGAGCCTGATTTAATACTCATGGACCATCGATTCACAAACGCCGAAAACCAGTTCGTGGGTTCCACAGCTGCGGAGTATCTGCGCGAGAGTTGGCCTGACTGCCCAATTGTCTGCATAACTGGGGCGGGACTTGAGGAAGTGGACTCTCACAAGAGTGCTCTCTATGAGCAGGTGGGTGAGATACAAAAGATCTCAAATTACGACTCTATCCTAATTTCAACAGCTCAATCTTTCAGAAAACTCAGAAGCAAGCCGCCTGCGAACACGGGAGAACTGATCAAATACCTAAATGCGCCGAAAGATGATTACCAGCGCCTAGAAGCTGTAATACCAGACGAGATAAAGATGAGTTATAAAGGTACAGGCTTGCTTTTGCTTATATCAAAGTGGGTAAGGAATGCCCTGATGAAAAGACCTGGCTTCTTGTTTGACAAACTCTGGGCTGCTACGTTCTTGGGTATCAAAGAAGAGAGTTTCCATAAAGTCGAACATCTTTTTGAAAAAGCAAAGTACTCGGGAATTTTTACACATAGAGGGGAGGAGTTGTGGTGGCAAAGTAAATTGAGATCGATCTTATCTTCTCTTGTTGAAAGTGAAAAAGTGTTGTTGCCGTGGGAAATGGGAAGACTCTTATCAGAAAATATCACTTCACACGATCATAGCAAATGTTACTTACCAAACTGCAGTCGTATTCCTGAGACGGTGGCGTATATTGATGGTAGTGCTATAAACCGAGAACCGATGTGCCTTCGCCATACCGTATCGCATCCTCGATTTGAGGATGCTCTTTTCTTTGAGGAAATTAGAATGATGGATGGGCGGGAATGAGTATTTCAAAGGGGTATCCAAATCCAATTGAGCTAAAGAAAAATGAACGTGAAACTCTTCAATTTTTGCATACAAGGTCTGTAATAGAAAAGCAATTCGCTGACTTGGCACGTAAAGCTAGGTTGCACTATTACGATCTTGCAGACCCCAAGAAACTCAAGAATAATGATATTGATTTCAGTGCTAAGATGGAAATCAGTATTCAGGGAGAAATAAAACAGCTATATGTTGGTGCGAATCTCAGAAGCGTGCCGGAGGCGCGGAATTCGTCTAGACACGAAATGGTAAGCTACTCAATTGGAATTTGTAACGGTCACGACCTCATTCGAAAGTTTCATTTCGACTATGCTATTCCCGGGCAAAAGACAAACCAGGATGTTCCGGTTTTTCATTTTCAATATGGTGGTGAGCTTTCACCCTACCTTGCAGAACTCGGCATAAGCGATACTAAGATTGAACCATGGCTTTCTGTGCCTCGACTCAACTACCAGCCAGTAACCCTGGCATTACTTCTCGATATTGTCTTTTGCGAGTTTAGAACAGATGAAACAAACAAAATTGTGGAAGATTCTAATTGGCGGGCTTTAGTCCGCAAGAATGAAGAATTAGTTGTCAAACAATATTACGAGAACATTGCAAGTTTCATGGGTTCAGGGAAATATAGAAACTGCCTTATTCGGGATTACTGCTATGGCAACTGAGGGAGTATCTCAAGACAGAAAGAATGGTGTATACTATACACCACAGGAACTGGCTCACTCATTGGCCGAACCGCTAATTGACCGCAGCAATCTCGCAGTTTTTGATCCAGCCTACGGCGAGGGTTCGCTTTTGCTTGCGGCTGAAAAAATCTACGCGCAAAAGTACTATAGACCCCACAATGGCAATCTTCAGCTTTTTGGCTGCGATACAATTCCTGTAAATGGCTTGTTGCGCCACCTCCAAGATTCTAATCTCGCGGCCTTGGATTTTTTTGATTATCCGGCTGAGACCAAGTTTGACGTCATCCTAATGAATCCACCTTACGTACGGCATCATTATCTTAGCAATGATTTAATAGCGAAATATCAATCTTCACTTTCGGAATGCTGTGTTCTAAGCCAAACATCCGATCTTTGGGCCTACTTTCTTGTGAAAGCAGTTTTGCATTTGAATAATGGTGGTTCTATCGGAGCAATTCTGCCTTGGTCTTTTTTGCAGGCGGATTATGCTCGCAATTTACGGCATTGGCTCTCAGATCAGTTTCGCAAGATAAGATTGCTAGTTCTTCGCCAACCGTTCTTTCGAAATGCGAATGAACGCGTCGTGCTCGTCTGGTTAAGAGGCTACGGCAGGCCACTTAACAATGTTAGTATCTCAGAAGCCGACACCGTCGACAGTCCTGCAAGCTATATGAATCTATCGATAAATAAATGGCTGTCATCAAAAGTAGTATTTAGCCAAAATGGAGATGTGGACGAGATTCTAACTTCCTATGTAGAACGATACGGTTTCTCGATGCTGCACGATCATGCAGACGTAAAGCTGGGCGTGGTAACAGGTGCTAATAAGTTCTTTGTATTACCAGAAGAGGAAGCGAAGCGCTTTGGCTTTACCACAGGCAATACGATTCCGGTTTTGACGGATTCACGTAGACTATCCGGGTTCTTGACAAGCGAGAATATTGCCTCAAAAAGACTGATAATAATTGACGAAGCTGAAGCCGATAAATTCAAAAACTATCTTCTGAAGGGTGAAGAGAGCGGTATTCACCAGCGTTATCATCCAAGACATCGCCACCCTTGGTTTGCGCTAAGATTAGGCCAAATCCCGGATGCTTTTTTCCCGTATCGAATATCTCTATATCCCTACCTAATAAGAAACGACATAGATGCCCAATCGACCAACTCAGTTCACAGAATTTATTTTGATAATCTTTCTGAAACTCAAATCCGATGGCTTCAAGTGAGCCTTTTGTCAGTAGCCAGCCAGTTATCTCTTGAAAGGAATTCGAGGATATATGGCAAAGGTGTGCTAAAAGTCGAGCCAAATTCGCTAAAAAGGACAATTGTATATCAAAGCAACGATTCGAGCATCGATTCAATATACGATGTTATTGCGAAGCAGTTGAGGAGTGGTGCCAAGGTGGAGGCGGCAAGAACAGCAACTGCTTTCATCAATTCTAAGTTTGGCATTCCGCCCTGTGTGACATCGTTGGCCGAACAGTCCCTATATGAGCTGCAAAAGCGACGCTTAAACAACGACCCATAGATACTGTGTTCTCAGGCGTGTAGACCCGACAGGTTGCTTACCTTCACACCTAGCAAGTTCTCCAGAAAAAAAGCCTTGACATTTTTCCTAGCGTTCGCTATTATGCTCGCGTGTAAGTAATCACTCACTTATCAAATGTCCCGACCGATTACAAAAAAAGGTGAAGTCATCGACGCTGCTCTCGCGCTCTTCATGCGCAAAGGCATCAAAGCGACCACCACGCGCGACATCGCCCTGCGGGCCGGGATCTCCGAAGGCACTATCTACCGCCATTTCAGCAGCAAGGAAAGTCTCGCTGAAAGCATTTTTGCTGAAAATCTCGACTACTTCGCAAAATTCCTCAAAGGCTACTTGCTGCATACCAAGGAACCGCTGGAGATGCTGCAGGCCTACATCGCCGGTTTTTTTGAATTCTCCCGTATCGAGCAACGGCGGTACAGTTTTATCATTGCGGCGCACCAGACCGAGCTTAAGAAGCTCTCACGCGGAAATATGAAGCCCATGCAGACGCTGACCAAGATCCTGCGGCTGGGTCAAAAACAGGGCGTCTTCCGCAAGATGGACACCAAGCTCGCGGGCGCTATGGTGATGGGCGTTATCATGCAGACGATATTCTATCTGAAGACCGGGCGCATTCCGGTCAATTACGATGCCGTGACCGCGGAGGTGTTGAAGACTTGTGTTCGCATGGTCGAGAAATAGAGAAGCGATTACGAATTTTCCAAATACTGACCAAGATCGAAAGGAGGTGAAAGAATGACCTACATCATAGCCGAACCGTGTGTCAGCACGCGCGACCGGGCGTGCGTCGACGTTTGTCCAGTTGACTGTATTTACGAGATTGAAGATACCGAATTCTCCGAAGGGGATGACGGATATCTCGAAACGCTTTACATCCATCCGGAAGAGTGTATCGATTGTGGCGCTTGCGAACCCGAGTGTCCGGTTGAGGCCATTTTTCCTGAAGATGAAGTTCCCGATAAGTGGAACAAGTACACCGCATGGAACTACGAGGCCTTTGGGTTTACCGCACCGTAGGCAGACGAGCAACTGAATTCAAGCCACGCGTCTAACGTGTGGCTTTTTTTTTGCGACAGATGGGATGCTATTCTTTTTCATTATCTCAGCGGGGATTTTGTCCATCTCCTTCGGGTCGATTCTCGTGAAACTCTGTGCCGCGCCGGCCCTGGTGATCGCGTCTTACCGGCTTGCCTTGGCCAGCCTCGTTCTGCTGGCGCTTCTGGCGGTCCGCAGAATCAATCCCTTGTCGCAGTTCCGGAGAGCCGACTTGTGGCTGGCGTTGCTGAGCGGGTCGTTTTTGTGTTTGCACTTTGCGACCTGGATAACTTCTTTAAAATACATCTCAGTCGCCAATGCCGTGGTTTTGGTGGCCACCACGCCGGTCTTTGTCGGATTGGGCTCCGCTCTTCTTTTGCAGGAGCGGCCGACCAAGATGTTGATGGCCGGCGGGCTGCTGACTCTGGCCGGCACCCTGGTCATCGGCATGCAGGAATTCGGCCAGGCGGAAATGTCTCTGCCGGGCAACCTGCTTGCGCTTTGCGGCGCGGTTAGCTACGCCGGCTATTTCATTGCCGGGCGGCGTCTGCGTACACGTATTGCCGTATTGCCGTACACCGGCGTGGTGTATACCATTGCGGCGGCCCTGTTGCTGGCTATGGCGCTGACAGCCGGTCACTCTTTGTTCGGCTACCAACCGGCGACTTACGGCCTGTTGTTCTTGATCGCCTTTGTGCCACAGGCCATTGGGCACACGAGTTTTAACTGGGCGCTGCAACATGTTTCTGCGACGTTGGTGTCCATCCTGGCGTTGTCGGAACCTGTTATAGCTCCGGTGCTGGCGGTATTCATTTTAGGAGAAAGCTTGACACCGATGCAGATTCTTGGCGGCATCGTCATTCTTGCAGGAGTTGTTTTGGCTTTGGGCGCTAAGCCGGTAAGCGAAACAGAAGCAGCGCCGGGAGCGCCGAGCTGAGCGTGGAGGTCGTTTTACTCGGAACCAGCGCGGCGTTGCCGACCGTGCGGCGTTGGCCCGCAGCCGTCGCCGTTGTGCGGGAAGGCGAGGTTCTGCTTTTCGATTGCGGCGAAGGTACCCAGGTACAATTTCAGAAAGCCAGACTCAGCCCGGGGAAGCTCTCGCACATCTTTATTTCCCATTTGCACGGCGACCATTTCTATGGCCTGATTGGACTGCTCACTTCCCTGCAACTATCGGGCAGAGACAAAGAGCTGAATCTGTACGGACCGGCGGGATTGGTAAAGTACTTGCATTTTATGTGCAAACTTTCTCAATTTACGTTTGCGTATCCTTTGCATGTCCATGAATTCGAAAACGCGGAAGTGAAAGAGGTCTGGGATTTGGGAGACTACACCGTGCGCTTTAAGCCCCTTAAACACAAGATTGCCGCCTATGGCTTCTGCCTGGAGGAGAAGACGAGACCGGGTAAGTTCGATGCAGCCGCTGCTTCGGAGTTAGGGATTCCGGTCGGGCCGGAGCGCGGCCGCCTGCTACGGGGGGAGAGTATTACCTTGCCGGATGGCACACGTGTGACGCCCGCTCAGGTCGTCGGACCCGGGCGGCCCGGTAAGAAGATTGCGATTTGCACGGATACGGAGTTTTGTGAAAACGCCATCGCGTTGGCCGCTGGTGCCGAGGTGCTCATTCACGAAGGTACGTTCGGGCACGACAAAGAAGAACGGGCAGCAGCCACGGGGCATTCGACAGTAACTCAGGCGGCACAGGTCGCCCGGACAGCCGCCGTCAAACGGCTCATATTAACCCATATCAGCGCCAGATACGACCACGGGCAGGAAAGGGACTTGCTTGCCCAGGCCCAGGCCATTTTTCCGGAGACTATACTTGCGGAGGATTTGATGCGAATCGAGTTTTAGAATCGACATCATAAATCACGCCTTCAAAGAAGGCACGGGGTGAACTTGTCCGGTGACGAACTGTCGCGGGACAAGGCTCAAGGATAACTAGACCGTACAACAAAATAAGGGGAGACATCATGGAACGGTTTATTGAGTTTGAGGAGGTTGTTTCTGTACATCAATTGGAGGAGGCTCTTGGTGCTGCCCATAGTGATATCATGATTCTGAGAATCTCAAAACTAACCGGGACGGTTAAAATAAAGACAGGCAAACGCATGAGCAAAAGCGCTCTCCGGCGCGCTTTTCTGCCCCACAAGATAAAGAAAATCTACGCCGACTTTCCCTATCAAAATGTAAAGACCGATAGTTGATGCCGGGTCCGGTTTTAGCTTGATTTGTCAGAACACAAGCAGTATATTAGTCGCAATTTTTGTCCTCAATGCCGGGAAGCGGTGACGCACTCCCAGCAATGTTCATCATAGAGAAGTAAATGAAATCAGTTTTTTTGATTGAGCCCGGTCGCATGGAGTTGCGCGAGACGCCAGTACCTGAACCCGGCCTGGGCGAACTCGTTATCAAGGTGGATACCGCCCTGACTTGCGGCACCGACCTGAAAGCGTTCAGGCGGGGGCATCCTAAAATGCCCATGCCCACGCCGTTCGGACATGAGTTTTCGGGAACAATAGCCGACGCCGGCAGCAGTGTTAACGGCTGGCGTGAAGGCGATGCCATAATGGGCGTACACACCGCTCCCTGCGGAAACTGCTACTACTGCCGCCGGCAGTTGGAAAATCTCTGTCCTGTGACAATGGCCACCATGCTGATGGGGGCCTATGCCGAATACATCAAAATTCCGCGCAGAGTGGTCGAGCTTAACACCTTCCACAAGCCCACTTCGCTGAGCTATGCCGAGGCTGCCATTCTTGAACCCTTGGCGTGTGTCGTGCACGGTATGTCGGAGCTCAAGATTCGCAGTGACGATACCGTGTTGATCATCGGTTCTGGGGCCATAGGTTTGCTGCATATTTTGATGGCAAAATTCCGGCAGCCCGGCAAAATAATCGTGGCCGGCAAGCATGGCGGCAGGCTCAAGCTCGCCCGGAGCCTCGGTGCCGACGAAATCATCGACAGCGCTTCCGGTGATTTGGTTGAAACTGTCCGGGATTTGACCGATGGCTACGGCGCTGACTGGGTTTTTGAATGTACGGGCCGGCCTGCGGTTTGGCAGCAATCGGTGGACCTGGCGGCACGTGGCGGGACTGTCATTCTCTTCGGTGGCTGTCCGAAAGGGACGGTGCTGTCATTCGACACGTACAAGTTGCATTATGACCAAATATCTTTGCGAGGCCCCTTTCACTTTGCTCCGAGAGACGTAGCCGCGGCGCACAAGCTGCTCGCGGAGAGTCAGATCGATGTGAGTAGCCTAATCAGCGGGAAGTTCCCCCTGGCAAAACTCCATGAAGCATTTGACCTTTTGATGGAAGGAGAAGGTGTCAAATACGCCATCCAACCGTAAAATGTTCTTGTCTTGAGCCCCTCTTTTTTGATCTGAATCGAATATGCGACAATCCGCACTTCTTAGCAATCATACCGCATTGAACGCACAGTTTTCGGACCAACATGGCTGGCAATTGCCCGCTTGTTATGCCTCGCTAGAGGCTGAGTACCAGGCCGCCGGCAGCGCCTGCGCTGTGCAGGACCGTTCCGGCTTTGGTATCTTGAAACTGCAGGGCAAGGATCATGTCGACTTGCTGCACCGCTTGACCACGAACGAGGTCCGAAATCTTGCTCCCGGTAGTGGACAGCTTAACATTTTTGCAGATGCCAAAGGAAGAATCGTTGACCGCGTGTTCCTCCTGAAATCAGAGGACTCGATCCTGCTTTTGACCGGCGCCGGCAATGGTGATAAAATCGCCGGCTGGCTTGAAAAGTTCATTTTCCTGGAGGATGTTCAGGTCGAGAACCAGACGCAGAGCCATGCGGTTCTGTCGTTTTTCGGCCCTGAGGCAACGAAGGTTCTGTCTGCTGTTTTGGGTTCGGATTTTTGTGCCCCGGCAGACAATGGTTTTGTCGTAAACGCGTGGCACGGAACCGAGCTTATCTTGCAAAAGACCCCCGAACTGCCGGTCTCCGGGTTCAATGTGATTTGTGAGAATGCAAAGCTGGTGACGCTCTGGGACGCAGCGCTCCGGCACGGCGCGCAACCGCTGGGATACGATGCCTACAACACTTTGCGCATCGAAGCCGGCTGGCCGGAACTCAACCGCGACTTTGATGCGGACATCAACCCACACGAAGCCGGAATGCTGGCATTGATTGATTTCGACAAAGGGTGCTACATTGGCCAGGAAGTCATCGCCCGCCTCGATACGTACGACAAAGTACAGAAACATTTGACCGGTTTGATTCTGGCCGGAAGTGAGCTTCCGGATACCAAAGAGAAGATTTTTTCTGAAGAAACGGAGATCGGCTTTGTGACCAGTTCCGTGCGTTCTTTACTGCTTGCGAAGGGTATTGCTTTAGGATACGTCCGCACGAAGTTCTTGCAGGAGGGCGCGGCAGTCACCATTGGGTCAGACGGCCGGATACAAGCGACCATAACCTCTTTACCGTTTGAGGCGGAATCCTGATGAAGGCGGCCAGACTTTACACGCTTGACGATGTCAGGGTGGAACAGGCGCCGGTGCCGGAAATAGGTGAGCACGAAGCCCTGGTCGCAGTGAAGGCGTGCGGCATCTGCGGCAGCGACACCATGCCCTGGTATGCCGCAAAGAAAGCACCTTTTTGCCCGGGACATGAACCGGTAGGTGTTATTCAGGAAGTCGGGCGCGCAGTTTCCGGATTCAAGCCGGGGGACCGGGTTTTTGTCCATCATCACGCACCGTGCTTTGATTGCAAATATTGTCGCAAGAAACAGTACGCTCTCTGTCCGGCGTGGAAGGCCACAAACCTTGATCCCGGCGGTATGGCGGAGTTTTTCCGCGTGCCTGCCATCAACCTGCGGAACGATACGTTGCCGCTGCCGGATTCCCTGTCATTCGAAGACGGCGCTTTGATCGAGCCGACCGCCTGTGTGGTAAAGTCTCTCCGCAAAGCGAACCTCGACCGCCGCGATACCATGCTCGTGATCGGCCTGGGCGTTATGGGGCAAAGCCACATTCTGTTGGCGCGGCACTACAGTGTAGGAAGAATCATCGGCGCCGACCTGGTGCCGTTCCGGTTGGAGAAAGCGCTCGAGTTTGGCTGCGATGAGGTGATCGATGTTTCAGCGGAACGATTGAGCGAGCGAGTTCACGACTTAACCGGCGGTGAGCTTGCCGATCTGGTGGTGGTGGGGCCAAGCTCCGTAAGCGCCATGCAATCGGCGCTCAAATGCGTCGGTAAAGGCGGGACAGTGCTTTTCTTCACGCCGTCGGAAGAGGCGCACACGTTGAGCATCAATCCGTATGATCTTTACTTTCGGGAAATTAACCTGCTGTTCAGCTACTCTTGCGGCCCGGATGATACGCGCGAGTCGCTTAGCTTGATCGAAAAGGGTGTTCTGAACGCAGAGATGCTCGTGACCCACAGGTATCCGCTGGACCAGATCCAGGATGCCGTGGATAATACCGTCAGAGCGAAGGAATCATTGAAGAC
>JAJDAD010000087.1 GCA_029262055.1 Candidatus Zhuqueibacterota bacterium
ATTTCAGTCTCTGTCCCACCAACAAATGCCTGCCAACCCTCCGGGTAGTACATTTCACTCAGCACCAGCAGTGTTTGCTGATCGCTGTTTGCCGTGGCCCGGATCAGGTTTGGTTGGTAATCCGTTATGTTCGCCTCAAAATGTTCCGGCCTAACGATGGTGTCAGCGAGCTCTTTCTCGAGGATCGCTGAGTCAGCGGGGTCAAAGCCGGGCTCATTCAAGCGCGCAAACCGTGCATCCCTGTCTTTGATGACCTCCGTCTTTCCGACACTGAAAAGTCGTGGCAGCGTGTCTTCCACCCGGTAAACCGCGATTTTATTTGCCTCGTCAGTGAAGACCGGTGACAGGCTTGCGTGCTGGAGCGCTCCGTTGGCCAGCACATACTTTGTATTGAGCATCCGCACAACATTCCAGTTGAGCGGCAGGTTCGCCGAATTGCCAAACCCTGGCGCGTTGCCTCTGTACAAACACGATTCATTAATGTCCTGAATGATACGCAACTTGGCTGGGTGGTAGCCCCCGATGGATTGATGATGGTATGACCACCGGTTATCTTCGTAGAGTCTTCCGAGCGGAAGAATTCGAAAATGTCCGCCGTCCCGGCTGAGAAAACGATCGGTTTCTGTCTCTGCAAAGTGCTGTTCAATATCGTTCCTCTTTACCAGCGTTTTCATGAAGCGATTGTTTACTGAGAACAGATCGATGGCGACCAACACCATAATCGCAATTGCGAAGGCATTGCGCGGCAGCACTTTCCGAAAGAACGAAAAAGTCAGCCCCAGCAGTCCTGCGAGGATAAGGAGCATGCGCAGTGCGTCCTGGCGCATCAAATCCAAACGTGCGATTTTCAGGATTTCCAAAACTTGCGGCTGAAAGCGTTGCAGCTCGTCCGGCCGGGTAAATGAAAATGCAGCGTTGAAGATGAATGGAACTAGCCCTGCCACAAGAAACGCACCCAAAACCCCCAGGACAACTTTGAAGGTCGTGTCCTTCACATCATCCGACAGCAGGCTGGCGAATCCAAGGCCGGCAAGGATAGCAAAAGTCCAGTGCACCAAAACCAATATCATGGATGGCACCCGGAACTTGTTGAAAAATGGCACAAATTCAAAGAATAGTCTGTAAAGAGGTGGGAAGTGTTTTCCAAACGATAGCAGCATGGCCACGAGGGCGACCGCTGCCAGTGTGACCACCAACGGTTCCCGCCACCGAAGAGCCAAAGCCACTATCACCAAAAACATGGTGACCACCCCGAAGTAGTGGGTCGATGAGGTGAAGAGCATTGGCCCCCAGTAACCGGGGATTGCCCTGCCTTTGAGTTGCGGCGCTTCATCGCCATCGTATTGCTCGGAGGATGTGCCGCCGTAAAACTTCGGCATTAGAAATGTGGCCATCTCGCCCGGGTAGAAAGACCAGCCGGTGGCGTAATCAATGCCGAGTCCTTCAGAACCTGCCTGGCCGGTACCGCCACGAATGGAGTAGTCGGTATACTCAGAGACCAGGACTGTAGGAAAGGCTGCCGTCCCCACGGCAAGGGCGATGGCTGCCAAAGACAGTCCCGTGCGGACGCCGGCTTCTTTCCAGGCCCGGCGCCGGATGAGGGGCACAACGTGCATTAATCCCAGCGCTAACAGCAGCATGATGGCGTAAAATGTAATTTGATAGTGATTGGCGAGAATGCACAGACTAAACGCAACTGCAAAAAGCGACATGTTGAGTACACCGGGCTTTCGCATCAGATGCAGAAACGTCAGGAGAACGAAGGGGACAAGCATGATGGTGCGTAGCTTCGTGTTGTGCCCGGCGTCGAGCAATCCGATGAGATAGGGCCACCAGGTAAACACCAGGCTGGCCAGCAGACTTGCGAAATAAGACACACCGAGAAATCGCATCAGGAAGAACATCCCGAGGCCGCCCAGCGCATAATAGACAATCCTCCAATTGATGACCGCTTCCGCCAACCGGATTATCCACTTCGCGGGCTGCTCAAACGGCGCCTTGAGTGAAATCAGGTAACTGGGCATGCCGGCGAAAATATTGTTGGCCCAGAGTGGCGTAGCACCGCCCTCGTCTCTGGCTTGCTGGATGGAGTGCGACGAACCCATCCAGGCCAGACGGTCCGACGCCGGCGGCTCCTTGCCTTCAAAAGCGATCGGATAGTAATAGCCCAGGATCAGGACGATTATCACCAGAATGGAAGCGATGAGCTTTTGCTTTTCCGAGAGGAGTTGTTTTGGACCGCTTTCTTTGCTCACCTGCCGTTTCCGTTTCGGGCTGTCTTTCTTTCTTGCCATCTCTTGGTTTATCCGAGCCTGTCTTTGAATTCACCACGTTGATTGCTAGGTAAAAATGTAAGCACTTAATATAAAACAAATTGCGGGAATCGCAAGCGTACCGCGTCGAATACTGTTTGAATTTAACCGCCCAATGATGTAACTTTGCCGTATGAAAATCAACTTCTATCGCCTAAAAGGCAGATTCAAAAGCCTCCTTTTTGGCCTCGCGATTCTACTTATTGCTTTTCTGTTTTTTTACAACTACAAAATCGTTCATGAGCTGCGAGCCGAATCGCGTCAGGTCTTGCTGTTTTATGCCAATCTGTATGCTTCCGCCGCTTCGGCTGAGTCAAGTTCGAGCCTGAACTTTATTTTCGATGAAATTATTCTGCGCACGAACTTTCCGATTATCCTGACCGACTCGGAGAAAAATCCAAACGCCTGGAAAGGCATAGGCGTGGACCCGGATGATCACTCAGCCCGGACCCTGCGCAACGTCAAGGACATGATCCGGGTAATGGAAAGGGAGGCTGAGCCCATTAGCCTGACCTATGATGAGATTCCCATTGGCTATCTTTTTTATGGCGATTCCAAGCTGATCAAGCGGCTGCAATTGCTGCCGTACATCGGAATTGCCGTGGTTAGCCTGTTCGTCCTGGTCGGCTTTGTCGGGTTCAGTAGCATTCAACATGGCGAGCAGCAGTTCATCTGGGTGGGCATGTCAAAGGAGACCGCGCACCAAATCGGGACGCCGCTCTCCTCGATCATGGGTTGGATCGAGCTTTTGAAGTCGAGGCTTAAGGACGACCGGGCTTTGGACACGCTCAAAGAAATGGAGAAGGATGTCGCGCGGTTGCACAAGATCACGGCCCGTTTTTCACAAATAGGTTCGAAAGCTGCCTTAACTGATACTAAGGTAAACAATGTTCTGGCGGATGTTGTGGATTATTTTAATCGCAGGTTACCGCAGTGGGGCAAAAAAGTTGCGATCGAGGAGGACTACCGCACGGACCGAAGCGTACCGCTGAATCGAGAACTTTTTGAGTGGGTGGTAGAGAATCTGCTGAAGAACTCGCTCGACGCTATCACCGAGAATACGGGAACCATCTGGATTAGCACCGGCAACGTCGAGAACGGCCGGTCCGATATTTTTATCGATATCAGAGATGACGGCAAGGGCGTCGATGCGGCCAATAAAAAGAATGTCTTTAAGCCGGGTTACAGCACGAAGAAACGGGGATGGGGACTTGGCTTGAGTCTGGCCAAACGTATTGTCGAAGACTATCACCGCGGCAAGCTGTTCGTCAAGGAATCCAAAGTCGGCGCAGGTACCACCATGCGCATCATCCTGTCCTCGAAACAGCGGGGTACCTGACGGCGACCAGCCCCTACCGAAAGAGACCCGATCTGTACATGTGCATGAACTTCTGCACCTTTTGCGGTACGGTCAATTCTCTTTTGCAATTGCTGGTGCACGGCAAATTGCACCCCACCATCGACTCCCGTAGATCATTGGTAAGTTTCGATTTCCACTTGTCCTTGATATCCCGGTCTTTGATATTGCCGATCACGTCATACGCCTGACACATGGTGATATCACCCTTGTCGTCTACGAAAAGCTGTTCGTAACCGATGTAGCAGTCACGTGTGTTCACAATCGTGTACGGATCGACAAAGTAATCCCGAAACATCTCAAAATCGCTGACATTGTTGAGTAGCTTTGGGGTGGTCTCCTTCTTTGCGATCAGGTAATCCATCGCCTCATTCAGAGCGTCGATGTCTTTCACCCAGTATTCATAATCCAGCCACTTCTCAATCGGGTTGTAGTAGTCCCGGATAGGCTGAAATAGAATTCGGTCAATATCCAGCGCAAGCAGGTATTCGGTGCATTCCTTGATGTGCTTTATATTCTCCTGCATGATGATCACCGACACGCCAAGCGTGATGTCGCTGTTTTCACGCAGATACTTCAGGCCCGCAATGGCCCGGTCGAATGTCCCCGTGATCCCCCGGTAACGATCATGGACTTCGGGGATGTGCGAATCCAGAGATACCGATAAATATCTCAGTCCGGAATCGATTATCTGGTCGCAGACTGCAGGATTGAGCCCGTACCCGTTCGTGCTCGTCTTGCAAATGATGTCATTATCCGAGCAAAATCTGAAAATATCGTAAATCCCTTTGAAAACCAGTGGTTCGCCCCCTGCGATCTGAACGAAAAAGTCATTGCCGATCCAGTCCCGCAGATCGGTAAGAAAGTGGATGACGTCCTCGTACGTCACATAGTCCTGCTTTTCGAGCCAGCAGTCACACATCACACATTCCACATTGCAGCGATTTGTGGGATTGATGGAAACCTGCATGGGCTTGGTCAGGAGAAGAGGCGTCTTTGTGCTGACCTTTTTTAAAATGCTGTTCCTGGCGTTTGCTGCGGCAAAAGAGAGTGCTTTGTTCATACTGATATATTTAGATTGCTTGTTCTGCTTTTTGTAATAAATTTGTTAAACAATGACTTGGGGAATATACAAAAAGCCAGCTTGAAAGCAAGCCCGGAAATCACCGGCGACAAAACCACACCTTCCTGATCGGAACTGCTAACCCCAGACCGTCCCGCTGTCTCGGCCGGAAGGCTGGCGGTAGCGGCTACCTGAATAGGTGCAGCTAACTGCACAGTTTGTTTGAACCCGGAGACCTGATCATGCCTGACCTGCCGTTCGCACCTAGTCTGATAATCTTAATCTTTGCGGTTGCATTGGCGCTTGCCCTCCTGACCTTTGTCTGGATGCTGCTCAGGCGGATCGGTCGTCTCTTGCTGCGCGCGCAGGGACGGCAGAGTCAACGCGCCGGCATAACCCAAAACGTCCTGCGTTTTCTCCTGGTCATTCTCTGGGCCACGGCCTCTGCCGCCGTCTTGTTCATGGCAGCTTTTGTGCAATCTTTTGCAAGTTTCACGAAGAAAGAGCTGGTTGCGGAAGTCCGTTGCGAGGAGATCGAGGATGTCGCGGATTCCATGTTGCTGCAACTAACGCCGGTGCATGGCGGAGAGCGGCTGAAGACCAACGCCTACGTGTTGCACGGCGACCAGTGGACCGTCGAGGGTAATATTTTGAAATGGGATGACTGGCTGAATTTCGCCGGACTGCACACGATGTTTAAACTCACCAGGGTGCGCGGACGGTTCGAAACAGTGCAGAAGGAAATGTCCAGGGAGGCGACCGTGTTCAGCCTGGTGCAGCAGGAAGAGTTGCCGGAGTGGCGCTGGCTGTTTAAATACGGGCACCGGCTGCGATTTGTGGAATCGGTTTACGGCAATACTGTCTTCACCTACCCGGCAAAAGACGCGAGCTACGAAATTTACGTAACCACTTCAGGCTTCATGGTCAAAGTACGGCCGGAGGCATCTCCGGAAGGCCCGGTCACGCTCGATAACGATTGAATATCAAGAATATCCGCACAGAGATGCCGGTCATGGCTGGACGCGTTTTTCCGTCCGCCGTGGTTTGCGTCCGTGCCCCAGCCGGTCCTTGTCCGGACCCCGGTTGAAGTGAGGTCCTGGCGGTGGCCCGTGTCCGGGAAAGAGCCGCCGCCCACCGTGCCGGTTGTACTTCTCCATCTGTTCCGGAGTGAGAAGGTGCTCGATTTCCTTTCGGGCCTTGCTAAAGACTTGTCTGCGGCTGTTCTCTCGAGTCCTTGCTACGCCTGATCGACGCTGCTCTTCGATTTGCTCCATCGCGCCTTTGATGATTCGGTGCACCTTCTCCTTCTGGTCAGGAGAGAGCGCCAGATCCTCTGCCAGATGCTCGATGCGCCTCGCCACGGCACCTTCCGGTCCCCTTGCCAAACGTGCCTCTAACTTGCGGATTTGTTTCTCGGTCAGAACCGAAGCGAGGTCAGACCGCATGGAATCGTAGACCGCGAAGACCTCATCCTGAAATGTGTCCCGCAGCGTTTGAATCTGCTCGTACCTTCGTTGCAGTGTCGCTTCGATGGCTGCGTGCTGAGTTGCATTCGGCTTGATCACACGCTCCAACACACGGCGGAACCTTTGGTGTGGTGGCATTTCCCCCAGCATGCGATCACGTTTGTGCTGCATGGCGCCGGTTGCGAGCGCACCGATCACGACCCCGACCACCAGGGTCGCAATTGAGAGGAGGAGCGTTTTGGTTTTTGTGTTCATTTTGTTTCCTCCAACACAAAATCGCCCAGTTCCCAGGTTTCTTCCAGGGAAGCCTGCGGCAGGCCGAGCAGGGAATCCAGTGAGAGACTCTTGCCGGAAAACGCATTGGCAGCGACCAGCATGACGACCGCAGCAGCTCCTGCTACAAAGATTAGGCGAAAGGAAGCAACCAGGTTGGCCAGGAAGTCCTCGCCCCGATTCTCCATTTCTGCGATTCCGCGCATGACACGTGCGGAAAAGAATGGCTTGAACTTCTGCCCGGGGGCTTGTGCGACCATATTTCGGACCGCTTCTATGCGTGCCTTTTCAGCGGCCAGCTCAGACGAGGCGGCCAGAGCGTCTTGCAGGATCTTCTGCTCCTTCCCGGACAGCTCATGGTCGAAAGAGCGGTAAAGTAAATCCAGATGGGTCATCATACTTTCTCCTCAATGTATGGCGCCAATAGATTTTTGAGTTTCTTTTGCGCCCGCGACAAGCGTGACAAAACCGTGCCCAGTGGCAGGTCCAGCATCTCGGCGGTTTCCCGGGTTGAGTAGCCCTCGATCAAGCGGAGCACCGCAACCGCTCTGAAATCAGGGTCCAGTTCTTGTAAGGCGTCATGCACCAGCTTTTTATCTTCCGCCCGTTCGATGGTGTCGTCGGGGTCAATGTGAACCCGTTCCACTTCATCATCGGAACCTCCAAAAATTAGCAGGCGTCGCTTTCTACGATTCAGTTCGGTCAGGCATAGGTTGATGGCGATGCGAGTCAGGTAAGTTGCCAAGGAAGCGTCGTCACGAAAACTCTTGATATATTTGAACAGCCGGATAAAGACTTCCTGCCCGACATCTTCGGCGGTCTGACAATGACCGAGCATCCCGAACACGGTCGCGGCCACGCGCGCTTCGTACCGTTTGACCAACTCTTCAAAGGCCTGGTGGTCACCGTCCTTAACTTGCTCTATGAGGTCTCGATCTGTCACCCGAACAACGGTTTCTTTTATTGAGTTTTCGGTGATTAGACTTAGCAACTTAGGTGAATATTCCCGCTGTTTCAACGAAAATGTTAGAAGTCGGTGAGAGCGAATCCGGAGAGTGTGTGAGGCAGGCGGAACGCTAGCCGATGAGGTTGAGCAGAAAAGATACAACCGTGATCCCGATAGCTGCAAGTGCAAGCATCTGGTGTTGGCGTGTTTCGCGCTTGATTTCCGTGAAGCCGAGGACAGTTGCCGCAAGATACCCGCCGATGAACCCTCCCGCGTGCGCGAAGTTGTCGATGTTTGGGAAGAGAAAGCCAAAAATGAATAGGACGATTGCCCATTGACCGGTCTGTTTGTAGATGGCCGTGCCGAAAGCGCCACCTCGTTTACGACCGTAGTGGACCAGAGCGCCCAACAGGCCAAAGATGGAACCTGAGGCTCCTAAAGTGAATTGGTTTCCGGCATAGCTCGAAAGAATAAAACCAGCCACGCCTGCGATTGTGAAGATCAGAAAACTACGCGAGACGCCGTAAAATTCCTCGACATGGGGCCCAAGTTGCCGGATCCAAAGCACATTAAATGCGATGTGTAGTAGTCCGCCGTGTAAATAAATGGCGGTAATCAGAGTCCACCAGCGGCCGTTGTTCAAGGAAATATCGCCGGTCATGCCCAGATTGTACAGACTTCTTCCCGATGGGGCTAGCAGGCCCATGAAGCCTCGTGGCTGCATGATGGCTTTGGGGTCAAGCAAGAGGCTGATTACATACAAGCCGATGCAGGTAGCGGCAATTATCGGAATGAAACTGGTCTGGCCGCCGAACAAATTGCGCAGATGTCCCGCCAAACCCCAGAGATTAGGATTTTTTGCGCCGCAGTGTACACACGATTCAGCGCTGGCGCTGATGAGCTTGCCGCAGTTTGGGCAAAGAATCGAGCCGATGGAGTTATCTGGTGACATGGATTTTGTTACGTTAGTGGTTATTGCTTACTACGGCCGGACCACTGCGCAAGTTTCCGCAGCAGTGCGTTTGTCAGCCCAGCAAAAAATAAAAGCCCGACCTATGAATTGGCAGCGTCGGGCTCTTGAATTTCAAAAAGGGCAGCTATTTTACTTCCCAGGTGTCGCCGGAATCGAGAAGAGCCTGCAAGTCCGGCTCTCCCATCTTTTTACGAGCAGCATCCACCTGTTCGTTCAGCGCCCGCTCATAAGGCATTTTATCGACACAACGAAATACCCCTAACGGCACCGGCAGCTCCGGGTTATCCATCATGTGGCTCAGGATAAAGGAGTAGGTGGCGTCTTCGTCTTTTTCGTTATGCACCAACAGGTCTGACTCGCCGTACTTGCCATCGGCAATAGAAACAACCTCCGGCCGGAAGCCGTCCAGGCGGATGCCTTTGTCCCGATTGGCTCCGAAAACCAGCGGCTTGTCTTGTTCGAGATAAACGACGTTGTCCGCCCTCTTTTCCTTTTCGGTGTACTTTAACCAGGCACCGTCATTGAAAATGTTGCAGTTCTGGAAAACCTCAACAAATGAAGTTCCTTCATGCCCGGATGCAGTTTTGATGACTTTTTGCATGTGTGCCGGATCGCGGTCCATCGTACGCGCAACAAATGTAGCGCCTGCACCGATGGCCAGGCTAACCGGGTTAAAGGGATGATCAACCGAGCCGAATGGCGATGATTTTGTAATCTTGCCAAACTCAGACGTCGGGGAGTACTGACCTTTGGTTAAACCGTAAATGCGGTTGTTGAACAAAATCACGTTCAGGCCGACGTTCCGCCGCAACATGTGAATGAGGTGATTGCCGCCGATACTGAGACTGTCGCCATCGCCGGTGATCACCCAGACAGACAAGTCCGGGTTCACCGCTTTGACGCCGGTTGCAATGGCGGGCGCCCGCCCGTGAATGGTGTGGAAGCCATAGGTGTTCATGTAATAGGGAAATCGACTGGAGCAACCGATCCCGGAGATGAACACATATTTTTCTTTGTCGAGTTCCAGGCCAGGTAGCGTGCGTTGTGTCTGAGCCAGGATTGAGTAGTCTCCACAGCCCGGGCACCAGCGAACTTCCTGGTCGGATTCGAAGTGTTTTTTCGTGAGCTTCAATTCCGCTGAGCCGTTGCTTGCGGATTTCTCGAGTGTGCTCATCAGTTATTCTCCGAGTATTTCGTCGATTCTGGTTTCAATTTCAGAGCTGAAAAAGGGCAGGCCCTGCATCTTACTGTACGAAATTGCAGACACCAGGTATTTGTCACGTAAAAGTCTCACGAGCTGTCCGGAATTGATTTCAGGCACGACAATCTTCTTGAAGTTGCCGAGCACTTCTCCCAGATCGTTGGGCAGAGGATTCAAGAATCGCAGGTGAATCCTGGAAACAGATTTGCCTTGGGCCTGTTTGCGTTCCACTGCGGTCTTGAGCGTGCCATACGTACTGCCCCAACCAACCACAAGCAATTCACCCTGATCTGCACCGTCGATTTCCAGCTTTGGCAACTCATTCGCGATTTTTTCGACTTTCCGGGCGCGCATGGTAGTCATGTATTCATGATTTCTGGCGCTGTAACTGACATTTCCGGTCACAGCGTCCTTTTCCAGGCCGCCGATCCTGTGCTCGAGGCCGGGTGTGCCCGGGATTGCCCATGGCCGCGCCAGGGTTTCTTCGTCGCGCAGGTAAGGAGCAAAGCTCTCCGCATCCTTGGCGAACTCGACCGGAATCTCCGGAAGATCCCCGACACGTGGTACGGGCCAGGGCTCGGAGCCGTTGCCGATATAGCCGTCAGACAGGAAGATTACCGGGGTCATGTATTTAACAGCGATGCGACAGGCCTCGTAGGCGGTCTCAAAACAGTCGGCAGGCCGGGACGCTGCCAGCACGGGCAGCGGGGCTTCGCCGTTCCGTCCGTACATCGCCTGCATCAGATCTGATTGCTCCGTTTTAGTAGGCAGGCCGGTACTGGGGCCTGCACGCTGAATATTGCAAATCACCACGGGAAGTTCCGTCATAACTGCCAGGCCGACAGCTTCACCCTTCAGGGCCAAACCCGGGCCGCTGGTGGTCGTGAGCGCGAGAGCCCCGGCGTAGGCCGCGCCAATCGTTGAACAGATGGCGGCAATCTCATCTTCTGCCTGAAACGTGCGGACCCCAAAATTCTTAAACCGTGACAGCTCATGCAGAATTTCACTAGCCGGGGTTATCGGATAGCTCCCGAGAAAGACCGGCAGCCCTGACTTTTGCGACGCAGCTATCACGCCCATGGCAACAGCAGTGTTGCCGGTTAGGTTGCGATATTTGCCGGGCGGGAGTTTTGCCGGTTTCACTTCGTACGAGGTCGCGAACTGCTCCGTCATTTCACAGTAGGAGCTTCCGGCTTTGAGCGCCAGCAAGTTCGCTTCTGCAAGTTCGGCGCGCTTGGCGAACTTCGTTTTGATGAAACTGACAGCGTGATCCATGTTGCGGTTGTAAAGCCAGAAGACCATGCCAAGTGCAAAAAAGTTCTTACACCGGTCGGCCACCTTCGAGGATAGCTTTAAGTCAATCAGCGCGTTTCTGGTAAGCGCTGTCATATCTACTGAGAAAACCTGGTATTTATCAAGGGAACCGTTTTCGAGCGGGTTCTCATCGTAGCGTGCCAATTGCAGGTTTCTGGCCTTGAAGCTATCCAGATTGACAATGAGAACTCCGTTGGGTTTCAAGTTCTCGATGTTCATTTTCAGGGCAGCAGGGTTCATCGCGATCAGTGCATCATATTTCTCACCGGGAGTGTGAATGTCTTCACTGCTTATGTGTAGCTGATAGCCACTAACGCCGGGAAGAGTGCCGATGGGTGCCCGGATTTCGGCCGGGTAGTCTGGTAAAACGCCAATATCGTTTCCAATAAGTGCTGATGTGTTGGCAAGCTCATTGCCAACCAGTTGCATGCCATCTCCGGAGTCACCTGCAAATCTTATGGTGACATCCTTGAGCGACTCGACCGGTTTGCCCATTATCCGGATAACTCCTTCTTTGTTTTGGGTTATTGTTAGTTAGTGGGACAATTGTCTGATGAAGACTCTTCTTTAGTTTCCTAGGCGCCATGCTGGTGCTTGGTGCCGAGCCTGAGTGGATGAGGGGGCAGGTTAAGCACATCTTCGGGAAAAAAATCAATGATATAGCTCACAATATCCTTGACGGACAGGACTGCTGTGGGCTTGTTGAGACTATCGACCACAGCCAGGTGGCGGTATCCCCCTTGATTCATCGTCTTTAACGCTGTTTCCAATGTGTCTGTCGCACTCAATGAGGCCGGATCCGGAGTCATGATATCGTTGATCGTCAGTTTCTCAAAGGCATTCGCATGTTCCACCAGTCTTAGTAAGGCGTCCCGCTCCGTAAATATGCCGCAAACTTGTTCATCTTCTACTACGAGTAGGCAGCCGAAATGCCTAGCAACCATTGTGCCAATACAGTCTTCCACCGGTGTGCCGGACTGGACTACCACGGCCGGTTTCAAGTTCAGCGTACTGATTGGGACCCGCAGAGATTCATCCGTCAGCCCGATGCTGCCGTCGTCCATGAGTTCATGCATGGTACGAAGCTCATCGTCAAATTGATCGAAATAGGTTGAGTCCACCACGGTTCATGCCTCCATAAAGCTAGTTGTTTTCCGCAAGACTACGAGTCATATATGCCAGAATATCTCTAACTGAGATGATGCCGGTGGGCCTGCCCGCAAGATCGATCAGCGGGATATGGCGAAAACCGCCGACGTGCATTCTGTTGAGCGCAAACGCGATCTGGTCGTCGTCGTAGAGATATTCGGGATCGTTTGTCATCAGATCTTCAACAAAAGTTTCATCAGTGTCTAAGCTGCTGCCGATCACTTTCGAGAGAACGTCCCGCTCGGTAAAGATACCGATCAACAAATCATCTTCGACTATGCAGACGCACCCGATCCGGTTGTCTTTCATTATGCCGATCACGTCGCTGATCTTTGTGCCTTTGGTGACGCAAACAGGCACCTTAGGCTCCAAAGTGTGCAGAGGCGCCCGCAGAGTAACAGAATCCATAATCTCTCCCTTGAAATGCCGCCGGAATGGGTCGACAAAAATCCGGCTAATGTAGGTAGTTAGATCTAAAAAAGCAACCTGATAAATGGGTATTTGCGACGTGAGACGGCAGACGCAAAACGCTGGACGTGAAGCGCGGCACCGTTGGATGTTGGGCGGAAAATGCGCTTGCTTCTCAAGCTTGCGCTGGCTAATTTTGCAATTACGTATTCTTAGATGAGGTTTCATGAAGCAGAAGCAGGCACCTTGCTGGTACCAAAGCATTTCCGGCCATCCCGAGCGTTATCCCCTGGATCAGATCATTTATCGTTGCCCGCACTCAGGTGAGCTTCTGGAAGTCCGGCACGATCCGGACCGGCTGAGCTCGCGCAAACCCTCCGAGTGGCGTGAGCTGTTTGACTCGCGTTGGGGAGCCAGTAGTGGGACGCATGCCAGTGGCGTCTGGGGCAAGAAGGAGTGGGTCTGCCCGCTGGTGGAGGATGAATTCATCGTTTCCATCGGAGAGGGTCGCACGCCCCTGGTGCCCGCGCCCAGGTTTGCGGAGAAAACCGGCAGTGCTGACCTGCGGGTGAAGCTGTGCGGCAACAGCCATACCGGATCGTTCAAGGATCTGGGCATGACCGTGCTGGTCTCGATGGTCAACCAGATGATGGCGAAAGGCGCGCCCGTGAAAGCCGTTGCCTGCGCGTCAACCGGCGACACGTCAGCGGCGCTTTCCGCCTACTGTGCTGCGGCGGGCATTCCTTGCCTGGTTCTTTTGCCCAAAGGCAAGATTTCTACAGCCCAGCTCATTCAACCCATCGCAAACGGCGCCATCACTTTTGCGCTTGACACGGATTTTGACGGCTGCATGAAAATCGTGCAGCAGCTCACCGAAGCCGGCGAGATTTACCTGGCGAACTCGATGAACTCGTTGCGCGTCGAAGGTCAAAAAACCGTGGCCATCGAAATCGTGCAGCAACTTGGCTGGCAAGTGCCGGACTGGATCATCGTTCCGGGCGGGAATTTGGGAAATATCTCTGCCATCGGCAAAGGCCTGTTAGAGATGCGCGCTATGGGAGTGATTGACCGGCTGCCACGGCTTGTGTGTGCTCAGGCCGAAAAGGCCAACCCCTTGTACCGTAGCTACCTGAACAACTTCCAGGATTTTGAGCCGCGCGTGGCCGGCAAGACAATGGCCAGCGCCATCCAGATTGGTGCTCCGGTTAGCGTTCGGAAGGCGATCACGGTGCTGCGTGAGTTTGACGGAATTGTGGAACAGGCGAGTGAAGAAGAGCTGGCCAATGCAGCGGCAGAGGCGGACCGCGACGGATTGTTTGTTTGTCCGCAAACCGGAGTGGCCCTCGCTGCTTTCTCCAGGCTGCTCGCAAAGCAGGAGATCAAGCCGGGCGACAGCGTCGTTGTTATCTCCACCGCGCACGGTCTCAAGTTTGTCGATTTCAAAGTAAAGTACCATGACGGTGCTCTGGCAGGAATCAAATCAACGTTTCGAAATCAACCGATTGAATTGCCGGCCGACGTTGACATGGTCCGCAAGAACCTCGATGATCTTCTGCCGCCAGGCGTAAGGTAACGCCACGCCACCTGCTCTTTTCTCCGAAAGTCCGCCTGCTCTCTGGCTGGTTTTCAAAAAAGCATCTTCTCAAAAACACTTCCCGGTTACGTTTTTCCTGCCTGCAGCAAAATAAATCATGTATCTCTATGGGGGACGTTCCCTTCTCATTCGTATATCTATTAGGAAGTGAACGAGGAGAACCTTGATGAGACGCACGATTTCGCCCAAAGCTGTTTTTTTTACTGTTGCTCTGCTTTTGACACAATTCCGCTCAGACGCGTTGTTGTTCGGCTCGGACAGGAAGGACCAGGTTCGCCTCGCGCGTTCGGGTCTTGCGTTCGAGCCTGACGCCACCCTGATGAACATAAACAATATCAGTATGTGGGTGTATTCTGATGGCCAGTCCGGCAATGACCCGGACGGCGACTCCGGAGTCGTGTTTCCGCGCGGGACCGGCGGTGTAGTTTTCGCAGACGGGATTGTCTGGGGTGGCAGAGTTCAAGATGGCGCTAACCCTTTGATACGAGCTGGAGGACAAACCTACTCCACCGGTTTGATGCCCGGAAGCATTCTTTCACCAGGACAAGCCGAGGATTTCACCGCGCCCAGTGTCAACCGGGTTTGGCGGATTCGCAGAGACTATCTTACAGCCGACCTTTCCCGCGAGGCTGCTGAGTTTTATCTGAAAGACCTCTCCGAAGTATCGACAACTGATGTCGAGCTCCTGCGAAACAGATATGCCCGGGATTGGTTGGATTGGCCGTGGCAGAAGGGTGCGCCATTTTACGATGCAGAGGGCGACGGTGTTTACAAGCCACGGTTTCGATCGGACGGGTCGCCTATGCTTTTCCCGGAGGCGGATGAGCCGGGATTGGCAAATGCCGACCAGGCGGTCTGGTTCGTCGCAAATGACCTCGATCCCGGTACGATCCAAAGCCTGTTCGGCTCTCCCGCAATCGGACTGGAAGTGCAAACAACGCTGTGGGCCTTCACCGGACCGGAACCCCTGGGTAATGTGATTTTCAAGCGTTATCGTTTTTTTATAAAGGGGCCGCAACGTCGTCTGATTCCTCCAGAATTGACAGCCTGCATTTTGCGCAGTGGTCGGACACCGACATCGGCAGTTTTCATGACGATTTCATTGGATCAGACCTGGCTTTGGACGTGGGCTACGGCTATAATTCGACGAACGTAGATCAGGTATTCGGTGCACTTGGTCTTCCTATACCCGCAGCAGGATACGACTTGCTCAGCGGTCCCATGGTGCGTCACACAGACGGTGGGGAGGAAGCAATCTTTGACTTAAAAAAACGTCCGGGTTACACCAGGCTGCCAATGACGACCTTTGGTTCTGTCCCTCGCTTTGACGAGGAGCCAGTCCGCGGGCCCAATTACTGGGATACTTTGCGGTGGTGGAATATGTTGCGTGGGTATCGCCCCATTCCGGAATTCCCGCAGACTCCGTGGGTGGCGCCAGATGGCTCGGCGACAAAATTTCTTTTTACAGGCGATCCGATCACGGGAACCGGATTCATAGATTCCAATCCCGGCGACCGTCGCCTGTATATCGCCAGCGGGCCAATAAGCATGGCGCTGGGCGACACCACCGAGATTCACGTGGCGCTCATCGCCGGCCATGCGTCACACCGGCTATTGAGCCTGTCTGCTGTGCTGAACACATCCAAAGTAGCGCAGTCGGCTTTCGATAATATGTTCAGGCTCCCGAAAGCACCGCCGCTGCCAAAGGTGACCGCAACCGAGTTGGACCGGTCGATCCTGCTGAGTTGGAGCTTTAGTCAGGAAGAGGTTGAACGTGTCGAGCAATCGATAAACGGCTACGACTTCGAAGGGTACAACGTCTATCAACTGCCCAGCGCCGATGCCGGCCTGGATAGGGCGGTCAAGCTGGCGACCTTTGACCGGGTCAATGGTGTTGAGGTTATCGTGCAGGAGAAGCTGGATCCGCAGACAGGCGTCGTTCTGCCGTTTGTCGCGCAACATGGCCGGGACAAAGGAATTTACGGACGGTGCGCTTACAGGCCGATTCTTTGAGTCGCCGGAATTTGGTCAACGGCACGGAGTACTATTTTGGCGTTACCGCCTACAACTACCGATTGGAGCCGGTCGCAGGAATACGGTCAATGGAGAGCGCTCCTGCAGTTGTGTCTGTAACGCCGCAATCCCTGTCCCCCGGTCAACGATTGACGGCGGCGATTGGGGATACCGTGCCGGTTCATGATGTGCGTGGTATGAGTGATGCCCGCGTTCAGGTCAGCGTGACGGATCCAACCAGGTTGACCGGAGATTCTTATAAAGTCACTTTCTCCGAAAGTGCCGACGGTGAATTCATGTGGAATGTGCTTAATGTCAATAAAGACACGCTGCTTCTTACGCCAATTCTCAACCCTGATGGTAGCAGTGATACTTTTCAAGCGGAAGGTTTTCAGGTTACCGTAATTGACATACCGCTGCAAGGCGGCAAATGGAGCCATGCCGGCCCGGGTGGGGCTCCCGGCAACACAAGATGGGTAAGTGCGGCTCATTCTGATAACAATGGTTCACCTGGTGGCCTGGTGTTTGGCGCAGCTTACCTGGGCAACCAGTTTGTCGGCAGTGGTCTTGGGCGTGGCGATTTTAAAGATGTGCATTGGGAGTGGTACCCTAAAGAGAGTTTTACCGACCTGAATGGCAATGGCAAGTACGACGTCGGCGAACCATATCAACTCACGGTTGGTGACGGGCACCAGAAAGCGTCGCTGTCTTCCACCTGGGGCCCGGGCAACTATGAGGGCTTCTTTGATGTGCCCTGGGCCGTATTTGATAGCGAGGCTGACCCACCGCGCCAGTTGCAGTGCACCGTGCATGACCCAGACCGCAACCAGCAGTGGGATCTTGATTTGGGCAATTCGGACCCGGCCTCACCCGATTTTGTCAACGTCAACGGCGGTGACTTTCGGTTCAACTATATTTTTGTATTGGATGCTGATTATGATGCGACCGGTGCCAGCCACGACCCGGCTCAGGAAGGGGATGATTTTTTTGCAACTGTTCTGAACGGCACGCAAAACATCCAGTGGGTCGGCTGGTTTGGCCAAAGAGGTTCACGTGAGCCCCTTGGCGCCGGCTTCAGACTCTACCTCGAAGCGCCCAATGTTTTGACAACCGAGGATGTATTCACGTTCAGCACCAACGCACCCACCTTTGACAAAGCAACCGCCCGTCTCGATGTTTTGTCGCAGGTCAACGTTTTCCCCAATCCATACCTTGGCCCGTTCAATCTCTCCACCCGTTTCGAAAAAGGGTTCGTGACTTTCACGCACTTGCCGACGCGGGCGACGGTTCGTATTTTTACCCTTGCCGGCGCCCCGGTCCGCAAGCTCGAGAAGACGGACGAGGGACAATTCCTGAAGTGGGACTTGAGGAATGAGTCGGAACGCTTCGTTGGCACGGGCATTTACCTGGCGCATGTGGAGATGCCGGAACTGGGCGTTTCCAAAGTGCTGAAGTTGATGGTGGTGCCGCAATAGGCCGGGTGGAGGTCATTATATGATGCAGGTTGTGAACGAGAGAGGAGATTGCTCGATGCGTGGCATTTTGTTTCTTATGTTTAGTTTGGTTGTGCTGCATGTTCAGACGGACGCGTTGTTGTTCGGCTCGGACAGGAAGGACCAGGTTCGCCTCGCGCGTTCGGGTCTTGAGTTCGAGCCTGACGCCACGCTGATGAACATAAACAATATCAGCATGTGGGTGCATTCTGATGGACTGTCCAGCAATGCCCCGGGCGTCGACTCCGGAGTCGTGTTTCCACGCGGGGCTGGCGGCGTGGTTTTCGTGGACGGGATCGTCTGGGGCGGGATGGTGGAGGATGGGGCGGAGCCTGTGGTCCGGGTAGGCGGTCAAACCCACTCTACCGGTTTGGTGCCGGGCCGTATTCTCTCAGCGGGGCAGGCTGAGAACTTCACTGCTCCGAGCGTCAACCGGGTTTGGCGGATTCGCAGAGACTGTCTTACCGCAGACCTGGCCCGCGATGCTGCTGAGTTTTTTTTAAAAGACACCTCTGAAGTATCGACGACTGATGTCGAACTGGTCCGAAATAGATATGCCCGGGATTGGTTGGATTGGCCATGGCAGAAGGGTGCACCATTTTACGATGCAGAGGGCGACGGTGTTTACAGTCCACGGTTTCGATCGGACGGGTCGCCTATGCTTTTCCCGGAGGCGGATGAGCCGGGATTGGCAAATGCCGACCAGGTGGTCTGGTTTGTCGCAAATGACCTCGATCCCGGTACGGTCCAAACCCTGTTCGGCTCTCCCGCAATCGGACTGGAAGTGCAAACAACGCTGTGGGCCTTCACCGGACCGGAACCCTTGGGTAATGTGATTTTCAAGCGTTATCGTTTTCTTTATAAAGGGGCTGCAACGTCGTCTGATTCCTCCAGAATTGACAGTCTGCATTTTGCGCAGTGGTCGGACACCGACATCGGCAGTTTTGGTGACGATTTCATTGGGTCAGACCTGGCTTTTGACGTGGGCTACGGCTATAATTCGACGAACGTAGATCAGGTATTCGGTGCACTTGGTCTTCCTATACCCGCAGCAGGATACGATTTGCTCAGCGGTCCCATGGTGCGTCACACAGACGGTGGGGAGGAAGCAATCTTTGACTTAAAAAAACGTCCGGGTTTCACCAGGCTGCCAATGACGACCTTTGGCTCTGTCCCTCCTTCTGACGGCGATCCATCCCGCGGCGGCGATTATAATCAGACCCTACAGTGGTGGAATATGTTGCGTGGGTACCGGCCTCGTCCGGAGAACCCACCGACCCCGTGGGTCGCACCGGGTGGTTCGGCGACAAAATTCCTTTTTACAGGCGATCCGGTCACGGGAACCGGATTCATAGATTCCAATCCCGGCGACCGTCGCATGTATCTCGCCAGCGGGCCAATAAACATGAGCCTTGGAGACAGCAATGAGGTTTACATCGCCCTGATCGGTGGACAGGGCGCCGACCATCTGCTGAGTATTTCTGCACTCAAGTATACTTCAAGGGCAGCCCAGAGTGCCTTTGATGTATTTTTCAAATTACCACATGCGCCGCCCGTGCCTAACATATCTGCTACTGAACTGGACCAGGAGATTCTTCTGAATTGGGGTCGTCAGGAGGAAGTAGAGCACGTGGAGCGGTCAATAAATGGTTACGACTTCGAAGGATATAACGTTTACCAACTACCGTCCGCTGACGCCGCCCTGGCTGAGGGCGTGAAGGTTGCCACATTTGATCGCATAAATGGCGTACGCTTGATTCCCGGTGAGAAACTGGATCCACTGCTGGGCGTGGCTGTTCCCTTTGTTGCTCAATCTGGCAGCGACAGCGGCGTCTTTCGCACAATGACTGTTAAGAAGGACTTGTTGCAAGGTTTGGACTTGATTAACGGGACAGCGTATCATTTTGCAGTCACAGCTTATAATCACCGACGGGAACCTGTGCTTGGAATTCGAACCATGGAGAGCGCTCCTGCCGTTGTGTCTGTAACGCCGCAATCTCTGTCCCCCGGTCAACGATTGACGGCAGCGATTGGGGATACCGTGCCGGTTGACCGCATAAGCGGTACCGGCGATGGCCGAGTTCAGGTGTTTGTGGCAGATCCGACCAAATTGACCGGAGGTTCATACAAAGTCACTTTCCTTGAAAGCAGCAACAGTGAATTGACGTGGAATCTGGTCAATATCAGTGTGGACACAGTGCTTCTTGCTCAAAAGTTCAATCCAGATGATAGCCTGGAGACCTACCAGGCCGAAGGCTTTCAGGTTGCAGTAACTGGGAAGCCGCTGCAAGGGATCAGTTGGAGCCATGCAGGCCCTGGCGGAATTCCCGGTAACACCAGATGGATAAGCCGGGCCCCATCGGATAGCAGTGGTTCGCCTGGTGGCCTGGTGTTTGGCGCAGCCTACCTGGGTAACCAGTTTGTCGGCAGTGGTCTTGGGCGTGGCGATTTTAAAGATGTGCATTGGGACTGGTACCCTAAAGAGAGTTTTACTGACCTGAATGGCAATGGCAAGTACGACATCGGCGAACCATATCAACTGACGGTTGGTGACGGGCACCAGAAAGCGTCGCTGTCTTCCACCTGGGGCCCGGGCAATTATGAGGGCTTCTTTGATGTGCCCTGGGCCGTATTTGATAGCGAGGCTGACCCACCGCGCCAGTTGCAGTGCACCGTGCATGACCCAGACCGCAACCAGCAGTGGGATCTTGATATTCAATATTTGGAACCGGCCTCACCCAACTTTGTCAACGTCTACGGCGGTGACTTTCGGTTCAACTATATTTTTGTATTGGATGCTGATTACGATGCGACCGGTGCCAGCCACGACCCGGCTCAGGAAGGGGATGATTTTTTTGCAACTGTTCTGGATGGCACGCAAAACATCCAGTGGGTCGGCTGGTTTGGCCGAAGAGGTTCCCGTGAACCCCTTGGCGCCGCCTTCAGACTCTACCTCGAAGCACCCAATGTTCTGACACCCGAGGATGTATTCACTTTCAGCACCAGCGCGCCAACCTTTGACAAAGCAACCGCCCGTCTCGACGTTTTGTCGCAAGTCAACGTTTTTCCCAACCCGTATCTGGGACCGTTTAATCTGTCTACGCGTTTCGACAAGGGTTTCGTGACTTTTACGCACTTGCCGCCGCAGGCGACGGTTCGTATTTTTACCCTTGCCGGCGCCCCGGTCCGCAAGCTGGAGAAGATGGACGAGGGGCAATTTCTGAAGTGGGACTTGAGGAATGAGTTCGAACGCTTCGTTGGCACGGGCATTTACCTGGCGCATGTCGAGATGCCGGAATTGGGCGTTTCCAAAGTGCTGAAGTTGATGGTTGTGCCGCAGTAATGCCGTTTTGATTCGTGTATCACAGTAAAGAGAATAAATCAGAGAGGAAGCTTGCGATGAGTTGCCGTGTCTTAGCCAGGGTCATTTTTATTTCTCTGTTGATTGTGCTACAATTCCGTGCAGCCCCGTTGTTGTCGGGCTCGGACAAGAAGGACCAGGTTCGTCTCGCGCGCTCGGGTCTTGCGTTCGAGCCTGACGCCACCCTGATGAACATAAACAATATCAGCATGTGGGTGTATGCCAATGGTCT
>JAJDAD010000088.1 GCA_029262055.1 Candidatus Zhuqueibacterota bacterium
TATTCTCTTTGTAAAAATGCACGGTTCTTGAGCGAGTTCGTAGAAAAAGCGTGCAACTCGGTGGCTAAAAATACGAAAATATTACAACTTAATCAACTGTTCTTACACGCTTTATGTTAGTTTTTCAGTATGCCCTAAGTAAGTATAGGAGATTCGGGTAACTGACCGTCCAAGTACGCTCATTCATTTCGTCCCCTGTTTCACTATTGCTACCTCTCCACGAGGTGAATAAAAACATCCTGCATCGATTTCTTGCCGTACTCCTTCCTGAGCGCTCGCGGACTGTCAAGCGCGATGATTTCTCCCTGAAACATGATGGACACCCGGTTGCAGTACTCGGCTTCATCCATGTAATGTGTGGTCACGAAAACAGTCTTCCCCGCGCCGGCCAGTCCATGAATCAAGTCCCAGAAATTTCGCCGGGCTTCGGGATCGACGCCGCCGGTGGGCTCGTCGAGAAAAATGATCTGCGGATCATGCAGCAGAGCACAACCGAGCGCCAGGCGCTGCTTAAAGCCAAGCGGCATATCCCGGGTAAGGCGCCCGGCCTGCCGGGTCAGGCCAAGGCTGGCAAGCAACTCCTCCCGCTTTTCCTTTATCAGGCTTCTGGGCAAGCCGTAGATTCCCCCGTAGAACTCGATGTTCTCAGAAAGGGTCAAATCATTGTAGAGCGAAAATTTCTGGCTCATATACCCGATATTTTGCTTGATCGCTTCGCTTTCTGCGAGGACATCGTAGCCGGCGACCCTGCCTGTGCCCGCGGTCGGCAGCAGCAGGCCGCACAGCATCCGAATGGCCGTGGTCTTGCCGGCGCCATTCGCGCCCAGAAAGCCAAAAACCTCCCCACGTTTGACCGACAGGTTAAGATTTTTCACCGCGTAAAAGCTGCCGAAACGCTTGTCCAGGTTTTCCGTAAAGACCGCGTAGTCGTTCATTGCCCGGCTCCTTGCTGCATGAGTGCCAGGAAGGTGTCTTCAATTGTAGGAGGAATCGGCATGAGCGCAGTCAGCTCCGTCGGGCACTTCGCGCGCAGCGTCGCCAACTCGGTTTCGCCCAAATGCTCACTGAAGCTCACATGCAGGCGATCGCCGAAGATCTGCACGGAGCTGACCCGGTGGTCGCCGGAGAAATACGCCGCCGTCTTGCGCAGATCACGCGTCCCGACTTCGTACAGGTTCTCGGAAAAATGTGTGTGTAACTTATCCGGCTCATCGCAGGCGAGCAACTGCCCGTGGTGCATAAAGGCGACGCGATCGCACAAACCGGCCTCGTCCATGTAGGGGGTCGACACCAGAATGGTGACCCCTTCCGAGCGCAGTTGGTGCAGAATCCGCCAAAACTCCTGGCGCGAAACCGGGTCGACCCCGGTGGTAGGTTCATCCAAAACCAGAATGCGCGGCGTGTGAATCAACGTGCAGGACAGGGCCAACTTCTGTTTCATGCCGCCGGACAGGTCGCGCGCCAGACGGCGCCTGAATGGTTCGAGTTTGTTGAACTCATACAGGCGGGCCAGGCGCTCCTCGTAGTCCTGTCCGGACACACCAAAGAGCTCAGCAAAAAACTTGAGATTCTGTGCAACTGAAAGATCCGGATAAAGCGAAAACCGCTGCGGCATATAACCCAGCAGAGAGCGAATCGCGATCACCTCGGCGGCAACGTCACGGTCGTCGACGAAAACCGTGTTCGGCGTGCAGGTCAGCAACGTGCAAATGATGCGCATGGTCGTGGTCTTGCCGGCACCGTCCGGCCCGATAAGTCCGAAAAGCTCGCCGGAACGGACGGTGAGCGAGAGGTTGTCCACGGCACGCACGTCACCGTAGTCTTTGACCAGATTCCTGATGGCAATTTCGCCCGGCATGAGTGGGATTCCGGAAAGCTAACGCAACGCCATAACCGCAACCGCTGGCATGCCGTGCTTCAGGACGTGCTCGGGGTTGGCAATCGTGATTTTCACGGCATAGACCAGAGACATCCGGCTTTCCTCCGTCAGGATGGTCTTCGGGGTAAACTCCGCCTTCGCGCTGATCCATGCCACTTTGCCCGTCAGCGACTCCGCCGTTCCGTCGATGCGGATCTCCACATCGCCGCCGAGTTCAATGCCGGCGAGCAATCGTTCCGAGACATAGACTTTGGTCCACATCTCGTTCAGGTCAATCATTTCCGCGATCGGCAAACCGGGCGCCACCACTTCGCCCGCAACATGGTACTTGGTGGTCAGAACGCCGGCGATAGGTGCGACAACCCGCGTATCTTCGAGCTGGCGTTTCAGCAATTTGTGTTGGGCACGCAATCCGCGGGCACGCGCCTCGACCGCCTTCAGGTTTTGCCTTGCATTATTCAGTTGCGCCGATGCAGCGTCAAACGCAGCGGAGATATCGTCCAGGGCCTGCTGCGAAGCCGACTTCTTTTCAAAAAGCTCCCGGATTCTCCGGTGCTTTCTCTCAACATTGTCAAAGGCCGAGCGTGTCTGGCTTAAGGTATTGCGGCTGATCTCGTGCTGAACCGCAATCTCGTCGAGACCCGCTTCTATCTGCTCGCGTTGCAGAACGAGCTTCTCGCTGTCGAGCACGGCGATTGTCGCTCCAAGCTCGACATCGTCGCCCTCATCGAAGTCCATCTGTAAAATCTGCCCTCCTGTTTGAGCCGAGACCTTGACAACCGTGCCTTCGACAATGCTGCTGGCAGTGAAACTGCTTTCCTCCGTGCTTTCACAGGAAAAAACCAAAAGCACGAGCATCGCAAAAAACAAGCTTGGACGACGCATGACTTCTCCTATTCAATTCTGTTCGGCGATGGACCCAACGGCTTTTCGCAGATCCGCAAGGTAAACCTGGTACTGAATTCGCGCCTGCTCTACCTGCAGTTCAGCGCGCGTGAGATCGATTTCGGCCGTGGTCAAATCGTTTGTTGAGACAACTCCGCTTTCATGTTGTGAGACAACTATGCGGTAACGTTCCCGCTCCTGCTGCGCCAGCCGCTCAGCCAGGCCGAGTTGTTTACGACTGAACAACAGGTTTTCGCGCGCCTCTGACACTTCAAACTCGATGCGATTGATTTGCTCTTGTTCTTCCAGAGTCAATTGCCGTCTGCGGACGATGGTTTGCTCAACTCTTTTCTGGTCACCGCCCCAGCGCCAGAGATTCCACTCCAGCCCGACGCCGGCGGAAAAATAATTCATCCATTCGTCCCGCACCGGATCCAAACCGGGTTTGGCATAGTGCCAACTGCCCTGGGCATAAACAGCGGGGAAATAAGCGGCGCGGGCCAGCTTCTTCTGCAGATCAGCGGTTTGTTGCACCAGCCGTACCTGGTGCAACTCGGGTCGCTTTGCAAGGGCGCGCTCATGCAGAACATCCAGGCCCTCAACCTCTTCCGTGGTAGTGGCGACGGCAATGGCGGCAAGCTCCGGTCGTTCCGGCAAGTTGAGCAGCCGCGCAAGTTGTAAGGCTACCAGCCGTTGTCTGCGCCGCAGATCCTCGCGTTCGATTTCAACCGCGAGCGCCTGGTTGTGCACCTGCAACGTATCGAACGCCATGACTTGTGCGGCATCGAACAGATTTCTGACATTGCGCATGACGACATGCAGCCGGTCCAGGCTGGCGTCGAGAATTTTCTCCTGGCTGGTCAACTTCCGGCTGGTATAAAAAAGGATGCAAACGCCGTGGATCACCTCGTTGGTCAGAACCTCCTGCCTGGTCTCCTGTTCCAGGGTCGCGAGCCTGGCCAAATCCTCTTTGGAGGTGAGCGCGAAACCGGTGAAAAGCGGCTGCCGCACGCCCAGAGCAAACTCCGAACGGTCGTGGCCGCCGAGGCGCACCCGGGCATTGGGGATGCCGGTCGCCCTGCGTAGATCGATCTGATTCACCTTTGACACATAACTGGTGGAAAACGCAAAATCCAGGGAAGGTAAACGAGCCGTTCGGTGGACTTCCTCCTCAAGTTCAGCGTAGGCTCTGCTCTCGGCCTGCATCAGGAGCACAAGGTTCTTTTGTCGCACCAGTTGCAGCGCTTCCTGCAGATCGAGAACTTCCCCGCCTGCCGCGGAATCAAAGCCCACCAAAAGGACGGCGATAATCACGTTTGTGCAGCGCTTCATGTTTACTCGCTCCTCAGTTTATCCCGGCTTTCATCGGTGAGCAGCCCCTCGAGCAGCAGGGTAAAAATCGCCTGGAATGCATCGTGTGAAGTGAAAGGAAGCTGGGCCAACGTTTCAGGGTTGATGATTCTTTGAATGGCACTGAAATAGACGAGCACCACCAGGTCCTGGCTGACATCATTTCGAAACGCGCCGGAACGCATGCCCTCGTCGATCAGGCGCGCAAAGCGGGTGTGAATCATTTCTTTGCGAAAAAACTCAATTCGTTCCCAGACCTCGGGGGCCGTGCGTTGCAAATCCCGCAGGAACGACTTCTGCAAAAACTTCGAAACCTGCATCCCCATGAAAGTGAGGACGGTCTGCAGCTTTGCCGTAAACTCCAAATTGCAGTCGGCAAGGATTTCTTCGAAACCATTTTTGAGACTGTCCAACGTGGTCTCAACTGCGGCATGCAGCAGGGCGATTTTGTTTGGGTAAAATTTATACAGCGTCTTCTTGCTCATCCCCAACTCGTACGCCAGCTCATCCATGGTCACTTTGGAAAACCCGCTGGAGAAGAAACGCTCGGCCGCAATTTTCACGATGCGGTCACCGGTGCTCATTTCTGTCAAAATATTCATGGAAACTATTATCGTTTTCTAAGTTTCCAATCTATGAAATGATTCCGCCGATGTCAAGGTGTTTTAAGACACAAAGCACATTGCTTTCGGCAACCCTGTCGGCGTTCGCACACAGGGAATATAATCCTATGGGGGGAAATCAGGAGCAGGTCAGCGGTTGCGCTGGTTGCGGAAGAAAGTTTCTATTTCGGCCAGGGACAATGCGTTTAGGATATTCTCTCGCTGCAGCCAGCCTTTGCGCGCAATGCCGACGCCGTAGCGCATGTCGGACAATCCGTCGACGCTGTGCGAATCCGGGTTGATGCTGATGAGGACACCCTGGTCCCTGGCGTACTTGCAGTAGCGCCAGTCGATATCGAAGCGATAAGGGCTGGCATTTAGTTCAATGGACACGGAGTGCTCAGCGGCCGTATCGATTATCCGATGCATGTCGAGAGGCAGCCCCTCACGACCGAGAAGCAGCCTGCCGGTCGGATGTCCGAGAATGCTGACATAGGGATTCTTAATGGCGCGCACGACTCGCGCGGTGGCGTCCTCCGCCGACATTCCCAAGTTGCTGTGCACGGACGCTACTACAAAATCAAAGGTGGCGAGCACCTCATCGGCATAATCGAGGGTACCGTCATTCATGATATCGCACTCAGTGCCCTTGAGAATCTTAAAGTCCGAGTACTGTTGATTCAGATCGTCGATGAGCGCGTGTTGCTCCACGACGCGTTCCGGTTCCAGGCCGCGCGCATAAACGACCACCTGGCTGTGGTCGCAGATTCCGAAGTACTGGTGGTCCTTGGCGCGCACAGCATTGGCCATCTCCTCCAGCGTGTTGGCGCCATCACTAAAGGTTGAGTGGCAATGCAGTATGCCTTTGATGTCTTTCTCCGCGACCAACTCCGGGAGCCCGTCGCCGGCAGCCGCCTCAAACTCGCCGTTATCCTCGCGCAGCTCGGGCGGGATGTAGGCCAGGCCCAGGGCCTCGAAAATGTCGGCTTCGGAGTCACACGGGATAAGCTCATCCTCATTTTTGAACAGGCCGTGCTCGCTCACTTTCATGTCCTTCTTTTTTGCCAGGCCGCGCATCGCCGTGTTGTGCTCTGCGGAGCCAGTCAGATGGTGCAGGATGTAGGGGAATTTTTCATCGGGCAGCACGCGCAGGTCAGCGCTGATGCCTTGCTGTAACACGACAGTCGACTTGGACTCTCCGCTGCCGACAACGTCCGCCACATCGGGTAGAGAAACAAAGAACTGCATGATTTCCCCGATGTCCTGCGGCTCAGCGCTTGCGACGATGTCGACGTCTTTGATGGTCTCCTTCTTCCGGCGCAGGCTGCCGGTGAGTTCGGCGCGAATCACATTCGGATGACTTTGAATGGCCGCCAACAACGGCTGTGCTGCCGCCTCCGCCCGATGGAAGAGGTGCCTGCCGCTGTGCTGCTTCAGAAATGTGATGCCCTGCAGTATTTTCTCCTGCGTCTTCTTCCCGAATCCCTCCAGGTCCGAAAGGCGGTTCTCGCGGCAGGCATACTCAAGCTCTGCGACATTTTGAATGCCCAATGCGGTATAGACCTTGTTGACTTTCTTCGGGCCAAAACCGGGAATGCGTGTCATTTCGACCAGACCCGCCGGCACAGAGGCCTTGAGTTCGTCATAGTAGTCCAGCTTGCCGGTTGTCACCAGTTTGGTGATCTTGTCCTGCAACGCAGCGCCGATACCTTTGATGTTCTTGATCTCGCCCGATGCCACCAGTTCTTTCGGCTCCTTGCTCTGGGCCAGCATGGTACGGGCACCCATCATATAAGCCCGGCTCTTGAACGGGTTTTCACCCTTGATCTCGAGCAGGGTACCGATTTCATCGAGAATCTTGCTGAGTTGTTTCTTTTCCATTGTTCTGATTCTTGCGTGAAGGGTGCGGCAAACTTGACGAACTGAATAGGATTGTAGCTACGAGGCAAACGAAAAGCAAGCCGAAATTGTCGGGGAGGCACGTAGCTGCAAACGAGCCGAAGGACACGTACTATCCACTTCGATTCAAGGTCATGAAAGCCAATGTAGCGCGGACAGATCTTCCAGTGTCCTGGGAGATTCTTCGCACATCTTTACTGCCCGGCAGAAACACAGAAGTTGGGACCAGGTGCCCGGTGTGGCGGCTTTTCAGAACAAGGATTAACGATTTAGGATTTAAGAACTTTCTGTCGGGCCGGCACGATTTAGGCGGGTAGCACGGAGCGTGGACAATTCATGAATGTGTGTCTTGGGAACAAAATCGAACGATGGAAGCCATTCAGGAGGAATCTTTTGCGAACCGACCCGGCAGCACTCACCACGCCCGGATTCAACCCAAAAAGATCCTTCCAGGATGACCTGAAGAGACAGTTTGCTCACATTTCTCACTTCGATTCAGGGTCACTTCACACCCGAAGTGATGGATTCGGAGGGCACGAATACCCTGCAGCGCGAAAAGCCTTCGAGCGTCCAGGGAGATGGTTGGCACACCGGCACCCCCGGGTGGACACCCAAGGTTTGGAGACGCCATGCGCAGAACAACTTCCAAATAATTGTTTAGAAAATAGATATGCAAAGTGCAAAATATGAGGTGCTGAGAAACCGCGTCAGCGCAGAAAAAGTGTCAAAAAGACCAGCAAGCCCCGGCAGCTCCAGCTAATCGTGCGAACCCAGTTGCTGGCAACCAGAGACTGGTGGGTGCTTTGGTCATATTTTTCCGCGAGCCATTTGTGGCGCGGCGCTTGTAGGAACGCGCTGGACAGCCAAATAATGATCAGGAGCGCCAGCCCGGTTATGCCCAGCGGCAAGGCAAAATAATCAGGAGGACAACACACGAGGAACACGCCGCTCAGGAACTCGACCAACATCGCCGGCGCAACAACCCAGGTTGCCAGGCGCATATGCGTATGGTGATATGCCGCCGTCCGGTACTTGCTGACATCACCTAGTAACGGATAGTGGACCAGTTGGATGAACCAAATCAATCCCACCATAAACCAGGTAGCGGAAAAGTGAATTAAGAAAATCGAGTCCGTGCTGTTTAGATTCTGCCAGTGCATTGCGTTCGCAGCGTTCATCAAAGTTGACTTGATCGAGAGATAGCGCCGTGATCTGCGGGAAAACCAGATTGTCGTGCGGCGACAAACGGCTACTGCCCTCGAGCAAGCGGGTCTGTATTTGAATGTCGGTAGAAGTCTCAGAAACTCAAACTAAATGGGTGAGGCGAAACACCGTGGAATCAATTTGCGAGCCCGGCTATTTCCTGATGGCGAAAACAAGTGACCACGTGATCATTCACCATGCCGGTGGCTTGCATAAAAGCATAGCAGATTGTGGGGCCGACAAATTTGAAGCCCCGCCGCTTAAGCTCCTTGCTCATCGCCCCGGACTCAGCCGTCTCAGCCGGAAGTTCCTGCAGCGTCCGGAACTGGTTCTGCACCGGCTGTGCGCCGACGAACTGCCAAATGAATCTATCGAAGCTGCCGAACTCTTTTTGTACTTCCAAAAAAACACGGGCGTTTTGGATGGCTGCATTCACCTTGAGTCTGTTGCGAATGATCCCGGGATCACTTAGAAGCTCCCCTACCCGCGCTTCATCGTAGCATGCGACCAATTCCGGCTCAAAATTGTCAAACAATCTGCGGTAGTTTTCGCGCTTGCGCAGCACGGTGATCCAACTCAGGCCTGCCTGGGCGCCTTCGAGAATGAGCATCTCAAATAGACGTCTGTCGTCGTGTTCCGGCAGGCCCCATTCTGTATCGTGGTACTGCTGGTACAGCGGGTCATCACCGGGCCATTCGCAACGTTGTTTCATCATCAGGCTCTTTCGGGAAAAAACGCGTTAGGGCAAAAAAGTAGAAATCTCTGACAGAGACTTTCGGGATATGTCAGGTACCGTGGCATCCTCTGCCGGGAAGCCAACCACCAGCAGCAAGAAAGGGCGCTCGCTTGGGGGCCGTCCCAGAACCTTGTTCAAGAAACGCATTGGACTTGGTGTGTGCGTCAGGGAAACGAGTCCCGCGTGATGAATTGCCGTAATCAACATCCCCGTCGCTATCCCCACGGATTCCTGCACATAGTAGTTCTTTTCTTTGTCACCTGAGGACTTGACGGAATGACTTTGGGCAAAAATAGCGATGAGGTACGGCGCGGTTTCCAGGAACGACTTGTCCGCGTCTGTCCCAAGGGGAGCAAGGGCGGCCAACCAGTCATCGGGCGCGCGGCCGCCATAAAACGCACGTTCTTCTTCTTCCGCCGCTGCACGAATCTGCTTCTTGATTTCCGGGTCGCTGACAGCGACAAAATGCCAAGGCTGACGATTGGCCCCACTGGGTGCGGTCCCGGCCGTGTGCAGGCAGTTCTCGATCAGTTCTCGCAGTACCGCCTGGTCGGAATAATGCCGAACCGTGCGCCGCCGGTTCAATTCGGTGTAGAACTCATCGGAACGACGACGCATTTCCTCGGTGGGATATCTGCGGTATCCCGGTAAAGGTAAAGACGGTATTTTCTTCGGCAAAACTTCCTCCTCAAATTGAACAAAAATCAAAAAGCGGTACCAAAGCTATACCAACAACGGGATGACCTGTGATGTTGAAATTAAAAAGTTCTCCCAGTCTCTTGCAAAATAGTGTCACCCACGTTACTGGACACCTTAACCTCCTTAAAATAGATTCGCGTTGTACTACCGACAAAGGCTTTGTTTAACGCCAGCTTGACACCTCCAAAGTCCTGCCAGTCCTGCCACATGGCGCCGGTTCGCGCTCTTCCTTCTTCCCACCCTTCGAGAAAATACTCCCACTTCTTCATAAGGTGGCCCTGCTGGTCGATGAAAGCCCAGTAGGTGTCGCCTGGCGTAAGTCCGACCTGCTCGAAAGTCACCCTGACCACATCATAGTTGTTTCCGTCCAACTCCTGCTCGCCGTCGTACGCCAGGACCACACCAGGATCTTTGAGCTTGAACGGCATAATCAGCCAGTAGGCGTCATTAATGTAGCGCCCGTATGCATCTTCCAGCATTTTTGTTCGCGTCGAGTCGTCCGTTACCTGCGTTCCATCCAGATAAACATCCCCTTCTTTTGAAACGGTATTGAAAATCCCAACCCAGTGCTTCCCGTCCCGGTTGGTGCCTTCAACACGGTAGTTGTTTTGCACGCGATCCCAGTCGTGACGGTAATCGGCCACATCCTTGCCGTCACGTTCTACCACCCAGCGGAAACTAACGAAGCGTGCCTGACGCCAGGCAGTAAGCCCCATTGCTTGCTGCATCCGGTCGACGATCACCACGGCCTTTTCATCTGAGCTGCCGGCGGAGGACTCACCGTCCTGCTGGGCTTCCTGCTCGGGTTGCACACAACCAATAATAAATATCGAAAACAGCACCGCGACAATTCTGTTCATTTTGATCTCTTTCGGGTTTAGGGAGAGAAGTTACTCGGACGCGCCAAATATAAGACAACCGGGTTGAAAAAAAAAGAAATAAAGTAAAGCGGATGATGCTAGAGCTTGGTCAGGGAGTGCCGCCTGTGGATTGAAATCGAGTCGATGGTATCCCCCTCCTGGATAGCATCAACAATCTCCATTCCGGAAATCACTTGCCCGAACACCGTATAGCGCCCGTCGAGGTGAGGCTGCGGAGAATGCGTGATGAAAAACTGTGAACCCTCGGTATCTTTTCCTGCGCTGGCCATCCCCACTGTTCCGCGAGTGTAATTGCGCTTGTTAAACTCGGAACGGATAGCATAGCCGGGCGAACCCCAACCGTCGCCACGCGGGTCACCGGCCTGAATCACGAAATTGGGCACGACCCGGTGGAACAAAACGGAATCGTAGAACCCGCTCTCTGACAATCTAACAAAGTTCAGAACAGTCAGGGGCGCATCGTCGGCGAACAAGCCGATCTCAATCTTGCCGCGCGAGGTGACAATCAGCGCCCTGGCATCAGCCAAATCGAAAATATCACTGTAATCGTAGCGTTTATTTGAGCTACCCTGGACCTGCTTCTCTGCCAGGTCGGCGTTCCCGGTGATCTGCGTCAAAGCATCAGCAGCAGCCTGTCTGATAACCGGATCATCTGCCAGCAGAGCTTGCGTGAGCGCCGGAATCGCACTCTCCTCTTTTAAACTTGCAAGTGCACCAAAAATCGACTGCACAGCCTCGGAGTCGATTGGCTTTGGCAATCTTAAGTAGGCGTCGAGGATACGTTTACCATACTCCTTACTCGACAAAGAGTCCACGCCAAGGCCTTCAGCGGCCAGCCCAACTAAGACATGGTCATTCTCCTGCAATGCCTGCAAAAATATACGCGAAGACGAAAGTGCTTTCATCTGGCTCAGCGACTGCAGGATCTCAATTTTGGCTCTGGCCGGTACACTTTCGTAATGCTGTTGCAGGAGGCGGGCGGCAGCAGGTGAATCAATGAGTCCCAAAGCCTGCATCGCTCGTGCCTGGACAATTGGACTGCCGTGACCAGCAAATTGTACCAGGGCTGTGATTCCGGCCTCGCCCATAAGTTGGGCGTAAGACACCAGAGCGTGGCCGATTTCGGGTTGTGTCCAGGTTGCAGATCCGTGGGCCAGGCCCATCACCTGCTCAAGCTGCCCTCTGGCCCAGTTCAACTCGCGATTGTTTGCCCGAAAGCCGTCCGGTTCAGAAGTGGCACCTAGGCCGATAGCCTGAATAATTGCTACACGGACCGGCTGCAATTGATCTAGCAAGGAAAGATAGTTCGAGGTCAACGTTAGTGGATACTTGCCAAGGACCTTGGCCGCACTGGCACGAACCCGCCAGTCCGGGTCATGGCGCAGTAAATCAGCAATCGGCTCCAGCAGTTTGTAACTCTGCAATCCCCCAAGCGCCTGGACCGCGTACATGCGCACGAGCGGTTCGTCATCGTTTAACGCTTGTTGTAGGCGCACGGGGTCGAGTCCTTCCGCAACCCGCATAAGAGCATACGCAGCCTGCCAGCGTACCCGCGCATTCGGATCCTGTAGCAGGGCTGTAACCGAGTCAGTCAAGGATTGCTCGGTGATTTGGCGCAAAGCAAATCTACCAACACTCAACGCCGCCTCGGCACGCAGGGCGGATTCCAGGGAAGACAACTGTTTGAGCAGCGTCGGCATACTGGCCTCGCTGCCGAGCTTGCCCAGCGCCTCCAACAGGCGGACCTTTACCGCAACGATGTCCTTCGCACGAATTTTCGTGATAAGTCGGGCTTCGGAATCAGGATTGCCGATTTGGCCGAGGGCAAACGCTGCCGCAGCCCTGACGTTGTGGTTGGCGTCGTCGAGCATCCTGTGCAAAGCGGGTGTGCAACCGGGCGTTTGTATCCGCCCAATCGCTTCGATGGCCCGGACCCGGACCCGTGGCTCAAGATCAGATAGGAAAGGCTCCAGTTGCTCGCAGGCGAGCCGCTGGTCCTCTGTTCGCAGGATTTGCTCGAATTGGCTCTCTTGTCTTACGCAGCCGGCGAGCAGCAGTAAAATCGTCCATCCTAGACGTCTTGTTTTCATAGCAGGCAATATAGTCGTTTCGCAAGGTTCGAGTCAACAACTTTGAAGAAGAAAAACCTTCCCTGCCATTGCGGGCCCACGGGCAGGCTCCGCGTTGGTCATGGTATGCACGTATAGCAGACTGTTGAAGTTGCTACCACAGCGAACCGGTCGCCCGGCCAGATTAAACGTTCTTTAAAGCTCAAAAAAACCTTGATATAGTAAGGAAGGATGCGTATTTTTTGTAGTTTACCCAATAAGTCCTTATTTAATAAATATTAATACATAGCGGAGAGTTGCGGTGAGTCCGAAAGCTCCACGGCATTCGATTTTGGTTGTCGATGATGACAAAAACATTCTCAAGATGATTGAGATAAATCTAAGGAAAGAACGAACCTACGACATTCGGACCGCATCAAATGGTGAAGCCTGTTTGAAGGTCATTGGCGATGCAATGCCGGACCTGGTCCTGATGGACATTCAGATGCCGGGGATCGATGGCATAGAGACGCTCAAGCGCATCAAAGAACGCGAGCCGCTTATCCCCGTGGTCATGATGTCGGCGCATGGTACAATTGAAAAGGCCGTGGAATCGATGAAGCTCGGCGCTTACGATTTCATCAGCAAGCCATTTGCCAGCGATCGTCTGCTCGTAACCGTGAACAACGCTCTGATGAATTCCACTCTCAAGCGGGAAGTGGACGAACTCAGGCGCGAACTGAAAGACAAGTATCGGTTCAGAAACATCATTGGCCAAAGCGGTGTGATGCAAGAAGTCTTCGGTTCGATTGAAAAGGTGATCAACAGCAATGTGACGGTGTTGATTCAGGGTGAAAGCGGGACCGGCAAAGAACTGATAGCCAAGGCCATCCACTACCATAATAAGAAGCGCGGCAATTATCCCTTTGTTGCGGTGAACTGCAGCGCCTTACCCGAGTCACTGCTGGAGAGCGAACTGTTCGGGCACGAAAAGGGCTCCTTCACCGGCGCAACGGGCCGCCGTATCGGCAAGTTCGAGATGGCCAATAACGGGACTATCTTTCTGGATGAAATCGGCGACATGACACCCGCGATGCAGGCAAAGGCTCTGCGGGTGCTGCAGGAAAGGGAGTTCGAACGCGTTGGCGGCAACGAACTGGTAAAGGTCGATACCCGTATTATCTCAGCCACCAACAAAAACCTGGAAGACGGCGTCAAGAACGATACATTCCGGGAAGATCTTTATTACCGCATATCGGTCTTCCCCATAAAGATGCCGCCCTTGCGCGACCGCAAGGAGGACATCCCATTGCTCGCCGCCCATTTTCTCACGAAGTATGCGAAGCAAGAGGAAAAGGATGAACTCGAACAGTTGTCGCCCGAGGCATTGGATCTTTTGATGGCGTATCACTGGCCCGGCAACGTCAGGGAACTGGAGAACGCGATTGAAAGAGCCGTGGTATTGGCAACTCCTCCCGAGATTGGCGCTAAGGATCTACCCGCTAACATACGTTCGCTCGGCGAGAAGAAAATCTATGAGTCCGACAACAAACTCTCAAGCTGGATAGAGCGCCTGGAAGAAGACGCACTGCGCCAGGCACTCCTTGAATGCGAGGGCAATATCTCCCAAACAGCCAAAAAGCTCGGTATCGGCCGGGCTACTATTTACCGCAAAGCAAAGAAGTACGGCCTCCCCATGTTAAAATAGTGCTTCCGCAAAAAAACCTCACAAAAAACGTACAAGCCACTGTAGTTCTTACGGTGGCTTTGTGTTTCAAGTCCAGTATCAGCCTGAGACATTTGTTTCAGCAATACACAGATTTACGGGACGGAATCCCGCTGCTGCCGCATCAGGCACAAATTCACGCAGGTATTGCGCGGCCAAACGTATTTCCCCTCTTCTGGAAGCTGGTATAGTATTTGCTTAAAGCCAGTCGTCAACCAATCACAATCAGCAGGGGATAAGGCCAAATATGGAAACAGTCGTAAAAAGCGGTACTCTCCCGCAACTCGTCAACAAGATATGTTATGGCACCTACAAAGAACCTGAGTTAACCGAATTCGTCAACCTGGTTCAGAAGATCTCTCTGAGCTATCTGAAGTACCAGGAAGTCATCGGTAAACACATACGCTGGGAACGTAACAAGAACATGGGCGAGCTGGATGACCTGGCGCTTGATTGTGTCGCCGGCCTCTTCATGAGAAATGAGAACGGCGAGTTCATCCAGTTTAGAAAGTACTTCCTTGGCGGACCGGCGGATATTGACTCGCTTGACGATGCAGAGATCCTTGTCCTCATGCGCAGACTCGTGATCAAGAAGACCAAGCAGGAACTCTCCAGAATATTCAAAGAGCGCGACCCTGAGGGAGCGAAGATTGTGCGCAACATTAAGGTTGCGATCAAAAGTTCGGAAGAATTCAGCTCATTCAGAGAAATGGGCCGGGAGTATATCTACACGACCAACGGCAGAGAAAACGGGTTCCGGCTTGAGTTGCCAAACCTGAACGGCAATGGTCACGACCGGCCTGCCCGTAACGGACAGGCAAGAGACAGCGAATCCAAGAACGGTGCCCTGCCGAAATATCTCAGAAGAGCGCAACCCGCAATTCCTGAAAGGTCTCTCAGAGGTGAGTACCTGAGCATGTATTGCCCCAAAGATCCGGTGTCAGCCGGTCTGCGCAAAATGCTCTGCGTGGTCAAAGAAGACCCAAGATATCAGAACTTCCTGCCTCTGGACATGGTCGCCAGAATCATGCGCAATACCAATCTGGAGATGGTGCGCGACAGGCTAAGCGCACAAGTGTCGGATGTATCACCGATAGACGCACTAAAACTGAAAGAAATAGAAAAACGCAAACTCGAAGTCCTGGAGCGAATCCAGAACAAGATTCAAAGCCAGTATGTTGATACCGACAAGATCTCGCCCGAAAAGGGTAAGATCTACTACCTGACTCTGGCCGAGATTCTCGACGACATTAGCCAGGGCAAGAAATACGACTCTTATTATAAACACCTGAGACGCTTCATGCCCAATTTAAGTCAAAGGGCATACCGGGCTCAGGAACGAACAATTTTTGAATACCTGGGTAAGTTGATCAAGAAGTGGTTTCGAGAGTCGCTGATGGAGCTTTTGTAAAAGACCCTTAAGAATCAGAATAGTTTTCCGAGAACCAAGCTGCTTGTCGGTATAATATGGGTGAATTTAACAAAGTAACCTTAAAGGCTTCCCTTAAGGTAATCACTCAGCCAAATATGGGGGCATCAGCTTGGAGAACAGAAAATCAAGGGGCTGCCTGGAGGATCATGAAATCGAGCTCTTCCTTCTGCAAAGAGAAATGCTCGACCCGATGCAAGAGTTCAAAGTCGCGTCACATGTGACAGGGTGCCCGTTTTGTTTCAGAAGGTATCTTGGGCTCCAGACTTTTCATCAAATCTTGACCTCAGAGTTGAAAAAGCCGATTTCGCGACAGATACGTACTCTGGTCAGAGGACTCCAAGACCACTATCAGGATTGAAAACTATGTTTTGACGGACTATCACAAAGATTTCGCATCATTCCCTTTCCCGAAGGCCGGTGTTCAAGAATTGTAACACTGGCTTTTTGTTTTCCGGGGCCCGGGATTTTAGCTTGACATGAGAACCGATTTTGACTATATTCAAAATATATAGCAGGTTAGACCAACTGTTTCTTACAATTTTGACAAATTTCAACAATCGGTTTCAACATCCGTAACAAGGCAATAACAATGGATAAGCCCAGAATCGTAGTCGTCGATGGGGATCCCAAAAACCTGCAGATTCTTCGTGAAAGTCTCGAATCCGCTGATTTCGAGGTCACGACTTCAGGCAATGGTGAAGACGCCTGGACGATGATACAGACACGAAGGCCTGATATTATTGTTTCCGAGGTAGACATTCCCGGTATTGATGGATTTCAATTACTACAGAGACTGCAGGGAGACCCCGGAAGTTCAGCCATCCCGATGGTTTTCCTGACCAACCGGCGCAACCTCCAGGATCGCATCAAAAGCCTGCGTACGGGTGTCAAAGACTACATGATCAAACCGCTGCATGTCAAAGAAGTGATTGCCCGGCTGCAGATGATTTTACGCAGACTGGAGTCGCTGCAAAACGACGACTCAGGCAACAATCGTAAAATCGTGGGCAGACTGGAAGATAGCAGTGTTGAAAAGCTTGTGGAAAGCTACGGGGCAGAGCAAAAGACCGGCGTTCTCTCCCTCTACGACCATCAAAATCGCAATGGTGAGATTTATTTCCGGAACGGTTCAGTGGTTAACGCTCGCCTGGATAGCTTTAGAGCAGAGAAAGCCGTCTATCAAATGCTGCCCTGGGATAACGGGCATTTCATAATGACGCTGAAAGACGTCAATGTTGAAGACGAGATTACGGTCAGCAATCTCGGATTGCTTCTGCAAGGATTCAAGCGCTCACAAGAGCAGGAAAAACTTCTGGCCAAGCTGCCCTCCACCGATACGATATTGGTCAGGACCAGGCTCTTCGACCAGATTTTAAAGCGAAAAGCCGTCGGCACCGATGCGCTGCAATTCATCGCTCTTTTCGATGGCTATAAGCCGCTCGACGCCATCCTTACAGAGAGCAATTTTGATGAACTTAAAACACTGCAACGCGTTACCCGCCTCTACCAACAAGGTTTTATCGCACCGGTCGAAGATGAGCCCCAGGACACGCCCTTGCATGATACAGAACAGACCCAAGCGCCGGATACTGCTCTAGAGCCCGGCCTCGATATGCCGGACATGGATACAAAGTGGAGCTATGAACCTCTGCATGCAGCCCCCCGGGACACCGAGCTGACGCAGCGTCCTGAAGATAGCAGCGACCAGGCGCCAGCTCCGGAGAGCAGCACCGAAGCCATGCAAGCCGACCCGGTTACGCCTGAGAGCGAGGAACGCACGGAAGACATCGCCAGCCCGGATGAGCCTTCCGAAAACATGAGTCGCCCGGTTTTTGAAGCCGAAGAAGCTGACGCTGAGGACCTGATATTCGACGACACACAAGAAGACACGAGCACCCCCAAAGAAACCCGGACTTCCGAAGTGGGTGTCCAAAGCAGTGACGAGGATGCCAGCCACGATGACGCGCCACTTTTCGAAATATCTGATGACATAGAGCTGGAACAACCGTTCGACCTTGAGACTGAAGAAATCGACTTGTCCGATCTGGAGGTCGAAAGCTCCACCCCGGAACCACTGCCCCTCGATACACCGGAGACGGAGGACGCAACGGCGGAACGCGAAAACGAAGAAGACACGGTATCCCCGTTGCCCGGCGGCATTTTTGAAGAAACGCCATCTCACCAGCCGGTCCCGGACAAATACTTCAACGGGGTAGACAGCAGCGAGCCGGCGGAGCCCGAGTTTATCACGGAAGAGCCGGTCAGCGCGGACACGACGCCGGTCAGCCAGACGGAGCCGACGTTGAATGGCAATAAGGGTGAAGAATATTCTACCAACGGCAGCCACCAGGAAGTCGAAGCTACGCCTGTGGCAGAACCGAATCCGCTGTCTGCGGCCAGCATCAAACTGTGCCAGGCTCGCGGATTGAAAAAAGGGCAACTCGTCGTGCTCAGCAGCAATCGGGAAGCACAGGAAAAATTGGTGGCGGCATTGACGGCAGATCAATTCTCGACCAGACAAATCGACAGCAGTAGCTCATTGCTCCTGGGTAAAATGGCGACCGGCAATGATTATACAGTCGAAGTAGTCGGCCTGTCCACCGAAAAAAAGTTCCTGCAACTGCTGCATCAAGTCTCCGACAAAATGATAGGATGCATCATACTCGTCGTTGGAGATAGCTCCACCGGCCTTGGGTATCTGGGATATTTGCTTAATTCGCTGAAGGGCACTCTCAAGGCACCGTCAGTAGTCGCGGTCTACCAGCCTGAAGGTGAGAGAAGAGTTCCGTTGGAGTTCATCCGCTACTCGCTAAAGATGGATGAAGGCGAGCAAATTATGGAAATACATCTGACTGAACCTGATTCTCTGCAGCACATGCTTGCCCAACTGCAAGCTCCTGCATACAGCTCGACACACCTGGAAGATGTGTCCGGCGAAACCGGTGGGGACCAATAGTTCGATATGGAACGAAAACGAATTCTACTTGCCGTCAATAACATAACCGAAATTGAGAAGCTAAGAAAGATCCTGATCAGTTCCGGCTACGAAGTGCAATGCGCAAGTGACGGTATCTCTGCTCTGCAATCGAGCCGGGAGTTTCGGCCGCACTTGATTCTGGCTGAGTTAGATCTGGCAAAAATTGATGCCCACCATTTTCTGCAGGAAATAAAATCCCGGGCAGCAACCAGAGCCATTCGTTTCGTCATCATGAGCAAGCACCGTTCTGTAAGCGAACGGGTCCACAGCATCAAGCTGGGTGTCGATGAATATCTTACTGTTCCTTTCGATATCAGAGAAGTCCTGGTCAGGTTCGAGATCATCCTCAACGAAGTCGGCAATGTAGAACCTGCCGCCGGCAAACAGGCGAAAGGCTTTTCCGGTAAGCTCATCGACATGAATGCGGTAGAGTTGCTGCAAACCCTCGACATTTCCAAGAAGTCAGGGTCGTTGCGACTGTTTCATGGAGAGGAAGAAGGTCTTATTCTGATGCAACGTGGCGAAATTGTCGAAGCCAGCCTAGGCGATTTGTCCGCCCGCGAAGCACTTCTGCGCATGATTACCTGGGAAGACGGCACATTTGAGTTTGATATCCATGAAATCAATCGACCCAGCAAATTCAAAGATTCGACCTCTAATATCATAAAAATGGGACTTCTCTACCGGGATCGGTGGGACAGAGTGCGCAGCAGCCTGCCGCCCTTGCAAACCCGGTTTGAACGGTCTGAAGAAGACAAACCCGCGCCGGATTCGCTCTCTGCCGAAGAAACGCAAGTCCTGAGTTCCATCAATGGCAACTCGCGCATCGGCAACATCGTCAGAGAATCGAACCTGGACGATTTAAAGACGCTGGCAATCTTGTCCAGACTTTTCCACCAGGGCCGCTTGAAAGAACTGCCTCTGGAACAACAGGACTCCTCTGGCAATGGCGGCGCAAATGGGCACTCTGCCGTACGTTCGATAGAAATTGCAGACCTCATTCAAAAATTCCTGCACCCGGACAACGGCACACCTGCAAAGCCCAGCCGTTTGAAGCTCGATCGGCGCAACAAGAAAGAACGGCGTAATCAGTTACGGCGTTCATCAGACCACCGGCAGGAAGAAAATCAGGTCTTTTTGGGAAGAAGCGAACTCCTTATTATCCGGCAGAAATTGGCCACCTGGACCAGTGATGCCTAGCGCACCTGGCCCTGATCCAACACTCTCCGAAAAACAACATGAAAACAGCGCCACTTCACCTGAACCTGACACCATGAGGGTCGCTGAAGTCGCAGTGGTTGGCCCCAATGGGCAGACAAAGCACGAGTTCATCCGAACTGCCTGCGGCGCGGAGCCGGTTCAAACCGGAGATTTGACCTACGGCTGCTTACAAATAAATGAACAACTGGCTGTCCACCTCTACGGCCTGAAGAAAATTGAAGAAAAGAATCCCTCGTGGGAGTTGATTGCCAAGAAGCTGCTAGGTTATATCGTTTTGTTCGATTGGGATGACGTCCCTGCCATCGAAGTCGTCAAGAGCACAGTAGATGCAATCTCACTCCGGCATCGCATTCCGATAATCATCGCTGCAAATGTGAAGCACCCACCGACTTCAATCCCAGTTCAACTGGCAGCGGAGAAATTTGATCTCGCTGAACAAAGCAAGCTGACTTTTTGCAATGTGTCAGATGAGCACAGTTCAAGAAATATCCTCGTTACTTTGATCGATTGTGTCCTTTATGCGTTAAAGTAAATCGATCAGTCGCCCTGCCGCCGGCTGGCTTCGCCTGTCATACAGTCAGACCAGGTTCTTCATGTCAAAAAGCGGTAGCTGGCCAGCCAACAATCCAACAATTCTTTGAAGCAGGAGCAACACAACATGAGTACCGGATACTTTAACAACATCCTAGAGACGGTAGGCAACACGCCGCTAATCAGATTGAATCGAGTGACTCGAGGCCTAAAGGCCACAGTGCTTGCAAAAGTCGAGTACTTTAATCCGGGCGGCAGTGTGAAAGACAGAATCGCCATTACAATGATAGAAGAGGCTGAAAAATCCGGCCAGCTGCGCCCGGGCGGTACCATTGTGGAGTCAACTTCCGGCAACACCGGCGCAGGCCTGGCACTGGTGGCCGCACTCAAGGGCTACAAGGCGATTTTCACCATGCCCGACAAGATGAGTCAGGAAAAAGTACGAAATTTGCGGGCGTACGGCGCGGAAGTCATCGTGACCCCTACCTCGGTGCCGCCGGAGTCACCGGAAAGCTACTATTCGGTGGCCAAGAAAATCGTCAAAGATACGCCTAATTCCATCCTGGCTAACCAATACTTTAACCCGGTTAATCCTGAGACACACTACCGAAGCACGGGTCCCGAAATCTGGGAACAGACCGCCGGTAAGATTGACTACTTCGTCGCCGGCATGGGCACCGGCGGAACCATCAGCGGTACCGGCCGGTTTCTTAAAGAAAAGAACCCGGCGGTCAAGATCGTCGGTGCAGACCCGGTAGGCTCCATCCTGAAAGAATACTTCTATTCAAAGAAACTGAACGAGGCCAAACCATATAAAGTGGAGGGCGTGGGCGAAGACATTATCCCCGGCACCACACATTTCCAATACATTGATGACGTGTTCGATATTACAGACAAAGAATCCTTCAATATTGCCCGGCGAATGTCGCGGGAAGAAGGTATTTTTATCGGTGGCTCAGGCGGCCTTGCGGTGGCAGCAGCTTTGCAATGTGCCAGGGACCTCCCGGAAGACAAGCTGGTCGTCGTTCTCCTGCCTGATTCCGGCGCAAAATATCTCACCACCTTTTACTCGGATGACTGGATGCGGGAGAACCGCTTCCTCGATATCGAAGCCATCACGCTCGATCGTGTCCTTGCCACCAAGCCGGATGGCATCCTGGGAGTGATCTCGGTGCAACCGACAGATAGCGTCCGGACCGCCATTGCTCAGATCAAAGAAAACGATATTTCTCAAATCCCGGTTATCGATGATGGCAACTCAGTCGGCCGGATCGACGAGGGAGAAATCATGGGACAAGTCATCAATGACAGCGCGGTGCTCGACTTGCCGGTCAGCCAGGCCATGCAGGAGAGCCTCCCCGTAATAGCCGCGCAAAAGAACATTGAAGACGTCAAAAACTACCTCACCAAACAATTTCCGGCGGTCCTCGTAGAACGGCAGGGGAAAATTACGGGAATTATCACAAAATCAGATTTGCTGGAGTTCATCACCAAATGAAAGACAACAAACAGAGCGACTTTGCAACCAGGGCTGTGCATGCCGGACAATCTCCCGAACCTCTGAGCGGCGCCATCACCACGCCTATCTACCAAACATCGACCTACGTGCAACAGGCTCCCGGCGTACACAAGGGGTATGAATACGCGCGCACCGGCAATCCAACGCGCCAGGCGCTGGAAGACAATCTCGCCGCCCTCGAAAACGGGTCAGCGGCTTTTGCCTTCGGCTCCGGCATGGCGGCCACCTCCACCGTTATGGGCTTACTCGCTCAGGGCGACCACGTCATTGTGACCCAGAATGTGTACGGGGGCACCTTTCGCTACTTTCAACAGGTCATGACCAACTACGGGTTGTCGTTCAGCTTTGTCGACACATCTGAAACGGACAACATCGCCGCAGCACTCCGCCCGGAAACCCGGATGGTTTTTCTCGAGACGCCCACCAACCCTTTGTTGCAGCTAACCGATCTGCGCCACACCGCCGACCTCTGCCGCAGCCATGATTTGCTCCTGGCAGTGGATAACACCTTCATGAGTCCCTATTTTCAACGACCGCTCGACCTGGGGGCTGATATCGTTGTGCACAGCAGCTCAAAGTACATCAACGGCCATGCCGACATCATCGGCGGGATTATCATCGTAAAAAGTGACAAACTGGCTGAACGGTTCGCCTTTTTGCAGAACGCTGTGGGCGCCGTCCCCAGCCCGTTCGACTGCTGGCTGACCCTGCGCTCGATAAAGACCTTGCCCCTGCGCATGCAGCAGCAAAACAGCAATGCCATCGCGCTCTCGGATTATCTCCTGAACCACCCCAAGGTCAACAAAGTCATCTATCCCGGATTGGCGAGCCACCCGCACCACGAACTTGCGTGCAAGCAACAACTTGACCCGTACGGCAAACCCGGCTTTGGCGGCATGATCTCCTTTGAGCTAAAATCAGAGAAAACGGGATCCAAAATGCTGGAGCAACTCCAACTGTTTTCGCTGGCCGAAAGCCTGGGGGGCGTCGAAAGTCTGATCAGCCAACCCGCCTCGATGACGCACGCATCGGTTCCGAAAGAGGAGCGTGAACGAATCGGACTGTCCGACAACCTCATTCGTATCTCAGCAGGAATTGAACACATCGATGACCTCATCGCCGATCTTGCGCAAGCGCTAAAATGAGTCCAGGGGGTTGCACGGCAGGAGTGCTCGTTCTTTTTATTAGCCTCCTAACCGCCAGTCGTCCATGCCATGGCAGCCAGTCAGAAAAAACCTGGCTGCGCCAATCGAACCCTTCCATTGACCTCTTTTATTTGCAGCCCGATCGCGTCTTCGTGGACGAAATCTCTGAACAGTTGCACATTGCCAAGCGCGATTTCTCGCAAAGACTGCATCTCGAAACGCATAGCCTGGTGTCCGTCTTTGTTTGTCCGACTCAGGCAATTTTCGACAGTCTGACCCAACATTCGGTGCCGCACTGGGGCGCCGGCGTTGCCCAGGTCCGCAGAAATATCATCATTATCAAATCTCCTGGGTTGAGCAAGAACCGCGACAGGCTGTCTAAGCTGATCCGGCACGAAATGGCTCATATTTCCTGCGGGCAGCTCAACCCGCTGCTTCTGCAAGCACCTAAGTGGCTGATTGAGGGATTGGCCATCTACCTGTCCACGGATGAAGCTTTTGCCGGCAAAGCGCTGTCACAGGCGTTCATCGGTAATTCCGTTATCCCCCTGGACGAGATCGACGACTTGCTGTCCTTCGGCGGTGCCAAGGCACAGCTCGCCTATGAAGAGAGCTACGCGTTTGTCTCCTATCTTATCGAGCGCTTCGGTTTCGACGAGGTTATCGGTCTCATACACGACCTGGACGGTGAGACTGAATTCTCCCTTATCCTCGCAAACAGGTTCGGGGTGGATATTTTTGATTTGGAAATGGACTGGTATGAACAGGCGAAGAAAACGTACCGCTGGCACTTCCTGCAGGATTTTAGCACTTACTTGTGGATTCTTATTCTTCTGCTGTTTATGATAGCGTTCGGGTTTATCCGTTTGCGTAACAGGAAGACACTGAAACGCTGGGAAGAGGAAGAACGGTTCACCCCCTAGCCTGACAAATGCGGGGATCTCGGTCGCAAACACAAAGGCTCCCCAGGCAGGGCCAATTCCCTTATCAACCAATTCTGCAATATAAATCAGGAGTTAATCTATGGCTTCAAAATTCGGAGTGCTATTTGTCTGTTCGGGAAACAGTTGCAGAAGCCCCATGGCCGAAGGCATGCTAAGAAGCAAACTTCCCGAAGCGCTTGCGGAGTTTGTCGAGGTAAAGTCCGCCGGCACCCTGGGAATCGATGGCAGTCCGGCCACGGAATTTGCCGTGCAGGCGGCCATGCGATTTGGTGCGGACATTTCTACCCACCAGTCACAGGGCGTGACAGCAGAGCTGGTAGAGGGCTCGGACATCATCTTTGGTTTGGCCCGGGAGCACGAGCATATCTTGCGTCAGAGGTATCCGTCGGTGCGGGATAATGTATTCCTGTTGCGCCGTTTTGCCATAGAACCGGCGCAGCAGGTATCGGACAACATCGAAGACCCCATCGGCTGCAGCTACGAGATCTATGAACAATGCGCCCGCACCATTAACGCCGAGCTTGATCGGATTTTTGCCCGTTTGACAGACCTGGCTGAGAACAAGAGAAAAGCTGCCGGGTAGGGGCACGCCTGACACAGACGCGAAGCGGACGCACAGACGAAGTACGTGTATGTCACGATTTTCGAATCATTCAGTTTGAGTTTAGGATGCCGCTCATTGCCACGCTCTGCGTGGTAACACATCCAGGACGCTCCGCGTCAAACCAAAATTCCGTATCGACCACAGCCCCACTGGCCTTTCCCGTTTATCATGAGACGTTGAGCGGCAAGCTGGACCTTCCCGCGCCGAGTGTGGGAACGAGGGCAAGATTTCTAACCTTCTTTAAGGTTCAAGCAGAATTCCTGGCGGCGTTGATATTTCCATATAACGATCGTTTAACCATTTTATGGTAATTTTCGGTATTGCCGGAATCATGTTCAATTTTTTGTAGAGCATATTGCTGGATAACCAGTAACGGTAAAACGATTCGCTCTCTAATCTCTATCGAATTTCTTGAAATATGTTCTTCTTCCATGAGAGCGCTGTAATTTGAAATGAGCAGAACCATCTCTTTTGATAATTTATATTCTTCAAATAAGATGTTCCAAAAATCTTTGTATTCTTCATTTTTGGCAATGTAACTGGTCAATTCAAAATAGCACTTGGATAGTGACATCATGCTATTAAGTATGAGCGCCTTGAAAAATGGTATTTCCTCAAATAACTCTACTAGTTCATCCTGCTTTCCATCTTTGATCAACGCCTGTATGGCCGTTCCGATACCGAAGTAGCCCGGAACATTCTGTCTTAATTGGCTCCAGGAACCCACAAACGGTATTGCCCGCAGATCTTTCAGTTCCAGTTTTTTCTTATTACCTCTTTTGCTAGGCCTGCTCCCAATGTTAGCCTTTCCATAATATTTGAGTGTACTCATGTTCTCCAGATACGGAACAAACATTGGATGATTTTTGAGGTCATTATATTTATAAAAACTGATTTGAGCTAAAGCATCAATGGTTTGTCTGGATTTCTCGGAAAGTGTGTTTTCTTTGTCAAACAGACTATTGGACAAACCGGCTGTGAGAAGTTGTTCGCAATTATGAATGAAGTGCGCTTTTGTTCCATATTTGCTGGTAATGGTCTGGCCCTGAATGGTTAACTGGATAGCGTGATTGGCAATCTTTTGACTTTGCGCTGCATAAAAACGGTGTGTCTTCCCTCCACCACGAGCAGGCGGTCCTCCACGGCCATCAAAAAATATGGCCTTGATACCATATTGCTCGCAAACAGCCGACAACTCCTCTTTCGTTGTGAAAATAGACCAGTTTGCCTGCAGATACCCGCCGTCCTTCGTGCCATCGGAAAATCCTAACATTATGGTCTGTCTGTTTTTGCGTTGCGTTATGTGTGACCTATATTCCGGAATATCGAAGAGCTCTTGCATAAGCAATTTCGAGTTTTCCATGCCGTTCATTGATTCGAACAGAGGTATGATATCAAACGGTGTTTCCCGCTCATCCCAGCCACACCATCTGAAAAGTGCAAACACAAATAGGACCGAAAAGATATCCTCGGAATTACTGATAATATATCTGTTGCAGCCTTCTTCGCCATTTTTCATCTGAATGGACTTGAGCTGCGTAATTGTTCGAATCGTATCTCTTAGGAGCTCATCTTCAAATTGTTCTGCATGTATGTCAATATCCTTGTGGATAAGAATCGAAATCAATTCATCTCTTGTCAATTCATCCAGGCTTTGTGAAATTAACCCTTCAGTCTTGAGTACTTCCTCTACGGTTTGTTGATGAACAGCATGGTTCTGTCGAATGTCCAAAGAGGCAAAGTGGGTCTTGAATATTTTGACTTTGTCAATGAGATTATCCAGTTCTTCGAGGTATAATCTGTTGTATTTACTTACCAGCGACTTTCTCACAGCATAAAGCGGCTCTAGTATCTGTTCAACTTTTATCAGTTTTTCCGGATCGAACATGGTTACGTAAAGCTGGTTTCTCAGGTCCGTAATGATGTCTTCAACTTCCCTGAAAGTGAGTTTTTGCTGCAGATCTTTAATCTCATTATAATAACACTTCATTAAGGACATGCGCAGCTCATCGGCAACAGCCATTGTTGTGTCCGAAGTAACAAAAGGATTGCCATCCCGGTCCCCACCTGGCCAGAATCCAAGCTGAATAATATCCGGATTGTTGAAATTGCGACTAGGGATATTCTTTTTTATGTAGGAATAGAGTTCACCCACGGCATCATAATAGACGTTTCTCAGGAAGTAGATGATATTTTTGGCTTCATCGAGCGGCGTAGGTTTTTTGGAGTTTATTAAGGATGTCAATCCCAATTGCTGCAACGTCAGATCTATTTCATTGATATTGTTTTCAGTAATAAGTGTTCGCAATTTACCAATGATATCCAGAACAGACGGAGGATAAAATTGTGTCGGGTGCGCTGTAAATACAATCCGCGTACTGAACGTTGCCAGCTTTTCTGCAATCCCGGCCCTGCCCTTTTTGTTCTCCGCAAAATGGATGAAATCTTTCAGGGATAAATGATCATCAAAGTTCAGAAGGTGTTTAAATGCGGCATCTTCAGCGCTGTCATAAAGTACAATTTGCCGTTCAATATACTGTATCACTCTGAAGATAAAATCTATTCTATCTTGCTCCGATGTTATCTTCGCCTGTTCATCAAAAAATGATTCGAGAATATCCAAAGGCTCGCTTCCGGATTCAAGCCCTTCTTTGCAAACATGGTGCAGCAAAGGGATAAACATTCCAGTGTTACTGATATTTTGAAAGGGTAGGTTCAAAAACAAGCTGTTATATACATTAAACTTGTTCTTTACCAGCTTTTCAAATTCTTTTTCGAGTACCGGTTTATTCATTAACCTATTTCGTTTGTTTTGGATTGAAACGCATGACTGGCCAGTCTAAAAACTCTGTATCCCGAAGCGGTGTCCAAGTCTCACCATAGGTCGCGTTTGTGGGACCATCCCATGCGAAGATAGAGCATAATCTTGTCCTCTAACAAAATGCTCAGTGCGCCAAGGGTTTCAATTCACCTTAGCTTTGCTCAAACTGATGTTGGCAGTAAACTGACACTCAGAAAATTCGCTACAGCCCTTGGCTCCACTGAAGCAAAAGTTAGACATATGCCGTGCTAAACAGACTGCTACTGAAAACCCCACTTCAGCCAGGCAATGTAGTCATCGATTAGAATCTGTCCTAGGTCTATAATTTCATTTGCCTGATTTTTGCTGACATCTATTCCATGAATTGCTGAATTAGATAAATTCAATATAGTCTGCATGAAGTCGAACTGACGCTGATCTATCGCATCGGCTTGAAGCAGCTTCATCGTTTTGGCTCTAATAGACTCCTTCTCGCCAATATCAATAGCAAAACCTTTGGCCAAATTATTTAGCATCAACTCTAAATCAAGACGCAAACCAGCGAGCGCCAACCTTGGATCCTTTTCAGCTAGGTCCTTATAAAAATCAATTTCCAGTCCACTTGGAGAAGGTGATAATCCAAGCTCAAGCATTCTTTTATTGGCAGCTGAGTACTTTGGCTCTGCGCTAGGCCGTTTGAGCTTCTTTTCGTGATCGTCCCTTTTCTGACGGTGCACACTATCTTTTTTTACCTGTTGCCCTAACTCCTTCGCCCTTTCAAGTTGCTCATCAAACGTCTCAACGCTAATACCACCAGGAAGATTTATTCTCCTTGTTCGAGCCAGTAGAGCAAATAACTCGTTCCTGTAAACTAGCAGGATTGTGATCACGCTCGCAGGCCAAATGGTAGCTTTGATATACTCTAAAACAATTTTGGCGATTTCCATATCAGTTTGTTTCTCGCAATTTCATCCGTTCGTCTAACATAAGATTAGCTGGAATAAATTCTGTGTTATACCATGAAATTTATTCCTCATAAACCCAAAGTCCAGCCACGAAATAAGGATGAAATGCCGCCAGAATGGCGGTGTAAGACATTGCGGCCCGAGTTTATTCCGCCAGAATACAAACCATGGATGGATTTCTGCATGGCAGCTCCGCAATTGCGATTCCTCTGGCGCTTTGACTTTCCGTGTACAGGAGCTTCGACTGGGAGGTACCCGGAACTTCCGGAAGATAACCTTGCTTTGCGCAACAAGGTAAACGTGAGAGGCCACCGCACACACAATCAATAAAGGAATTCTCAGGGCCAGAAACAAGAAAAAGGTACAGCGGGTCTTCGAGGGGGAGCTGGAGGCAATCCGGACGAATTGGCGGAGCCGTCGCGAGCGCGACAAATCGTAATAAAAGAGTGGGCGATACTGGACTCGAACCAGTGACCCCCTGCTTGTAAGGCAGGTGCTCTAAACCAACTGAGCTAATCGCCCGCATTTTTGACAGAGAGTGAATTTAGAAATTCCTGGGAAAAAGTCAACAACTTGTTGTTTGCATCTTGCGCCATCCCGGACAAGCGTTGCGGCCATGTCATTACGGCAGTCCAAAACCGGAAGGCTGTGACGAAATTGCACTATGCTGTGTCCCAAAACCGCCAGCCCGGTAAATCCAGCCGGGATGCCTACCGCAGCTACTCCTCTGTTTCTTCAATCTTTACATCCATCCGGAGAGCCATCCATCGAGTTTGGCATGAAATTAGCACATCTGCAGGGCAATACCCACTCATTTTCGTGATAACTTAACGGGGACTTTCAGATGACGAAAGCAGACACGCAAAGCAAAACCAGGCCGGGCAGCGAATTCAACCTGCATTTCCATCCATTCTCGGGTCGCGTCTATCGCACCGCCCTCCTGTTAACTCAAAGCCCGCAAGCCGCCAAGCACCTCGCCGGGGAAATCTATACCTGCGCCAGAAGAAAATACGAACAACGCCTAGGGACCAGCGACTTCAGACAGTGGCTGGCGTACACCATCCACAGCAACTTTGTCAGCGAGACAACCTATCCCACCTCCTGTTGACTGGGGCGAAATGTTCCCTCACCCGGGATTGATCCTGCAGTGAAGAAACAGTGGACATTCGAATGCGTTTTTAGAAAATACCGGGCGGCAACTCGCTGACTTTGATGTTGACTAAAACGCATTAATTCCATACATTTCTTGTCGATCTAATATCAAGACTCTAGTAGTTCAGAGGGGCTGTTTTTGAAGGTCCTGCTCGCTTGAGAGCTAGTTCACCTTTGCGCAGCCCTTTTTCACGCACAACACAGGCAAAAGTGTCAACCCAACACATTCGCAACTTCTGTATTATTGCCCACATCGATCATGGCAAGTCGACCCTAGCTGATCGCATGCTGGAAAAAACCGGCACACTCAGCCGGGTAAATGTCGACCAGGTTCTGGATGACATGGATCTGGAACGTGAGAGGGGTATTACCATCAAAGCCCATTCAGTGACCATGAGTTACAAACACACTGCTGGCAAAGACTACACGCTCAACCTGATCGACACGCCGGGGCATGTCGATTTCACCTACGAAGTCTCGCGCAGCCTAGCCGCTTGCGAAGGCGCTGTTCTGGTGGTCGACGCAGCGCAGGGCGTGGAGGCGCAGACCATCAGCAACCTCTACCTGGCCCTGGAAAACGATCTTACCATCATTCCCGTTTTAAACAAAGTCGACTTAAAAAGCGCCCAGGTTGAAGCGGTCTCGCAACAGGTAGTCGACATTCTCGGCATCGACAAGAGTGAAATCATCCTGAGCAGCGCCAAAGCCGGCCAGGGCGTCGATGAAGTGCTGGCGGCGGTCGTGGATAGAATTCCACCGCCGGCAGACAACCCGGACCAGCCTCTGCGCGCGCTCATTTTTGACTCCATTTTTGACTCCTATCGGGGGGCCATCGCCTATATCCGGGTTTTCGAAGGGCAGATAGTCCCGGGCATGGAGATCAAGTTCTTTTCCACCGGCAAGAAGTTCGAAGTCGCGGAAGTGGGCGTGTTGCAGCTAGACAAGCTTAAGCGCAAAAAGCTGGCCGTCGGCGAGGTAGGCTACTGCATTCCCGGCGCCAAGCAAGTAGAAGACACCAAGGTGGGCGACACCATTATTTCGGCCAGCAATCCTGCGACCGAACCGCTGCCCGGATACCAGGAAGTCAAGCCCATGGTATTCAGCGGCCTGTTCCCCACCGAAAACGAGGACTATGAGGAGCTGCGCTCTTCCCTGGAACGACTTAAGCTCAACGACTCCTCGCTCATGTACGAGCCCGAAACCTCGCAGGCCCTGGGCTTCGGTTTTCGTGCAGGCTTCCTCGGGCTGCTGCACATGGAAATCATCCAGGAGCGCCTGGAACGCGAATACGGCCTCGACATTCTGACCACTGTTCCCAACGTTGAATACAGAGCGTACACGAAAGCCGGTGAATTGGTTTTGGTCGACAATCCGGCTCTGTTGCCGGCTTTGGGGGTGCTCGATTATATCCAGGAACCCTACATTTCCGCCGACATTATCACGCCCACCGAGTATATCGGGAACATCATGAAACTTTCACAAGATCGGCGTGGTATTTATAAAAACACTGAGTACATTGACCAGACCCGGGCCAGCCTGCACTACGATTTTCCGCTGGCTGAAATCATTTTCGACTTTTATGACAAACTCAAATCTCTCACGCGCGGATATGCCTCCCTTGACTATCACTTTGACGACTACCGCCGTTCAGACCTGGTAAAGCTAGACATCATGCTGAACAACGAACCGGTCGATGCCCTCTCCTACATCATTCACAAGGACAAAGCCTTTGAATGGGGCCGCAAGATCTGCAGCAAACTCAAGGAGCTGATTCCACGTCAGCTCTTCGAAGTAGCGGTACAGGCTGCCATCGGCAACAAGATAATCTCGCGTACAACCGTAAGAGCCCTGCGTAAGAATGTGACCGCTAAATGCTATGGCGGCGACATCAGCAGGAAACGAAAACTGTTGGAGAGGCAAAAAGAAGGCAAGAAAAGAATGAAGCAAGTGGGCAAAGTGGAATTGCCGCAGGAAGCATTTCTCGCTGTGCTAAAAGTTGAATAAAGACGACTTGCGTAAGGTCAAAAACATGACAATCCAGGAGCTCTAGATGGCAACCAAAAGAAGCGGAGTCTCGGCAACGCAAAACCGTGCCCAACGCCGGCAGAGGATCACTGCAACCGGCTCTACCCGATCCGCAAAGGGCAAAAACAGTTTCCGGGAAACCACAGAGGCCATTCTCATTGCATTGCTTGCCGCACTTATTCTGCGAGCCTTTGTTGTGCAGGCATTTCGCATCCCCACGGGCTCGATGAAAGATACGTTGCTGGTAGGGGATTTTCTGCTGGTAAACAAGTTCGTTTATGGTGTGCGCACCCCCGACCGGATTCCGGTTATAGATGCGCAGATTCCATTTTTCAGGCTCCCCGCCTTCAAGCAACCGCACAACGGCGACGTTGTGGTGTTTAAGTATCCCCTGGACAAATCGCTGGACTATATCAAACGATGCATCGGTGTCGCCGGTCAGACCATAGAAATCCGTGACGACGAGGTTTTCATCAACGGGGCGCCTGAAGGGAGAAAGGTCGACCTTGGCAGGACATTCGATGCAGAAGACGGGCGCCATGTGCAGCTGGACCAGATAACCAGCACGTTTGGTAAGAAATATACGATTAGACACTATCCTGACGATGGGGGACCGTACCATTTGCCCGAGATAAAAATCCCACACGCAGGCATGACCATCGCGGTCAACCAACGGACGCTGGCGCAGTACGGGGCGTTGATCACGCAGTACGAAAACAAGAATGCTGCCATAAGGGGAGGCGCACTCCTTATCGATGGTAAGCCGATACCGGAATATACTTTCAAGAGCAATTACTACTTTATGATGGGTGACAACCGGGACAATAGTTCCGACAGCCGCGTTTGGGGCATGTTGCCGGAGTCAAACATAGTTGGTGAAGCGCTCCTCATTTATTTCTCGTGGGATAAAGCGAGTGACTTCTGGAACCTGTTGCAGAGTGTTCGTTGGTCAAGGGTTGCGAACCTAATCCGCTAGCCGGGGAGACGGCGACACCCGGCATCGGCCCGCAGCAGAAACCCGCGGGCCTCTACATTCATATTCCTTTCTGTGACATCCGGTGCGGCTACTGTGATTTTTTCACTCTTGCCGACCGTCACGAACAAATTCCCGCATATCTGTCGGCCCTCCACAAAGAACTGGACTCTTACGCTGCCACGACGCCTTTTGGTCAGGCCGAGTTTGATTCGATCTTTCTGGGTGGTGGCACACCGTCGTTGTTAAATCCGCACCAAGTCGATTCCCTGCTCAGTTTTATCCATAGCCGCTTCACAATAAGCGTCGACACGGAGATTACGCTAGAAACAAATCCCGGAACCGTTGATCTGGCAAAACTGCGCGATCTGCGCTCGGCGGGGGTCAACCGGCTCAGTCTCGGTGTCCAGTCCTTTCGCCCCGAAGAATTGCTTTTTCTCGATCGTGACCATTCGGTTGATGATTCAATACGCTGCTATGACCATGCGCGCAAAGCAGGATTTGATAATATCAATTTCGACCTCATCAGTGGCCTACCTTCGCAATCTGTGCAAGAGTGGCAATTCAACCTGCAGACGACTATCGAGCTGGGTCCAAATCACATCTCGGCCTACAACCTGACTTTTGAAGACGGGACGCCCCTGACTGCCCAACTGCGCCGTGGCGTTTTCCGGAGGCCGCCAACCGAAACCGAACGCCGCATGCTCCTCCTGACCGTTGAAATGCTCGCGGCGCATGACTACCCACAATACGAAATCTCTAACTTCGCTCACCCGGGAGCAACCTGCAGACACAACGAGAAATACTGGAACGGCAATCCATATCTGGGTGTGGGCGCATCGGCGCATTCCTATGTATCTGGAAAACGCTTTTGGAATGTCAGCAACCTCAAAGCCTATTTGGAGGGTCTGGAACAGAAGCAAGCGCCAATCGCCGGGGAAGAGGTCCTCACCAACAAAGAGCTCGACTTTGAAAGAGCCTACCTGGGACTGCGCCAACGCAGTGGGATCAATCTCCGTCACTTCGAAGCAGAGCGGGGCGTCTCTGTCTTCACCCGCTATGCCTCGACCCTGCACAAGTTCTTTTCGCTCACGTTTGAAGACCCCTGCCTGAATGAAGCGTACACCAATGGCAACCGCTCACTGCAAGGCAAACATCTCTGCCTGCAGGATGGCCACTTACGCTTGACCAGAGAAGGCGTGCTTGTCTGCGACGCGATTTGCTCGGAATTTGTTTGAACCTCGCTTTCTGCGAGTAAAGACGGGCAGTTCGTCCGGTTTTCTACCATCAGAGCAAACTGCATCTCGTCAGGGTTCCTGCACCGCCTGATAGACGCCCTCAACGTATGCCTCACCAAAACGTGAATATCCCAACGAGATGCCTTTTTCAAGATGCTCTAACGCCCTGGTATCATCCCCCAAAAGCTCGTGGTACAACAGTCCGACAGCAAGGTAGACATCCCCGTCCCTCGAGTCGTTTTGCAGTAATTGTTCCTCAACCTGAAAAACAGCGCCATTGAACAGCGGCTTGTTCAAGCGCGGGTAATTCTTGATATACCAGTCCACCGCATGATCCGGCTTGTCAGCCAGCAACTCCCGGAAGAGATCAACTGCGCGGTAGACGGATGCTTCGGTTTGCTCATCGTAGGCAACCAGGCAATAGGCCGAGAGCAGATTCGTGTACGAAAGCCCCAAGGTGGAGTCCGCCGATATCGCACGTTGAAAGGCTGTAACTGCGGCGTCCAGTTCTCCCCGGTTCAGGCAAAGAATGCCGTAATTGTTGTTGGCGCGTGTTTTGACCGGCGATTTGAGCGCGGCCTCCTGCCAGAGTGTGTACGGGTCCTGCCAAACGATATTGCGCTGAAACGATCTGACGGAGTAGATTCCAATCAGAATCGCGAAAGAAACCGGCACAATCATTTTATATTTGCGCAGCCCGCCGAACCGGTCGGTCAGGTAACCCAAACCGTGATAAAGCGCCACCGTCAGAAAAATGAAAAAACCGATCGCGGGAATATACAGGCGTCTCTCCACAAGCACGTCCGGCACAGGTTGCACCACAAACAGCGCCATGGTAATAAAAAACCACAAAATGCCGAATGCCATCACTTTGTACCTTCCCGATTTACGCGACAAGACAGACGCCAGAGCCAGAACCGCCAACAAGATTACCATTGCGGCCACAACCGCCAGCTCCGAAATACTGCGGGAGATGGTGTAGCCCCAATCCGCGCTCTGCCGAATCGGGAAAATCAGCAGTTTGAGATAGTCCACAAAAGCCCGGCTTTGCGTCAGGATATTCTCCGTGAATGTGAGAGACGCACCCACGAAGAATTCACTGAAAAAGAAAGTCCCAACCTCCGAAACAGCCGTCCATTGTGACGGATCGGAACTTCCCGGGGCCAGAAGCTCCCGAAGGGGAGGCAGATAAAGATACGCCAAAGCTCGCAGCAACGCGATGGCTAGAAAATAACTGTGGATGGTCGCAGCCTGCCTGAAAAACCGACGATGATCTGCTTTTGAGATGAAGAAATAATCATACAACAAAAGCACCGCCGGCAGCGAAATGGCGATGACTTTCGCGCCCAATGCCAGAAAAAAAGACAGCGCGGCGCCCACCAGATAGAGGGGTCTCTTCGGAATGCCCAAACGTTTGGTCTTAACCAAGGCCGAATTCGGCGTGGCGGCTTTGACAAAAAGCAGAATGGCGGACAGGTAGAACAGTCCGGCCAGCACAGCCGAACGGCCCCAAATGTAGGTCACTGACTCCGTTTGTATCGGATGGCTGATGAAGATCAAGGTCGCCGCCAGAGCGACGCCGATCTCCGCGCTCGGCTTATTTTCCGACCTAACGTTTCTCAAGGTGTTCACCAGAATAAAAAAGAGCAGAATCCCGTTGGCGATGTGCAAAAGGAGGTTGACGACATGGTAGCCAAACGTATCCGCGCCGCCAAAGTAATAATTCATTGCAAAGGAAAATGCCAGCACCGGGCGAGGAATGGGCCAGGTGCTCAACAGCTGCGGCAAATCTCCGAGGTCTCTAAGGTCGGGATTGTCGAAAACATGGGTGTCATCAAAGAAGGCGGGGACGTTCAGGGAGTTCTGGTAGACCAGAAGAGCCAGGAGCGCAATCGCCAGCACCGAAAAGACGTATTGCACTCGAGTATTCTTGAAGACCGGCGGACGCTGGTTTTCCTGGCGCGACTTTTTGGATTTATGTTTGCTTTTACGTTTCTTTGACATTGTTAGTTTTTCTGAAATCCACGAACCACTCGTGTTGAGAATCATTTAGCCACGGATTGACCCAGCGCGTCGAATCCGCAACCAAAAAAATGAAACGCAGAGCACGCAAAGTTCGCAGAGGACCGCAGAGTTTTAAAAAACTGAACGGTGTTTGTTCTTGTTCACTTGAAAACCCTAAACTCTCTGCTTTTCTCTGCGCCTCCGCGTTAATGTTTTTGATTGTGTGAAGAATATGTCAATCAAGCGCACAACTCGATCACGTAGCCCTTCTTCGTGTCCTTCGTGCCCTTCGTGGTTTAGTGATTCTTCAGGGTTTTGGCGTTGTATTCTGTCAGCTCCAGAACCTCGATCAATTTCTCGGTGGCTTTTTGCCAGGTAAAATGTTTTGCTAAATGAGCTTGGGTCGCTCCGTTTCGCTTGATGCCGCCCTTTGTTATGGCACGACGAATGTACTGCGCTGCCGCATCCTCATCCGGCTGCCACCAGTTTGCCCCTTGAAAGAATTTATGCAGGCCATAAGCCCAACGGAATTTGGCCGGAACCGCTCGGCACGGGATCATGTCCGCCAAATCAGAATTCAAATAAGTGGCATAGGCCGAATGTTCCGGCGCAATCAGGTGTAATCCGGCTGCCCCGGCTTCCATCATACACAGGTCCCAGCCCTCGCCGAACGACATACTCCAGTAATGCGTGGCTGTGGCATAAAGACGGGGCATCTCCGCATCGCTCAAACGCCGGTTAATGAGAAACAACACCGGCGCCGCGTCTTTGCGCGATTTGCCGATCTGCCTTTCCATAAGCTTGACATCGAGAAAGAATTTCAGCAGCCACCGACGCCAGAGGCAGTTGATTTTTATGATCAAGATGGCATCGTCTGACTTTGAGGTCGCTTGTATCCAGGTGCGCAGCAGTCCGAGCAAGTTCTTGCGCGGAGTCAGCTCCGAAATATTGAGCACCCGGGTCAAATAATCCGCGACCGGCCGGCCGCAATCATCTTTGAGCGGTAGCGGTTGCACCTGCTGCTGAAACAGCTCCGCATCCACGCCCAAGGGGCACAAGCGGATACGCTCTTCCGGGTAGCCGCTGTTGATCCACGCCTGTCGCGAGGATTCCGTCGGCACGATCACCCGGTCGTGTCGCAGATTGTGCTGCAACCAATCTGTGGGAATGCGGTCGGCTTCGAACATCGTAAAATTGATATTGCGCTGATTTTGGGCAATTTCCACTTGTGGCGGCATCACAAAATGCAGTCGGACGTCGGCATCCACCGGACGGTGCAGGGAATCCAACCTCGTCCCTTGCTGCTCTGTCGTCAGTTTCGGCGTACTCCATTCGCCGAATTCAAGCAACTGCACTGCAACGTCCTGGCGCACCAACTCGCGGGTGAATTCCCGTACATGATGGTCGTAACCGGTGTGGCCCTTGTACGGGCCTGTGATACTTAGCGATTTCATGGCTTCATTGTTCAAATTCATTAGCCACGGATTAGCACTGATTGAACACGGATTCTTATTGTTAGTCTAGTCAAGTTCAAAACCGAAAGAATTCAGAAACCACGAAGCGCACGAAAGACACGAATCGTCACAGACTAAAGTTTTTTGTCTTCGTGAACTTCGTGCGCTTCGTGGTTAAATCGCCCTTCCACGATGCTCAACATTCTTTGAACCGTGCTGTCTGTTTGTCATTTTGACTGGAATCACTTGTGTCTGACCTCCAAATTGGGCATACCCCAGCAAGTGTATCCCATGTCATCGGCCATGATGCCAAATCCCTCGGTTTCGATTTCTCCGCGATGGCTGCCGTTGCGAATATGTTCCGGAACGCGGTTCAGCTCGGTGACCATCTCTTTGCGATTGGCGAAAAAGAAATTTGTGCGACGAATCCGTTTGTTTGCCGTGCCGTACAAGAACGGCGGAAAAACCAGGCCGTCGCGGTGCACATCCGCGTTGACCAGCAACATGGTGCCGCCCACGGCGTGCAGTTCCACCAAATCGCCTTCGCTGCGCAAATCGTGCAGGTGATATCTTTTCCTGTCCCGCCAGGCGTTGAGATCGTAACTTGGCCCGCCGTACTCGCACACACAGTTCGGGTGCACGATCTTCTTTCCGGTCGCTAACAATTGCTGTATGACGTCTGCCGGATACGCCTCAACATCCACATCCAGCCAGAGCACCCAGTCTTCATCACTTAGAGCGCGGAAGAGCAAGTGGTTGCGGCTTTTGGCGAGAATTTTTCTACGCTCCATTTGAACTTTGCCGGCCCAGCGTGGCGTGTTCTCAGGAATATGAAAGTCGAAATCTTTTTTCCAGACGCCGGCTTTGCGGAATCGTCGCTGCAGCTCCGGTAGCTTCTCTTGCAGCATGGCAAAGGTGTTATCCCGGCTATCGCTTTCCAGCAAGCCAACGGAAATAAGCTGTTGCGGATAAGTGAGCCTGGCCAAATTTTCGAAATAGGTTTCCAGGCTCTCTGCCGCATCTTTTACCGGAGTTAAGATGAGAATGTTGTCTCGCTTTTGCATAAGACCTTATCATTTTCCTGGTTTAAGTTCGGTTCTTGTAAAACAGATTGTCCCATGTCCGAAGACTCTTTTTTAACAAATCTCTCTTCCCAATACTTAGTGTAGGAGACGAAATAGTACAACGAACTAAAAGCTCCCACTAAAAATCCGGCCATGCCGTCTTTCCACCCCTTCCCAAGAATGTACAGCGATACAAACGTCTGCGCCGGTTTCAAAAGCATTTTGAGAACAAGCCGCGATCTTGACAAGTCAGGTTCACAGGCCAGATAGTCCATTGCCTGCTGGGTTGTATAAGCATTAAATTTTTCAAAATAGATCTCAACGGATTGATAGCCGTGATGGTATATGATCCCTGTCAGTTTCTTGAAATGGCTTCCCTCGCATATCACGCCTTCATGCACATGAGCCTGAACAACCTTGCTGAGCGTTGTTTTCATCAACCTGCCTTTGTAATCCGGGAACCACCATCCACAATGTCTGATCCAACCCGAAACGAAATAATGCTGCATCGGGATAAGACAGCCGTCAAATGTCCCGGGATTTTCTAAGAACCCACAGATTTCATCTCGAAGGTTACTGCTCACTTCTTCATCGGCATCGATCACGAAGAGCCATTCTGAGCTAACATGCTGCAGGCTCACCTGGCGCTGTTGCGATCGTCCACCTCTCACATTTTCAATGACGGTTGCCCCCAAATCGCGGGCAATGGCCACGGTTTGATCGCTGCTGCCGGCGTCCACCACGACGATTTCATTGCAAAACGACACGCTGCGCAGACAGCAGGCGATATTCTCTTCTTCATTTAAAGTGATAATAACTGCGCTAATACTTTCCATAACCTCAAACCAAGAACCTTGTGTTTTCCTGACAAGAATAACCGTGAACTGTTACATCTTTGTACAAGACACTTTTGGAGTGAATTGACTGCGTCAATTCATGTATCGACACAGTCGATCCACTCCAGATTGCGGTTTGCCGCGCCAAGAATCATGTCTCCCTGGAACACAGAGATTGCAAGCTCATTCTATCCGTGTTTAATCGGTGCAAATCCGTGGCTCTCGATGATTTCTCCAGCCTTGGCAGGGCTTTCCTGGTAACCATTGCCGTTTTATTGTTTGTTCTGTAAAAACTCAGCCACAACCTCCCGAATTTGATGCATGAATTTTTCCGTGCTGAACAAATCCCCTCTGGAGGCGAGATGCTTAAGCAAGGCTTGCTGCTCCTTTGGATGTTTTAAGACATCCAGAATTTTTTCGACCGCTTCGGCGTCGCTGCCATAAAGCAAGCGCGGCTCTCTGCCAACGATTTCAACCTGGCCGCCGCTGTCCGGCACAAAGGGAATGCACCCAGCCCGGATCATTTCCGCTACGGCAATACCGAAGTGCTCGTCTTTCGTGCCATGAATGCCGTAGCGATGCTTGCAAACCAGCTCGATCAATTCGTTCCGGGATGGATTTTCTTCCAAAAAGACCCATGCGGCATGCTCAGCCACTTTCTTTTTTACCCGCTGGTAGTAACCCTCGTTGTAAGACACTTTTGAACCGATGATGTGCAGATGAATATCCGGAACATGGGGCCTTACATGCGCGAGAATATCGATGACTTCTTCCAACCGTTTTTCACCGGAGATTCTACCAATGCACACAAATCCATTTTCCTTTTCATCCCAGGGAGCTTCCGGGAACTCTCCTGGAACTGGGGGATAAACCGTCAATGCTGGTGACCTGTAGAATCCTCTGAATTTTTCACCAGTCCAATTCGAATTGACTAGCGTCCGGTTCTCAAGCATCCGTTCTGCAGAAAAGTCCAAGAGTCCACACCAGGGTTGGTTGCCTGACTTCAAATCGTTTAGCCAACGCCAAATCCCTGCTTGCCTTGTATCTAAACACTGTTCACGAAAGCGCTTTAAAACCCGATGTGGATAGTGAACGTACTGGATCCCTTTCTTTCCAAAATCAAGCTCATTATATGCCGTCAGGATAACGTCATATCGCTTTCTAACGATTTTACACCATCTAATGAGAATGCTCAACTTTCTAATTTCGTGAAAACCCGGTAGAATAAAGACTAGAAAACGGAATAACAAGGGAACGTGAAGTGCCTTGAATTCCGCCTTCTTAAACCCTGTGCCGTAATTCCGATTAAGTGCGTTTAGCTCAAAAGGCATCCAAGTCATGACTGAGAGATCATAATCGCTTTTTAGCGCTTCTATCATCCAAACCGCGACTGTATTCCCGCCACCGTGCACTTGTAGGTCAGGTTGAATCAATAGAGCTTTCTTTAATGCCGCTTTTTTACCATTTGTATCAAAGTTATTCACGATGCATTTGCTCTCCCGCCGTGTACATTTTCGATGACCCTCGCGCCCAGATCGCGGACAATGGCCACGGTTTGATCGCTGCTGCCGGCGTCTACCACGACGATTTCATTGCAAAACGACACGCTGCGCAGACAGCGGGCGATATTCTCTTCTTCATTTAGAGTGATAATAACTGCGCTAATACTTTCCATAACCTCAAACCAAAAACCTTGTGTTTTCCTGACAAGATTAACCGTGAACTGTTACATCTTTGTGCAAGATACTTTTGGAGTGAATTGACTGTGTCAATTCATGTATCGACACAGTCGATGCGCTCCAGATTGCGGTTTGCCGCGCCAAGAATCATGTCTCCCTGGAACACAGAGATTGCAAGCTCATTCTATCCGTGTTTAATCGGTGCAAATCCGTGGCTCTCGATGATTTCTTCAGCCTTGGCAGGGCTTTCCTGGTAACCATTGCCGTTTTGTTGTTTGTTCTGTAAAAACTCAGCCACAACCTCCCGAATTTGATGCATGAATTTTTTTGTGCTGAACAAATCCCCTCTGGAGGCGAGATGCTTAAGCAAGGCTTGCTGCTCCTTTGGATGTTCTAAGACATCCAGAATTTTTTCGACCGCTTCGGCGTCGCTGCCATAAAGCAAGCGCGGCTCTCTGCCGACGATTTCAACCTGGCCGCCGCTGTCCGGCACAAAGGGAATGCACCCGGCCCGGATCATCTCCGCCACGGCAATACCGAAATGCTCGTCTTTCATACCGTGAATGCCGTAGCGATGCGCGCAAAGTAGCTCGATTAGTTCATCCCGAGATAAATTTTCTTCAAGAAAGATCCATGACGCATGCTCAGCTACTTTCGTCTTTAGTCGCGGGTAGTAATCCTCATCGTAGGTCACTTTGGAGCCGATTATGTGCAAATGAATGCCCGGAGCATGTTTTCGCACCTGGGCAAGCATATCGATAATTTCCTCGAGCTTTTTCTCGCCTGAAAACCTTCCGATGCAGACAAAGCCGTTTTCCTTTTCTTGCCAGTCTATTTTGGGGAAATCTCCCGGTACCGGCGGGTAGATGACCCGAGCCTGGGCGTCATACGCTCTTTGGAAATAGCCGCCGGTCCACTCCGAATTGACCAGGGTGAGATTCTCTTTCATAGCCGGAAAGGAAAAACCGGATAACAGGCGCCATGGGCGCAGGCGCGTATCAAGAAATCTGAGCATGTTGACATACCAGTCATTTCTTTCATAGAGCTGAACTTCTCTGCTATAATTTCCACGAGCATAAGGGAAGTGCACGTACTGAATACCTCTTGTGCCAAAATCCGTTTCGCTGTTCGCGGTCATGACCAGTTCATATCGGTGTTGGATCATCCGGCACCAACGCATTAACGCACAATAGCGTAAGTAGTGCCAGGGATCTTCGGAAAGCCGTCCAATCAGAAATCGAATCCCCGCAGGCAGGACCAGGCTGTTCAAATCCGTTTGTTGCAGCGAAGTACCGTAGTATCGATTGACCTCGGAAAGCTCGACTTGTGTGCCGGTAAGCGTGGTAATATCGTACTCACCCTTCAGGGCTTCCAACATCCAGGCCGTCACGGTATTGGCGCCTCCGGGCGGCTGCAGAGTGGGCTGCAGAAAAAGTATTTTTTTCTTAACCATTTCCGGTTTCCTTTGGCAGCAGCAAGATGTCGGTGATCCCATCCTCTATCCTTTGCAGCTCTTCGATAAGCGCCGGTAATTCCGTCACCGAACGCAGGGGAGCTTTGACGCCATATTGAATCAGGTCTCGGCTTTCCACAAAGCGGTCAAAATACCGGGCAATAACGGCCGGTGTCGTGTCCAATTGAGCTTGATCTGCCAGTGCGTTGGGAAAGAGTTCCATGTAAAGGGGGACGCCGCACAGCCAGAGCGATTCCCCTGTTTCGATGACTACAGCTTCTGAGCCTTCGGTATCGCACCAGACAAAAACGATCTGGTCGGTCTGGATTGATTGCTCAGCGACAATGTTCTCCAACGTATCTGCCGGAACACTCACGGTCTCACGTATTCCAACCCGCAACCGCGTTTGACCATTTTGCTTGGGTGATTTGATAAATGCGCCACCGCAATTAAGATCGGGAAGAAGCATCTCAATCTCTGCCGGATGATTGAAGACGGCTTTTTGAACACAGGTAATTCTATCATCCAACCCGTTTTGGGAGATATTTTTTTTCAGCAGTTGGAAGTTTTCCGGCACCGGTTCAATGGCCAAAATATGACAGGGAGTTTGTTGTGCAAAGGGAATGGCGGTAGTTCCGATGTTTGCGCCGACGTCCAGGATGACGTTTCGTGCCGAGGTTATGCGATTGCGATGTTTCAGCCATGAAGCCAATGCCTCTATATCGGAGATCTGATAACTTCCGCGAGTGAACAGCATCGGCATGATGCAGGAGTCCCAGGTGCTACCAGTCCACATGGTCTGACCGCGGCGAAAGGTCACCTGGTCGGCCTCCTGTTGCAGCAATCGCCAGGCGAAGGCCCGGCGGTCTTCGGTGCGCAGCCTTTGGCTGATGCGCCATAGTATATCGAAGTTGAAATAGCGACTGAGATCGCTTAAGAGCTTAATGATTGGCATCCTTTTTCCTTGTCTGCTATAGATCACACAGGATTGACTGTTTCGAGATAATTTCTGTGCGACGTACTCTCAATTTCGTTACGCTCAATCATATCGATGAACTTTTGAAGCGCCGCAATATCTCCACCGTAAAAATCAGAATCGTAATGTTTGAAATTATCCAAAACTCTCTGTGGATCGTAAGAATCCTTGATTCTATCTATTTCTGCAATAAGTTTATACAGATCATTGTGATAAACGATAAAGTTGGGTGAGAGAGTACCGAGGCCGGAAACAGTCAAATCCTTTTTGTGCCCGTGTGCGTAACACCAATCCGGATATGGAGTGAAAACATGGCTGCCACACGCCTGAAGCTCGCATATTGGCAGACCAAAAGCTTCCTCGCAGGCCACAAAATAGATGCTGCATTTTCGATAAATTTCCCTGATAGCTTTTATCGAGTAGTTACCTGATAATACAATATATTTAGTGTTTGTTTTCTCCAGAGCCTGGATTTGAATAGCTCGCGCCTCCATTTCCGACGACCTCTCAAAATCGACCAAAGCGATAAATTCACTCCCTTGCTCTGGGAAGAGCGTACCGTCGTTAATGTTGACGCCTATTCGTGAATAGGGTTGATGTCCTTCCGGCATCGGCCTTTCCCACACATCCGAAGCACAGAGATACCAATCATACTTCTCCAAACCATGATGCAGCTCTTTCTTAAATTCAAACACGCTCCACATGTCCAGGTGTCTGGGGCAATAGTCGAGATCATACAGAACTATCGGTTTCTCAGGAAATAATTTCCTGATTGTTTCTACCCCTAATGACTTCAAGAATATGTCGGGTTTGGCTTGTATGATAATAATTACGTCGTAGCTCTTTAATTGCATTAGATATGGACAACGGAGCAGCTTCTTTATGAGTGTTTTGACAATATGCGGTTTATAGGTGCCCATGAATTCCCCGGCACGAGAGGATTGGTTTAATACCGGTATTCCATAATAGAAAACCTGGGATTTAATATTTATCGCTTCAAACATTCTTTTCAACCCCTGCGCCATCGGAGGCACAAAGCTGTTGGCCGTATTGGCCAAAATTGCTATTCTCAAACCTATTATGATCCTTTAGTTGTTCTTAGGCGATAGGTTATCTTCTCGATGTCTAAACGAGAGGGACAAAATGCTGCCATTGTCTCCTGATGATAGACATGGGGCGAAGAACACTTAGGGGTTCATGAGTATTATTCGTAGCGCTTGCACCAGGAGCCAGCACCTCATTCCAGTAGTTATTGAACATCATCGGGCCACAGGAACTGAAATCTTATTGCGCTTGCACGAGGTCAAAATACTCCTTCTCATTCTTTAATAATTGTTGAGGACTTCCTTTCTCAACAACCCTGCCATTATGAAAGACGATCGCCTGCCCGGCATGCTGTATCGTCGAAAAACGATGCGCAATGATTATCACCGTCCGGTTATGGCACAGCTCTTTCAGGGCTTGTTGAATGGCTCGCTCCGTAATCGCGTCGAGCTCGTTGGTGGCTTCATCCAGAATCAGGATTTCAGGGTCTTTCAGAATTGCTCGGGCAATGGAAATGCGCTGACGCTGGCCGCCGGAAAGTTTCACACCACGATCCCCCAAGGTAGTGTCGTAGCCATTGCGCAAGCCCACAATAAACTCATGCGCCCCGGCCTTTATGGCAGCGTCTATGATGCTTTCGTCTGAAACGGGCTCCTCGGCGCCAAATGCAATATTCTCTTTCACAGTCTGGTTGAAAATAAACGTGTCCTGGCTGACGATGCCAACATTCTGCAGATAGGAGGCCAATTGAAAATCTGCCAGCGGCACATCGTCGAGCAGGATAGAGCCATCTTGTGCTTCAAACAACCTCAAGAGCAACTTTGCCACGGTCGATTTTCCGGCTCCGGATTTGCCGACGATGGCGGTGGTTACTCCCTTGGCAATGGTAAAACTGACATCTTTTAGCGCCGGTTTTTTGCCGCTTTGATCGTAAGAGAACGAAACCGAATCAAACACAACCTGGCGCTGTAAACATTTGTACCGACGTCGACCATCCGCAATGACGGCCTTATTGTCTAAACGAACCAGTTCGGAAAGCGACTTCAGGTAGGGCAAGTTTCGTTGAATGAGGCCGAGAGAGCCCGTCAAAAATCTCAGCGAACCGGTAACGCGTACAATAATGTAAAAAAACGGAATAAGTCGGCTCAATAACGTGCCATCATTCGGTGAGATGTAGAGCGACGCGGCCGCCAGCAGCACACAGATCGAAATCACGCCCAGGGCCTCGGTGAGCGGTTGAACCTGAACCAGCCGAAAGGCCACCCGGTTGGAAGCAGCTTTGTGCACGTTGATCTTGTTCCGGATGTTGGCCAGTTGTTTAAGTTCCCTGTGAAAGGACTTGATAAGCGCAATGGCCTGAAAATTTTCCTGTACCGTGTGGCTTAACGTTCTGCCGGCTTGCTCCTCCTGCTCTGCAAGTCCGGATAAACGCTTAAGGTAGCCTTTCATAATAACTGCACAAAAACTGCCGATCATGATTGCCAGCAAACTCAACTGCCAGGAAAGCAAAAACAGCAACGTCAGCAAAATCAATATTGTGAAAGACTGGATGATGAATTCCGCTAGATGGATCACCAGCACTTGCAGTAGCTGCGGATGGTTTACGGTCTGTTCAATCAGCTCGCCCCTTTTGGCGTTGTTATGAAACTCGATGCCTGCTGTTAGAACCGTATCAACAGCCTGCAACCGTAAATCAGCTCTAATTTGAGTGGACAGCCACTCACCCTTACGCATCGTTAAAGCCAGCATCACATTTTTGAGCAACACCGCGATAGCAACACACCCCACCGATAGCAGCAACTTTGTCTCGATATCATATCTTGCCAGACTATTCGCCAGCCACTGCAGGGGGCCGGGTAAGCCGGCAACGCCAGGCGAACCCTGTAAATAATCCAGCAAGGGAACCAGCAAACCAATGGAAATGCCGTCGAGCAACGTCGCCAGCAGTGAGCCGGCCAGAAACAATCCGATGACCACTTTGTAGGGTTTGAAGGCAGTGAGAAGAAACTTCTGTTCTGCCTTCAAAGCAAAGCGTCCCATTTTCATTTTGATTTCCGTGAACTCCAAATCATAAGCTTTTCAGACTCAATGATGTTCTTCGAGAACCTCAGTTTTCTCATGAGGTCGATAAATCTCAGATAAATGTGCCGCAATTGAACCCCAGGAATATTTCTCAATGTTGCTCAGAATCTCAGCAGAAAAGAGCGTCTTGCGTTGCAACGCCGCAGCAAATTCATCCGGCTCAGCCAGCGTCACAAGGCGCTTCAAATCATCAAATCCCCGCATGCCAAACTCCGTGGAAACCACCGGTAGCCCGTGCGCCAAATAATCCAGTACTTTCAGGGAGGTGCCCGAGCCCTGCATCACCGGATTGAGGGCAACCGTGCATGCCTCCGCATACGGGCCGACATTTCCGAATTCGCCATCAAAAAAAACATTTTCGCGAGCATGCTCCCGAAAATGGTTGCCGCACTGCCCCTTGATGACGAAAGCGCATTCCTTCTCCAGGCGTGGCGCAACAGACTCGATGAGAAATCGTACCGCGGCTCGATTATGGGCAACGTCGCTGCCGCTAAAAATCGCCCGCTGCGGGAAATCCATCAGTCTGGGAAATTTGCGGCCGACATCCTCATTTGACAAAGCAGGTGATCCTTTGCGTAAATGAATGCCGTTGGGAATTACCGTGCACTTGTCAGGTCTAATGTCATAAAGTTCAGTCAGGCGCTCAGCGTCGTTAGACGAGCAAGTGAGAATTCGATCTGCTCTTTGTGTGATTTTTTGCTCCAGCCGCCGAATCCGTTGTACGGAAATGTTGCGCACCCACGGCCGGTTGGTTTCTGAGCGGGCATAATCATATTCGACATTGTGGGCATCATAAACGATTTTCTTCGAGCGAGAAATGTGATCCAACAAGCCGGCAAAGCTCACCCCTTCGAATTGAATGATGTCAAACGATTCGAAAAACCTCTTCATCAAATACCGAAGGCCGGGATGAAGAGAAATCAAGTATGAGTACGAGAAAGGCTTACCCGTAAACAAAAACGGCAGTACAAACGGATACGGAAAGACCTCAATCGCCATCCTCTTGTTGATGTCCGTTCGCGTGTACTTTGCCGGACTCATTGGCATCAAGACAGTGACTTGAATATTGTTCTCCGAAACTCCTCTGGCCAATTCAAAGACTCGTATCTTCCCCCCGGTATCTGCGGGAGTAATCCGATACGGAGCGAGCATGAGTACACGCGGCGATAATTCCTGATTTTGAACTTTCAAGGACATCAGATTCAATCGACGATTAATGATAGTATCTATGTTTCAGCGCGCCCCAGACAAAGCCGGCAGTATTGCTCAACTGCCACAACGTCATCAGGGCAGAAGCGGTCCATGCTTGCCTACCTTTGAGGTGCTTGAACGGATAAAACAACCAGTTTCCGACGTTCGCGTGAAAACCAACTTCTTCTTGCGGGGTACCGGAATTTCGGAGCGCCCGAATCTTGTGATAGCGATAAGCTCCCTGGCCGTAAGCGAAGTAGCGTTTGCAAAAGCCGGCCATGCTCGCCAAATAATCGTTGTGATAGTTAATGGCCTCCGGCGCGTAAACCATTTGATGCCCACGGGACAGCCAGCGGTCGCACAGCTCCCGGTCTTCGGAAATGCGAAAGGCCGGATCAAACCCCCCAAGATCCAGAAACAGCCGGGCCTGTACCGCAAAATTACAGGCTGAGAAAAAACGAGCCCGGTTAGCCGCACGGTTGTAAAGCTGGCACACCATATCGATGATCAACTGGCTGGTGGTCGCATAGACATTGCTCGACCTTTGGTTGCTGATGCGCCCGCCGATCAGGCACTCCGGTGTTTCTGAAAAGCGCTGGGCATAAGCCGATAACCAGTTTACCGCCGGCGCGCAATCGTCGTCCGTAAAAGCCAGAAATGTGCCATTGGCCTGTCCCGCACCGGAATTGCGAGCGGCTGCCGGGCCGGCATTCTCTTGATTCAACAGACGGATATTCAGAAGACTTTTGAATTTGTCGACGACTTCCTCTAATGCTCTTTCGCCACCATCATTCACGACAATCACCTCAAAACGTTCGCGGGGATAATCCAAAGCTGAAAGCGCCCCCAGGCAGCAGTCTAATTGTCGCGGCCGTTTACAGGTTGGAACAATGACCGAGAAGAAAGGATATTTTGTTTTATCTTTGTCTTGCATCGCGTTTCAGTTCATTAAGTCCTAAACATGCGGTCTACCCTTCATTTTCCCCGAATTCGCCAATCAACGACCTTGTTGTAGATCAGCCCGATTGCCCAGCCGGCAATTCCGCCGATGAGCATGCCATAAAACATACCGACAAAGCTGCCGCTCCAGGACACGGAATAGCCCGGAAAGTAATTCCCCAACAGACTCAGATGCTCGCCGACGCTTTGACCGCCCTTGATGAGCAGCCAGGCTGTCATTGCAAATAGCATCAAACCGCTGAAAGCAGCTAGAACAAAGCCCCAGATGCCCGCCTGAATGCGGACAATGTTCTTGGGGATCGCTTGAGATTCCTGCAATATTGGCATTTTCATGAACCTATCTTCTTAACTGTGACGTGTATCGATAAACTCTGTCTATATTCCCGATCTGACCAATAGAACTCATCTGAAACTGAATTTCTTACCACGAAGGACCCGAAGACGAAAAGAAATTCAAAATCAGGTTGCTTCACTTGGACACAAGACATATAATAACAAATACTTAAATGATTTACTTAGCCATTATTGTCTCTCTTCGTGAGCTTCGTGGTTCATAGTTCATGAATTACCCAAGCTACCCACACTTAGATCTTATCAAGAATATCCGGATTCTCTTCCGCTTCGGCGCGTCGCCGTACGATACCGGCGTAGGCAAACATCAGCCCGTTCCTTAGACGAGCAGCGATATTTCCCAGAACAAAACCACCGACCCCGGCTTCTACGAAGCCCAGAAATACCCCGGGCCAACTCACTGTAAAACCGGGTAAGAAATGGCGCAAAAGAGACAAATTGGGTCCGACAGTCTCCCCTCCTTTTAGAAGCAAAAGCACGCCCGCCAGGAATAATCCAAATCCGCAGACCAGTCCCACTGCCAGCCCAAGCGCCAACGGGTCCAAAAGGGCAAATGCTTCTTCGAGGATTTGTTGCCGTCCGGCAGCATTCGTACTCTCTAAAGCAGATACCGGTAAGGAGGAACTCTCCGGCGGCCCGCCAACTGGAACCAGACGGTCTCCACCGGACTGTGTCTCGCCCTGCAAAATGCCGTTTTCGTGATACTCTTTTTCCGTATTTACTGACCAGAGATCATGCTTTTCACCCATGATATTCCGGGCCGCATACACGCCGGTCAGCATGGAGTGGTCCTGGTTATTGTAGCGGTGCAACCCGTTGCGGCCGATGGTTTGCAGGTTCGTAAATCTCGCCAGATATTGGCGAATAATCTGCAAGGACCGATGATAATTTTGATCGTAAACCGGGTAAGCTTTCTTCATTCGAACCACTGTGCCGTCCTCGACCTCTTCCGGCTGAATCAGGCCGATTTGGGCACACTCGCGGATGCCGGTTTCGATGAGCCGTTCATCCGGCCAGCGCCATTCTTCATCCTGCTCCCACAAAAAATACTCCAGACCCAGGGCTGTTTTGCAAGAGTCCGGCACCATCTCCGGGCTCCAGTTCTTATAGTTCTGGACGCGTCCCAGTTTGACTTCAGGGGTGTGCACGTAAATCCAGTTGTCGGGGAAAATGTTTTCACGATTGACCACCAGAACGACCGTCAGGTAGTCCCGGTAGCGCAGGCTTTTTGCGGCCTGCAGCACCTGGTCCGGCGGCGGCGGGTCCAGTCCCAGAATCAACTCTTTGAGCGACATCGACGAGACATAATTAGAGCCATCGTATTGCGTTTTTTCTCCGGCCTGATTTTGAGATGAGATGCATTCGACAAAGCCGCTTTTGTGCCGAATCCCTGTCACTCGCTCGCCGAAAACGGTTGGGCTATTTTTTCTCGCCAGGACTGTCTTACAGTTTTCCCACATCATTCCCGGCCCCAGGCGGGGATAGTGAAATTGCTCGATTAACGAGGTGATGAGTTTGCCTTTCCGAGTGTGGCCATTATTGAAGATGGCATTGTAAAGCGCTTCCCGCAAAGAAAGATTTTTGATACGTTGCGCGGCCCAATCCGCGGAGATTGTATGGCAGGGCATGCCCCAGACTTTTTCCGTGTAGGTTTTAAAAAAGATGCGATAAAGCCGGTGCCCGAAACGATTGGCGATCCACTGCTCGAAATTATCGTCTTCTGCGCTGGGCAACAATTTGGCTTTCGAGTAACTAAAGCAGACCAGCAACGCTTCCACCAACCCCAGCCCAGCCAGGGCGTTGGTGACTTTCAGGGGATAATCAAAGAAATGTCCCTGGTAATGAATGCGCGACAGACGGGGGCGGAGCAAGAAACCTTCCGGCAAGATCTCTTGCCAGAGTTCGTTGATATACGGAACCTTGGAAAAGAACCGGTGTCCGCCGATATCAAACCGGTATCCCCGGTAACTGACCGTGCGGGAAATGCCGCCGACAGTATGGTCTGCCTCCAGAATAACAGCGTTCTCGCTGAATTTAGAAAGTTCGTAACCGGCAGTGAGTCCCGCCGGTCCTGCGCCAATGATGACTGTCGGTCGGTTATTTTTCGTTGTCTTATCCAAATTATAGACTCTCAGGTCGTGCTTTCTACCGCTCTTTAGGCACGGCCACCTTCACCACAGATGGCATCTGCACGGTCGACGCCTCTCCCGCCCTGGTTACGTGTCTCGCCAGGGCGACTAGAAAAAACAAGTCACAGATCCAAATGAGGGCCTGCAGGTTCACATAAATTTGACTCCACGGTGGCGGCAATAAATACAATCCTCCCGGAGCAATCATAAAAACCAAAGTGAGGGCAAACAAAATAGCTGCGATGAATCTTTGGTCGGAAGATGCAATGCTCTGTTTAGCAGTTCGAAACAGCGCAATCAATGGCAGTAGAATGAGAAGGTCGTCATACCACCTGTGATACGTCAGGAAACGGGTAACGAGCGCTGCTACGCCAATAAGAATCCAAAGCTCGGCTCGCCGGTGAAAATAGGTCCAGAGTCCCAAAGCCATCAGCAGAATGAACGAGAACACCGTATTGCCAGGCAGCATCCCCTGCAAATTCAGCCAGCCCGCCAGGTTGTTATGCCCGCCACCGCGTTGTGCACCCCAATCAACTCCGGCTCTGGCCAGCACTTGCCAATCATACAGAAGTTGAACGGGATCGTGCTGCTGAAATACTGAAGCCAGGCAAGTCAGACCAACATAGCCGAGCACAACAAATACCGCAGGCCGCAATCTGCCAGGCGCCAGGAGGACAAGCCAAAAGAAGGGCGCGGCCATACTCGGCTTAATCAGCGCAATTAGAAACAGAGTTGCAGCAAGAAGATCTTTGCGCCAATTGCCAGGCTCCTGTCGCAACAGGGTCAGGCCGGCCACCAGGAGAGGTAAAATGTGAACAGGCAACTGGCCGTTGCCGATGGTTGCCCCGGTCGGATAAATAGACAAGGGAATGAGCGCGGTAAAAGCAACCATCAAACGGGTTTTCGCACCGCATTCACGAACGCTTAGCCAAACCAGCCAGGCGAGCATGCCGAGACTACTTACAGCCCACAACCAGCGCGCCGCTGTCGTCCCAAGCCATCCCAGGTGAGACCACAAAATGAGATAGCTCGCCGGTGGATACACTGCCGTTCCCCTCGTGCGGTAGATCGGCTTTCCGGCAAACCAATCCTGCACTTCATGCTGCCGCTGCACAAGATCAAGCGCGCCCATTGGAGCTGTTTGAAAAAGCAAGCGCCAAAATTCATAACCCAGCCAAATGAGTGCTACAAACGACATGAGAAAAATGGCCAGGCGTAACACGGTTTTATCATGTCGACCCCAGAATCCAACGACCATCACTTTGCTCATCTGGCGCCACTTTGCGATAGGAGGCATATTATGGCTCTTCACGCCGGCTTGCGGTAATGTTGGTGACTTGTGGTCCGGATAAACACGAATCGAACCAGGCCGACCCCGAAAGCCAGACCGCTGTAAAAGAAATATAACCAGTGCCATGGGATCACTTTAAGCGCAAACCAACTCCCGCGTTTGTTTCGAAAAAACCGGTACAGGGGCCAATTCAAGAGTGCCAGTAGGATTCCGCAAACCAACGTCCCCTGCAAAAAACCCGGTTGCCAAATCGCTGCTGGCAAAGTCGTAAAAAACAGGAATATCAACGCAACACTGAACCGGCTGCTTGTGTCCGTGTTCAAATCGTTCAGGAAACGGCGGTCACGCAGGATCAGCTCTGTCCAGGGCAGCGCGCGCCGGAAAAAATCCGTTCTGAGCATGGAAAGCGCGCTCCAGCGTTTCAGATGCTTCACCTGGATGTCTTTGCACAGACGAATCCGGTGGCCGGCCTTGTTTAAACGATAACCCAGCTCGACGTCTTCGATTTTGTCAACCCGTTTTTCATCAAGACCGCCTACCTCGAAGAAAATCTCCCGCCTGATCGCGCCACAGCCGCTCCAGAAAGTAGAGGCGTCTTCCTT
>JAJDAD010000089.1 GCA_029262055.1 Candidatus Zhuqueibacterota bacterium
CCCCTGCAAGGCTCCTTCATCATTGAAGAGCTGACGGACCTGGTGGAGGAGGCAGTCCTGCTGGAATTCGACCGGCTGACGGAGCGCGGCGGCGTGCTCGGCGCTATGGAAACCATGTACCAGCGCGGCAAGATTCAGGAAGAGAGCCTGTACTACGAGACTCTAAAGCACAGCGGCAAATATCCTCTCATCGGCGTCAACACGTTCCTGAGTGCTAAGGGCTCACCGACTATCAGACCGCGCGAAGTGATCAGGGCCTCGCAGGAGGAGATGGAGTACCAAATCGAGATGCTGGGACAGTTGCACGAACGCAACCGGGAAAGAGCGCAACAAGAATTGCTTGGGCTGCAGGACTCAGCAGTGAAGAATCAAAATGTCTTCGAGCGTTTGATGGAGGCTTGTAAGGTTTGTTCTCTCGGCCAAATCACCAATGCCCTGTATGAAGTGGGTGGGCAGTATCGGCGGAATATGTAGCGCGTTTACTCCTGTTTGTGAAACTGCTGTAGAAAGGCAGTCACCGCCTCCCAATAGGCACTGCTATCCTTAAATTTATCCCACAAAGCGCGTGACCCGTGGTTGCCTTTTGTCTCCGGCACGAAAGAGCGACGCGTGTCTTCGGAAAGCTTCCCGAAGATGCCCTGCCAGCTACCGGCCTCAGACTTCGCTGAGGTTATGAAGACGGGGCACTTCACTTTTGCCGCCGCATCTGCTACCGATAGTTTGCCTCTAAAGTACTCACCAGGGGAAAAAGACGAAACGCCATCTATCAAATCTGCGTGCTCCGCAGCGACTTTGATCACGAGTGCAGCGGAGTAAGAACTGCCCCAGACGATCAGTTTTCCGTCGGCGAAGTTCTTCTCTGCAAACCGCACAGCGGCAACCATGTCCGGCAAAGCATCAAGGTAGCCGGTTCCTTTTCCCGCTTTCACGGCCGGGCGTGGGTCTCGTTACGCACATCATTTACTTTGCCGCCGGACCGTTGGTCCACAGCTAGGGTGTTAAAACCGAGTTCATTCAACTTGGGTGCGATCTCGCGGTACTCGCCACGGCTCCACCCCGTCTGGTGGAACAAGACAACAAAGGGAGCGGACTTTTCGTGGATCAGGTTCAGATCTGCAGTGATTTCAAGGCTGTCGCCTGATTGAATCGCGATCGTTTCGGTCATAGTTTCCGCAAGCGATCTTTGCCCGCCGGGCACAAGAAGCCAAATCGCTAACCAGAGTGTATAATTCGGACGCAACATGGGACTCCTTGTCTGTTTGAGTTCGTTGTCAGCGGCTCAGCATTGGGCCGAGTTTTCGTCCGCCCAGCAGGTGCATGTGTAAGTGAAATACCTCCTGGCCACCGTGTTTGTTGCAGTTGACGATCAGGCGGTAGCCGTCGTCCGCTACGCCTTCATCGTGAGCGAGCTTTGCCGCCACGATAAAGAGGTGTCCCAGCGTTTGCTCATCTTCCGGCTGCACGTCGTTAGCCGTCGCGATCAGTTTGTTTGGGATAATCAAAATATGCGTCGGCGCCTGCGGGTTGATATCCCGAAATGCAGTCACGCGATCATCCTCGTAGACGATATCCGCGGGAATTTCTTTACGAATGATCTTGCTGAAAATGGTCTCTTCCGGCATTGGGTGCTCCTCTCAAACTAGATTAATGTACTTTCCTGCGGGAGACGCTCAGTCCCAAAACTCCCAATCGATCCCGACTCGAAATGTCCGTGGCGGCATGCTGAAACCCGGCACCAACTCATAGGTCCGTTGCAAAACATCGGTGTTGACGGTTTGCCGGTCAAAGATGTTCTCATAGGATAAGACCACGTTGGCGCTGGCGAAAGCCAGGGTAAGTTTGCCATCCAGCAAGGCGTCCGCACTTCGGCGTTCAAACGTTGGCAGGGTCGCGCCACCGGAATAGGCCCAGCCGTAACGGACGCCGTAGATCCGCCCAATCAGCCGCAAAGTGACCCCGACAGAGTTTTCGAACAACCGCGTCCTGACTTGTGCAAAACTGTAAAGCGAGTATTCAGGTACCTGCAATTGCAGCGCCGACTGGTTTTCACGAACATACAAATAGCTGCCGACCAGCCCCAATTGGGTACTGGCCGCTGGCTGCCAGTTCGCGCTTAAGTCCACACCCGAAACCGTGCGCCGGTCAAAGTTCTGTGCTCCGAAAACGCCGCCGCTTGTTTCGTTTCCGAGCCAATCATCAACCTGGCGAATAAAAAAAGCAGACGTGACCTGCAAATTCTCCGAACGCTCTATGGAAAATCCGCTCTCAAAACTGATTGCCGTTTCTTCGCGCAAATCCGGATCGCCCAGGTAGAACAGGCTCTGCCAAAAACGTTCAGCAAAAGTCGGGTAGCGCACGGCCCTTTTTCCCGCGATCCAGGTCGTGAGTCCGCTTCCGAGCCGGTAGCTGATGTGGGCCGATGGCGTCATCTGCACGCTATAATCAGAGTGCTTCTCGACACGTCCCTGCAGTTCCAACAACAGCTTCGCATTCAAACGAAAAGAATCGCGCAGGAAAAAATGCACAAGCCCGTCAGAGGCGTCGGAAAACTGCCCGCTATCAAGGTCATCGAGCCGCAACTGTCCGCCGGCTGATATTCGATGTTTAGCCAGATCCAGGTTGTGCTCGACTGCAGCGCCGTAACTTGACGTCCGGTTGTTGAACAGCAGGCTGTCCGAGAATGACTTCCGGCGCTCACGCGAAAAGAACATCTTGGCGCGCAATTCACTCTTTTGTCCAAACCCCCGGCTTTGCAGCTCGACTTGCTGGTCGAACCGTCTGTCCTTACGGCGCGGATTTGACAACTCAGGCACAAGGTCGGGACTGCTTGCACCTGGAATTTCGCGGTCATTCTTGTTCAACAACGTCACGGAGGTGAGACGCAAATCATTGCCGGGTTCAAAAACAATGGTGTTAAAAAAACGCGAATGCACACTATCCTGCTGCCGGCGAAATCCCCCATACTCCTGCCGGCTACCGCTGAACATGAAACGTGCCTGCTTGTTGATGGGCAGCCCAATGGCGAGGCCCAGGTCGGAATAACCCCAGTCGCCCGTCCGGAACTGCACCAGGGAATATGGCTGCGTTTGACTGAGATCCAACGTCCTCTGGAGAAGCTGGCCGCCCACTGTTTGTTCTCCGTACCGGCCGAACCCGGACCTACTCTCGAAAGCCACCTGTTTCACCAGATTGACAGGGAGCGCTGCACTGCTGACAGACCCGTGCAGAGGCTCCCGCAGCACCATGCCGTTAAATGCCACAGCGCCATCCGCTGCAGTTGTTCCCCGGAAAGAAAATGGAGAAGCCTGACCGAGACTGCCCTGGTCCAGGGCGGCAATGTTGGGCAGCAGTCGCACCGCATCGGCGATGTCCTCCGTCATCCCGGCCATTATTTCATCAGTCGGCAGTCGCCACAACGAAGAATCCTTGAACGAATCAAATTCAAAAAAGTGTGCCGCTTCCGTGACAGCGGAATCAGGCTTTACCGCGAGACTATCTGCCTCCTGCGCCAGGATCCGTGCCGGACCCGAATGACACATGCTCCAAGCCACGAGGAAGCAGCAGGCTCTAATGAGACGCCTCATGCCCCGGCCTGTGTAGTTCTTGCGACACGTTTTGTTCGCCGGTCACCCGTGATTGGAGCGTCTTGCGGAGGCTGTCAAAGAGAAAAGGCAGTGCCAGGGCAAACTGCAGAGTGTTGCCCAGGAGCAGCAGGATCGATGACGGGATGCCGATAGTGAAGAAGATTTTGAGTTGCTCAAATGTGAACCCTGAGGAGAGCATGTAACTGAATTGCGCAGCCACCAGATAGAGACCCGTCAGCAGCAGGCCGGTTACCGCAAAGTAGAAAGTGCGGCGCCAGGACTCCTGGCGGCTGAATTCCAGCGTCCCCAGTATACCGCCCGCATAACCGACGACGCCGCGACTGGCGACCTGAGCCACAAACAGGGGAAGAGGTGACACCCCCCAGGGATTGAAGACCGCGTAAAGGGCACTGGCAAGACAGCCTACCAGAGCACCTTGCTTTTTCCCGAATAATAGGCCGGCCAGGAAAATGGTGCCGGTCAGGAACTCTATGTTGTGGATGAATGCAACCAGGTAGGCCCCGGCATATGCCATAGCTGAAAATATTCCGATGGTGGCGACTTCCTTGAGGCTAAATTTCATCTTCAAAAGGTAGCTGTTGTGTTCACTTGGTCAAAACAAAGTGGTTTAGCGGACCTATTCCCTGGCCCAAATCCACGCTAGCCAGAATGGCCCGGGTTACGAAGCGCTTTGAGACGGACACGGCTTCCGTAATGTCGTGGCCCAGGGCCAGATTTGCGGCGATGGCAGCGGAGTAGGTGCATCCGGTCCCATGCGTGTTTTTCGCCGCGATTCGTCCTGCCGGGAAGTCGGTGAACTCCTGGCCGTCGAACAAAAGGTCGGTGGCCCCGTCCGCCAGGTGACCGCCTTTAAGCAG
>JAJDAD010000090.1 GCA_029262055.1 Candidatus Zhuqueibacterota bacterium
ACCTTGATGGCACATGGTAGCACAGGCTGCGCCATCGGCGCCATTCAAGCCCATATCCCAAATAATGCCCACGCGGTCCTCATCACCCGATGAACTCCAGTTCGCGCCGTCAAAACTCCACTGATTCTTGTCCACATTCTGTGTCGAAGTCGGGTCAGCCCAAGTTGCCAATACGTAGAAATAGTCGTTATCCATCATCGCTTTAATGGTCAATCCCTTTTGCGTCGTGATGGAATCTGAGGTCCACTCACCTTGCGCTGCAACACCATCCAAAGTCGGGGTACCTTCCGTTGCTGTTGTGGATGTTTGTCCCAATAGATTAGATGCTATGCCGAGAAACGCAAAGTGTACTAGCAAAACCTTCAAGTTCTTCATAAACCATCTCCATATGATTGTCTTTAGACCGATATAAATACGTCGCACGCAAGAAATGAACGCTGCTGCGACTTTCCGTTGCATTTGTTCCGCGGTGAGTAACTTTAAGAATATTCTTACGATGTTAGGCTGATTGTTACTGAGAAACAGACAAAGCTCATGCCACAACAACTTAAGGTTCTTTAAGGACTATTAACTATTGATCTTATGTTGGTTATAGCAGTAGAGAGGAAAACTAACTTGGGGGAATCACAACCATATCGTCGACATTTCACCGAGAAACGACGAAAATTCGACGTTTCGCCAGATCACGTAATGTCATATCTCCTCATTTTGTCTTTCAACGTGGATAGCGGCAGTTTTGACAAACTCGCAGTTTTAGCTCTATTGCCACCGGCCTTACGAAGCGCCTCCCGTATCAGACCCATTTCAAGGAATGCCATTTCTTGCGCAAGAGACTCGGTTCCGGTACGTCGCTCGCACAGTTTACTCTTTTTGTTCTTGTCGCATGGATTTCAAACGGAAGGCAATCGGATACAATGGGGTCGCAATCGCAAGCAAGGTTAAGGCGCTCGACGACATTCTTCAGTTCGCGTACATTGCCGGGCCAGGGATAGTCAATTAGCTGGGCCAAAGCATGCCTGTTGATTTCAGGTAACCTGTTCTTCCGTAAGCCACATAGGAAAAGTTCGGCGAGACTTTTAGTATCTGCCTCACGTTCCCGGAGGGGAGGCAATTTTATGGCATAGTCCATGAGTTGGCGGTATAGGTCTGCGCGATATTTCCCCAGAGCCACGAACTTGTGTAAGTCGGTTCTGGGCGCCGCGATGATACGGGTGCCCGGCATTACTGTTTGCTCCCCTTTGTTTCCGTTACAACTCTTCTTTTCGACACGCGCCTTAGTTGTAACTTCAAAGAAGGAGGAAGTAACAAGCCCAGTCGTTGTCTTATTCTGGATAGCCAAACGGTGAGGCACCATGTTGGTGAAGAGGGAGGTCGAAAAAGTGTTGACCTCCCTCAACTATTTCTTGCTTTATTCAGATTGAGCGAACGTGTTAGTGGTCAGTCTGTTTGGTCTCAATATGTTCGATGCTATGCTGAGAAACACAAGTGTACTGGCAAGATCCTCATAAAGCTTCCCTTCTTTATGGTGCCGGGAGGCCGATGATCCAGCCGGCCTCCCGTAGCAACTCTCACTTAACTAAGGACGCCTACTTCATCAAGATCATCTTCTTCACTGACATGAAATCATTAACACGAATTCGATAGAAGTAGACTCCTGAAGCTAGGTCTTCTCCGCCGACCGTAACACCGTGATTCCCGGCTTCCATCTGGTCATCAACCACGCGCATCACCTCTGCTCCAAGCGCATTGTAGACCGCTATGGTTACATGGCCTGATTCCTTCAAGTCAAATTTGATGGTCGTCGAAGGATTGAACGGATTCGGATAATTCTGACCAAGAGCGTACTCTTCCGGTATCACAGCACTCGAAGAACCTTCCACTGATGTAACCAGGAGAGAAAACTCGCTCGAAAAACCGCTTTCATTCCCGGAAAAATCGAATGCAGACAGACGATAGTAGAAAGTCGTTCCCACGTCGACGTTTACGTCAACATACTCGGCTGAGGTAACCTCTGCAATAGGATCTGCAGCGCTTGGGTCAAATCCCTGGGTGGTGCTACGGTAGACGGCAAAGTAGTTGAAATCGTCGTCAACTGCGTCAACCCATGACAGTGCTACGCCTGCGTCCGTTTCCAGCCCAGCAAGGCCAGCGGGGGTCGCAGGTACCAAATTATCAATCGAATAACCACTGTCAGGAGCAGAGGCCACGAAGATAGCAGGATTAGCTGTGTGGCCGACTACCTTAAACACTGACCAGTGGATGCCGTCCGTCGTTGTCGAATCAAACAAGGTGGGCGCGATGCCGCTGTACTGCTCCAGACTTGCTGCGGGCACTGAGCCGGCGAAATCCCATAGCTGATCATCCGTTTCCAGTCGAACGTCCTCACCGAGTGCAGTGGCATCGGCCGGTATTGCCGCGATAGATGGATAAACGGTTGTAACCGTTTGTCCGTTGCTTCCGGCTGTGCTATCCACACGCCGCCACATGCTGTAGAATTTCAGTGGATTGTCACCAATACCATCTCCGCCAAACTTGTTCCACACTAGCCGAACCTGCTTACCCTGGTCATTGGGAACGTCAGCGATTGAGGCGATCGTGTTAGCTCCCAAATCACCGGTAGTCAATGCTCGCCGGGCGGTCTCAAGCAGGTTGACGGCATATTGGAAATTGTGGATGCCGTCACTTTGATCCTCCAGCACAAACATATAATTATACGCGGCCAGCAACTGGACGGGCGTGTAGCCAGGATCCTCTCTAGCTGTGCCGGCTGAAACTGCTGGATCGCCCAATGGCGGAAGCAATTTGCCAAGCTCATCCAGCAAACCACGCACTTCATCCTGGACGGCTTCAGCGACGCCATCGCCATCGTAATCTTTCTTCGCCTTGATGTCAGCAAAGGAGTTGATGGGACCGTGGCATTCCCGGCAAGCAGAAACATTGTAAACGTCATCGCCGGGATCCTCAGGCGTGCCGCCGTCCCAGTGCATATTCCAGGTATGCTCGCCTACCCAATGTTGGCCAGGTTCGCCAGCGGCAGGGGTTTCAGACATGTGGCAAGTGACACAGGTATTGGGAACGTAAAGACTATGGTTTGAACTTGGGATATCCTGACCAAAATGAATGGCATTGGTGCCGGCCAGCATATCGGCTTGTGGATTGTGGTGCGGACCAAAACGTCTAAACCAGTTCTGCGCCACCTCGGGACCATCTTCGCGTGCATGATGACACTGCATGCAGAGCTTACCAAGACCGCCAAATGAGACAACCTCGCCATTCAGCAGAGTCACATCATCAACCTTGCGTAGTTGGTGTTCGTTAGCTTTGCTGTGGGGGTCGTGGCAAACAGCACAACTGATTTGTTGAAACCCGGTTCGCCATTCGGCCTCGGGTTTGCCGTCCATTTTGTCGATGAAGCCGTAACCCGAGTGGCACTGGTTACAGAAGCCGCGACCCGCGGCAAAGGAAACGCCTTGCGCGTGTGCTGATCTTCTCCACTGAGTGCCCTTGGGGTGGAATGTCAAGTCATCGTGGCATTGCCCGCAGACGCCGTCGCTGATCGAAAGATCGATCTTATTGGTGTCTCCTGCATGTTCGCTTCCGGGTCCATGACAACTCTCGCATTGGATGTTCGCTTTGGCAGCAACGTCCGGAAAATTGGCCACCATGTCATCCCAGTTCCCGGCTTGCAGTGGGCTCGGTATGGTCCAGCCTTGCGCCGTCGCAATATCGTCGAAACCGTCGTTCACGGCAGTCGTGTCATAGCCGACAGTATGGCACGGCAGGCAGCGATCGGCGTAAAAACTAACGCCACCATCAATATCCCGGGCGAACTTCGATGCATGCTTTGTTCCCTGCCAGCCACTGTAGTTCTCCTGGTGGCATCCTATCCCGCACTGTGGAAATGCAAGCGGTAGCCCGCTAAATCCACCCGCACCAACATACTTCGCGCTGTTGATAGTGACGGTCGTATCAGCCGTCCCTGATGCAGTCGTTATGGACAAACTAATCGTATATTGACCTGTGGAATCACTCCGAAACGTGGTCATCCCTTTGTCGGTGCTGTCAAGCGTAGCGACGGAACCAGTGGGCTGGGTAGTCAGAGCCCAAACATGAGTAGTGATGTCGCCTCCTGAGGCATCCTGACCCACCAGATAAACCAATTCTCCATTCCCAACATTCTTGAGACCAGATGAACGGTAGTATGGCGGGGTCGTTTGACCGTTGTTGGTAATATCCTGGAGACTTATCGCTGCGACAGTGATAACAGCTTGAGGGGGTGCCGGGCCGGTTATTGCAAACATTGCAAAAAGAAGCAGTAGTACCAAGACCATCCCCGAAACAACTAGTAGCTTATAGTCCTTCATAAAGTCCTCCATAGGTTGGGATTTGGAACATCTTAAACACATTGCTGGAAACGATCAGCGGAGTGAGATTTCCATTGATTCCGTAAAGGCTTCTTTGATGCTGATTCTTTGGCCTTAGGATTGAGCGTTGCCTAAAGAGCAGACAAAGCTCATGCCACAAAACTTAAATTTCTTTAAGGATTCTTGGCCGTTGATATTATTTTGGTTATAACAGTTGAGGGAGAGACTGACTTGGGAGATTCACAACCATATCGTCGACATTTCACCGGGAGTCGACGAAATTTCGACTATTCGTCACATCACGCAATTCCATATCTTCTCATTTTGCCGTTCAAGGTGGATATCGGTAGCCTTAATAAGGCCGCAGTTTTCGTCTTATTGCCACCTGATTTTCTGAGGGCCTCCCGGATCAGCCCAATTTCGAAGAAAGCCACCTCCTGAGCAAGAGATTTCGCGCCCGGACATCGCCAAAAGTCCGAATCCCGACTTCTGGTCTGAAGGTTAATTTCCAACGGCAGACATGCAGGTAAGATAGGATCACACTGGCAGGAAAGGTTCAGGCGCTCGATGACATTCTTCAATTCGCGCACATTGCCTGGCCAGGGGTAATCAATCAGGGAAGCCAAAGCCTGCCCGTCGATGGCAGGTAACTTCTTTTTGTGAAAATCACTGAGGAAGAATTCGACAAGAGTCTCAATATCCTCTTTGCGTTGCTGCAAGGGAGGCAGTTTAATGGTACGGTCCATCAGTTTGTTACCTAAATCTGCGCGGAATTTTCCAGCGGCCACAGATTTGCGTAAATCTGCCCTGGTCGCTGCGATGATGCGCATGTTAAACCTCGGTCCTGGCTTTCTGCTGACGCCGTTAAGGCAGCGCATCTCGAGCAGCCCCAGCAGTTTTACTTGTGCCTGTGAAGGGAGGGAATCCACTTCTGCAAGAAAAATGCTGCCGGTCTCAAAATCGCTCCTCACCCAACCACTCATCCTGCCTCTGCGGGCATGATATTCGGGGCGCAAAAACTCGCCCTGCAGTGCCTGTATTGGCAGTCTCGTGCAGTCGAACTTGATGAATGGATCATTTCTGTGTCGGGAGTTATAATGAATGGTCTTGGCCACTCGTTCCTTGCCCGTATCATGGTCGCCGACAAGCAGGACAACTGCATCGTTACGGGCCACGACCTGCAATCGGCGCACTACATTTTGCATGGCCGGGCTCTTACTGACAATTTTCTGCACCACATAGCGGCTTTGCAGCGATTCTCTAAGCTGCGAGTTTTCCGCCAGAGCAAATCGATAGCTCTCCACCCGCTGTAATAGAAACAGCAGTTCATCCAATCTAAACGGCTCGATGAGATAGTCGTAGACACCATGCTTGGTAGCTTCAACTGCAGCCGTAATCGTTTCCTGGGTAGCCATCAACATGACGGTGGCTTCCGGCTGGAACCTCCTAATGGATTTAAACAAACCGATCCCATCCATGCCGGGGTCTCGCAGGCCCGACAGGCAAACATCGAAGCGCCTGCTTGTGAGCCACTTGGATGCTGCTTGCAGTGATTCAGCCGCAAATACCTCGTGGCCGGCACTTCCAAGGTTATTCAGCAGAAAATCTCGGTGAACCTTGATGCTGTCAATAATTATGATTTTCATCGTCCATGCGCCAGGATGAAGTTTACAACGCGGCCACTCGTGTCCGCCAGGTTCTGCTTATTGACACAAGTGCTTTGTGCTTAAACAAAGCTCATGCCAGGCCAGCAAAAACACCTCGTGAAATCTCAACTAGCTGTTTCTTTGGAAGATCAGAGCAGATAAGAGTAGGGAGGGGCTGGAGAATCTGCTTACGTGAGAGGCGAAAATAAGCGTGTGACGACGAAATTTCGACGAATCCTATCGCACTACTCAACCAGGTATTTCTTGATCTTGCTCTTTAACGTCGAGGCAGGTATTCTCAGCAACTCAGATGCTCTTGCCTTGTTGCCACCAACCTTTGCCAGCGTCTGTCGAATAAGGTCCCACTCAAACTGCGCGACCAGCTCACCCAGAGTGTTTTTTCCATCCAGTCGCCTCGCAGAGCACCCGCCGTCAACTGCTTGCTCCTGAATCGTACTCGGGAGGCACTCGCGCGTGATCGGCCTGCCCTGGCAAATCAAAGTGAGCCGCTCGGCCAGGTTTCTAAGCTCCCGTACATTGCCCGGCCACGAATAGGCTGCCAACACAGGGTACACATCGGGCTCAATGATCTGCTGGTTTCCTGAATTGAACACATGTAGAAAATGCTCGAGCAAGTCCTGAGCATCACCTTCCCGCTCTCTCAAGGCCGGTAGCCTAATCGGATAAATACTCAAGCGATAGAACAGATCCTGTCTGAAAACATCCCTGGCGACGAGCTTGTTCAGGTCTACTTTGGTCGCGGCAATAACCCGAACGTCAACCTTGAGTGTCTTTGTACCACCCACGCGTTCAAAAGTCTGTTCCTCCAGTACCCGCAGCAGCTTAACCTGCAGCTCAACAGAGATATCATCCACTTCGTCAAGAAGAATTGAACCCCCGTTCGCAAGTTCAAAGCGACCCTTCTTTTGCGAATATGCTCCCGTAAAGGCCCCCTTTTCATGCCCGAAAAGTTCGCTTTCCAGAATCTCCTTGGACAGCATGGCGCAACTGACCTTGATGAACGGATGCCTCTTGCGTGGTGAGTTGTAGTGAATCGCATTGGCGGCCAATTCTTTGCCGGTTCCGGTTTCCCCCTCCAGGAGGACTGTGGTGTCCGACGGAGCCGCAATCTCTAACTGTCGAAACACGTCCTGCATGGATTGGCTTTTCCCGATAATATTGTCGAAAGAATAACGGGTTTCGATCTGGCTCTTGAGTCGCCTGTTCTCGCGGGTCACCGAACGATAATTCTGGACTCGATTGAGAACAAGCAGAAGCTCATCGACGCTAAATGGTTTCGTAAGGTAATCGTAGGCGCCCAACTTCATCGCATGAACCGCCGTTTCCACATTGCCGTACGCGGTCATCATTATCACAGTGGTACTTGGTTGCAGGGCCTTCACATGTTGCAACAGTTCCATCCCGTCGATGCCCGGCATTTTCAGATCGGCAAGAATGACATCGAACGTCGCCTCAGCCAGAAGTTCGACTGCGGCATCACCGGATGCGACCGCTGTGGTATCATGACCAACCTCAAGGAGATCATCCAGTAGGGCAACGCGCTGGATTTCCTCATCTTCGACTATCAGTATCTTCATGCTGGGGCACCTTCATATTCAACCAAATGACTCGACTTTGGGAAATAGAGACGAAAGGTCGTCCCGGTGTCGCCACTCAGGACTTCAATTCTGCCACAGTGTTCATCAACAATGGTATTCGTTACCGACAGTCCTAAACCGGTACCCCGGCCGACGGGTTTTGTGGTGAAGAACGGATCGAATATTTTGTCCTGGATGTCCGATGGAATGCCTTGGCCGCTGTCCGACACCTCTGCCACGACATTGTCCTCGTTTTGTCTTGTCCTTATCCTGATCCAGCCGTCCGCAAACGTTGCATCGATCGCATTTAACAACAGGTTGACAAACACCTGTTCCAACTGGTGAGGGTCTCCCGCGATGACCGGGGGCACCGTCGCCAAATCTTGCTGCAATTCTACCTTCTGACTCCTGCGGCGGTAGTCTACTAAACTACATGCCGCCATCACGATCTGATTCAAGTCGGCTGGTTGAAAAACCAATTCCTTATTTCTGGAAAAATTCAATAAACCCTTCACAACTTGTTCGATACGCAGCCAGGCATCATCCATCAACTTAGCATACTTTGTTGTCTGCTCGCCATCGCCGGGGCGTGCTATTATGCGTCGCAGACACGCCCGAATCCCTGACAGCGGATTGTTTATTTCATGAGCCAGGCCCGACACAAAGGTACCGACAGAAGCCAGTTTTTCCGTCTGCATCAAGGCTTTTTGCTGGCGTTCTCTCTCGTCGGCTGCTGACTTGAGACGATTGAGCATTTCCACAAAACCCCGCTCAAGTTCACCGATTTCATCTGCCCGCTTCGAATCCAGATATGTAACGTAATGTGGCCCTTTGACTTTGTGCATTTCGACCACCAACCTCTTGATAGGGCTGGCTAAAGTACGCGCTACCAGGAATGCAATGAGAATGCCGATAGCGGTAATTCCAGTAGTGATAAAGAACATAAGATTTCTGAAGGCCTTCAACTGCGCAAATTCGTCAGCAAGTGTAAAGGTCATATTCAGAGTGCCAAAACGTTTTCCAGCAATGGCCAACGGAGCAAGAACTTCGAAGTAGTCCCCGTTGGAGTGACGAGTGAAGCGTATTTCAGAAAGCGTCCTCCAAAGTCCTAAGTCCTGGTGGGGCGGCGACTCGAAGTAATAGGTATAGTCGCTGGTGGAAATGACCTCGCCGCTGTCACCGTAGGCAGTGATCCCGATGACAGATGTGGATGAATCGGAGATCAAGACTTGAATGTAGTTATCCAGAAGCCCTCCTTCGCGAACGAGATCGAGCTGCTCGTACAACAGTGTGTTCGTGAATGAAATGGCTGTTGATTTGGCCAGGAGCGATGCTTGTTTTTCAGCATCGGAAATGAGTCGGTCGCGGTAAGTATTGATTATCCAGCTATTTGCGATAATACTGCTAAGCAGTATTAAAACTGAAGCCAGAGCAACGAACTTCGTTTCTAAAGTGTAGAGGAGGCGCATTGGTTGCCCTTAAGCATTTCATCTCAGGTGACAGGATACACTACAACGCTCGGGGATAAGCTTCATTGTTTCGCGCAAACCTTCATAATCCGCATGCGTGGCCTCAGAGAAACCATATCGAAATTCATCATGCCACTTAGACAACGGTCCCGTCTGGTCCGGATCCCTCGGGTTTATCTTAACCAGAGCTGCTTTCAGTGAGTTGACAAATTCAATATCGCAGTCCTGGCGCACGACGATTGGCTCGCTTGGAATCGGATCTGAAACATACAAGACCCGCAGACCTTTGTCCAGGTACGCATGAGCGACGACATCCTTAACCGTCCCGGCATCAAAGCGACCGGATAGCACGGCCTTGGCAACCGACTCGTCATGATGCAGATTATCAAAGTGATCTAAGTCCCGAACCCGGACACCTGCGCTCGCCAGGTAGGCACGTGGGACCAGGTTTCCTGAGGTCGAATGTATTGCAGCAAAGGCAATGCTTTTTCCATGAAGCTCATGCAACTCCTGCAGAGGGCTGTCATTTCTAACTACCGTGACACTGTGGTGAAAAGGTAAGTTGCTCTTATTTAAAGGTTTCAAAACGGCCACGGCGTCACATAGCTTTTGCGCCTGCAGGTAGGTAACTCCACCCAACCATGCCGCGTGTACGACCCCCTCACAAAGATCCTGTACCGCACTATCAAAACTCTTGCCTAACTTAAGTTCAAACCTATAAGGCGTATTCTCGGTAAGATAATCCATGAGAGGCTGGTACTGCTCTAACATCAAGCGAGGATTATATTTGGAAATAATGCCGAAATATTTGACTTTGCGCGCTACCTGCGGGATTTCCTGGATTGTAATGCGCTGTTCTCCTTGCGGCACCTCATTGGTCTTCTCGCTGCAAGATAACAAGAAAAACGCAAGAGTTAGTATCAGGCAAAACAGGATTCGGGTACTCTTCCTATGCCCATGATATTGAGAAGACCCAGCAGTTACTGCACATAGCTTGAGGTCACACATGGCAGCATCCCCGGCAATTGATATTCAGACGAAATTAATCTTGAGTGGGTTGAGGCACGGGAACTTTTTGCCAAAACTGTGCCACGCAATTCGAGGCTGGATCCAGGCCCATCCACCCATTTTTTCCCGTTGGCGGGGAACAAGGCCAGATAAATTCGCAGGAATGAGAAAATAACAGCAACGGGTATCGGTTGAGATTTTGCGCGCTTTCACACATGCTAGCGCAAGATTCAGCTTCGTGACGACATGCTCCAATCGATACCACTACACACCACTTTTGTCGGCCTTGCCTGAGAGAAAGACGAGCGCGTCTACGGTCGCATGCGGCTTGGTTGGTCCGAGGTCAGCAAGCAGGTTTGGCAATCATGTCCCGGATGCTCGCCTCTTACGAAATCACTAGCAGGATTCAGGTTAGACTATAGCTTCCTCAAAAGAAAGCATGGAACTGCACGATTAGTTGGTCCTGATTCTTGGGTATGTTCAGTGGAACAAATCGATTGAATCGATAGAATATCCCTAGTTGCATGAATTGAGTGATAAAAGGCTCGATGCCCAGAGTTATGCGTTCCTGTGCATCCCGATCATTGGAGATGTCCCGGTTCCGGTCGAAGAGCTCGTAAACCGCTTTTAGATTAAATCCCCGGCTGGCCAGATAGTTTACTTCAGCCAGTCCTGCGAATTGGTCGACACCTATTTTGCTGATGAAATCCACTTCTCCTAGAAGAGTAAACCGCCCAAAATTGAATCCTCCAAAAGTACCAAAGACATAATCGTTACGTTTCCTCATGTTTTGGCCGAAAGAACCGCCTAGGCGAAATCTTCTAAAAGTCACGGAGCCGACCGCAGAAAGTTGGTTTTCAGTCAGGTTAGTGATGAGTGAATAACGACCTGGCTCAAAGCCTACTTCTAAGCCGGTGTCGTGTTTGTTGTAGGTATAGCCGGTTTCATTGCGTATGAAAGCTTCATCATCCCGCAGGCGCAGGCCGTAGGGAAGTAGCATGCGGCCAACTTTCATATACGAATTCAGAGGGAGGTTCTGAAGTAACCCGAAGAACTCTCTGTTGCCGGCACCAGGAGCTAAAGTCTGGTCGGCGTAAATGCTGAACGCATCCGGAATAACGTCGAATAAAAAATAGACATTTGCTTCAGGTATTCTGGAACTGTTACTGAAATCGCCTTTGTCGCCTTCAGAGTTTTGATATCCAAAAACAGAAATGGCGTCTGCCCGCAAATTCGCGCCAATCGAGATGGACTGACCCAATTTGCCATCAAAATAAACCGGCTTGCCGGTGGAACGGAGGAGTCTCATATTTAGGTTCGTTTGGGAGTAGATCACGCCGAAGTCAGTACGTTTGCCGCCACCGCTCTGGTTCACGTGACACTGCGAGCACTTGAATCCCGAGCGCATGGCCAGGTAGGGTTCGGCGTGGACCGGCAAGGTTTCAATGAATAGAATCACACATATGAAAAATGCCGGAATCACGCGCATTGCAGGTGTTTTGTTTGGCATTTGAATCCCTCCTAATCAATCGTTAGGGGCTCCTTGTTCAATCCAGTTTCTTATCAACTGAATCTCCGCTTGTGAAAGGTACGGCGGGCCATCAAACGGCATGCGTTTGCCAAACTTGGGAGCACCCGAAACAATCTTTTGCACCACATAGCTGGCATCAGCATCCCCGGGAAGAACTCGCCATTGTGGTGCGGTCTCGGGGAGCTGATGGGTTAGTTGTCGCACAAGGCTGTCGTACGAATCCCCGCGGCTCAAGTCAAGACCGTCGTTTTGAGTGCCTCCAGTTTGAATGTAACCCAGGCCTCCGGGAGCATGGCAGCGGACGCAATTGGAGTTGAAAATCGGTTGAATTTGAGCAGAAAAACCGGAAGCCCCCTGGGGATCACCAACGGCCGTCAATCCCACGCCATCCCCGTGACAAGAAAGCCACGATGTTACGGCGATAAGACCGATTGCAGCAAGAGCAGAGACAGCTTCACTCCTAAGCCTTCGATTCATCATCTTGGCGCGCTCCTATTGAGTAACTTCGTAATCGTGCACGAATAGCCGATAAAACAGTCCGGGTTTTCTTGAAAGGGACTTTACAAAGTGGACCAATGCCCATCTTCGACGATTAGCCAATGTTCCTAATTCCGTCTCTGACATCTTGCTTAACTCTTCTTCTCCTGGTTGTGCATCCAGGTACGCTCGCAGGGCCTGAATTTCAGAATCGGAATAAGAAGCTTTGTAGCTTGACAGGTCATCGATGCTGTCACCACCGAATAGAAAAGCATCAGCATAAGACGGCATCGGTGTTCCGTTCAGGCCAGTGATGAAGGTTTTATAAATGCTGCGATTATCGCTTCCGCCTTTGTAATTCCCAATGGTGAAATCAAACGCTTTGATCTTCTCTCCCCATTCATCCTTCAGGGTGCTGGCAGATTGCCCATCTCCTTTTCCTCGAACGCCATGACACGCCCAACACTCCATTATCAAATAGAGATACTTCCCTTCGACAGTGCTTTCCGGGGTCATCTCAAATTCGTTGGTAATGTCGACCGAAACCCCGGGCTTGTATTTTTCAAACTTAGCTGAGAATGATTTGATGTAAGCCACAACATCGCGCCGCTCTTGTTCGGTTAGCAAGTACCTCCAGCCCGGCATACTGGTTCGTGGAATACCGTCGGTAATCGTGCGGTACAGATCCTCGTCAGTTGGTAGCTGTCCACTCGGGGTCGATCGAAACTTGTAGACACCTGAGGTAAAATCTCGGGGCGCTGGATCAAGAGCATCGGACACGGGCGCCACGGCGTCACCGGCAACGCCATGGCAAGCAGCACAGGCGCTGTCATAAACACGGCGTCCACGAAATGCAGCAAGCACGTCGTCATTTGTCAAAGGCGCCTCGGTCCTGCTGCTTATGGCTGCAGGCATCGCGTTCTGTCCATTCGCCGGAAGTGGGAGCACTGTTGCAGCGCTTACGCTGATGAAAGTTAGGAAACGCAGTCCGGCTGATTGGACCAATCTTTTCAATTCCATACTTTTCTCCTTCATTCCAAACTGCTGCATATGGCTTGTCAACCTCACCAGAAAAGCATTGTGGCGTTTTCCAATAGCGGGCGAGAACCTCTGTCTTCCTCGCCCGCTATCCGGATCGTGCAGGCCAGCGCCAGACCAGGTCACTGGACTGTGATGTGACCATGCATTCCCGCATCCTGGTGGCCGTCAATCGTACAAATGACTTCGAATGACCCGGCCGAAGTCGGCACTATGAAAAGCTCGGTACTGCCGCCGATCAGCAATTCGACCGCATTGAGGTAGGGTGCTTTGATTTCCGCGTTAGAGTCCTCAGCTTTTCTGGTGACGACTGTCTTGTAGAATGACGGTGCAGTGTAGTAGTGTTTGCTTTCGTTGGTCGCGGCGTTGATGAGCTTCACCTTGTAACCTGCGTCCTTGGTCAACACCAACTCCTCCGGATCGTACGCAAGCGAACCGTCGGCATTTTCGACCATCTGGCAGGGTACTTCCTGGGCATCCGTCCAAACCGCGTGCGACCCGGATGTTCTTGAATCTGAGGAAAGGGAGCTGTTCCAATCGGAAGCCACCTCCAGATCCAACTCATAGCCCTCACCTCCGGTTACCGTGATTTTTCCAACCATGCCCTTATCAGCATGACCGGTGATGGTGCACAAGAAGTCGTAGGTACCACTCAATACCGGAATGAAGTAGATTTCCAGCTCACCGCCCTTGAGGAGTTCAACGGCCTTGAAATAGGGGGCCTTGTATTCTGCGTCCGGGGTCTGAACCTTGCGGGTGGCTATGGCTTTGAAGAAATCAGCTACACCGTCGGGCGTTGCAAAATAGTGCTTTTCGCCGTTGCTTGCCGAATTTTCGAACTTCAACACATACGGTTTTCCGGCCTCAAGCGTTATTTCGTCCGGGTTAAAATGAAAATGATCTGCGGACTCTTCAACCATGCTTACGGTGATAGTCGTTCTGGTGTCCCAGTTCGCGTTTGCCACCCAATCAGATGCTTTCACGAATGGAGATGGCTCAGGGCCGGTTGGAGACTTGTCGTCGCCGCAAGCAACTACCCACAGAATGACAAACAAGACCAAAACCATGCATTGAATAAGATGCCTTTTCATTTCCAATCCTCCTTCTTTTTTGGGATCGAGGGTTTTCGGTACTTAAATTGGTGTACCTTGTTTTTGGAAATTCTTGCCTCATTAATCTGGAAAAACCCTGTCAGTGATGCACAATACTATGTCTCACTATGCCTGCATCATGGTGGCCGTAGCAGCGCGGAATACTTGGCACGTCCCGGTGACCGTGCGAGCCCCATACTCCATGTCAAATGCTTCATTTTAGAACCATTTCCATGCCTTCGCGGGCTGGCAGAAGTGGTTCTCCACAGGTGGACCATCCAATGCTCAGGATGATGGTCCCCCAAATAGCGAGAGTCCCACCACTATTTTTGAAATGAAACACTCCGTTCTACAATTACCTTAAGCCCCCCGGTAATCGCGTTAGACCCATGTTTCGCAATTTCTTTACGAACCGGGTGGGGTGTCATGACGATATCCTGACATCCCTCATTACAGTTTTCTTGGAGCGTGAATTAGGTCGGTTTGGTAGTCGATGTCGAAGGCAAAAAGAATGCCATCCAATACTTCAAACACATCATCTCTCTTGATATCAATCTGTTAGATCACGTATCTGTTGACAAGGATGAGGTTGTGGCGGTTTGCCCGCTTGTCGTGAATCGTGACAGTATGTAGTGTTTCACTACGATTGACAGCGGATGGTATAAGCGTTTTTGTAGCAAAGAAGGCCATTACGGCCAATCATGGTGGTGGAACTGTGTTTTGTTGATGCAATTGAGGTAAACTGAGGTTCTGCAGAGGGTCAAAAAAGGTCTCAGCGCAGCAATAGCATTTTCCTGCTTTGCGTCAAATCGCCGATGGTCATGCGATAGAAGTAGACACCGCTCGCGGCCTGTTGTCCATTTGCATTGCGACCGTTCCACGTGAGACTGTGTAAACCTTGCGCAAGCGGTTGGTTGACCAAAGAGCGGATTCTGCGACCCAGGACATTGTGGATGGTAATCTCTACATTTGCGGGAGTTGCGAGTTCAAATCGAATACGTGTTTCCGGGTTGAAAGGGTTTGGGTAATTCTGTAAGAGTTGGAATGTAGCGGGTTGGGACCCATCAACCTGACCAACGGACGTCACGCTCTCAGCAGTCCGATAGATCCCGCTGTCCTCCGTGCCTGCATAGAGTACGCCATTTGAATCAAATGCCAGCGCCAGCACCTTGTTGCTGGTTAGACCGCTCTGGAAAAAGGACCAGGTTTGGCCACTGTTCTCAGACACAAAAACGGTCTTCTCGTAGGATGCCGCGTATAGCGTACCAAAGCCATCAAAAACCAAACTTCTAATGTCGTCAACTCGGGCATTGTCACCGGCAGCCATCCACGTCTCACCATTGTCGTTGGATCGATAAACACCACCATGTTGGGCGATAAAGATATCTCCGTCTTCATCAAAGGCAATGTCATAAATGCTGCTATGCTCGATGCCGCTGTTACGTCCGACCCACAAGTCGCCATTGTTGTCAGAGCGAAAAATACCGCCGTTCGTACCCAGCCAGAGTGCATTGTCGGGGGCGGAGACAATCGTCAGGACCCGCCCACAAGCCAGGACCAGGTCAATTCCTTCGGAAACCAAAGTCCAGCCGGAGCCGTCATCCATCGACCGGTAGACCAGCGCCGCGCACGAGCCGGAGCCCGCGAAAATAGCTCCGTCGCTGCTGGCATGGACAGCGTTGTAATCGCCATCCAGTAGTTGTGTCCAGGTGCCTGAGCTCAAATCAAGTCGAGCGATTCCCCGGCTACTCGCTGCCAACAGTCGGTTTTGAGTATCCAGCTCGACATCTTTGGCAAAGGAATCCCTGAGTGTGTCTGTTGTGGCCTGCCAGGTCTCACCAAGATCGTTGGAAAACGACACGCCGCGGTGCGTGGCCGCAAATACCGTACGATCATCCGCGACCACGACATCACTCACGTGACTGTTGCTCAGACCAGCGTCGCCAGGGCCCCAGGATACCCCGCTATCGTCAGATCTGAACAGGCCATATCGATCACTGCCGGCAAAAACGCTACCACTGTCGGTGACCAGCAAGGAGAATATTGCCACCAGATGGCCATCCGGCAGAACCAAACCATCGTTCATCGGCGTCCAGGTAACGCCATCGTCAGTGGAGCGAAAAACGCCGTTAAAGGTGCCGACAAAAATGTCTTTCTGTTGGTTAAGGGCGATTGCCATGACCGAGTTCGAACCGACGGCGATGGCAAAATCTGAACCCAGCTCAGTCCAGGTCACACCGTTGTCCACAGAACGGAACAAGCCATTTTCAGTTCCCGCATAGATCTCTTCTCGGGCATTAATAGCGAGCGAGTGAACGATGTTGCCGATGGCACCATTTGACGTCAGACCGGTCACAGCAGTCCAGCTCTCTCCATTGTTGTCGGAGCGGAAAACTCCCTGGCCCCAAGTGCCCGCAAAAACTTGATTCTGGTTGTTGCTCAGCAGGGAAATCACCCGGTTGCTGGTGATACCCGTATTGGCGGGCTGCCAAAGCTGACCATCATTATCGGAGCGCAACACACCGCCACCTTGTGTGCCGGCGAAAATGTACCCGCTTGAAGTTGCAGCCATGGCAACAACATCGTCACTGGTCAACCCGTCGATTCGAACCAACCAGGTTTGGCCGTTGTCCGGGCTTTGGTAGACGCCGCTCAGCGAACCCGCGAAAACATCTCCTTGCGGCCGGACGGCAAAAGCCTGCACGGCGTCCCGCAAGAAATTGTCACTCAGGGCCGCCCAGGAGTTGCCACCGTCCTGAGAACGGAAGAAACCCACGGACGTACCGCTATAAAGGTCACCGGAAGGCACTTCAATGAGAGCAAAAACAGTGCCGCCGCCTGGACCATTCGTACGCAGCCATGTTTCTTGGGCCTGAAGATTTTGAGTTGTGAGCAACAGAAAGGCGGAGAGGAAAACAAGAACGGGAATACGCATCGAATTATCGCTCAAAGTTGGGTTCGTTCCCTGGTGTATTCCTTATATTACAAGTAGATACGTTAAATTATTCCCTTGTGGGTTCTCCTAGGCCGTGAATCGCCTGGAAAGGCGACCAGACGGATTACTGTCCGGAATTGTCATGCGATATTCCGAAACAGGTCGACATCGGCGAGACAAGCTGCAAACGGAGGAATTCCGGAGATCAAATCATTCCGGCAACAGCGGGGAGCACAAAAATGAACCGTGCGGTTTCACAGCACCTGATCGCTACAACCGCACTTGAGGGCGTCATAAGCGCCTTCGAAACCTATAGGACTTTTTGATCAGATACCCGGCAAGTGATTCGGGCTACCTCTTCCTCGTGATCATCCCGGCGGACTCAAACCCGACCACAACTTTGTTATCCACGACCTGAGCCGCATACTCGACATCTTCGTCGCCGATGACGTCGAACACAACCCGGGTAAGTGGTTTCTCCGGGTGAAAACCGATGCGGGCGCGCCAAACCGAACCGCCGACAAACTCGAACGTTTCCGACGGGCTGAGGCTAAATACACCTGGAAAATCGTACACGATACGCTTGGGATTCTCGAGTTCATACTTGCGAAAAGTAACGCGGCCATTAGCCACGATGGTAATCGACGTGTCGCCGACAGCCTCCACACCGACAATCGCCGAGCCGTCCGGCATATCGGGCTGAGCATCGCGCGTGAAGATTGTAAAATCGACACGACGATTGCGCGCTCTTCCATTCGAAGAACCATTGTCCGCAATCGGCCTGGTCTCGCCGTACGGGACCGGCATAAAAAATCGGTCGCCGGTGTTGCCGTCGGAAATCAGGTGGCGCCTGACACTCTCCATGCGGCGCTCCGAAAGAAAGAAATTATAGACCTGGGTGCCGATGCTGTCCGTGTGTCCGGCAATCAGGAGCTTCGACTCCGGGAAGGTATTCAAAACCTCGGCGATCTGCCCCATGGTGGCAAATTCAGAGGGACGGATAACCGCTTTGTCAAAATCAAAATTGATGCGTAAAGAAACGTTGATGCGCGAGGTATCAGGCACGTGCGTGACTTCGATCTTTCCTCCGGAAGCAGCGGCGATACTGTCGATTCTCGCCAGCCGGCGTCCCAGTTCCTCGGCGCGCATTTCCGCAAGCAGAGTCGCTTCCTCAGCGCGGCGGCGGGCGTCCTCAGCCTGTCGGCGCGCCTCTTGCGCCAGACGCTGCGCCTCTTCAGTGTCCTTCAGCCTGTCTTCCATTTGACGCTGGATTTCGCTCAGCCTTTGTACGGCAAGCGGGTCCATTTGTGGCGGCGGCTCCAGCACACCGAAAGTAAACGTAAAGGAGAAGCGATGGATGGAGGTATCAAAATCATCCAAAGGGGAGTAGGCATAGTCAACATTGGTCTTTGAATTGGCGAACCACTGCGTCGGCACAGTAAGGCCCAGGCCCAAAGCCCAGCGCGAGGCTTCCCGGTCGTGCAACTTGTAGCCGGTGCGGATGGCAAACATGTCTGAGACTTGCAGTTCCGTTCCGGTGTAAACCCGCACCGTGCCGTCATCGCGCATTTTGGCTACATCAGTGGCCAGGTTCAGCTTCATGTCCGGCCCAAGCTGAAATCGACCGGCCGCTCCGGCCCGAAGGGTCTGCGGCAATACGTCGGAGCGATTGTCGAACTTCGCCTTTTTCAGGGTCAGGTTCTGCAGGGTCAAGCCAAACGACAGGTATTGCGTGATGTAGGTCGCGCCAATGTCAATTCCTAAGGCGGAGCTCGAAAAGCCGGCCAGATCCTGCCGGATGAATTTTCCGCCGCCGCCGAACGCAATCATGTTGTTCTCACTGCCCACCGATGTACTGTAGGCGCCGGTCAGAATGACGTCATTGCTGCCGCCCTCATTTAAAGTCGGCTGGAAATTCTCGTCCAGGGCGTTGATCTCCCCCTGGTCAAAGAAAGTCAGGCCAAAGCCGACCACACCCCTGCTCATCGGCAGCGAGACCTCGATATTTCCCTGGTTGGTGTCGTCGATCCAATTGTGATAATTCAACGAAAAGGCCATGTGCTCCAGCAAGGCAAGGCCGGCGACATTGTAGCGCAACGCGTTGTGCTCGTTGGCCATGGCTGTAAAAGCCTCTCCCATGCCGACCTGACGGGCATTGGGACTGATGCGCAAAAAAGGCGCCGCGAGATTCCCAAAACTCTGACCACAAACATCTTGCGCCAGCAGAATCAACACCAGAGCCGCAGCTCGCATGGAGCCGGTGATGGTGGTTTGAAAACGGCTGCAGCTAGATCTTCCGGACACGGACGGCCGGGACGGTGAACCTGCACCCGTACGGCCGCAGGTAAGGCCGACTCCCTTTCCGTCATTCGGAAGCATGCCTTCCGGCAAAGACAGTGGTACCGCTTTGCCCGGGGTTGGCGTTACATTCAATGAGATAGAATTCATGACTTTTTTTCCGATTCGCACAAACGTTAAAATCAGGAAAGTTACTGAATCACAATAAATTTTCGTAAGGAGGTGACATCTTCAGGGGTGCCGGACTCGCCGGTAAACACAGCCGAGAACCTGGCCCAGTAGGTGCCACTGCTGACTAGCGGTCCGGAGGAGCTGCCGGAGCGTAAGTCCCACCACTGCGTGCGGCTGGTGGAACGGTTCTGGCGTGGAATATCGATGCCACGATCCATCAGCAACGTGGCCCCGTCCAGGGTACGAACGCGTTCACCGCCGACATTATAAATCTCTACCTTTATCAGCCGCAGGCTGCCGGAATTGGCCTCCATGCGCATGCGCAACATGGCAGAACTGCCACTGCGATAAGGATTAGGTGCAATCTGGAAATTAAATGCCCCGGGACCTGACACGCCATCCCCGTCCGTCGTATCCGGCTCGACTTGCAATGGCACTTCCAGAGTCACGTTGTCGACGTACCGGGCTATGATCTCGTTGTTCGGTAAGGTTTGCAGGCGTCCGTCGTTGCGAATGCCGTTTTGCGCAGAGAATAGTGGAATCCCTCTGACGCTGAAGAAATTACCGGTAGTGAATCGTCCACCGGCATCAGGCACTTCAACCAGCATGACCTGGTCGGAGTCGTTCGTATCGCGGTCGAGCAGGCTGGCAAAAATCGTATCTTGCGCGGACGAAAAATCCCGGTCAGTCTCATCCGATATGCGCAGATAAAGAGAGTCCGAAAAAGTGACCTCTTCATTGCCGGTAAACACGAACCCGGTATGATTTTCGACCTGTAGCCTGCCTGATGTGAATTCGAGTACAAGCGCACGATCGGTGGCAGTATCCTCAGGCGAGAACGGATCGACGTACCGCACGATCAGTGTGTCCCGGTCAAAAACTTCCAGCCGGTTGTTGGCAGCGGTCGCAGTGTTTGTAATTACAGCAGGGATACCTACCGGAAAACTGTAAATGCCGGTGCCCTGGCGTTCTAACGTCACCATTTGTATGTCGCCGCTCAAAGCTGCGCTTACCGTAACCGTGACGGTGTCTCTGACCGCGAGGATATTTTGGTCGATGAGCGCGATAAAAACATTGCGCGGTGGATTCTCTCCCAGCGTGGCGAGTGAGTCGGTGCGCACCACCTCGGTCGGCAAGCCCAGATTGTCTGTGAAACTTATGCTGGCATTTTCGGGCACGGTGCGGCGCCAGGAAATGCTCCAATCGTCCAACACCGGGGAGACCGAAGAATTATTGGTTTGCAGCACAGCTTGCAGCCGCAGAGCCTGCTCGTTGCGCAGGACGTCGAACTGCGCCAGGTTGATGTTGTTTTCAGACGTATTCTGATTCGCAGTCAGGGTCACGAGCCGGCGGTCGGTGCCTGCCTCCAAAATATTGATGACCAAAGGAACGTCGTCGCGCACGGTCGGGTCGCCCGGAATCACGGTGTTGAATGTAAGCACCTCCCAGCGTGAGATGATTACATCCGAACTATCCTGAATCAGCGATGAGGTTATCACGCCGGTGCTATCGGAACGAAAGAACCGGTAATCGAGGCTCACCTGGTCGAGAACCGGCGTCTCGAGAAAACTGTTGGTGGAAAGCTCGACGCGGAAGTCATAAAAGCGGCTGCCGTTGTGAACCGGGTTGATGGCCGCTGGAGAAGTCGTGTAGTAAGATCCGGGTCCAGTCGGTCCCACAAATTCCGCAATCGCAAGGTCGGCAAAGTCCACGGCGGAGCGGAGCTGGAAACGCACACCTGTGCCGGCCGGCTGCTCCAGCAATTGCCAGCGTAACGTTTCAAAACTGGCCTGGCGCCGCAGGTCGTGCACAAGGTTCAATTTGCCGGTTCCGATTCCCGATTCAACAATCTGTGTTGAAAAGCCCAGGCGAATCAGTTCGTTGTCCGAAATGACCAGTGTGCGGCCATCGTCCAACCGGAAGGCGGACCTCAAATCGGGTAGAGTCTGCAAGAATGGACGGACAATCCGGCCCTCCTGATCGACCTCGATCAAACGCTCGTTGCCCGCGTCGGCGATCAGGACGTTGCCGTTCGCAAGCAACTGCGCGTCCGTCGGCCGGTTCAGGGTGGAGTCGGTCAGGGCGGCGATGCCGGTTTTTCCGAACTGCCAAACCACCGCGCCATTGGTTTGATTAAAACGCAGCACCCGATGATTGCCGCGGTCGGTGATCAGGATTTCGTCTTCGCTGACGCCGGTCCATTCGACGTCGACCGGGTCATTGAGGGTCACGTCGCCCGGGATGGCAGGCCCCACGGTCCAGACGGTCGCACTCGTGGCCGTATCGATAAGGAGAATTCGGTTATTTCTGGTATCGCAAATAACGATTTCAGGCCGGCCGGGGACGGGCACCGCGGCTGCCGGCTCGTTAAGCTGCTCAAATCCCTGCTCCGAGGGTGGATAAACATATTCGAGTGACTTTGTGGTTAAATCAAAACGCAGGACGCGATTGCTGCCGCGGTCGGTGACAAGAATCTTGATGTCGATAGGGTCGCGAAACGCACGGGCGGCAGACGGACCGAGCAACTCCTCGGGAGTTCCGGGATCTCCCCGGATTTCCGTGACCTCGACGCCGTCCGATCGAATGGTGAAAACCCTGCCGTCGGAGGCATCGGTTACCAGGTACAACCCCAACCCTTCGACGCCGCTGACGTCGACGACCACAGCCTTGTTCACCTGGTCAAAAACTGCATCGATCCCGGACAATTGCAACAGGAACGAATCCACCTCGCTGGAAGTGGCCAATGTCGATGTAAGCCTCACCATACTGTCGACTTCAACCCTTCTGGTTTTTGCGGCATCGACGAAGGCGAAGGTGGAGTCGCCGTCCGTCCATGTGTTAAACACCGGCTGCTGGCCCATTACCGCGCCACAGGTGAGAATTTCAATGATAACAATGCAGGCGAACCAAACAGCTCGGGAGCATGTAGCATTTAAAAAAGAAGCCATGAGCTTGTTCTCTGTTTTAGACTTTCCCAAAGGGACAGGTTCTCGGCAAAATATCAACTCTCTCAAACAAAAGCTACAAAAACAGTGGCAAGAAAGAAACAAGTGTTTCGAACAATTCACATATCGTCAGGGCAGAATGCAGATCTGGGGTCTCGCACAGTATGGACGAGTGCCGGCCAGCAACAAACCTTGGCTCGCGCCAGAATGCTGACGATGGTGACCGGATAAGTCACAGCTCAAAATAGTGTTATCCGGTTCGCTGTGCAAGTGAAAATTGCTGCCGCTGCAACATCGACAAAACCTTGCAAAAAAGGAGATTGATCTCTATCTTCTGCAGTTTCTTGTTATTTCAGGAGTGCCGGCAGCGTGCACTGAATGCGCCTTCTTCCGTGCGCTTATCTACTCGATTAATAGCTTTGGATCAGTCATGGACCCAAGAATCTTTGCCAGCGAAATTTCCGTGGATCATCAGGAACAAACTCTGACCATTAAGTGGGGCGATGGTCATGCGTCGGTTTATGGCCTGGATGGCATACGCCGGGCCTGCCCCTGTGTAGAATGCGCCGGCGGCCACGACCAGATGGGGCAGGAAGCCGATCCGGCGATATTCAAACAACCACCGGCCCAGACGAGACAAATCACCAGCATGCAGGAAATGGGGAATTACGCCATGCAGATCTTCTGGGGTGATGGCCATGATAGCGGCATTTACAGGTGGGAATATTTACGGGATCTGTGTCCCATTGAAAACGGGATTACGGATTCCGGCTCGTGAGGTAGCCCTCGAAAAACCGTATTAGAGAAACAAGGCGGACGGGCATCCGCCCCATTCCTTCTTTTTCAGATATCCTCTAGCCTTCGGCGCGTACAACATCCCCCGTACCGGACCGACGCCTACTCATATACAGTACGGTAAGCTTGCGGAAGTACTCTCGCATGTCGTCAAAAAGCGTGTAGGCCCAAGGCACGGCAATCAGCGACAAAACAGTTGACGAAAGCAACCCGCCGATTATGGTTCTACCCATGGGCGCATACGGGATGCCGATCATGGACGTATTTCCGATGGCCATGGGGATCAATCCGCCAATCGTGGTAAAGGCGGTCATGAGGATAGGCCGGAAGCGTTGCTTGCCCGCCTCCACAATCGCATCATGGCGTGACCAACCTTCGTTTCGCAGCCGGTTGATCAAGTCGATAAGGACGATCGCATTGTTGACCACGACGCCGACAAGAATAACAAAACCGATCTGGCTCATCAAGTCAATCGGGGTGCCGGTTAAGTACAATATCCAGAATGCGCCGAAGAATGAAAACGGTATCGCGAGAATGACCGAAAGCGGCAGTACAAAAGACTCAAACAAGAATCCCATGAGCAGAAACACAAATGAAATTGATAAGACGATGGCAAAAAATACGTTTTCGTTGCCCTCCTGCAAGCGTGAAAAATGCTGGCCTTTGGTCCAGGTGTAGCCATAGGGCATCGCAAATCCAGCCATCGCCACATCCACTTTCTTGTACAGGCCCGCGATGTCGTCGTCAGTCGTATTGGCCTTGACCTCCAGATACGTCTTGCCGTTTTCGCGCTGAATCTCACCAACGCCGCGCTTGACCGTAAACGTAGCCACAGCATCCAACGGCACCTCGGTCCCGGAACTCGTGAAGAAGGTAAGGTTCTTCAATTGCGAAAAATTGCGTCGGTCTTCCTCCCGCAACTGCAGGTGCACATCGATTTCTTTCGCTTCAGTCTGGTACTTGGGCAGCGGCAAGCCGCGCAGGGCATATTGCACCGTGCCGGAAATTATGTTTGGCGAGATCCCGTATTTCTTTGCCTGCTCCCGTTTGATGACCAGGTGAATCTCGTCCGCACCTTTTTCCCGGTCCGTTTCCAAACTGATAATCTCAGGTATTGAGCGTAACCGCCGTTCAACTTCCTTGGCAAGCCCTGCCAGCCTATTGGTATCGTCTCCGTAGAGCGTCAGGGAAATGGAGGAATCATCCCCATCGCCACGGCTGTGCCAACTTGTTCTGACTTCAACACCGGGAAAATCGGGCATGCGCTCTTTAATGTCCTCGATCACGGCTTCTCGACTCATGATCGCATCCTCGCGCAGTCCCAGTTTCTGTGTAATGTTGGCATAGGCAACTTCATACCAATCGTCTTCTTTGGGTGGATGCAAGAACACACGTAACATACCCCAGTTGTTGCTATGACGCGTCATAATGGTACGCACGCCGTAGATTTCATTCTTGGCCTGAATCGTGTCGGCCACCTGCCCCAGCAGGCCCTCGGCGCTTTCCATGCTGAAATTATCGGGCATCTCAAAAATGAAGCGGAAGTCGTTAATGTTGCCTTCGGTGTCATCGGTCTGCTTTACGTTGGAAGCCGCAAACTGCATAGACACCATGGCAATCACGATAATGACAAACATTTCAACCCGGTGGGTTATAGCCCAGGCCACGCTTTTCCGATAAACCCTGTTGGTGGCGACGATGGCTTTTGGTTCTTTGACCTTCCTTTTGCTGACAATGCGAGTGGCCGCAAGCGGGATAAACACCATGGCAACTACCAGAGACGCGACCAGAGCAACCATGACCGGCAAGCCGATGCGCAGCATATAGAACTGGAAACCGCCGTCGTCATTCATCAGGATGAGCGGCAGGAACACAACGACTGTGGTCAGCGTGGCCAGTGTCACAGCCAGACCAACTTCACTCGCGCCTTGCAGGGACGCCTTGCGATCCGAGACTCCCTCGGCGCGCTTGCGATAGATATTCTCTAAGACAACGATGGAATTATCGACGACCATACCGATGGAAATCATCAGACCCATCATGGTAATCAGGTTGAGGGTCCAGCCCACAAAATAGAGTACAGTGAGTGTAATCAATAGTGACAGAGGGATCGCAAGGTTGACGATCATGGTCATACGCAGCCTGCGCAGAAAAAAGTAGAGTATGCAGAAAGCAAACAGTCCGCCCCAAAGCCCGGTCCGTTTGAGATTGCTAATCGACTCCTCAATATACTGGCCCTGGTTAAAGAGTGTATCCATGCGTAAGCCGCTGAGCGCCGGATCCTTGGAGAATTCCTCTTCGAAATGTTGCGTGACTTCAGCACAAAGAGCGGCGCTGTTGGCCGAGGACTCCTTATAAATTCCCAGGGTAATTGCTTTCTTGTCATCAATTCGCAATCGCCACTTGCGCTCGATGACATCGTACTTCACTTCTGCAACGTCCCGCAGCTTCAGGTTGGTTCCGCGAATGGGCAGATTGCGCAGTTCTTCCAGAGCCTGAAATTTTCCAAATGAACGAACATAGATTTTCCGTTCACCCTCGGTGACGTGGCCACTGGAAATCGAGAAATTATCCTTGCGCAATTGCTGAATGACTTCGTAAAGGTTGACCTTGTAGGCTTTGACCAAATCCTGGTTGACATGAATCAGGATCGACTTCTCGTCAGCGCCCCAAATCTCTACTTTCGCGACGCCGTCGATTCGCTCCAACGGTTTTTGCAGGTGTTGTTCTACCAACAGATAGGGGTCATCAATGGGTTCGTCCTGAACCAGTGCGATCCACATAATCGGATCGTCGTCGCTACTCCATTTGCGCAGATAGAGCCGTTCGATGTCGTCAGGTAATTCAGCCTTGACCCGGTCCATGCGGTCGCGAAGTTGAGCATAGGCAAGGTCCATGTCAGAGCCTTGCGCAAATTGAATGAAGGTCCAGCAGCCATTCCCACTGCTTTTGGTGGACACTCGTCGCACCCCGCTGATGGTGCGCACCTGCTCCTCGACCGGCTTGGCGATCTGCTCTTCAACCTCCTGCGGATTTGAATTTGGGTAAGGCACCCACACACCCAAAAATGGCGGCGTGAATCCGGCCGGCATCAGGTCCACCGGGATCTGGTTGAATGCAATGAAGCCAATCACCAGTGTCGCGATCAAAGTCATGATCACGGTCACGGGCCGGTTAACGGAAAGCTTGGGAAGCAAACTCTCTTTGGAACGAATCATGGGTTACCTCGTTTCTTTGAACGGCAAAAGGTAAACGGCAAAAGGCAGATGTGAGACGGCAGACGTGAGAGACGGCGGCAAAAGGAAAATGTGAATGGATAGACGTGTGCATATTGCGATTCATTATCTCAGCCACACGTTCTCTTTCACGTTCCATGTCTGCCTTCTGCCGTTTGCCGCCTCCCTCTTCAGGCCTTTGCGGTGGCTTGGATCAATTTTGATAGAACTGCGAATAAGTGATTCATTTTCTCGTCTAATTCGCTCAGGTTATTGTCATTAGAGAACCCCAACCTCAAAGTGATCTCAATCTGGGTATCGATCTCGACCAGCGATGAACGGGCTATCTGATAGAACCTCCTCCTGTCCGGCGGTGAAGATCGCGCAGCGCCCTCCGCAATATTTGACGGGACAGAAACTGCAGCTCGCCTTAGTTGGTTAGTGATTCCATAAGTTTCAGATTTCGGAAAGTGCTCGGTAATCTCATAAATTATAGTTACCAGTTCAATTCCCAACTTCCAGGCATCAAGCTTCTTGTGATTCAGGCTTAGCACATTCGCACCTCCTCTTCACCCGTTTTACGTCTTTACGTTTCACATTTGCCGTTTCCCCTTTCACGTCTACCGTCTCACGCCTGTCGCTGCTTCACATCTACCAGACTATAAACCGTGGGAATGATAACCAGGGTCAGAATGGTCGAGCTAATCAGACCGATGATCACGGTTATGGCCATGGGCGTTCTTATTTCAGCGCCGTCGCCGAGCCCCAAAGCCATGGGCAATAGCCCCAGCACTGTGGTGGCGGTGGTCATGACGATAGGCCTGAGCCGCGCCTTTCCGGCTTGCAGGATAGCCTGCGTCTTCTCAATCCCTCTTTCCTGCAACTTGTTGATGTAGTCGACCAGAACGATGGCATTATTAACTACAATGCCGGCCAGCATAATCATCCCCAGAAAGACCACGATACTAAGCGGAATGGAAAACGCGTACAAGTACAAAATGACACCGATAAGCGCCAGCGGGATCGTAAAAATAATGATCAGTGGGTGGATGGTGGATTCAAACTGCGAAGCCATGACGATGTAAACCAGAAAGATCGCCAGGGCTAATGCCAGCTTCAGGCTGTTTAAAGATGTCTCCATTTCCTTGTTCTGGCCGGCCAGGGAAAAGGTGAAGTCTTCCGGCAGATTCATGTCCTGCAACTGATCGAAAATGTCTGAACTCGCCTGGCTTAGCGAGCGTCCGCTCAGGTTGGCGGTCACCACTGCTGTTCTCTGCTGGTCGACGCGCCTGATCTCGGACGGGCCTTCCCGCACATTGATTTCCGCGATTGCTTCCAGAGGAATCGCTTTGCCGATTCCCGGATTAACGATAATGCGACGCAGATCGTCGATGCTTTCCCGGTCTGTTTCGCGCAAACGTACCAGAACGTCGATCTTGCGATCTTGCTCTTTAAACTCCGTGGCAACGTCGCCGCGAACTTTGTTGCGCACGATGGCGGCCACGTCCCGGATGTTTAAACCATACTGTGCCAGCAGCGGCCGGTTGTAGACAATTTGTACCTCGGGATTACCGCGCTGAATGTTGGACTTGATATCGATGATTCCCGGAATGGACTCCAATCGCTCCTCAAGCTCTGTGGAATATTGCTGCAGCTTCGGCAGGCTGTAGCCATGAATTTCAACTTCGATGGGCGTTTTAAAGCTAAACAGAACCGGCCGCGAGATTTTCCAGCGGACGCCGGAATAGCCCCGCAGCTCATCTCTGATCTGAGCGACAAGCTCCTCTTCTTCCACCACCTCGGCGTCGCGATATTCCGGCTGAGCATTTTCCGGCTTCTCTTCCGGGCCGTCTGCAGGTAAGGAGGCGGCATTGAGATCGGCCGCCACTGCTGCAAACTTCGTCTCCTCCGATTGTTGCTGAGGCTTGGGCTCGGCTGCAACCAGCTCCCTGTCTCCCGGACGACTCAGAGTTACCGTAATCTTCGAGGTATGTTCTCCCTCTTCGCTTTCCGTGCTGGCGGTTTTGTCCGTGCCGGACACTGAGGCGACTTTCTTTACGCCCGGCAGGTCCATAAGGTAGCCCTGGATCCGGGCAATTCTAGCGTCAGTCTGCTCGACCGGCGTCCCCACGGGAAATGTCAGTTCAACGTTGAACTCACCCTGGTGCACTTCCGGAATAAGCTCGCTGCCCAGACGCGGACCGATCACGAAAAGAGTCAACAGGAAAAGCACGGAAACCGTACCCAAAACCGGACCCCGGCTCTCCAAGGCACGCGTGAGGATCTTGGGATAAGCGGTGTCGAGTCGGCTGTAACCGAAGTTAAAACCGGACACGATCAGCCTTGACGGCACAGTCAGGGCTAACTTCAACATCAGAAACAGTCCTTTGAGGATGACCGCAATTGCAATGACCAGGAAATGCACCACGCGGAAAACGAGTTCCAGGAGAAAGTGGAAGAAAAACCGCGCCAGGACAAAAGGCAGTTTGAGCAATGTTAGCGGGCCCGGTACCCTGAGCGGGCCTATTTGCTTAAAGCTTGCATGCATAGTCCGCATGTCCTGCACGAGCGGACTAACGGACCGTACGACCATAAAATCCGGCCAAACGGTTTCCGGAAACGTGATGAAAAACAGGTTTTTCTGCGCCGCCACCGCAGTCAACCAATCACTGATGCGGAAGTCAAAAACACGTACCAGTCGCATCAGGCCAAACAAGGGCGAAACAATGACGGCCGCGAAAAGCACTATGCGTTTGGCGAACGACAAAAGCACCGCCATATGCGCCTGCAGTATTTTGAACAAAATCAGCCCCAGCGTAAGCAGAAAACAGAGAGCGCCCGAGCCCAGCTTGGTCAGCCAACCCTGGCTGTTTCTTACCAGCAGCTTGTCGATCTTCCCTTCGGTCGAGAATCTGAAAATGTGGTATTGAATAATTTGTTCGACCTGCACGCCCCTGGTAAAAGTCGAACTCTGGCGCGACGACAACATCGGGATCAGAAACAACGCTACACCCAGAGAAGCAAATAGTGAAAAAACCACTGTCAGCGCCATGTTGCCAAAAATCTGGCCCGCCACGCCTTCGACAAAAACGATCGGGAAGAAAACCGCGATGGTCGTCAGAGTCGACGCAAAGACGGCCCCACCTACTTCCTCCACGCCGCGAATCGTGGCTTGTATGAGATTGTCGCCCTCGTCGCGGCAGCGCGCGATACTCTCCAGCACCACGATAGAGTTGTCAACCAGCATTCCGATACCCAGTGCCAGACCTCCCAGTGACATGATATTCAGAGAGACGTCAAATATCTTCATCGGGGCAAATGTCGCTACGATCGACACCGGGATGGACAACCCCACGATCAAAGTGGCGGATAGTTTGCGCAGAAAAACAAACAAAACCAGAACAGCTAAGAGGCCGCCGATCATCGCGGTGTTTTTTACTTCGTCCACCGAATTCTTGATGAAGACCGACTGGTCGGAAAGCAAATCAATCTTGACGTCGCCAGGCAGGCTGTAGTTGATGAAATTGGTCATCTGTTTGGCCACCATGGCCTCACGGTTCCTATCGCCATTTCCATGGCCTTTGCCCTTTTTGCCCTTGCCCTTCTTGGCTTTTGCAGCATCTGCTTTTTTCTCTTCTGCTTCCTTCTTGGGCTTGGGCGGCTTCTTGAATTTGTCCTCCTTCATTTTCTTGACAAATTCCTGCTGCTCGGGAGACCCAAAGATCTTGTTGCGGACCCGCTCGGCCACGCTCACGATATTGGCGTCCGCTTCCTTGAAAATCTCGATCTCGACGCTTTCGGTGTTGCTGATGCGGGTGATGATCTCTCTGTCCTTGAACGTGCGGCTGACATGCGCAATATCCCGCACCTTGATCTCGGTGCCGTTCCAGTTGCCGACCACCACCTCTCCGACCTCGTCTACGGTCTGGAACTCATTTAGAGTGCGGACCAGGTACTCGGTTTGCCCCTCCTTCAGGTTGCCGCCGGCGAGGTTTACATTCTCCTGCCGCAGACGTTCGCGCACCTGCTGGATGTCGATCCCGATCAGTGTAAGCTGCTGCTCGTTCAACTCGACGCGAATCTCCTCTTCGAGACCGCCTTTAACTTTTACCGCAGCCACGCCTTCCACTGTTTCCAGGGCGCGCTTGATCTCCTCGTCAGCCAGATAGCGCAAATAAATCAGTGACGCGTTCCCGGAGACACCGATTCGAATGATCGGGTCAAGCGAAGGGTCGAAACGCAGAATCAGCGGCCGGTTTATTTCATCAGGCAGAAACACCTGGTCCAGCTTCTCGCGCACATCGGCCGTGGCCTCGTTCATGTTCGAGTCCCAGGTGAATTCAAGCTTGACGTCCGACTGGCCCGCTTTTGAAATGGAGCTAATACTGACCAGGCCGTTTACGACGCCCAAAGCTTGCTCCACCGGTCGTGAGATGGTGGTCTCAACCTCCTCGGGCGCGGTGCCGGCATACTCGGTCCTGACAGTCAGTGATGGGTAGGAAATGTCCGGCATGAGATTGACCGGCAACTGGTTGTAGGAAATAAAACCAAAAACACAGAAACCCAGCACGACCATGAGGATTGCGACCGGGCGGGAAGTGGTAAATTCAAAAAAACGTTTCGTTTCTGAATTGGACATGAGAGACTCTTAGGTTAGCAAGGTGAAACGGCCTGCACGGCAATGGGCAACCATGAAACGGCAGACCATTGGTCTGCTATTCTGCAATTGACAAATCATTCAGGCTAATTCGAAAGCTGGGCCGTCGCCGCCGGGTTTTCACGCTCCGCAACAATATTGACACCGGCCTGGTCTTTCAAACCGGCCTGACCGACCACAATGATTTTCTCGCCGGCTGCGATCCCGTCCAGGGACTCGATCTTCTCATAGTCCTGGTATCCGGGTTGCAGGATCACTTTGGCAGCCTTGCCATCGCGCACCACGAAAACGTGAATGTTCTCATTTTCATAAATCACCGCGGTCTTCGGGATCAGCACGGTGTTCTGATGCACGTCGGTGATGATGTGCGCATTGACAAACATGCCGGGACGCAAACGGTTCTCCTGATTGCGGATGCCGATGGTTACTTTGAACGTGCCGCTCTGCGGGTCGACCACGGGGCTGACCCGCTTGATCCACCCGGGAAACTCGGAACCGGACAAATGTTGTGAGGTCACGAAGGCCTTTTGCCCTTTCCTGACGACTCCGACCTCCTTTTCCGGCACGTGCACGACCGCGATCATCTCCTGATTGTTGACGATAGTAAACAGCTTGTCGCTGGGCTGGATGCGATCACCCGGCCGCCGCAGGCGTTCGCCGATGTAGCCGGAGATCGGCGCCGTGATCTGCGTGTGTTCGAGGTTCAACCTGGCTTCCTGCCAGAGAATATTTTTGGCCTCGACGCCAAACCCCGCTGTCTCAAACTCCTCTTTGCTCAACAGTTGTTTGTCAAACATTGCCTGCTTGCGCTCATAAAGGTTCTTTTCCTGCTCGTAGTCTACGCGCGCCCGGGCCTCCCGCAACGCCAGCTCGTCCGGCTCCAGCCTGATGAGCAATTGCCCCTTCTTGACGTAGTCACCCTCTTCGACGGAGATTTTCTCAATCAAACCCTGGACACGGGAAAAGACATCGGTCATCTCTTCGGTCTCAAGATTGGAGCTCAAAAGGATGTAGGACGAGATGTCTCCGGTGGCCGCGACCGTGGTTTCTACCGGAGTGAGTTCTTCCTGTTCCTGGTCCTCTTCTTCCGCGGCACTGGTCGAATCGCTGGCCGCGCTGTCATTGTCATTCTTGCTGGGCGCATCATCACCGGCGCAGTTGAAGCTGAATGTGACAGCAAGGCAGAAAATGATGCACAAGCCCATCAGCTTTTTCGTCATTGTAGACTCCTGATTACAAAAAGATTATAGCGAGAATCAATATTGGTGTGTAGCCACTTAAGAAACTTACGGCACAGTCAATTAAGATGTTTCCCACAAAAAGGATGCAGTGCAGCATTTTTCTCTTCCGTGCTCGTCAAATGGTTTCTGATAATAAGCAGACAAGTAAATGGTCTGGATTGTTGCGGGAAACGGGTCGAAGACCTGGTTCTTAATGAAAACGGCGCACCATTTTGACTCCTTTGCCCTAAGCAACTGCGCCTTCATCAAGAATTTTGCTATTGGTTGTTAGGGATGTTCAATCTAAGATTGTGCAATTTTTGTGGACTTTATCGAAAAGGGTTAATAGTTTCGGGTATGACAATGTTTGACGGTCTACATACTCGTAAGAGTAATTGGGATGAATGACACACGGGAATGAAGCCGGGTTTCTGTGGGGTTCGTGTAGTATCTTATCGCGATGTCAAGCTTCTCTTACTCTACCGAGTATTTCTTTAGCCATCTCAATAAGATGTGAAATGATGAAAGAACAAGCCTCTTCGATAGCTGACGATGACAAAGAGTTTGTTTTTGATTTGATTCTAAAGGCGTATGAGCATCACAAGATACATGCGCGTTTCCAAGAGACACAACGATCATGGATGGTTACAGCGTATCTCACTTTGACGGGATTCCTTTTTGCGGGCATGTTTTCTGGATATTTCAAAGAATCACGATATGAAATAAATAATTTTGAATTTGTGATACTGCCCCTACATTTTTTTATAGGTTTGTTTTTTCTTGTTGCTGTCGCTAAGCTATCTGGAGAATTCAGACGACACTTCTATAAGGCTGAAGGAATCATTCTGCACATATTAAGCCATTATGAAAAGCAATCTGGGGCTGAACTAGATACCATTGGACTGCTGGACAAATGTCCCTTATCGACAGCCGAACATCAAAAAACAGACTCAAGGGATAAACCTACCGGCACGCAGTCAACATGGATAGCCATCTTCTCGAATGCCGCTATTCACGGGTACATGTTTTCGATGATACTGGCCTTGGACACCTATATGATTCTTTCTCTGAGCTCGAAGGCCCCCCTATTGGCCCGCTCAGTAGGGCTGGGTGTTTTTTTCTTCTTTGGAATACTTCAGTACCTATACATACATAGAATTGCTAACAAAATATAGCTTACCCATGGTTACGAAAATGAACAGTCCAATTAGGGCAATTGTCTTTGACTTTGGTAGGGTATTGGCCGACTTTGACCACATGAAGTCGTGTCGAGCACTTGCAGCACATAGTGAATATTCACAGAATCAAATCTACGACTTTGTTTTTCAAAGCGGGCTTGAGAAAGCATATGATGAAGGGAAAACTACATCGCACGAGTTCTACGATTCGATCATAACCATTACCAAAGCGAATGGAATAAGTTTCGATGATTTTTCACGGATATGGGGCGACATATTTTCTGCGAACAGAGAGATGGAATGTTTAATTGAAAAAATTGGTGATGACGTTGACCTTTTCCTTCTCTCTAATACCAACCGACTCCATTGGCAGTACATTAAGCAACTCCCGATTATAAAAAACCATTTTTGTGGTTCAGAGCAACTGACTCTTTCATTTGAGGTGGGGGTGCGGAAACCAAACAAAAAGATCTTTAACCTCTGCATAAAGAACACTGGATTTTCTCCCCGGGAGATTCTCTACATCGATGACATATCACAATTCGTCCAAGAATTCGTATCTTTGGGCGTTCGCGGAATAAATTATGACCTCCGGAAACACTCAATAAGGTCATTGGAAAAAGAGCTGTGGCAACTTGGAATTCTGCCTAATAAGCTTGCAGAAGCATAATGCTCCCCCACTCTCCGATGTTTCAAGCGCCAGCAAGGCTGGGATTTCAAAAAGTCCTTTCCCAACCATTCGAGTCACGGTAGATTGGATTCATCTTCTTGAATGCAACATTCACTCCCCTAGCTTTGTGACACCCGAATTTACTTTCTTCCGATCGCAACCAAATACTCATCCGTCCGAAAATACCACTTGCCATCCACCAGGGCCGGAGACGCCAGCGTGCGCTCATTCAGGTCGTTGACATGCAGCAATTTAAACTCCGGTCCGGCAGCGAGAGCGAATGTCTGCCCGTTGTCATTCGTGAAGAACACTTTGTCATTCACCACAACCGGGGAGCCGGAAAAGCCTTCGCGCTGCGCCCGGCCCAGTCTCCCCTGCCACATGACGTCCCCGGTTTTCGCGTTGTAGCAGGTGGCGATTGCGGACATATCGTTGACCATGTACAGGTAGTCCCCGTGCAAAACCGGCGCCGGCACAAACGGCGAGCCCTTTGACGCCCGCCAGGCAATGTGTGTGCGCGTGACATCGCCGGAGCCGCCGGGCCGGATGGCGAGAGTGGGACCTGCCCGCCCGGAGGAGCAGAAAATCAAACCATGCCCAACCACGGGCGTCGGAATCGCCTCAAACGTGTTGCCGCGCGCATACCAGAGTTCAGCCCCCGTCGCCGGATTGTAAGCCGTCACCTGCTGTTGGCCGCTGACGATGAGTTCATCGTGGCCGGCCACGTGCACAACCACCGGCGTGGTCCAACCTACACGGGCATTGCGATCTCTGCGCCAGACGGTCTTTCCCGTACCTTTGTCCAGCGCCATGATGAATGAGCCGTTTTGGCTGTCCTGCAGGATGATGAGCAGGTTGTCGTAGAGCAACGGTGACGAGGCGGTGCCATGATACGCATCGAAACTGCCGAGAGCACGACTCCACAGAACCTTGCCCTGAAAGTCAACTGCCACAACGCCATGGTTGCCCAAATAGGCATAAACAGCCTTGCCGTCCGTGGTCGGAGTTGCAGAGGCGTGGCCGTTTTTGCGGTGGCTCGACTCTGGGTCTTTGTCCGGCACAAATGTCTCCCAGAGCTTATTGCCGTTGCTGCGGTCGAAGCCAAGAACGGAGCGCCGTTTACCGCCGGCGTAAGACGTGGTCAGGAAAATCCGGTCGCCCCAGATGATCGGCGATGAGTTGCCGCTGCCGGGTACTTCCGACTTCCAAAGGATGTTTTCGGTGGCGGACCATTTATCCGGATAGCCTGTTCCCTCAACCCAGCCCTGACCGGAAGGCCCCCGCCAGCGCGGCCATGCAGCGACGTCACCGGCTCCCTGCGTAACGATGTGAACCTGATCTGTTTCAGCGTATAGAAAAAGCCCGGTGGCGGCGAGCAAGGCAAGGCCGGCAAAGACTGAAGACATTCTCTTGTCGATAGCGATCCCTCCACGTTGGAATTATTCGGATATGTCCTAACAAACACTGCTTGCGCAGATTTTGTTTCATGGCTGGTTTCAGTTTGTGGTGTGCAAACATCAATGCACTTTCCCACGGCGCAAAACGGCACCAGCAAATAAATGAGCTGTAGAGTACATCCATGTCACGTTTTTCTTGTTTCTCCTCCCCGGAATGATTTTAATACTTCATGCGCCGGCCGCTTTCATTTTACGCTTCCTGTCCGACTATGAAGATATCTTTAAAAGGCGCTTCCGTAACTCATCAATTGAAGCTTCGGTGCACCGAAACCAGGCACAACCGCCAAAACGTTTCAAACACAATGAGGTAGAGCATGGCAGACATAATTGACATCGCTTCGAAAGGTATCGCATTTGTAGCGTTGGTTATCGGCGCATGGTGGGGTGTGGTCAAATTCTTGAGAAGAGACGAGCATTTCCCGAGAGTTGTGTTTGAAGTGTCTGCCAACTTTGTCGGCATTCAAAACAACCAGGTCCTATTTGAAGTATTAGCCCAAATTGAAAACAAGGGTGTCGTGCCATTGAAAATCAAAGATTTGGGTTTCAAAATCAGGGCCTTGAACAGCGACGACGTAATCGAGGCCGGAGACGAATCAATTCGAGGTCAAGTAAGAATTCCCCACCTGCTAAGAGAAGGAAGCTGGGTTCCGGAACATTGGAATTACACCTTCATATATCCTGGAGTCAAAACTGAATATAACTACATTGCCGCAGTGCCGGTCAATGTGTCATTTATTCGTGTGGAGGGCTCTTTCTCTTATCAGAGATTGGGGAGTACACATCATGCAGCCAAATTGGTGAAAGTACCTGACGGCAAATCCACTTAGCGTCCTTCGGCAGGGCGATTTTGATCCTTGCAATGACCCACGTCAACAGACTCAGGCAACGCGATGAGCGTCCGCCACGATATGGTATTTTCAGATTTTTCCTTCGTGCTCTTCGTGAACTTCGTGGTTTGCAAATTGTTCAGGCCGGGCTCCCTCCTGCATCTTTTTCTTGCCTATTACCCAGATAATGATTTCCGTAACACATGTGCCGCAATAGCCAACCGGCTGCAGCGTGATGCGAGGACAGAATCTTGAGTAGCGGAGAAAAGATAGAGTGAGGCAATCGATTGTACACATAGCCTTAATCGTTCGAGACTACGATGAGGCAATAGAGTTTTACACCAGAAAGCTTCATTTTGCCTTGATCGAAGACACCTATCAACCGGAGCAGGATAAACGCTGGGTGGTAATCTCTCCCTCTGGATCAAGCGGGACAACTCTATTGCTAGCCAGGGCCGCGAAGCCCGAACAGGAAGCCTTCATCGGCAATCAGTCCGGAGGGCGGGTATTCCTGTTTCTCAACACGGATGACTTTGGGAGGGATTACAATGATATGCTTTCCGAGGGGATAAGATTCGTGCGTGAGCCCAAAAAGGAAACATACGGCATGGTCGCTGTCTTTGAGGACTTGTACGGAAATCAGTGGGACCTGCTCGAGCTGAACCATGAGCATCCCAGTGCCAAACGAGCTGTGTGAGCAGTATGCACTACGATTTTCGAAAATGAAAGAATCCATCTTGAAAAAGGCGGTTCGGATTGCAACAGAGGAGTATGAGGTCTTTTCTCATCTTTCTTTGGGACTGAGAATTGGCGCGGTCCTGGCACTAACACTGCTGTACTTCGCTTTAGTCATTCTTACCCACCTGACAATATATCCTTACCTTATTGCCGGTCCAAAATCATCTACGGTCTTATCAATTATTTATTCCTTTGTTTTGACCCTGGCAACCCTAACGATATTGCCCATTCTCTTTCCAAGATTGAGAGAGAAATCATCGTTGGCCATGTTTGTGGTCTGTGCTCTTAATTTTTTCCCTTTTGTGATTCTTGCCTTTCTGATTCCACGCTTGAGAAAATACAAAACCGCGATCATGAGCATTACTGTATTTTTGAGTATCGGTGTGGCAGGACTGGTCGTCATGTTGGAGGGAACAAGTGAGGGCGTTCTTTCCGAACAACCTGGTCCAGCTACAATAGGCCTATGGCTCATTGGTTTGATTTCCATTTTCGCGGGCATTTTTATATATGGCTATGTGACGGAAAAGACTTCGGTGGAAAAAACACGAATAGAAACGGAGGTGAAGATTGCTCAGGACATTCAATCTCAGCTTGTACCCACAGTAGATTTATGTGGGGAAGGCTACGAACTGTTCGGCAAGACGAAGTCAGCCTATCAAATAGGCGGAGATTTTTTTGAGGTCACCAGACTTTCAGCGCAAAAATTTGTGGTGGCTATTGGTGATGTCTCGGGACATAATATCGCGGCTGGACTTCTAATGGCAATCACCAAAGGTGCATTTAGAACCGCACTGCAACATACATCGTCACTTGAAGAATTAGTCAAATCGATGAACCGCACAATTCTGGAAAATTCTGACAAAAAGATGTTTGTCAGCTTCAAGTGTTGCGAGTTTGACTTGACGACAAATTCTGTTACAACCGTTAATGCCGGGCATTTGCCAATGTTCCAGTACAAGAATAGAGCTGGAACGGTTGTGGAGCGAAATCACCCTGGATTGGCCCTTGGTTTGGCAAAGGAAGCAAACTACGAGTCCCAACAGATATTTTTCGACAAAGGGGATCTCTTCATACTTTTGACCGATGGCATTGTTGAAGCAGCCAATGTTTCTGCCGAACAGTTCGGCTTTAACAGATTTAAGCATGCAATTGAACGCCTGGCCGCTGAGCCTGGGCCGAAACACATATATGAGGAATTGATGTCGGAGTTGAACGACTTCACAAGTTCGCGATCATTGAGCGACGATGTGACCTTTGTTGCCATAAAAATTGCACAGCAATAGCTCACGGCTTCCTAAGCCACAGCCCAAAACGCAAGAAGTACTTTTAGGCGGCCTGCCGCTGCTAACCCACTGAACGGAGTACGAATGAGTGAAGACATACTTGTAGGACATGACCTGGAGATCTCGAGCCTCCCTCGGCAGACCTGGGAAAAGGAGCTGGCAGAGGCGCCGGCACGAATCCGCGAGACGCTGGATTTCATGTCCAACGATCACCATCTTGTGCGCAATCATGTCGTCCGCGAACTCCCTCGGTTGGGTCGGCCAATGCGGTCGCTCGAGATATCACAGGCGCTGGGATTGTCCTTGCCGCGCACCGAGCAGATCCTCACAGATCTCGAGAAACAACTTTTCTTTTTTGTCCGCAATCACAATGGTAACGTCTCGTGGGCCTTTCCGGTTACGGTCGACCGCACTGCGCATCACCTGGTCTTCAGTACAGGCGAGAGGCTGGACGCTGCCTGAGCGGAGGACGCGATGGCGACCCCCTTCGTGCAAGGGCAATTACGGGGCATCGAACTCTCCGTAGAAATTGAAACCGAATGCGCACACTGCCAAAAGCGCATGCGCTTTGCTGTCGACCACGAGCTGAACCACAGCGTGTTGGAAGGAGGGCCCGAACCCCTGCTCTTTGAGCCGGACGTCGATTGGGATTCCTTCAGCGACCCGAATATCATTGACGGTTACTGAAACAAGAGCCTCTTCTTCTGGTCAGAAGAACACGCCCGCGAGTATCGAGCCAGGTCCGGACAGGTGGATGGCACGTACCTCACACTCAGCCAAAGCGCCTACTCCACCAAAATCGCTCAGGGTGCGCTGTTTGGCTTTGGAGCAGCCTCTAATGAGAACGAGACTGTCGAATAAGTGATTAATCAGCTAAAGGGCGGATGCTCAACCCATCACATACATTAGTGACCCGAGGACATCTTCAGAAAGCCATTCGGCGTCTTCGCAATAGAAGCTTCAGTCCACCCAAAACCCCGTGACCGCTGAAAAGTAATCTAACTTGAACAGAAAGAATGAGCGATGAACTCAACCGAATTGGCACTAAAATATATGGCAGCGTTCTATGGTGACTCGCCGCTGGAGTCGATGAAACCCCTTTTGGCAAGTGACTTGGTTTTTGAAGGCCCGTTTCATACATCTAAAACCGGAGACGCCTACTTTGAATCTTTAGCAAAAAATCCACCCAAAGACGTCAAATATCAAATCCTGGAAGTATACGAAAAAGAAACCTCGGCATGTCTTATTTATCAATTCTCAAAACCAGGCGTCGAAACCACAATGGTCCAGACCTTTGAAATAAACGACGGCAAAATCACGAAGATTAAGCTCATTTTTGACACAAGAGCATTCACGTAAAAATGCGGTCACCCTGCAGTCGCAAGCGTCTATTGTCAATTGTCGTTTGGTGGCAATCCATCAGTCCGCGCTGGCTACCGACCACGCCCGACGCTCGGATACGATAACATTCTTCCTCATGCAGTATCTTGGCGAGAGAAGTTTCAGCACACAGAAATGCCACCGCCAAATGGTGATCCCACATACCGGACTACGAGGCAGCTTCAAGACACTCTTTCGCACGTTCGCAATGGAAGCATCAGTGTACCGAGATCCCACGACCGCTGAAACGTGATTCAGATAGCAGGGCAGTTGGCTCGAATCGAGGGGATAGTGTAAGCCGTAGACATTCTTGGCTCTGAGAGGATCGCACGCGCCTGCAAAAGAGCAAACGTAAAAAGCCCCTCAGCGGCGAACCTGAGGGGCTTTATGCAAGGAGAATTTCTAAGGACTAATGGCTCCAGGCGACGGCGTAGCGCGAGAAGTGATGCACATAGAGAATGAAACTCTTTCCCTTTTTGTCAATGTCACTCGTTTGCTGCTCAATGTAGCTGCCATCTTCAGAAATGTAATATAGGTTGGGCTCACGGTTGCTTACTTCTCCCCACTTCAACCGAATCTCTGCCGGTGGATCGAAGTGTGAACCGGAAGGGCCAAATGTGTAGATGAGTTCGCCCTGGTCATTCTTTTCGACTAACATGGTCAACGTAACTGGCTTTCTCTTGCCTGTGCCGCGCGGCGGTGTAAAAGATCCGTCGTTGACATGGAACTTGGAGCCGTTCTCCAGGTGCATATTGCCACCCTGATAACCACCAAGATCCTTGTCCCAGATCATGTCGTAAGACGCTGACTGCGGATACGTGGTTGCGGTGTCTCCACGCTTGCCTTTGCCACTCTTTTTGCCAAGAGTCGTGCCGTCTACGTCTGTCTGGCTGACAGCGGGACTGAGGGGAGACTGGTCCGTACATGCACTGAAATTCACAATCAGGGAGGTCACTAAAACACCGGATGCTGCCAGTTTGACAAACCTTTCAATTGCTTTCATCTCGCCATCTCCTGTTATCTATCATTTAACTTTAGTGGATTGCCTTCTCATTACACCCCGCATCTATGCAAAGCCGGTGCCAAACCCTATAGCACTACATAAACACAATAATAACATAAGCATATAACGAATATCCAGGAGTGGTTGCTGTCGACGTCATTGATGATTTCAGCAATCAATTTGCTCATCTCAACCAATTGGTTGCACAGGGCAATTGGGAGTCCATTCTTAGGAATCCTGATGATGAAGGGGGCACCTCGAACAACAAATAAGCAACCGAGGACAAAGCTCGCCGTAAAACACACAGCAGGCCAGCCTGGTCACACCCACGATTGAAACTGGTTTGCATTTCTTCTTCTTTGTTCAAGAGAAAAGCTTAAAAAGAAATATGTTGGGAGGCAACACCCTCAAAACGCGGAAGAATCAAAGGGAGGATTTCTAATATGCTCTCTGAAATTATTTCACCTATTTTCAGTTTCATTGTCGCGTTTGTCTTTGATGTTGTCTGCCATTACCTGGGGACAAGGTTCCTGCGAATCATCACGTTTGGCAAATATCCCCCAGGGCTGAACCGCAAAGAGCACAAATCTGGTATTTCATGGGTCGGATTCGCAGTTTTGATTGGACTTTTGGTTGCTTTCTCCAATCTTCTTTCGTTGATTTTAGATTGAGTTCGAGAGCAAAGTTTGCTTGCAGAACTTTCACGGCGGATTAGCTCAACTATGGACAAATGGGACAAGCTGAAATGATAACCGTGCTAGGGTTGCCATTCGACCGCAATTCATCGTACCGCCGAGGGCCGGCGGCAGCGCCAGTGCATATCCGGCAAGCTTTCCATAGCGACTCATCGAACAGGTGGACTGAGAATGGCATTGCCCTGGGTTCACTGCCCCAATGGCAAATCCTGGACGAGTTGCAGTCGCTCGATCGGGAGAGGGCATTTGAGCAAATAGAAAGCGCGGTCAGCGAGACGCTGGGCGCGAAAGCCCGACTGATTTCGCTCGGTGGCGACCACTCGGTAACGTATCCTATCCTGCGGGCGTATGGCAAACAGTACCCTGACTTGAGCATGCTGCAATTGGATGCCCACCCCGATCTCTATGATGAATTTGACGGCAATCGCTATTCCCATGCCTGTCCCTTCGCCCGCATCATGGAGGAAAATCTGGCAAAGAGGTTGGTGCAAGTCGGAATCAGAACGCTGACTGGCCACCAGCGGGAGCAAGCGCAACGCTTCGGTGTGGAAGTAATCGAGATGAGAGGAATAAGCCGGGCAGATCAAATTGTATTTAATGGGCCGGTATACCTATCGCTGGATATGGATTGTCTCGATCCGGCCTTTGCTCCCGGAGTCTCGCATCATGAACCAGGTGGGATGAGTACTCGCGACGTCCTGAATATTATTCAGAACTTGCGCGGAAAGTTGGTAGGAGCCGATATTGTAGAATTCAACCCGGAGCGGGATCTGCACGGCATGACCGCAATGGTTGCGGGCAAGCTGCTGAAGGAAATAATGGGTAAGATGATGGAGGAATCATGAAAAAATCAACCCGGTGTTACTTCAATTTCTTCGGAACGCGTGCGTCAAGCAGACCAGCCGCATCTCAAGCAAGGGCAGAGAAAACCCCATGCTACTTCGACAAGGCAATTCTTCTATTTTTCTTACTCTCCTGCCAGATATTAAGCGCGGGACAGGATGATCAAACCAAGGTAAGGCGTCTATGGGGTAATTTCGGTGCCGGAATACTGGAACCACTCGAAGAGCCGGCGGGCCCGGGATTTTTCGTGGAAACCGAGCCGGCAATTCTCTTGAGTATGAGCTATCAACGGGACCTGCACGTGTTCACGTTGAGGTACATGGTCACGACCCTTCTCGGCGTGGGACTGGCATGCGAAGGGTTGGGGGACTGCACAAAGTACAAAGACTTCAGCTTGCTTTACGGTCTCGCGACCCGCTGGCGCAAAGCACATGCATCGATTTCAGTTGGACCCGGGTTGACGTCACTGCAAGATGGTCTCGATCTGGACGAGAATGGCAATTTTATTTCGGACGAACACGGCAACCCCGCTAACCGAACAGTTAAGAGGTTGGGACTGGCCCTCGGGACACAACTTTTTTGGCGACCAATTGAATCGGTAGGGTTTGGCATTTACGGTTTTGGCAACATCAATTCTGAAAGACATTTGTTCGGGGCTATGGTCAGTTTTCAGTTCTTGTTTTTTTGAGCACCCCTCTTCCCCAAAAAACAGAAAGGAAATGCGACTACAATTAGTCCTGATGGTCGGATGTTGCCTGTTGCCTGTCAGTCCGACGCTGCTGCAAATTTGCAAAAACCGGCACCTGAATTTCTCCCCCGGCACGCTGAGACGCAGCACCTTAGGCCAACTGCAACTTCTTCAAAGTTCCTATAAAGTCCGCGGCGGCCTTTTCATACAGAGGATGCCGACCCTCTTCCACTACAGACTTCCCGGCAACCAAGACCTTCCGCACGGCCCTGGGTGAGGCAGCAAAGACAACCGCATCAATGGCTGAGTCTTCAGTTGCGTCCAGCAGAGCCGGGTCGCTGCCGTCCAGGTAAACGCTATCGCCGGAGGAACCGGCCATGCCAATGGCGGTCAGCCCATGTTCGCCCCCCACACTCAGTAAGTCAGGCGCCTCGTCGACCAGCACACGTCCCTCCGTGCGGGACCGTTCGTCCAGCTCAATCGCGCGCAATTCCTCGAAGGCGTCGCTGCTGGCGTGGCTGTCGACCCCGACGCACAGCTTTGCCCCCGCCTGTCGGAGAGCGGAAGTTGGCGGCAAACCATCTCCTAAATCGCGTTCCGTAGTGCGGCAAAGGCAAACGGTGGCTTTAGCCCGGCCCATTTCCAGAATTTCCGTTTCATCTAAATGGGTCGCGTGAATGCCGACAAAACTCTCCTGCAGAATACCGCGATCGGCAAGTAAGGCTACGGGCGGCTTACCGTACTCGGCCAGACATTCAGCCAGCTCTTGCCGTTGCTCGGCCACATGCATGTGAAATGGCAAGTCGTGTGCGCTCGCGTAGTCCGCCAGCTCTTTTACTTTTTCCACGGGCACTGCCCGGATGCTATGTGCGGCCACTCCAACCCGGACGGTCGGTTCCTGCTGATAGGTTTGCCGCAGCTTTTCCACATCTGCCAAGACCAGGTCGACGGACTCATCGCAAAACCTGTGCTGCGCCTGCTCCAATTCTTTTCGGTGTCCGCCGCGAAAGTAAGCGGTACGAATCAAGGTAATGCGAATGCCGGCTTCCTGCGCTGCAGCAATGACTGCATCCGCCAGCAGAGTTCTGTCGTCGTACGGCGAGCCATTAAGGTCGTGGTGCAGGTAATGAAACTCGCCGACAGCGCTGACCCCCGACAAAAGCAGTTCGATGAACGCAAAACGTGAAATATTAAACACGTCCGCAGGCGAGAGTTTGCCCACAAGCTCGTACATCAGACCGCGCCAGGACCAGAAGCTACCCGGTTGGCTCTGTCTGCGCTGGGTCCGTCCGCGCAGGGCGCGCTGGAATGCGTGCGAATGTGCGCTCGCAAACGCCGGCATGATCAAAGAATCACCCGCACGAGTCACAGTTGTTAGCGGCTTGGCTGGCGTGCTCACCTTCGTTTCACCCCTGTTTTATTTGTAACCTATCATTACTGCTGCAAACAAAAAGACCGCAGCCAGTAGTGACAACTGGATGAAAAGAGGAAACATAAAGCGCAACCACTTGTCGTATGGAATCTTGGCAAGACCCAACATTGCCATCAAAATGCCGGACGTGGGTATGATCGTATTTGAAAAACCGTCGCCACAGGTAAAGGCCAGTACCGCAGTCTGGCGGGTGATACCGAGCACATCGGCCAGGGGCGCCATCAGCGGCATAGTGACGGCAGCCTGGCCGGAGCCAGATGGAATAAAGAAGTTCAGGCAACTCTGGAAGACAAACATGCCCTCGGCAGCAACAGCTTTGGGGAAACTTTCAAGTATGGTGGCTGCTGAAAAAATCAGAGTATCCAGAATTTCGCCGTCCATCATCACAACCTGAATGCCTTTCGCAAAACCAACAACCAGAGCGGCCACGACCATGTCTTCCATACCTTTGACAAACGCTTTGGTCGCCTCGGAGACCGGCAGCCTCGCCAGGAATGCCGCCACGAAACCAATGAGCAGGAACCCACCCGCCATCTCAGCCAGCCACCAGCCCATCTCCTGCACGGCGTACAGGATAAAAGCAAAAATGATCGCTCCGACCGCCACGGTCCAAAGATGGAACGGCTTCAAGCTGTGATCTTCTAAATCGTGTTCTTCAAGAGAAAAGTCGTCACCGTCCATATAAGAGCTGGAAGGGTCCTTCAGAATTCGCCGGCCGTAGCGCAGCACGTAGTTCAGAGTCACTCCCATACAACAAGCGAAAAAAACCAGGCGCAGCGGTATGCCACTACCCAGCGGAACTTCTGCAATTCCCTGGGCGATTTGTACGGTAAAAGGGTTGGTGGTGGCTGCCGCAAAACCCATCGAAGCCGCCAGAAAAACCAGCGCGAGGCCGTAGATACGGTCATAGCCGAGATTCTTCGAAACGATCAAAAAGACCGGGACCAGGGGAATGAATTCCTCACCCATGCCGAGAGTCGAACCTCCGATCGCAATGACGGTCATCAAGATAACGGTGAGCAGCGGCCCGGATTTGGAAAAACGATTGAGTAAGGCCTGAATAACAGCGGTAATCGTTCCCGTGCGCTGCAGGATTCCGAAAACGCCGCCAATGACAAAGATAAAGAAAATGATGTCCGCGGCGCCCTCCATGCCGCGCGGGATGGCGCTGAGGAAACCGACCACGCTCACCGGAGAAGCCTTGCCCTCGACCTGTTCGCCCAAAACAGCACTTTTGAGTGAAATGTGTTTCGACATTTTCTCGTATGTACCGGAAAGAACTACTGTGCGGGTCAACGATCCATAAGTCCGGCTCTCCCGCTGGTATTCTCCGGAAGGCAGAACGTAGGTCAGCAAGCTACAAAAAAGAATCACACCAGTGAGCAGTGTGAACACGTGCGGCATCTCAATTCGCTGCAGAAACGAAGTCTTCCTGTTATCTGACATCAGGCCTCGCAGGTTGGTATGTTTATTACGGGATGATTACAATTATACCAAGTTTGGCTATCCTTTTCAAAGGAATTCGTACGTTCTGTCTAAGGGCAAGTGCCTTTGCTCCCGGGTCTCCCAAAAGCAAAGCGGCGCGCAAAGACGCAGAGACGTAAAGAAGAACTAAAACGAAACCAAAGATTCAGGCGATCTATTTTCGAATGTTGTGTGAGATACTCCTGGTATTGGGGCTTTCCTTTGCGGTACTTGGCGTCTTAGCGCCTTAGCGTGATGTTTTTGCCTTGACTCCCGTCCGTTGGACCTCAAAAAAGCAAAGCAGGTGCAATGATGCAAAGAATCCGCAAGAAGAAAAGCATAAGCCAGGCACCCAGGGCGACATAGTCTTGAATGTTGGATGTGATACTCTTGTTGTTTGTTTGTGCTTTCCTTCTGCGGTACTCTGCGCCTTTGCGCCGCCTTAGCGTGATGCTTTTGCCCTTTACGTGGTGATTTTCACATTGCATCGTAATCATTTTTCTCTAAATTGGTTACCTGCACAACGGAGCAGCAGAAGGTTTGCAAAAACTGCATTTAGACCCACATAAGCATACAGACGGTGTTCAAGAGTTTCTACGCTTCTTCAGGCTTACCCCCGGACAAACCGGAGCGCAGCTCCTGCATGAAGTTCTGATTTATTTTGCACGCCTGCCTTACGAGAACATCAGCAAGATCATTAAGGTCACCGAAAGCCAGGATGGGCAGAAGCCAGACATCCGCCTGCCGGAAGAAGTCATCGCGGACCACATCGAGCACAGTCTCGGCGGTACCTGTTTTTCCCTGACCTTCTATTTGCAGACGATCCTGACGCATCTCGGCTTTCCGTGTTATCCGGTTATGGCTGACATGCGTGTGGGGAGAAACGTGCACTGCTGCCTGCTTGTCCGGATGGGTGATGCGAAATACCTGGTGGACCCCGGCTACCTTCTGGCGCAGCCGATGGAGCTGGACCCCGGGAAGCCGCGACTCTACAAAAACGAATTCACCGGCGTGGAGCTCAGGTTTGATTCCGGAATTTACGACTTGTTTACGTTTGACCGGCAGCAAACAAAGTGGCGCTACCGCTTCCGGGATCAGAAAGTCGAAGCCGGGGAGTTCTTGCAGCACTGGTTCGCGTCCTTTGGGCGAAATTCCATGCACGGCATTTGTCTGAGCAAAGTCCTCAAAAACGGCCTCCTTTACATAAACCGCGGTTTCATGCGTGAGACCACTTTTGACGGCAAGAAGAATTTCAATATTAAGAAGAACTTTCACTCAGTTATTCATGAAAATTTTGGGATTGAGGAGCAGTTAGTTGAACAGGCGATGGTGGCATTGCAGAATCGGTCTTCGCAACGTTTGGTGCAGGCAGAGCGTGGAGTGCAGCCGGGTACGGATTAGGATGGAACAGCATGCAGCCCAATGACCCCGAACCAGTCAAGCTCCTGTGCGGCGTCCTTTACAGCCGGAAAGCGGCGCTGCCCGACACAATCACCGCGCTCGAAGAATCCTTTAGGGAAATCGATTACACCAGCGCAGAATTCGATTTTGCTGCTTCTGAATACTACAAACAAGAGCTGGGTTGGCCGATTTTTCGCAAGTTCTTTTCCTTTAAGGAGTTAATCAACCCCGGCACACTTGCCGATGTCAAAATCAAAACAAATGGAATCGAACAAACGTCTTCGATAGATGGCAAGCGCAGAGTCAATCTCGATCCCGGCTACATGGATTTCAACAAAGTGGTTCTGGCTTCCGCAAAGTTCAACTGGCAAAAGATCTATTTGGACAAAGGCATCTACGCAGACCCGACGCTCAGATATGAAAAAGGGGAATTCATTCCGTTTGAATCAGCTTTCCCGGATTTCAAGTCAAGCGCTTACGGCTCTGTTTTCCTGAGAATCAGAGAGGTTTTCAAAAACCAGGTGAAACCATCGCGTGACTGAGTTGGAAAAATTGCGGCGAGACGCGCGGGACATTTTTTCCGCGGCCCTGCTGGCGGTCGACCCGGCAACAGCCGTGCACAGATTTGTTCAGCGCCACGGCGAGACGCTGGTCGTCGCGGACAGAGAATACGCGCTGCCGGCATTCGAGAACATCTATGTTGTCGGCGCAGGCAAAGCAAGTGCGGCCATGGCGTTTGCCCTCGAAGAAATCCTCGCAGAGAAACTCACTGCCGGGCTCATCAACGTAAAGTACGGTCATGTTGAGCCGCTCAAGACCATTGAACTGATCGAGGCGGGGCACCCCGTGCCGGACGAAGCCGGTCTGCGGGGCGCGCAGAAAATCATTCGAATGGTGGAGCAGGCGACCGCCCGTGACCTGGTCCTCTGCCTGATTTCAGGTGGTGGTTCGGCCCTGCTGCCTTTGCCCGCGAACGGAATCTCGCTGGCTGAGAAACAGGAAACCACCAAACAGCTCCTAGCCTGCGGTGCCGCAATCGACGAAATAAATGCAGTGCGCAAACACATTTCAGCAGTCAAAGGTGGGCAGCTGGCCCGGCTGGTGGCACCGGCGAAACTGGTCACGCTTATCCTGTCTGATGTGGTGGGCGACCCACTGGATGCCATCGCATCCGGACCGACGGTGCCGGATAGTTCGACCTTCGCGGATGTGCACCGTATTCTGGCGGAATATTCTATCGGGCAGACCGTGCCGGATTCGATACGCGAGCACGTACGCTCAGGCTGGGCCGGTGAAAAACCGGAGACGCCAAAACCCGGTGACACAATTTTTGAATCAACCCGGAACCTGATCGTGGCAAACAATTCGCAGGCGGTTGTGGCAGCCCGGGATAAAGCAAGATCGCTGGGGTACAACGCGCTCATCCTTTCGTCTACGATGGAGGGCGAAACGCGAGACGTCGCCGGCATTCACGCTGCGCTGGCACAAGAGGTCCGCGGCTCCGGCAACCCGGTCCCTGCACCGGCGTGCCTGATTTCAGGTGGCGAAACGACCGTGACGCTACGCGGTACGGGCAAAGGCGGACGCAATCAGGAGTTTGTGCTGGCGGCGGCAGCCGGCATAGCAGGCCTGGACTCGGCAGTCATCTTCAGCGCCGGCACCGATGGCACCGACGGGCCGACAGACGCTGCGGGTGCGGTCTGCGACGGCGACACCATCAAACGGGCACAAGCAACCGGTATGCAGGCCCGGGAATACTTGCACGCGAACAACGCTTATCCTTTTTTCGAAAAACTTAACGACCTGGTTCTGACCGGGCCAACCAACACAAATGTTATGGACCTGAGACTGGTCCTTTTAGGAGAGGTTTAGATGAGAAACACCAAAATCGTCTGTACGATTGGACCAGCCACGGATTCCCCGAAAACACTGCGGGAGTTGATGACAGCGGGCATGAATGTGGCCCGCCTGAATTTCTCGCACGGTACGCATGAGTCGCACGGACAAACTGTCCAACGAGTAAGGGCGGCGGCTGGAGACGAGAACAAACCCATCGCAATTCTGCAGGATCTGGCCGGCCCGAAGATTCGGACCGGCACAATCTCGAACGGCCCAATCCGGCTGGAAGAGGGTAGCCTGTTCACTTTGACTGCCGAGCCCGATATCGACGAGGCCGGGCGCGTTTCGATGAATTACCCGCGCCTGCCGCAGGAAGTTCAAAAAGACGCCCTCATTCTGCTCGCGGACGGCAGTATCGAGCTCAGGGTAGCGGAGATCAAAAATCAGGACATCATCTGTGAAGTTATCGTGGCCGGGGAGCTGTCTTCGCACAAGGGCATCAACTTGCCGGGATGCTCGCTCTCTATCGAAGCTCTGACCGAAAAAGACAAACGCGACCTGGTCTTCGGGTTGCGCCAGGGGGTCGATTATGTCGCGATGTCATTTGTGCGGCGCAAGGAAGACATTTTGCAGATCAAGGACATCATGCAATCGGAAGGCAAGCATGTTCCCATAATTGCTAAAATAGAGAAACACGAGGCGCTCGAAAACATCGATGAAATCATCGATATCGTCGACGGCGTTATGGTTGCCCGCGGCGACCTCGCCGTTGAGACTGCTCTCGAAGCAGTACCGCTGGTGCAAAAGACCATCATCAAAAAATGCAACGCAGCAGCGAAGCCGGTCATCACAGCCACGCAAATGCTGAAATCCATGGTGGATAATCCACGGCCGACGCGGGCGGAGGCCAACGACGTCGCCAATGCAGTGCTCGACAGCACGGACGCGGTCATGCTTTCGGAAGAGACCACAATCGGCCAATACCCGGTAGAAGCAGTCGAGACCATGGCAAGAATCATCAATGTAACGGAGGACAGTGATGTAGCAAAATCGCATTCCGACCATATCGAGAGTGCCGTGTCTATTTCCATCGGGCATGCGGTCAGTCACGCTGCTTACCAGATGGCCAAGGACCTGAACGCGGCAGCCATTTTGACGCCGACGCAATCAGGCATTACACCCGGCCTGGTCAGCTCTTACCGGCCGGAACATCCCATCATCGCACTCTGCCCGGTGGAAGCAGTGGCCAGGCGCCTGAATCTGGTTTGGGGGATTTATCCCATTCACTCCTCCGGATACCTGACCTCAGAGGAGATGCTCGAACACGCGAAAGATCTCGCCTTGCAAAGCGGGCTGGTCAAGTTTGGTGAGATAGTGGTGATTACCGCCGGTGTGCCGATTGGGGTTGCCGGAACTACAAATCTGATCAAGGCGGAGGTCTTGGAGTAAGAGGTGAAAGACACTCACGCGAAGGCGCTAAGACGCAGAGTACCGCAAAGGAAAACCAAACAACAAGAGTATCTCCCGCGACATCCAAAACAAACCTACCCCGTCAGGCTGTTTGGCTTTCGCCTTTGTTCTTCTTTGCGTCTCTGCGGCTTTGCGCGCTGCTTTGTTCTTGGGGATTTGACGGACCGGAGTAAAGGCAAAAATACTCACGCTAAGCCGCTAAGTACCGCAAAGGAAAACCAAACCACAAGAGTATCTCCCGCAACATTCAAAACAAACCTATCCCGCCTGGCTGTTTGGCTTTCGCTTCATGTTCTCCTTTGCGTCTCTGCGCGCTGCTTTGTGTTTAGAATCTAAACCAACCCGGCGTGCGGCGACAGAAATGCCACGACCGTAGTAACGATGAGCGCCACCCAAATCGCAACATACATCGGCACAAAGTATTTCCTCTTTTCCAGCATCTCGGGAAAGTTGATCGGCATGCCCGCGAATTTGCCCCGTGGTTTGCTCGGGAAGAAGAAAGTCTTGTAGGTTTCAATCGTGGCGATGGTGAAGCCAAGCGCTCCGAAGGCGACGAACACATAGCTGGTGGTGAAGCTGGCCAGAATAAAGGCGTACGACAGCGCCATCACTGGGCTGCGAAAGAACTTCAACGTCTCGAAGCCTTCTTTGGGCGCATCTTTCCACGCACCGCCAAAGGCCGATATCCAGCCACCGATGCTGCCGACGGTCAAGACAACCACCCAGCCGGAGGGATGAAACCCGCTTTTCTGCAATGAATAAATGGCGTAGACCGCCAGGATTTCCCCGGCCAGATAGGCGGCTCCGGCGGAAAGCCGTGCGGCCCGGCTTTTGACCACTTTGCCACCGATACTGAATTGCATCGGGATAAAGTATTTGGATTGATCCTGCTCCCTCAAAAAAGTCTTCCAGTACTCGACCAATGCGCGCTCCAGAACGTACGTGACGGCGAACAAGACCACCATGTTGGGCGCTTGGGTGACGTCAAGTTCAGCCACATACACGATGCCGAACGCGCCCAGGACCGCGATGATAGTGCTGCGAAAATATTTTGGCCAGGTAAACCCTTCGTGTGGCGCGTCCTTGTACATGCCCCAGGTAGAGGTGTGCAGTCCGGCGCAAAGCCCGATAATCAGCGTGATGAACATTTCCATAGAAGTTTAGCTCCCTCGATTTTATTTTGGTCAGACAGACTTCATAGACTTGTAAATCTCTTCAATGGTTAACAGGTCCTGCTTGGCCAGTCCGAAGTTAAACTCCGGCGGCCTCTCTGCTTGCAGGGCAGTGATAAAATCCGTGAACATGCCGCGGTAACCGGCAATGTCTTTCAGACCCGGGAAAATGATCTGCTTGCGCTTGCCGCGCACAATCATGAAGATGCCGTTTGATTCAAACGTGATGCTGCCGGCGCGGCCATAGATTTTTGAAATGCGCAGGCCTTTAAATAGCGACGGCGTCTCCCAGGAGTAGTACAAGGTGCCCACGGCGCCTTCCTCGTATTCGAGATTGGCCAGCACACTCTTCTCCATTCCCTCTTTTTTCCCAGGCCTGAGACCGCGCGCGGATTTCAGTTTGAGGCCGAGGTTTGCGACAAAATTTATCCAATGAATGCCGCCCTCGAACAGGGCGCCACCGCCGGACAGTGCTTCATCGCCGCGCCAATCGCTTATTTTCTGTTCCTTGAGCGCGTTGATATGGACAAACAAAACCTCACCGATGACGCCGGATTGCAGCAGATTCCGCAACTTGAGCAGAACAGGTTTATAAAAATAATTCTCCGCGATCAATACCTGTTTGCCGGCTTTGCTCGCAGCAGACTGAACCGTATCAAAATCCCCGGAAGTAAAAAACGGCGGCTTTTCAACGACTACGTGTTTTCCGGTTGCCAGCGCAGCGAGCGTTAACTCCAGGTGCTGCGCCGGTGGTGTTGCCACCAATGCTACATCGATCTGATCGGAGCTCAGGGCGTCTTCGTAGGAGCCAAATGCACCTTGCCCGGAAAATTTCTCGCACGTTTCTTCAGCTTTCTTCTTGTCCCGGCTGGCGTAAAAGCGGCCAACTTGCAGAGGCAGGTTCTTCAGAGTCTTGCTGTGCAGGCTGGTCGCGAAGCCGCAGCCGAGAAATGCCAGATTGGTTGTTTTTGCTTGCGTCACGGTTCGTTTGATTCAGAGTGAGTTTTAGTATCTCGTTAATTAGACAAAGCCGTTTTGCACAAGGTGTTCGCCAACCCGCAGCGCGTTGGCTGAGATGGTCAAGCTTGGATTCAACCCGCCCGAGGTAGGCATGAAGCTGCCGTCCACCACGAAAAGATTCTGCAGGCCGCGGAACTGGCAATATTCATCCAGGGCTGACGTGTTGGCGTCACGGCCCATGCGCACGGTACCAACCGCGTGCGAAAAAGTCTTGATTTTGTGCACATAAGAAAGCAGGGCGCCCGCCTGTTTCAGAATCATCTTGGCCTTGCTCAGGAGCGCCGCCCGTGCGGCATAATCGCGCTCAGTGTAACGGTGCGTCACCTGTAGTTGCGGCAGGCCCAATTTGTCGACCTGTGAGAAATTGGCCGCAACCCGATTGTCGTAGCGCGGTTGATCTTCAGCCATAACCAGGAGGCCGGTGAGATGCGGTACGGCTTTGCCGATGAGTTTATTGACCGGCCACGGCACCTGACTTTCGACCAGCGCAACCGGCGGCGTTTGCAACTGCTGCATGCTGCCCAGCTTGCCCGCCGGGTTGCTGATGCTGTCGTGCCCAAAGTAGAAATCGTGAATGCCAAGCTGTTTGTGAAATTCCCGCTTCGGATCCGGCTCTTTTCTGAAAACGCCAAACGCAATGGCGTTGCAATGCCGGGTCAGGTATCTCCCGACCGTCTGGCCACCAGGATTGAATTCCTGCAATCCGCTGGCCAGCAGCAAATGCGGCGAGGCCAGCGACCCGGCGGACAGAATCACTGTTTTGGCGGTGAATTTAACCTGGGCATTCTTGTGCTTGTCAAAGCAGACGACCTCATTGACCCGATTGCCACCATTTACCACCAGTCGGGTGGCAATCGTTTCGGGCCTTACTTGCAGCCCCAGTTCGATCAGATCGGGCAGAACGCGCGTGGCCAAATCGTTCTTCGCCTGGATGGCACAAGCAAAAGTATCGCAGGTCGGACAAGCCTGGCACGCCGACCGGCCATTGGCGCTATCAAAATTAATTGCCAGCGGCATGCGGAAAGGTTTGAGTCCCAGGCCACGCGCCGCGGTTTGAATCATCGCAGAGGTGCAGGATAGTTTCCCCAAAGCGTGTGGGTAAGGGCTTGAGCGACCGGGTTCAGTAGGATCTTCCGTGCCGTCGCCGGCGATCCCGAGAATGCGCTCGGCACTGTCGTAGTATGGATTAAGGTCTTTGTATTTGAATGGCCACTCGGCACCGGAGTCCTGGGTGATTTCGGGCGTGGGTTCGAAATCGGCTTCACGAAAGCGCATGGAAACAGTCCCGTAGAAGACCGAAGGTCCGCCCACGCAGGTGTAGGCCCCCATGACCGGACTGTTGCCACCCTCCAAAACCTGGTATGGAATCTCTTTGGAATAATGCGGGGTCAGATCGATAGAGCCCAATGGTCCCCAATTGTGTTCACCCCGCTCAACCCACTGTCCCCGTTCCAGCATTAGAACACGCTTGCCGGCATTGACCAGGGTGTGTGCAGTCATCGAACCGCCAAAGCCGCTGCCAATGATGATTGCATCGAAGTCTGTCGTTGCTATTTTTGCGATCCTCAAACTGGGGAAATGACAAATAAAACGCCTCACACGAGAAGGTGCAGGCGTTTGAATTTTACTTCAAAATCTGTTACAATCGGGAAACAACCTACGGGATTTTAGCCTAAAAAGCAAGTCCAAATCAAAGGCAGGCGTCAAGCGCAGAACGGGTTCACAGGCTTAAGCAATACTGCGAGCGCCCACCGTTTTGCACGGGCGCAAATCCCATTTTCCGGAGATAGGCTTCGTGTTTCGGTGTGCCCGAATCGCTCAATATTCGCCGGATGCCATCCTTGCGAAAAACCTCCCGCTGCTGCTTGAAAACGAATCTTCCAATCTTGAGATCGCGGTAGCCCGGAATCACAAAATCGAGTTTCACCAGCAAAGTGTCCGCACCTTGCTTGTGCGTAATGAAAACGCCGGCCGGGACAAGGTTGCGGAGCACAAATAGTACCCGCTGCGACTCGGAGCCTTCGAAGGCAAACTGCGGTAAGAATTTATGAATTTCCTCTTCATAGAATCCCAGGAAATACGCTAAATACTTTGAGTTCTGCCTTACTTCAAGGATTTCGCAGAAATGCTTTTGCGAGAGCATTTCGTGCAGGTAGTACACGTCGATACCTACGATCAGAACATTCAGAAACAGCACCGGGTAGGCCTCGATCAGGAGTCCGTAACAGGCCATTGTGCCCGCACCGATCAGGTTCAATACGCGCAGTTTAAGTAAAGACCGCATGGTCAACGACAGCACGACCAAACCGGAAGCAAAGTAGCCAAATGCCTCATAGGAGAAAAAACTCATCCAGACCTCTTTTGGTTAATCATCAGCAGCCGGCCGATTTGTCCTGCCAGGGCAGCAGCAGTTCCTTCACGATCCCAACTGCGCGGCTTTGGTCAATAAAGAATGGACTGGTTGCGATCGTAATGAATTTAGCACGGCCGATCATTTCTTGAATCCTTGACACTTTCAGAGCCTCATCGATGTAGGCCATCTCCGGGGCAAAGATATCCACGTCGATATCCAGAACAAATTCCCCTGTAATTCTCTCCGCAAAGGCAATGCTGCTGTCGATGAGTTGGACTTGTTCAAACAATTGCAGGCCCAGGGCCGGTTGAATAAAATTCCCAACATTGAGTGATTTGTTCGTGTAATCAAAAACGCGCCGCAGATTACATTTTCTCAGCCAAACGGGATCGGGCGCAAGCTCAGGCTGCCGCATATCCGAATGCTGGTCGACATGAAGCAGCGTGCCCCCTGCGCGCAAACGCCCTCCGAATAGACCAGCCATCCAGAAGCAGAAAGCGTGATTGTGGTTGTCAAAAATAAAAATGTCCTTGCCTGCGCAGTTGAAATAGATAAATGACCTTAATCCTGGCCGGTTCACCTCGCGTCCCTCATCGACCTCGCTGAAGGCGATCTCGTCACCCACCTTCAGATCCTGCACAGTTCCGTTAACCAGGGGCGCTACGTAAATTTTCCGGTTGTGCCTCCCGGCAAACGAAAAAGCGTTGTTGCCAACCGCCCGGGTCAGCCAATAACCATTATATAGTTCCGACAACAACTGATAGTCCAATGCTATGCCGCCATTTCAACTAGAAGGGAATGATTGCGGCAATTTCCGATTAGTTTAAATGATTTGCAAGTGTTTCGAAAATCTTTGCTTTCCGGACGGTTTTTCAATATCCTAAAACTCACCTCTGGTTCAACCTGAAAAGGGAAAACAAAGCTCGGCAAAAGGAGGAAAAATCATGATGGACGTCATCAACCCCGCAACGGGCGACAAAGTCCGGACCTACGACGAAATGTCGCCCGGTGAAACTGCGGACGCCATCAGCGCAGCGGACGCAGCGTACCTGCAATGGCGCAACACAACGTTTGCAGAACGTGCCGCTCTGCTAAGAAAGAGCGCTGAGTTGTTGCGCGAACGGAGCCAGGAATACGCTGAATTGATGGCAATAGAAATGGGCAAACTCATCCCCGACGGACGCGCTGAAATTGAAAAATGCGCCTGGGTTTGCGACTACTATGCTGAAAACGGAGGAAAAATCCTCAGCGACGAAGCGATTGCCACCGATGCGACCCGAAGCTATGTCAGCTTTCAACCTATCGGAGTTGTGCTTGCGGTTATGCCGTGGAACTTCCCTTTCTGGCAGGTATTTCGCTTTGCCGCACCGGCGCTGATGGCCGGGAACGCCGGTGTTCTCAAGCATGCCTCCAATGTCCCGGGTTGTGCTTTGGCCATCGAGGAGGTATTCCGCGACGCCGGGCTGCCGCAGGATATTTTTCGCACTCTGCTGATCGGAAGCTCTCAAGTAGACGCCGTTATCGAAAACCCTCTGGTCAAGGCTGTGACCTTGACCGGCAGCACACCGGCGGGCAAGGCAGTGGCAAGCCACGCCGGCAAGATGCTCAAGAAAACCGTGCTGGAACTTGGAGGCAGTGACCCTTATGTCATCCTCGAAGATGCCGACCTGCAGGCAGCGGTTTCAGCCTGCGTTACCAGCCGGCTCATCAACGCCGGACAAAGCTGCGTGGCCGCCAAGCGTTTCATTGTGGTCGACTCGCTGAAGGAGCGCTTCGAGGAATTGTTCGTCGCGCAGATGGCGTCCCACAAAATGGGCGATCCCTTCGACGATGATACAACTGTCGGGCCGCAAGCCCGTCATGATTTGCGCGACGAACTGCATGAGCAGGTCCGGCGTTCCATTTCTGCCGGCGCAAAGTGCCTGCTGGGCGGCGAGGTCCCTGACGGACCCGGAGCTTTTTATCCGCCCACCGTCCTGACCGATGTCACGCAGGGCATGGCTGCTTACGACGAAGAACTGTTTGGTCCCGTGGCCGCCATAATCCCGGTAGAGGGCGAAGCGGAAGCAGTACATGCCGCGAACGATACGATTTTCGGCCTGGGCGCGGCTGTCTTCACCGGCGATGTCGCAAAAGGCGAACGCATCGCTGCAAATAAGCTGCAGGCAGGCTGTTGCTTCGTCAATTCATTTGTCAAATCGGATCCGCGCCTGCCGTTCGGCGGCATTAAAGAGAGCGGCTACGGGCGTGAGCTGGCGCACTACGGTATCAAGGAATTCGTCAATATAAAGACGGTCTATGTGCAGTAGCTCAGCGGCCACACGCCGCTGCAGGTGGGCCTTCAAAGGCTTCAACATTCACGATGAGTGTACTCTTGTTTTCGCTTGCATTTTCACCTCTTTTGTCATTATTATGATTAATTGACCCGGTGGGCGACTGCTGGTTGCAGAATGATTCGAAGAATAAACGGAGACAGAGTTGATGGACATTTCCATTGAATATTGTGTCATGTGAAACTACTTCCCCAAAGCCTCCAGTTTGAAGGCTGACTTAGAAGCAAAGTATGCCGGTGCCATAGTAACGCTGAGCGAAGGTAAGGGTGGCGTATTCGAGGTTATAAAAGACGGCGCCTTGATTTTCTCAAAAAAAGAACTCGGTCGTTTCCCGGAGCATGAAGAAATCTTTGCGAAGCTGTAAGCAGTCAAAGCACGACGTTGACCATGCATTCTCGTTAAGTCCATATAGAATAGAATCACCCCGCTTGCGCGACTAGCGCGAATTTTAACCAAAAAAATCAGAGCTTTGGAATAAAGCAAATAATAGCGACGTTTGGTATATGCATACTCCTGCACATTCACAAATAGGGGTACCAGGGACTCAGAAATGAAGAACAAGAAAATCGCGATTATTGGCGCCGGACCTATCGGCCTGGAGACAGCGCTGTACGGGCTGCAGCTTGGCTATGATGTAACCGTCTTTGAAAAAGGAAGGGTCGGCGAAAATATTCGCAAATGGGGGCACGTTACCCTTTTTTCTCCCTGGGAAATGAATCATTCGATCCTCGGTCCGCGCTTGTTAAAAACGAACTCTACCTGGCAGGAGCCGGCAGCGCAGGCGTTGTTGACCGGCCGGGAGTTTGTTGCGAGCTATTTGGAGCCCTTGGCCGACCTGCAGTGTTTATCCGGAAAGATACATACACAAACTGAAGTCGTTCACATCGCCAGAGGCGGCCTGCTCAAAGGTGAGCACATTGGTAGTCAGGAGCGCGGCGACCATTTGTTCCGAATTCTAACCCGGACCACGGATGGCGCGGAGACTTACCATTCCGCCGACATTGTCATAGATACGTCGGGGGTGTACGGCACGCCCAATTGGCTTGGAACAGGTGGCATTCCCGCGCTGGGAGAGACGCAATCGCAGGCTTTTATCGATTACCACCTGCCGGATCTTTACGGAAAGGATCGAGAACGATTCGCCGGAAAAAAGACCCTGCTGGTTGGGGCGGGATACTCGGCCGCCACCGCAGTTTGTGATTTTGAGAATTTGATTCGGGAAGAGCCGGAGACCAGTTTGCTTTGGATCGTCAAGTCGTCCGGCAAACAGCCGGTACCGCCGATTGCAGACGATCCCCTGGCCGGCCGGAGTTCTCTGACCAGGCAGGCCAACCAAATTGCCGCTGCAAATAATGACCGTATCCGCTTTCTCAGCAGCACGACCGTAGACAGTATTTACTATCGCCACGCGGACAATTCGTTCGAAGTCGGTTTGCGGCAAGGCGATAAAGTGGAGATGCAAACCTTTGACCGCGTGATCGCCACCGTCGGTTTTGGGCCGGACAATTCATTGTACCGCGAGCTGCAGGTGCACGAATGCTACGCTTCTCGCGGACCGATGAAGCTGGCGGCCACGCTTTTGGGGGCATCGACCACAGACTGCATGACCCAGGAAAGCGCCGGCGCCGACTCACTGAAAAACCCGGAGCCGGATTTTTACATCCTTGGCAATAAAAGTTACGGACGTAACCCAACCTTCTTGTTGCGCATTGGATTGCAGCAAATAGTGGAGGTCTTTGCACTAATCACGGGGGACTCTATTGTTGATCTGAATAGCCGGCTTGTCCAGCAGGCGGAGCAGCAGGTATGAACGTCATGCAAACAAGAACAGCCAAAAGAGAAGGGGATTCTGTCAAACTGACTGAGGCCGTCGACTCCGCTCCGGAGCAGACCCGGAACAACGGACCGGAACCGCCCTCCGCGCCACTGCACAGCCTGGACACCCTCTGGTTCCAGGTTGGCGGCACCATCTGCAACCTTTGGTGCAGCCACTGCTTCATAAGCTGCAGCCCCAAAAACCACTCCTTCGGATTCATGGCGCGGGAATCAGTTGCGGGCTACCTGCAAGAATCGCGGGAGCTAGGCGTCATGGAATACTACTTTACCGGCGGTGAGCCCTTCATGAATCGTGACCTGCCGGATATTCTGGCGGACACTCTGGCCCTCGGTCCTGCGACTGTCCTCACCAACGGCATTCTCATAAATGAACGGGTCGCGCGGCGTCTTAGGAAAATCAGCGACGAATCCATCTACTCACTTGAGTTTCGTGTCAGCATCGACGGTGTCACTCCGGCTGAGAATGACAAAATTCGCGGCAAGGGCAGTTTTGACAAGGCCCTGCAGGGCGTGAAAAACCTGGTTGACGCCGGCTTTTTGCCGATCATCACCATCGCCCAGACCTGGGAGGAGTGTCAGGGCGATCGCATATTCCAGGGGTTTACGGAGCTTATGCGCAGCATCGGCTATACCAGGCCACGCATAAAAGTCATCCCGCCCCTGAGGATAGGGCGTGAGAAAGTCCGGGCGCGCGGCTACGACCGGGACGAAACCGTCACCAGCGAAATGATGGCGGATTACAATGACCGTCTATTACAATGTACGAGCAGTAGGACGGCCACCGATAAGGGAGTCTATGTTTGCCCGATTTTGATCGACTATCCTGATGCGCTGCTCTCGGACCGTCTGTCCGACTCGACCGTGCCTTACCCGCTGCGGCACCAGGCATGCTACACTTGTTATATTTCCGGCGCCATTTGCCATAATTTTTCCGGTTAAACAATCTCAAAAGAGGGAATCTCAATGGAAGTAGCAGTAACCACAAACGGAGTCAAAACAGAGAATTCGCAAACTAAGATCAACATAGACAAGGCTGTTCGCGAAAGATATGCCAATGGCGCACAGGAGCAGGAGGCGGCCCTCTGTTGCCCTATCGACTATGACCTGAAGTACCTGGAGGTTATCCCACAGGAAATCATCGATCGTGACTATGGTTGCGGCGATCCCTCGCGCTACGTGCAGGAAGGAGACACGGTACTGGATCTCGGCAGTGGCACCGGAAAAATCTGCTACATCATCTCGCAGATGGTTGGCGCGAAAGGCAAGGTCATCGGGGTGGATGTCAATTCCCAGATGCTGGCCTTGGCGCGCGGCTATCAGCAGGAGATTGCGGACCGGATTGGCTATGACAACGTCGAGTTCCGCCGGGGTAAAATCCAGGACCTGCGTCTCGATCTGGATTGGGCCGACACGTTTCTGAAAGACAACCCCATCACCACTGCCGGTGACCTGCTGCGACTGGAAGAGGCCATGACAGAGCAAAAGGATAAGAATCCGCTGATCCCGAACGAATCGGTCAGCCTTGTGGTGTCCAATTGCGTTCTCAACCTGGTCAGTGACGAACATAAGAAGGATCTCTTTGCTGAGATACACCGTGTTCTGAAAAACGGTAGCCGCGTCGCGATTTCGGATATCGTTTCCGATGAGGATGTGCCGGAGCATCTTAAGAACAACCAGGACCTCTGGAGTGGCTGCATTTCCGGAGCGCTGCGCGAAGACGATTTTCTGCAACAGTTCGCGGACATGGGCTTTTATGGTATCGAAATTGTGAAACGCGATGATGTACCGTGGCAAACAGTCGAGGGCATCGAGTTTCGTTCCATCACCATTACGGCTTACAAAGGTAAAGAGGGGCCGTGTCTGGAACGCAACCAGGCGGTAATTTATCGCGGTCCGTGGAAGGCGGTCCTTGACGATGACGGACATACGCTGTACCGTGGCGAACGCATGGCCGTGTGCGACAAGACTTTCAACATTTACCAGAAAGCGCCTTATGCGGACGACATCATCGCCATTGCACCGCGGGAAGAAATCCCACTGACGGAGGCAGCCCGGTTTGACTGCACAAAGAACGCCCGACGCAACCCGCGTGAGACCAAAGGTTTGGAGTACGATAAAACCGAGCTGAGCGACGGTCCCGCATGCGGACCTGATTGCTGCTAACCTGCGTCATGCTCTGTTCCGTATGACGATGGTTGTTTGATTTGTGCTCAATGCCCAGATTTATGCACGGTTCAAGTAACCTGAACAATTCATGAACTTGCAGAGAATCAAGATTAACCTCTTTAAAAGCAATAACATGAAAAAGCATGCAATTCGGAACTTAGTCCTTAACCACGAAGCACGCGAAGTTCACGAAGGAAGAAAAAGAATTTTGAAATCTCGTGCATCATGCCACTGTAATCTTCTTGGGTCTAAGTACTTGCAGGATGACCAATTCTCGGGGAATACAGGTTTTTTCTTCGTGCCCTTCGTGAACTTCGTGGTGAATAATTCATGAACTTGCGGGAAACTGGGGTTAATCTCGCTAAGACGATAAGGTCAGTAACGTTCGATAAGCACGGACTTAGTCGGAGAAGATCCTTCCAGGATGATCGTTTAGGTGATTTATGAATTATGCAGGCTAAAAACGATGCGCTAAAGCCATGATCTAAGATGCAAAAAATCACCGATGAAAAGATAGCCGTCTTCGGCGGCGTCTACAACAACTACCTGGCGCTGGCAGCGCTTGTGGCCGATACCAAACGCAGAGGCATCACCAAACTCTACTGTCTTGGCGACCTGGGCGCTTTTGGCCCGACTCCGGATAAAGTGTATCCGTTGCTGCGCGAAAACCAGATCCAGGTGGTGCAAGGCAATTACGATAACTCTATCGGCAATGGCTTGAACGACTGTCAGTGCGGCTACACCGATCCGCGCGACAATCATTTCGCGCAAATCAGCTACGACTACACGTTCGCCAACACCAGCGATGAGTTCAAAGCCTGGCAAAGAGGATTGCCGAAAGAAATCCGGCTGCAGTTTGGCGGCAAGCGCGTCCTTTTGTGCCACGGCTCACCGCGGCAGACCAATGAGTTTTTGTGGGAGTCGACAACCTCGAACCACTTCCTGGAAAAACAGCTCTCCGATTTTGACGCCGATGTTGTTCTCGCTACGCACACGGGCCTGCACTGGCAACGCGAACTGACAGGCGACAGACTTTTTGCAAATGTCGGTGTCATCGGCCGTCCCGAAAACGATGGCACAACCAATGTTTGGTATGCTGTTCTCTCGGCGCATGATGGCGTCGACCTCGAATTTGTGCCCCTCGACTATGACTACCAGCGTCTCGCCAGGGAAATGGAAGACGAGGGGCTACCATCGGAATTTGCGCAGACCGCCAGAACCGGCTGGTGGACGACATGCCTGGAGATTCTCCCCGTGAAAGAAAGGCTACGCGGCACTTTTTGAACCAGTGCAGGCGTGGCAGGCCTCGCCTTAAGTCCCCGCGCTATGAAGCCGGATTCTCGCAAACGCTCCCGTCAAGGTAATCCTCCCCCGGCAGTTTCCTTTATCTTTTTGCAGCTACCTTGAATTTTGAGGTTGCTTTGCCGCCCTGCTTTCATGATATTGTACGTCCGGGTTGCCGATGCCGATATAGTAGGTAAACCCGGCACACATTTGTCCGGGAAGCACAGGTCAACGGCTAATTGCCGATAATTAAGAGAAGATTCTGAGTAACCTTTGTCGGTATCAGTCAAACTTCACATTAGGGTGTACAACCGCAAAAGAAGAGAAAGCGCCATGAGTTACCGGGCGTTAACCTCGCGCATTATAATAGCAATTTGCAGGAAGAAAGGACACTGAATGGCCACACAGTCAGGGAAGAACACACCCGCAAAACCCAGCGACCGAGCACACCGGAACTTCCAAAAAAAATACGCCTTCTTTATTCCGGAGTCACATAAGGCCTTTCTTGCAGGGCAGGACCTTGAACGGTTTCTGCAGGCGCGCTATCAATTTTACAAACAGCGTGACAAAGACGTTCAGATAAGCGCCTACAACCCGGACACGTCATTTCCGTGGCTGGATGCGTCATCGGTTCTCGAGATTCTGATGCCGGACTCCCCCTTCATCGTCGACACCATTATTGACTATTGCAACGCCAACAATTATCGTGTCCAACTCGTCATTCACCCGATTTTCCAGGCCGAACGCAGCGAAGACGGGCGTTTGCAAAAACTGGATTTCGCCAACGGCCACCGGAGCTCCGAGTCGTACGTCTACCTTGAGATCGAGCGCTTAAACCAGGCAGAATTGCTACGCCTGGCCAGACAGTTGGAGTCCAACCTGAAAGAACTGCGCCAGGTTGTCACTGACTACCAGAAGATGATTCCGCAGTTGGATCAACTCGACATGCCCGCTCCTGACCTGGCTGAAGAATATGACTGGCTCAAGGAAAACTTCGTCCTGCTCGGACTGGCATCCGTGAAGGATCATAACCTGGACGGACAGTACTTAGGCGTCTTCAGGAAAAGCCACGTACGCGAAAAGGTCAATTCGGAATTGCAGTACCTGCAATATTCAAACAAAACCTCGGCAATTCTGTATCATGAAACCGGCCTGCGCAGCACGGTTAATAAGGACCGTCAACTTTTTTTGGCTCTGGTCCAGGACGCCCAAAAATCTTACGTGCTCGCCGGCCATTTCCGGCATCGCGCGGAGATAGCACTGCGGGTGCAAATACCGCCGATCAAACACCTGATGGAAGAGATGGCCGCCCGGTTGAAAGCGCCGCCCACATCCTACATGCGTAAGGAACTCTACAAAACGGCGCAATCCCTACCGGTAGGCCTGCTGCTCACGCGGCCACCCGAACTTCTTTTCCAATGGTTTGTGAAGGCCATCTCAAACATGTACTCGACCTATGTCCGCTACGATCTGTCGGTGGATGAAGAGTACAACATGGTTTGGGCCGAAATCATGTTGCCGCGAACCTACACCGGTCAAATCCCGGACCGTCGCCTCATCAGATTTCAGAAGAAAAACGACATCGAAACCGTCAATGAGTTCAGATATCGCCTGAATCAAATTGAGGTCGTCTTCCTGGGATTTCGTTCCGCGGACCGTTCCCCGCGAGAGTTAGCGGACTTATTGGGTCAGCACGGCGACAAGTTATTTTCGACCTGGTCGTCGCAGTTTAAGGAACTGGTGCACACGAAACACACCGGGGGCCGCGAAGTAGACGAGCGCCTGAACCGATACCTGCACGGCATGTCGCCCGATTATGAAATCCATCACCATCCCTCCGAGGCGTTGGACGATCTGGACATTCTCGACGGCATGCAGGAGGGCGACGGCTACCAGGTCCGATATTGCCCCTATCAGCACGCAGAAGTAGACCTGCTCAAAATCTACTCCACATCCCACACCAGCCTCAGTGAGATCGTGCCGATTCTGGACAACTTCGGTTTCGACATACAAAGCCAACACACGTTTCCCTTCGGGGAGGCCGGAAAGGAAAAGTACACCTTTGTCTTCAAGGTACCGGCTGGGAAGCTCGACGATATTGAGCGCAATCGAATATCAGAGGCGGTCGAGGCGACGCTCAACCGGGTGACAACCTCCAAGCCGATCAACAAGCTCGTGCGCCTGGCGGGTTTGACGGTCCGTCAGTTGGACCTGCTCAAGGCTCTGGTCAGTTATTTCTTTAAGATAAATACATCCTTCGCCTTCTTTTCCATTCAAAATGCCCTGGTCATCTACCCCAGGTTTTCCGCCGGCCTGGTCGCATTGTTTGCTGCCCGATTTGGTCCGGACGGCAGCAAAAAAGCGGAGAGAGCCGCGCACCGGGCCATCGACGCCTCTTTTGCGGACTTAGCTTCTGTCCTCGACGAGAACATCTGCAAGGCCCTGGTCAATGTGGTGGCAGCCATTGTGCGCACCAACTACTATCTCGGCAAGCCGGAAATTAGTTTCAAGATCGAAAGCTGCAAGATAAATGAAATGCCGAGACCGGTGCCGTATGCAGAAATTTTCGTTTATGCTAACGATATGGAAGGGATCCACCTGCGCGGTGGCCCGGTCGCCCGTGGCGGCATCCGCTGGTCCGATCGACCCGACGATTTCCGGACGGAAGTGCTGGGGTTGATGAAAGCGCAAATGGTCAAGAATACCGTGATCGTGCCCGTTGGCAGCAAAGGCGGCTTTGTGCTGAAGAACCGTTCGTTCGATACACGCGCAGCGCTGATGGCCGCTGGTGTGGAGGCTTATAAACGCTACATCCGCTGCCTGTTGGAGCTGACGGACAATCTCTCGGTTGATGGTTCGGTGGTGGAAGCGCCGAACGTCAGGCGATTGGATGGCGACGACACTTACCTGGTCGTGGCGGCGGACAAAGGAACAGCCACGTTTAGCGACCTGGCAAATCAGATTTCCCTGGAAAATGGTTTCTGGCTTACGGATGCATTTGCCTCCGGTGGGTCCCAGGGGTACGATCATAAGAAACAGGGGATCACAGCCAAGGGCGCCTGGCAGTCCGTAAGGCGGCACTTTCACGAAACAGGGGTTAATCCGGAAAAAGACTGTATCTCGGTGGTCGGGATTGGTGACATGGCGGGGGACGTTTTTGGCAACGGCATGCTGCTTTCCAGGACAATTCGCCTGGTGGCGGCGTTCAACCATCTATCCATTTTTCTCGATCCCGCGCCTGATCCCGAAACCTCCTTCCAGGAGCGCTCGCGCCTGTTTGAACAATGCCTGAACTGGAATGAATACGACACGGCCCTCATCTCGCAGGGCGGCGGAGTTTTTCCGCGTGCCAGCCGGCGCATTGAGCTTTCAACCGAAATCCGCGAGGCGTTAGGCATAAAAAGCAAAACCTTGTCAGGAGAGGCACTCATCAAGGCGATTCTGCAGGCGCCGGTTGACCTGATTTGGAACGGAGGCATCGGCACCTATGTCAAAGCCACTAGCGAGACGCACTTCGAGGTGGGAGACTCAACCAACGATCGCGTGCGCGTGGATGCCTCTACATTGCGCGCGAAAGTGCTGGCGGAGGGTGGCAATCTCGGTCTGACCCAGGCCGGCCGTATCGAAGCCGCCAAGCGTGGTATCCGCGTGAACACCGACGCTATCGACAACTCTGCCGGCGTAAACATGTCGGATCATGAAGTCAATCTGAAGATTCTGCTGGATACGTTGGTCCGGAAGAAAGTCGTCAAGGACCAGAGCAGCCGCAACAAGATCATCCGGCGCTTTGAAAAAGACCAGATCGACCTGGTTCTGCAACATAATTACATGAACAACCTGGGCCTTTCGCTGGACATGCGGCGCGTCCCGGCCCAGTTTATCTATTTTCGATCGCTGATCAAATTTCTGGGCCAGCAGGGAATTCTGCATCGATCGCTCGACTGCATTCCCTTCGAGACCGAGCTGGACAACCTGGAGCAGGGCTCGCGCACGCTCACCAGGCCGGTTCTATGCTCACTGGCCGGCTTTGCCAAACTGTACGGTGCGCAGGTGTTCCTGGCTTCGGAGCATTTTTACGACGAGTGGTTTGACCGCTACATACTGCGTTATTTCCCGGCGGGGCTGGTGAAGAGCTACGCTGACGAAATCAAGTCGCACCCGCTGAAACGGGAAATCATCGTGACGGAAATCTTGAATGAGGTGGTCAACTATGGTGGTATCGCATTCTTCCAAAGACTGGTTATGATCACTGGCAAGCCGCCGGCGGAGATTGCGCGAGCCTATGCCTTCCTGTCAGAGTTTCTGAATGTTAAAGAGCTGCGAGCCCTCATCAACATCGGTGAGGAGTGGCTGAACACCAATATTCAGTATGAATACCTGATTCAGTTAGAAGAGAAGCTGTTGCAGATTATGAAGATCCTGCTGCGGGATAGGACCATGCAGGAAACGGTGCGAGACCAACCGTCGGAAACTTTTTCGCAGATGCTGAGCGAGGCCGCCAGATATTCAACCAAACGGTTTCCCCGGAAAGTGCGGATTACGCTGAAAATGCTCAGCGCAGAAGACGCAGGTCGCATCGGGACCGCCTTTCGCTATGTCGATGTTCTGGAGGACACTTTCAACATCTTCATGAACAACAGCCGCAGGGGACTCATCTGGCCGGTTGCGGAGTACTTCGCGATCTTGCAGCGATACCGCATAAAAGAGTTACGCCGGATCGTGCAGGATTTGAAAACATCCAGCAGTTGGGAGGTTCTCTTCTTTGCCAAAATTGATGCGGAAATCGAAGAATTGGTCGCTGGCATTTTCAAGACCCGGGAAAAAGAGGGGCAGGACCTGGGCGGTCAACGACAACGGCTGAAAACAATGATCAGCGAGATTCTGGCGCTGCACTCCGCCAGCAATCTGAGCATCGTTTCATTCTATGAAATGCTGCAGTTCATAAACCGCCGTATCGTGTCCGTACAGGATTAATGGCGCGCGTTTTGGGCCATTCCGAGTCTATCCAGGCCACGCTGTCTGGGCAGACCCAAATTGGATTCGATTGAGCACTACTTGCAATTAATGTCCTGATTTTGTTTATTATGTGTTCGGCCAGGCGTTCTGCTAGTCTCTGCCAATCCCCAATCGCAGCAAATAAGTAGATAAAGTAAAGGAACTTGTACTGGGCACCAAGACCAAGACAAACGGTCAGATCGACCTGAAGTTGATTCAACTGTCACACGCTGAAATAATCGACGATTATCGCCTATGTTTCCGCAGCCGCCAGGCCAGTTTGCTCGGCCGCAAGGAAGTGATGGGCGGCAAGGCGAAGTTCGGCATCTTCGGAGATGGCAAAGAGGTGGCCCAGGTGGCTATGGCCAAGGCTTTTAAGGCCGGCGACTTTCGGTCCGGCTACTATCGCGATCAGACATTTGCATTTGCGACCGGGATATCGACCATCCATGAGTTTTTTGCCCAGCTCTACGCCGATCCGGATGTGGCACACGACCCGGCCACTGCCGGACGGGCCATGAATGCGCACTTTGCGACCCGCAGTCTGGACGAAGACGGGAATTGGAAAGATCTGGTCAAAATGAAAAACTGCTCGGCGGACATCTCACCGACCGGCTCACAGATGCCGCGACTGGTTGGCCTCGCCTATGCCTCAAAGCTGTACCGCGAGCTGGAAGAGCTGCAAGACTTTCGCAAGATGTCCGACCACGGCAACGAGATTGCATTCGGCACCATCGGAAACGGCACATGCGCGGAGGGGATGTTTTGGGAATCCGTCAATGCCATCGGCGTGCTCGGCGCGCCAGCCCTGATCTCTATCTGGGATGACGGCTACGGCATTTCCGTTTCCAACGAACATCAAGTCACCAAAGAGAACATTTCCGAACTGCTCACCGGCTTTAAACGCAAATCCAAGTCAGGCCCCGGCTATGAGATTTATGTTGTGAATGGTTGGGACTATCTCGAATTGGTAAAGGTCTACCTCGAGGCAGCGCAGTTGGTGCGCAAAGAGCACGTTCCAGCCATCATCCATGTCCAGGAGTTGACACAGCCGCAGGGGCATTCGACCTCCGGCAGCCACGAACGCTACAAGAATAAGGAACGCCTGCTCTGGGAAAAGGAACGAGACTGCCTGCTCAAAATGCGGCAATGGCTGGTCGAGGAGGGCATTGCCAGCGACGAGCAGCTCGATGTTTTTGAAAAAGAGGATCTGAAGACCGTCACCAGAATCCGTGATGAGTCGTGGCAGGCCTTCCAGCAACCGATTCGCGATGAACAGGACGAACTGCTCCAGCTCCTCGATGATGTCGCGGCTGAATCCGACCATGCGGCCAGGTTGCAGAAGATCAGGCAGCGGCTGGCCACCGCCGCCCACGCCAGCCGGCGCAACCTGGGGCCCGCCGTCCGGGACGCCCTAATCGCCACCCGGGATGAATCGACCGCGACCAGGCAAAAGCTCATCGCCTGGAAACAGGCATATGCCAGGCAAAGCGAGGAGCGCTTCAGCTCTCATCTCTACAGCGGCACGGCCGGTTCCGCAATACACGTGCCCGAAGTGAAACCGGTCTACTCGGACACTTCGAAATCCGTGAATGGCTTTGAACTTTTGAATGCCTGCTTTGATGCCGCTTTTGCACGCGACCCGCGGGTCATCGCTTTTGGCGAAGACGTGGGATTTCTCGGCGGCGTAAACCAGGGTTTTCGCGGAATGCAGGCAAAGTACGGAGCGGCGCGCGTGTCCGATACCGGCATTCGCGAATGCACCATTGTCGGCCAGGCAATCGGGCTGGCAATGCGCGGCCTGCGGCCGATCGCGGAGATCCAGTATCTGGATTACGTCTTGTACGCTTTGCAGATTCTGTCCGACGACCTCGCCAGCTTGCACTGGCGGACAAAAGGTGGCCAGAAAGCTCCTGTAATCATCAGAACACGCGGGCATAGACTGGAGGGCATCTGGCACTCCGGCTCTCCCATGGCCGGCATGCTGCATCTGCTGCGCGGCATGCATGTGCTGGTCCCACGAGACATGACGGTGGCGGCAGGTTTCTATAACACGCTGCTACGAGGGGAGGACCCCGGCATCATCGTTGAGGTCCTCAATGGTTATCGCATCAAGGAGACTCTGCCGGATAATGTTGGGGAGTTTACCGTGCCACTGGGCATTCCGGAAACCTTGCGGACCGGCGACGACATCACGATCGTAACTTATGGCGCATGCTGCAAACTCGCAATGAACGCGGCGAAGCATTTGGCCAAAGTCAATGTCTCTACCGAGATAATCGATGTCCAGACGCTGCTGCCTTTTGACGTCAATGCTGCGATCCTGGAATCCCTCAAGAAGACCAGCCGTGTCATATTTGTCGATGAAGATGTGCCGGGTGGCGGTACGGCATATATGATGCAGGAAGTGCTGGAAAACCAGGAGGGCTACCAGTACCTGGATACAGCGCCACGAACCATCTCCGCCAAACCACACCGGCCCGCATTTGGCTCCGACGGCGACTATTTCTCCAAGCCCAATGTTGAGCAGATTTTCGAATTGGGTTATCGTCTCATGCACGAGTCAGACCCCGCCTCCTACCCGATGTTCCTTTAAGCCCAGGGTGCCGCTGTGTGACTCTGACGCTCCAGTCACCGCCTGGCAGTTGCTGCGGTTGTTACATGCAATCGTTGATTCCTTACCTCAATCTCTTCATAAGACGAACAGCTGCAACTGAGCCAGTTGGGTATTGACACTTGCTCTGCCCTACTTTGGAATATCCCATTATTTCATAAAACTTCTGATTGTATTTTGGAACCGCTGTATCAACTACTATTCGCTCAATCTCCGGATGTTGTTTTCTAACCCAGTTTTCTAAGAATCTAACAAGCTGAGCTCCAATTCCCTTTCGAAGATTATCAAGCTTAATATATAAGAAGAGAATCTCTATTGTAGTATGCTCAACAAAGCGTGACGCAATGAATCCGATTTGTGCATTGCCTGCAACAGCCATAAATATTGGCAATGCTTCAGCCAGGTGAATATACTTTCCAGGTAGATAAGCATTGATACCGTCAACAACACCATCAGGTCCGATTTCTTCATAAAACAGTCTTATGAATGCTTCAGCACGAATTCGGAAACAAGCCTCCGCATCTGATGATTGAAAATCTCGAATTTCTATTGGTTTTGATTTCATTGATTTCATATCTATATCTAAGGACATGAGTGCCCGGTTAGGATTGTACGAAAGCGAACCACGAAGTTCACGAAGAGCACGAAGGAAAGAACCCTAATGTAAACTGGATAACTCAATACGGAGCACTGGTTTCATGGTTTCGACGGAAAACTCAGCTTGAAAATGCTTCAGCGAATAGTATGTCTTCGTGTCCTTCGTGCTCTTCGTGGTAAACGTCGTGGTCCTAACCCCGGCACAATTCTTTCTTTTCAGCAGGGAGCCATCCCGGCTACCCGAACAAACTTGTGCCACATGACCCAAGCGGGCAAAACTTCGGGCATCACACTGGACGCTCTGTGCAATTTGCAAGTCTCGCACTCATGCGGAAGTACCCTAGCGTTGGTGTAGCTGATACTTACGTGGCTCGAGTCTTTGGCTAAACCGGACACTCATGATCTAAGGAATATAACGCCGGGTGCCCGCTGTCGATGTCCAAGCGCTTTGTTAGACAAACTTCCGGGTATCATTGTTTTTTCCGCCTCTGAGCGAATAGCCAATTTATGACTTCAGGCTCAAAATACGCTTTCTCCCAAACTGCGTGCCCTACCTCAGGATACTCCGTGTATTTGACGTTTCCACCAAGTTGCCGCAGAGCAGCGACCATCTCCCGAGACCGTTCCACCGGAACTGCAGAGTCTCGCGCACCATGAAATGCCCAGATCGGTAGATCGCGAAGGGCTTTCGCTGCCGACGGAATGCCACCCCCGCAAAGAGGAACTGCGGCAGCGAAGAGGCCTGGACGTTTGCTGGCAATGTCCCACGTGCCAAAGCCTCCACGCGATTGACCTGTTATGTAGACCCTGTCGGGGTCGATACTGAATTCTTGCTGGAGAGCTTCAAGCAGATCTGTAGCGAGTTGAGCATATTGAGACAAACGAAGTGAATCGGGCTCGTGCCATCGATTTGAGCCAGACAATTGCGGAGCTACCACAAAAGTCGGGTATTTCGTTTGGTTCTCCGGGGTAACCCAAACATGAGTCCCGTTTGTATTTCCTCCTATAATCTGTTTGATGTTATCAACACCCGCACCGCCGCCACCGTGTAAGTACATGATGATGGGATAGGAGGCAGCCGTGTCGTAATCCTTTGGAATGAACAGACGGTATGGCATATCGATCCCAGAGGAGTTGGTGAAAATGTGTGCGACAAAGTCTTGCTGCACCTCCTGGGCCACTAAGTAACCAAACGAATGACTAAAGAGCAGGTAGTACGAAATGCCTATTGCCGCATTTCTCCAGATCATAGTGATTCCCAATATTTGAATTGCTTTGTTGAGACAGATAACGACAGGTGGCCCGGCCAAGCCATGGTGTGCCACGTGTCTTTTAAGGCGCGTGCCACCAAACTTCTAAGTTCTTTCGTCCAGCGCACCCGGCGGCGTCCAGCCAGGTAGGGTGGAGTCCCACTCCACCATTTTTTATTCACCAAAGTCATGGCCAGTTTCAATTGCATTACCAGACGCCCCCCATTCAATATCATAATACCCAAGCTGTAAATACCGCTGAAAACTCGACCATTGCCAATCATGGGGGCGTTTCACATATCCATGTTTTACCGGATTGAAATGGATATAGTCAAAATGACGAGCATAATCTGAATCGTCTCGTATCAAATGCTCCCAAAAACGGCGTTGCCAGATTGCGGCTTCACCTCTTTTTGTTCGTGACCTGTTTCTTTGGCCTTCCTGGCCGCCCATCGCTTTATATTTTTTGCTGAATTGTGCTTTGAGGCTCATCCATCTTTTGGAAAAATCGGCATCTCCTTCCGGCAAACGCCAGATGCAATGAAGGTGATCGGGAAGCAGGCAGATTGCATCAACCTCAAAAGGGTAGCGATTTTGTACATCCTTCCATGATTCCCTTAAGACCTTACGAGCCAGCGGTGAGGTAAGAAAAGGCCTGCGCTTGAATGTTACCAGTGTGAAAAAGTACAATCCCCCTGCAACGTTGGCCCTGACGTAATTGCTCATCTTCTAAATATTTGGCGGAAACTCCTTGTTGTTATGTTTTTGGTGGAGTGGGACTCCACCCTACCTGGCTCCGCTTGTTCGTCAATAACCAACTCGCCCGTTCCCCATTCGTCGGGATAATATCCGAATTGCCGGTAGCGATGGAACGTCGACCAGTGCCAATCACGCGGCCTTCTCACATAGCCATGCTTTACCGGATTGAAATGGATATAGTCAAAATGTCTTGCGTAGTCGGCTTCATCACGAATGAGATGTTCCCAAAATCTGCGCTGCCAGACGGACGCTTCTCCCTTCCTGGTTCTTGATTTCGTCCGTTCGCCTTCGCTTCCGCCTGATGCAAGATAGCGCTTTGTAAAAACCCCCTTAATGCTGCCCCAACGCTTCGAAAAATTGCAGTCACCCTCGGGAAGTCCCCAAATGCAATGCAGATGGTCGGGAAGCAGGCAAAGTGCTTCCACCGAAAAGGGATATCTGGATTGAACTTCTTTCCAGCTCTGCCGCAGGATGCGTCGCGCCAATGGAGTGGTCAAAATAGGTGCTCGTGCAAACGTCACCAAAGTAAAGAAATAATAGCCCCCTTCATACTTTGCACGGATGTAGTCGGGCATCGTGCTTTCCGGTAAAGGATGGGGCAGGGCCCCACCCTACGCTGGCTGACGTAATTGCTCATCTTCTAAATATTTGGCGGAAACTCGTTGTTGTTATGTTTTTGGTGGAGTGGGACTCCACCCTACCTGGCTACCGAAAAGAGTCAACTGGAAAGACAAGTTAGAGTGCGACACCGATTTGTTGGATTCAAAAATCGAACCCAGCCTATTTTGATTTTTGCTAGCTAAGTTCAAAACATGGAGAGCTGGTCACTTTGAGGCGGTTCGTAGTCGATGGTGCTGAAGCTCCACTCCCCATTCTTTAACTCGCATTGACTAATACAATAGCCTCCAAACCAGCGACTATTTTTCATCCTTGCATATCCCTTTTTATATTCATCAATTAGCATTTTGGACGGACGTAAAACCTGTTTTATGACAGATTCTTGATACCTTGTAAGGATGATTCTGAAGCTGCCAACCAGCAGATCCGTTAGTTGAAGAAGCTGGCAATCCTCATATAATTGAGAATCTTTTTTTTGGTGGTCACTACACCTGTCATCAATAATATCAGGTATTGAATTAATCTGACAGTATGACCTCAGTCCATTCATTCTGTTAACAATCCTTTCCCTGCTTACATGTCTTTGATAGTGCTCATAACCATCAAAATGGATCCTATCCACTAATATCTTGTTTTGTTCATCCCCTAAGAAGTGCAAGCCTCCCTTTAAACCTATCCTAAAGCTGGTTTCTATCTTAGCACCATAATCGGAATAATTCTCTAATTCGGTGTGTCGATTGCAATCCCTGAAGACGATAAATTTTGCACCCACTTTGTCGTCTAGCTGATGATAGTACTTTTGCGCTTTTTCTTTTTTACCTAAGTAGACCGGATACCGTTGCCCTTTTGTACTTTGAATTAGGGACCAAACTCCAAGGTTTACCCAGCATTCAGCCAAACTAACTAGCCTACTCTTGCCTGGCTTCAACTTTTTAATGCTTAAGGCAGATTTATATCTGTGGTGTTCACGTGCTAATACCAAATTTTCTAAGAGTTTGCTTTTGTGTCTCACTGGAACCAGCAGCATTCCATGCCAGTAGCCGGCTTCCTTTGATTCATCATGGTATAATTCATATGGTTCGAAATCCATTTCTTTTCTGTATGCTCCTACTTCCTAGCACCTCAATTGCCGGCGCCAAAGGTACGTAATTAATTGACTTGTTAGTCGCGTTACCTTGCCGAATAGTGGTAAATCACAATTCATGCAGAACCGGATGTATCATCGTTCTTGAGCTCAGAAAATTTCGCTGCCATTGTGGGATTCTTCTTGGTTAATTTCTTGACAGTTAGGTCGTCGGCCTTGTTGTTGGCAAGACGGAGATTGTTTTCAGAACCAAGCAGTGCATCCTTGGTCTTCCGAAGATGGTCGATAGTTTTATCAATCTCCTGAATTGCCGTTTTGAATTTATTGGATGCTAGTTCGTAGTTCCGAGCGAAACCAGTCTTAAACGCATCAAGCTCGTTCTCAAAGTTCGTGATATCAATGTTTTGTGCTTTCACTATTGCGAGTTCGGTTTTGTATTTCAGTGAATTCTGAGCGGCGTTTCGCAACAATGTAATTATCGGAATAAAAAATTGCGGCCGGATGACATACATCTTCTGATAACGATAGGACACATCGACAATGCCTGAATTGTAAAGCTCGCTATCAAGCTCAAGAAGAGATACGAGGACCGCATATTCACATTTCTTTTCAGTACGATCCTTGTCGATCTCTTTAAGGAAATCTTCGTTTTTCTTCTTGGTCGCTGTTTCGTCATTCTCGTTCTTCATCTCGAACATGATCGACACGATCTCGGTGTCCGATTCATCTGAGTCGCGAAAGATGTAATCGCCTTTACTACCTGTTCGCGCGTCCTTATCTTTTTCGAAAAATGCATTGGGGAACGCAGTAGATCGAATACGGTTAAACTCGGTTTCGCAGTGCTGCTCAAGGGTTTCTCCAACCATCTTGGTCGATAGACGGGCCTTCATATCCCGGAGGCGCTCAATCGCGTCATCACGGTCTTTGATCTGAGTCTCGTATTTATCTTTGAGCGATTTCTCAGCGAGCTGTTTTTCTAGCAAAGCACGTTCAAGGTCACTTTTCAGTTGATCGCGCTCTTTCTCGGCGTCATTGACCGCCTCGGTGATTGCATGCTTCTGTGCAACTTCGTTAGCGCTGAGCTTCGCCTTTAGCCCTTGAATCTCTGCATCCTTTTTTGCAGAAGTCTCCTGAAGTTGGTTTGAGTGATTTGCCTTAGCTAACTTCGAAGCGGTTTCGTTATCTTGATTGGCCTGCTTTAGTTCGTTTGCGAGTTCATTGCGTTCCTTTTCAACGCCTTTCAGAGCCTCAGTCACAGCTAGTTGCTGCGCAACCTCACTCGCATCTAATTTTGTCTTCAATTCTTGAATTTCAACATCCTTCTTTGCTGCTGCCTTCTGCAATTCGCTGCCAGTTTTTTCCTTGGCAAGTTCTACAGCATTTATCTTATCTTTCTCGGCCAACTCAAGCCTCTCATGCAACTGCTGCTCAAATTCGCTATCGCGAACCTGTTTCAGAATGTCTGCATACCCTGCTTCGTCAATCTTGAATGCTTTCTTACAGTGGGGGCAGATGATTTCGTGCATGACTTTTTATCCTCTACTTTTGCAATTTGTCTTAGTGAAGGCTAACATTAGGATAACCAGCGCATTTTAAAAAGGCACGGATCATCCCCGTCAGTTCAGCAATGAATCCATTGCCAAGTTCTAATGTTTATGGCAGCGTCTGGTTGATCCTTGCGTTGACGAGAAGCGGGCTGCTATGGTGTGTTACTCCCTAATTTTTCTGCGTAAAACCTGATTTTAACTTCTTGACCCACCCTCTTCCCGGCATCCTTGAAAACTTCAATCTCAAGGCGTATATCTGTGAAAAATTGTCTGGCATAAGTCTTATCACGAAGTGATTTAGTTCAACTAGGGTTTCTATAGTTTTCTTCATAATACTCATAAATCACACTCCTTTCATCATTGCGCCCGGACGATTACGCAAATAGCTAACTGCATAACACGCCTGACAGGGGTAATAGGAAGATCTCGATAATACTCCCGAAGCGGGCTTGCATATGAAAGCCCGTAAAAGAATGGCTGTTGAACTCGCCCCAAATAATGGTCTGCCGGAAGGAGCGGCTGGTCACAGAGTGAGTGAAGGAGAGCTTCGATTTGCAGGTCCCTCTTTCGTCAACACAACGCCAATACGAATAAGAAGTAATTATAAGATAGAAGACTCTGGTATTGGAAGCAACGAAAAACTCAGTGTAAACGGGAAACGGCAAACGTGAAACGGGAAACGGGAGACGTGCCCGTCAACCTGCACCTGGATTCCTGCCTGCGCAGGAATGACAACAGCCTAGAGGAATGAATGATGAACGCAGCTTACGGCAGATTCAAGAGTCGAACTATTGAACAAGACGTGGGTGAAAACACGAGCAGGAACAAAAAAGGGCGTGCAGCCATCCGGCCGCACGCCCAATATTATTCATAGCTCTGTTCGTCTTCTAGGTGTCGTCCTCTTTCTCCTTCACCAGATCGCTGCGTTTCAGGTTCAATTTGTCAAAGCTCTTTGAGGAGATGACGTAGTACCATTGCGCAAAGCGGGCGTTAAGCTCGTCCGAGGTTTGCTGCCCGGACGCGATTTTGGCGAGCCAGCGATCGTGTTCGCGCTTCAGGTTTTTGTTCTGCTTGTCCGCGTCGGTCAGCAGGCTGTCGGCCTTTGATTCAAACTCCAGGTTGGCCGGTTTCGCCGGCTCCTTGAAGCCGCTGCCGTCAAAGTCGGTGGTGATAAACAGGTACCGGTTTTCACCCGAGCCCGACTGGTCGCTGTCCGTGGCCTCGCCGCCGGCGCTGACCGCCAGGCCATCGCCGAACACGACTTCGCCGAAGCGCAACGTGTAGTTTACGCCCTGGCTGGTCCGCGCCTGAATCTCACCTTCGTTCGAGACCAGTTGACCGTCGCGCGTAAAGTAGTATCCTTTCGACTGCAGCGAACGCGCCGCCTGCTGCGAAATCGACAGGCCGGTGCCGTTCGCCCGGCGCAGTGATTGCGACAGGCCCTCGGGCTTGGTGCGCACGCCGACTATGGCGATCTCGTCCAAACCGGTCAGGAAATCGTTCATCTTTGTTTTGTCGGTTTCCTGCTTGCTGGTCATCTTATCCGCTTGCCAGTCGCTGCCGTTTTTGCTCAGCAGAATGGTGTCGCGGTCCTGCAGGCTACCGGTGCGTTCGTTGATCGAGTAGTCTTTGATCACGACGTTTTCGACCTGGTCTTTGTTGACCAGCAACAGATCCGACTCGATCCAGTCGGCAAAAGCCGTGGAAAGGTCGATGTCGACACGCGCGGCATAAACGCGTTTCTGGCCCGGAATCCGGACAAAGCGATACTTTTCGCGCCCCTCGATAACATCGCTCATGATGAAATCGGCCAGGACCTGGTCGTTCGGGCCCTTGATGGTGACACGCTCGCCGCGGCCGGTCAGAGAGGTGACCGCTTCATCCAGCGGGTCGATGACGCCCAACGCTTCGTGGTCGGCAATATTGTCCGACCGGAACTCATTCTTCTTGATGCCGATGACGCCTGCGGCCGTTTTGGCGAGACGCTCCTCGCCATCCGCCGGGTAGTCGTGGTGCGAAGGAATCGTCCACTTACCACCCTTGAAGGTCACCTTAAACGGAACCGCCGCTCCCGTCTCATCATCAAATTCAATGACTTCCAGCGTGGCTGCGCTATTGGGGTCGGTAAACTCCGGGAAAAACAACTCGTCTTTATCGAGAAAAGCATCCGGCGTCACCCTGCTGGGCGCGGTGACAAAGGCAAGTAACGCCAGCACAATTGCCACGCCGCCGAAGACCATGGTCTTTTTTAATTCATTCATTGGGACTTCCTCCTTTAACTTCTGAGCCTGTGCGCGGCTCGCTCGCCTTCGCGCTCACGTTTTTGTCGTTTGATAAAAATCATCACACCCATGACGAACACGGGGATCGGCGGCAAAAGCACGGCAAAAGTCTTGATGCCGCCCTGGATGCTGCGCACCTGCTCTTCCATCTTCTCTTTGCTGGCGGCGACTTGCGCGTCCCTTTGTGCCTCGATATTGGCTTTGAGCGCCTCAAACCTGCGGTTCTCCGCTTCCTGGAGATTGCGCGCCATAATCTGCTTGGTCTGCTCATCCAGATCGGTTCGGCTGCGCACCTCGGCGACTTTTTCATTCAGGCGCTGCTGCGCTTCTGACAGGGCCTGGGACGCCTCGGACTCCGCCTGCTGCTGCTCGGCATTGCGCTGCTCGACATAATCGCGAGTCTGGGCCTCCACCGTCTCCAGCGTGCGGTGGCGCACGCGTTTGTTGCGCAGGGAAATGAACGATTCATCGCCGACCAGCACATCCATGGCGTTGAGAAAAAAGGTCACGTTGTCGAAATTGAAGTTTCCGACCGCGCGCTTTCTGATTTCAAAAAATTCGGTGGAGATAAAGTCCAGGTCCGCGATAGCCACGACGTTTACTTTCTTGAAGTCGGTGGCGGTGGAATCCTGACCGACCTCTTCGCCGCGAATATGAGCCGCCAGCGTGTAAGAAAGGCTGTTCGGACGGCGTCCGCGCGGATTGACCATTTGCGTGCCGAAGAAACTGCGCTGCACCAGTTGCTGGTAGTTGAGCGAGCCTGATTGCTCACCGGTCTTGAGCAGCGGCGTGAAGTTGTAGCTGGTGTTGGCCGCCTTCTGCAGGTAGCCCGGGAACAGGAAGACGACTTCCTGTAGATTCTCGCTGCTGCGGTGCCCCTGATTGAAGGCCTCGGGATTGTCGTTGCCTTCACCCACGAAAATGATTTCCGGTTGCAACTGGGCCATATCCGGATGCGGGTTGTAGGCATCCCAGGCGATCTGGGCTTTGTTCCAGCTAATGCCGACGTCGCTCAAAAGCTGATGAATATTGCCTTTGTCTTTCGGCGGCGGCCCTTGATTGCGCATGAAGGGATTTGTGTTGGCCCCGCTCTTTTCTGACGGCGCCAGACCGATGTTTACAATCGGCAGCGGATCCACCAAAATCAGGGTTGGATTCCCCCTTAGAATATAGTCCCTAAGGTGGTTCATCTCTTCCTGGGGCAATGCGGAAGGCAGCGCCACCAGCAGGCCGTCCACCTCTTCTACGATGGGAGAGGTCGCGGCGACCTGCACCACTTCGTACTGCTTTTTGAGCTCCTCAACCACCGGCCATGCCGGGTTGCTGCGAAAGCTCTGAAAGTCGAACCCGCCAAACAACTTGGCCTCGGTGGTCAGGATTCCGATCTTCCTGCGGTCGGTCTTTGCCACCACCCTGATGCTGCGCGCCAACTCATATTCCACCGGCAGGCCGCGGTCAAAAAATGGAATGACCTGCTCTTCCGCGCCGGCCTTGAACGCCACGCCCATGAAGACCGGGCTAGACGTCGAACGCGCGTCGCCGATGTTGGCAATCTCCTGCGGCGTAATCCCGAATTTTTCACGCGCATCGCGCGCTTCCTGGGTGAACGGTTCCGTGTCATGCAGAACCACTTGCACACGCTGCCCGCCAACGGCGTCCATTTCTTCCAGGAAGCCGATCAGGTTGGCGCGGGTTTGTACCACATGCTGTGGCACGTCTTTGCTGATAAATGCTTCGATAAAAACCGGGCGTTCATCTGGAATTTCGTCGAGCAACGCTTCGGTCTCATCGGAAAGGGAATGCAATTGCTCGGCGGTGACATCCAGTCGGAAACCGATGCGTCCCAGAACAACGTTTAAACTGATAATAGCGATGACCAGCGCAAAGACCCGAACCAGATGATGGTGCGACATCTTGTAGCCATCAGCCTCCGTCGGCCAATGCCGCCGGCCGATCAGCATGACATTTGCGTAGAGCGTAAGGCCGGCAATGGAAAGAAAGTAGAGAATGCCGGAGAAACTAACCACGCCGCGGGCAAAATCACCAAAATGGGTAATGATGCCGAGCGGCATAAGCAGGTCGCGGAAACCGGAACTGACCAGGCTGCCAAGACCGTCAATGAAGCCAATCAGCGCGCAGAAGATGGCGCCGAGAATAAAAGCGATGGTGACATTCGACGTCAGCAACGACGCCAGCATGCCGACCGCAATCAGTGCGCTGCCGCTGAGCCAGTAGCCGAAATAGTTACCGATCAGCAAGCCCAGGTCCGGACTGCCCAGCCAGGCGAGAATCACCAAATGGCTAAAGAACGACAAAACCAGCGATGCTGAGTAGATGCCGACCGTGGCGAAATATTTTCCGAACACGATTTCCAGGTCCGTGGCCGGCAGCGTGAGCAGAAGCTCGTCCGTGCCACGCTTGTTTTCATCCGCCCAGACTCCCATGGTGAGCGCCGGCACAAAAAAGACCAGCAACAATGGAAAGACCTGGCTGAGCTGGTCGAGGTTCGCAAGATTGTTCATAAAAAAGCGCTCTTGCCAGAATGCGCCGGCAGCGCTCAAGAAGATAAACAAGGTGATAAAAACATACCCGGTCGGATTGGTGAAATAGATGCGCAAATCGCGCCGGACAATCGAGTTTACGATGTCCCAGTTTATGCTCACTTCGGTTGAGCCGATTTTGATGTTCATGCCGCCGCCTCCTCTTTTGCAATGACGCCTTCGGGCTTGCCGTGGTTGGTCAACCGGTAAAAAGGTTGCTCGAGGGAGCCTTTTTCACCCAACTCCTTAGGCGTGCCTCCAAATACCAACTTTCCGCTATTGACAAACAAGACGTAGTCGGCGATGGCCTCCACTTCCTGCAGGATATGTGTCGAAATCATGATGGTCTTTGACTTGCCCAGCTCTTTGATGTTGTTCCGGAATTCCCGGATTTGGTTTGGATCCAGTCCGGCGGTCGGTTCATCCATAATGAGAACGGATGGATCGTGCAGCAGGGCCTGCGCCAGGCCGACGCGCTGCTTGTACCCGCGCGAGAGCTTGTCGATGGGCTTCTCCAGGACTAGGTCGAGAGCGCACTGCCCAACGACTGCGTCCAGCCGTTTGCGGATGGTCGTTGCGTCCAGGCCTCTGGCTTCACCAAAAAAAGTGAGCAGCTCCAGCGGAGTCATGTTGTCATAAAGTGGTCCGTTTTCGGGGAGATAGCCTAAGTGCTTCGCGGCCTCGAGGCGGTTCGAACGAATGTCGAGTCCGGCTATCGCCGCCGAGCCTTCACTTGCGGCCAGGTAACCGGTCAGAATTTTCATGGTGGTTGACTTCCCTGCACCGTTCGGTCCGAGGAAAGCAACTATCTGACCCTCAGGAATCGCAAACGAAATATTCTCGATGGCGACAAAAGGGCCGTAGAACTTACTCAGACCTTTGGCTTCGATCATTATTTTGTTACTTTTTGACATAAATAACCCTCACCTTTTTGTAACTTACTTTACTCTAGAGATTGTGAAAATGGGCAACCGAACGGTTTTCATCGCGGATAAGAATCGCGTGGAACCCAATCGTAAAAAACGCATGAGGCCCGGTCCGGGTTCCCAAATTACGCAAACATTTTTGCGGTTTGTCCCGTTGCTTCGGGAATAAAAAATCTGGAATTGCTGTAATACCGGTACAATGCGTCGGTATTTCCTTTTTGTAAACGCTTGCACGGCGACGGGAGATATCGGCGCTTTTTTTGTTGGCAAATTCTCGGCATGAAAACGGCCGGGGGAACCCTGCGCCTCCCTCTGATATCTCTTGCGAATTTCGAACAAAAGCCTATATTTTAGCACCTTCCAAAAACAGACCCAGATCTCTCAAGACCGGAATCCAAAGTTAAATTTTCTTTTAGAGGAAATCCTATGAAGCTGAGACTGCCCAATAATATGATGAATAGTTTCCTTAACGTGGTCGAGAAAGGCGGGAATGTTTTGCCACACCCGGCCAGCTTGTTCGGCCTGATGGCGATTTTTGTGGTCATCATGTCCGGGGTCGCCGCCATGTTTGATATTTCGGCGATCCACCCGGGTACGGGCGAGATCATCAAACCGGTGAGTCTTATGACCGCCGATGGCCTGCGCCGCATCATCACCAGCATGGTGAGGAATTTCACAAACTTCGCCCCGCTTGGCACCGTTCTGGTGGCCATGCTTGGCATCGGGGTGGCTGAAGCCAGCGGTGTCATCGGCGCCGGGCTCAGGCTCATGGTCTTGAAAGCGCCCCCGCGCCTGCTCACTTTTGCCATTGTCTTTACCGGAATCCTCTCCAACACGGCTTCCGAAATTGGCTATGTTTTGCTCGTACCGCTGGGCGCCACCATCTTTCTGGCGGTCGGCCGGCACCCGATTGCAGGACTGGCGGCTGCCTTTGCCGGTGTGTCAGGTGGCTACAGCGCCAACCTGCTGTTAGGGACCGTCGACCCGCTGCTGTCCGGCATTTCCGAAGAGGCGGCAAAAATCGTCGACCCAAGCTATCTGGTCAATCCCGCCTGCAACTACTACTTTATGGCAGTTTCGACTTTTATCGTGGCGATTCTCGGCACATTAATCACGGAAAAACTGGTTGAACCACGTCTGGGCAGTTACAACGGGGATGAAAAAGCCCTGGCCATCGAGCACCTTTCCCACGAGGAGAAACGCGGGCTCAAGTACGCGCTCATCGCAGCCCTGGCCTTCACCGGGCTCCTGCTTTGGGGCGTGCTTCCGGCAGACGGTGTTTTGCGTGACCCCGCGACCGGCGGCGTCTTACACTCACCCTTCCTGAAAGGCATTGTCGCTTTTATTTTTTCCGGAATGGCCGTTTGCGGCATCGCATACGGCGTCGGAGCCGGCACAATCAAAAACGACACGGACGTGGCAAATGGCATGGGTAAGTCGATGAGCACCCTGGGCTTGTACATTGTGCTGGTCTTTTTTGCCGCGCAGTTCGTGGCCTATTTTTCGTGGACCAACCTCGGCCTGATCGTAGCAGTCAAAGGCGCGGAAGTTCTGCGGGCGATCAACTTTGAAGGCATCCCGTTGATGGTAGCTTTCATCTTTATCGCGGGAGTGCTCAATCTTTTCATCGGCAGCGCCTCGGCGCAATGGGCGATTATGGCGCCGGTCTTTGTCCCTATGTTGATGTTGCTGGGATACACGCCGGAGTTTACCCAGGCCGCGTTCCGCGTCGGTGATTCGGCGACCAACATCATCTCGCCGATGATGACCTACTTTGCCCTGATCATCGCCTTTGTGCAGCGCTACGACAAGAAGGCCGGGCTCGGCACAGTCGTGGCTACCATGCTGCCCTACACCATCGCGTTCATGCTGGGCTGGAGCGTGCTGCTGATCATCTGGGCGTGGCTCGGCATTCCGATCGGACCGGGAGCAATGATGCGACTCACTCCGTGACAAGAACATGAAAAGAAGGACTTTTATAAAAACAAGCGCTGGCGCGGGCTTGCTCTTCGGAGTTGGCGGCTTCAGCCTTTTAACACAATCTTGCCGGGAGTATGATTTTGACTTGCTGCTGTCGGGCGGCAGGATCCTGGACGGCACCGGGACTGACGCCTTCACAGTCGACATCGGAGTCAAATCGGGGCAAATCCTAGCCATCGGCAACTTGTCCGGTCTCAGCGCGTACCGGGTCATCGACGTCGACGGCCTGACGGTTGCCCCCGGCTTCATCGACGTGCACAGTCACAGCGAGAAACGACTGCTCATAAACCCCAACGCGGAGAGCAAGATCCGGCAGGGCGTCACCACCGAGATTTTGGGACAGGACGGAGGCTCGTTCAAACCGAATGAGTTTGAAACAAACTTCCGCGAATACGAGAAGAGCGGAATTGCGCTCAATATCGGTTCCACTGTCGGCCAGGGCACGATACGGGAGGTGGTCATGGCCATGACCGACCGGCCCGCCACCAGCGATGAAATGGCCCGCATGAAAGCGTTGGCCACCACCGCCCTGGAGCAGGGAGCATTGGGTATCTCGACCGGCCTGGAATATACGCCCGGCGGCTTTGCGGCCACCGACGAAATTGCCGAACTTTGCTCCGTCATGAACGGCAACGGCCTGTACGCGACCCACATGCGCAATGAAGATGACCGCGTTGTCGAAGCCGTGCAGGAAGCGATCAGCATCGCCCGCAGTGCCGGTGTCGCCCTGCAGATCTCACACCTGAAGTGCCAGGGTGAACGCAACTGGCACAAGCTGGATGAGATCTTCGCCCTGATCAAAAGTGCGCAAGACGAAGGCCTGCAGGTCAGCCTGGACCGCTATCCGTATGTTGCGTTCAGCACCGGCCTGGCGAACCTGATGCCGCTGTGGAGTCGTGCCGGCGGCACGGAAGAATTTATCCAGCGGTTGCAGAACCAGGACGAACTCGCCAGGATCAAGGTGTACACACTGGACAAGATCGCGCAGCTTGGTTCATGGGCTTCGGTCATGATCACGTCGGTGAGCCTGGATAAGAACAAGGTGCTCGAAGGGAAAACTATCGCCCAGATCGTGGAGGATGACGACCGGGAGCCGTTCGAGTTCGTGCGTTCCCTGATTATCGCAGAAAACAACAATGTCAGCATGGTAGCATTTGGTATGAGTGAAGAAAACACCGCGCGTATCCTAGCCCACCCGGACTGTATGCCGGCGTCGGACGGCTCTGCGCTCGCGATCTATGGCGAGCTAAGTAGCGGCAATCCTCACCCACGATCTTATGGCACATTCCCGCGTTTCCTGGGTAAGTATGTTCGTGGCCAGAAAATTGTCCCGCTGGCAGAGGCCATCCGGAAAATCACCAGTCTGCCTGCTGCGCGTTTTGGCCTGACTGACCGCGGCCGCCTGGCTGAATCATTTGCAGCAGATCTGGTGGTTTTTGATCCCGCAGGCATCATCGACAAAGCCACTTTTGCAAAGCCGCACCAGTACCCGGCCGGCATCGACTTAGTCGTAGTTAACGGCAAAGTCGTACTGGAACAAGAAGCGCACTCGGGCGAATTACCCGGCAAAATTCTGCGTGGTAAGAGCAAGGCGCACGCCTGACTTCTGGAGCACGACTGGGCTTTGGCGCAAGTTGGAAGGTTGCCGATCTCGAATTCCGCTCCGGAGTTCAGCCGTCCAGTCCTGCACGATGAGCTGCGCAGCCTTGCTTTTCTCTGGCTAAACCGCTATATTCGGCCTTATTTTATCTTCCTGACGGGCTTATATTCATGGATTTATCGCAAGTTGCCATGCCGTGGGTAGTCGCGCTTTTTTGCGCCGGCTTCCTTTTTCTTTTTGGGGGTGGACATTTCCTGGTTGACGGCAGCTCCTTGCTGGCACGGATTCTTGGCATAAGTCCAATCGTTATCGGACTAACCGTGGTAGCGCTGGGCACCTCGATGCCGGAATTTCTCGTGAGCATGACAGCGGCGCTTAAAGGCCAAACGGACGTCGCGCTTGGCAACATTATCGGTTCCAACGTGTCCAATATAGGCCTGATCCTGGGAGTTTCAGCACTGGCACGCCCAATTGCGATCAATGCGAAACTGTTGAAATTCGATATTCCGGTGGTCGGTGCGAGCACACTTGTCTTCTGGTTGCTGTGCAGTAACGGTTTGTTGGGCAGACTGGACGGTCTGGTCCTTTTCCTCGGTTTTTTGTTGTACATTTTTTGGGTAGTCAGGACAGCCAGGAGAGACGCCAGGGACGACGATACCCGCGAAAAGCAAGCAAGCCAGGGAACGGCCCGGATCGTTAGATCTGTGGGATTTATTCTGCTCGGTTTCGTCGGTCTAAAGCTCGGAGCCGAATGGGTGGTGGATTCTGCCACCGAGATAAGCTACCGCCTGGGCGTTCCTGAACTTATCCTGGGCCTGACAGTTGTGGCACTCGGCACGTCACTGCCTGAGTTGGCAACCTCGGTGGTCGCAGCGCTGAAGAGAGAAGGCGACATCAGTATCGGCAATATTATCGGGTCAAATCTGTTCAATTTAATGGCGATCGCAGGTCCGACGGCAATGGTTAAGCCATTGACGGTTGCGCCGGAGCTGAACTACAATCATCTTCCGATCTTGTGCGGCCTCACCCTTTTTATGTTTCCACTCCTGAAAAGCGGGAAGAAACTGACCCGGGCTGAAGGAGGCGTGTTGATGTCTCTGTATTTTGCAATAATGCTCTGGTGGGTATTCTGGCCAGGTGGCGTGTAGCACTTCCAGAGGAAATCGGCGCCAACCCATTTGCGCATCACTGAGGCAGGAAACACTATGAGCTTTGCGGCGTTAGAGGTACGCATCGGACACAAACGAGTTGCTACCGGCGACAAGCAATGAAGATTATCCAGGTCACGCGGAGGTTAGATTGAATCGACAACAAGCTTGGGAATTGGTGACTGAGCACACGGCATCCGACAGTTTACGAAAACACATGCTGGCGGTTGAGGCCGGTATGCGTTTCTATGCACGCAAGTTTAATGAGGATGAAGAAAAATGGGGAGTGACCGGCCTTATCCACGATTTTGACTATGAGAAGCACCCGAGCCCGGAGGAGCATCCATTTGTGGGAGTGAAGATTTTGCAGGAAAAGGCCTGGCCCGAAGACATTATCAGGGCCGTCCTGGTACACGCAGACTACAGCGGTGTCAAGCCGGAAACGCTGATGGAAAAGACCCTGCTGGCCGTGGACGAATTGGCTGGATTCATCACAGCGGTTGCGCTGGTCAGGCCGTCAAAAAGCGTTCTCGACGTCAGTATTAAATCCGTAAAAAAGAAAATGAAGAGCAAGGCCTTTGCGGCAAATGTAAGCAGAGAAGATATCGTGCGCGGTGCTGAGTTGCTAAGCCTTCCCCTGGAAGAGCATATCGGAAATGTCATTGCTGCGATGCAGGAAGTTGCAGCCCAGTTAGGATTAGACTAGAGTAAGATCAACATGCAGGCACCGACAAAATTCAGGGCCGGGATCATTGGCGCCGGCCTGACTTTCTTTATCCTTCTACAACTACTCACCAAGTACCCGAGCTTTGTTGAGCGCTATTACTCAAACGGGCTGTATCCAGTCATCACTGTTTTTGTGTCCAATCTGTCCGGCTTATTTGATTTTTCCCTGTCGGAATTCGCTCTTGGTTTTATTCTCCTGATCCTCCTGCCGGTATTCCTGGGGCGGCTGGTCACGGGCAAGATGCGCTTTACCAGGCTGCTCTTGAACATCGCAACGATGGCTGCCCTCGTGGTGACCGCCTTCTACCTGCTATGGGGGCTCAACTACTTCAGGATGCCGCTCACGGCCAAGTTGAACCTGGACAGCGTGCCACTGAAGATCGACTCTTTTGACTCAACGTTTGTCGCTGTCGTGCAAGAGGCCAACGAATCGAACTCCGCCTACTCCCTGAAGGAATTGGATGAAATCAACGACCTGATAGAAGTTGCCTATGACGACGTCATGTCCGATCTGCAACTCACCCGCATACGTGGGACCAAAGTGATCAAATCGATGCTGTTCAACTGGTTCCTGAACAAGACCACAACCAGTGGGTGGTTTAGCCCCTTTTTCCATGAAGTCCATTTCAACAACGAGCTGCTGATCGTGGAGCTGCCATTTGTGGTGGCGCATGAGAAGGCGCACCGTCTGGGATATACCAGCGAAGCCGAGGCAAACTTTTTGGCCTACCTGGTATGCTTAAATGCAGACGATCCCTTGCTGCGCTATAGTGGTCACTTCAATGCGCTGGCGTATTTTTTACAGTCGGTTCGTGGCAACATCGACAAGCGTAAGTACTTTTCGGACCTCATAAATGAAGGGGTCAAACTCGATCTTCTGGCAGTACGTGAGCGTTGGAAAAGTCATATCGGTGCGGTTTCAAGGATGTCCGGCAAAAGTTATGACCTCTATCTGCGCGCTAATCAAATTGAGGAAGGCAGGCGTAACTACTCGCGAGTCATTGACCTGATCGTAAAATACCGCAGACAAAAAGAGCTTGAGGAGCAGCCCGAAGAGTAATTCACGAGGTTGTAGGAAAAGAGACGGGTTCTAAGGGACGGGTCCGGCTGCCCGGAAAAACAGCGTCACGCTTGCAGCTCGCAAGCTAAGCATTGGATGCCGGGTCAACATCCACGGTAACCCTGACGCCTTTGAACTTCGGTTTGCTCTCAAAATAGGCCAACCCCTTTTTCAAGGCGTCGCGGGTTTTCTGCCCGGAACCGTCCTTGCTCCTGTCCGATTTCAACAGAATTTGATACCGGTAGTTATTCTTCACCCTGGCGACCGGCGACGGTCCCGGCCCAAGCACCTGAAAAGGCCCGCTGATGGTCTTGAGCAGATAGGCGTATTCGTTGGCGGCACTCTCCACCAGTTGCTCATCCTCTCCACGAAAATGGATACAGACGGCCCTACCAAAAGGCGGGTAGTTCAGCTTGTGCCGGTCAACTATTTCCTCAGAATAGAATTTCTTAAAATCGTGCGACTGCGCGCATTCGAGGCAGAAGTTGTCGGGTGAATAGCTTTGGATGACCACTTCTCCCTCCAGATCTTTGCGGCCGGCCCGGCCAGCCACCTGTGTCAGCAGTTGGAAAGTCCGTTCCGACGACCGAAAATCAGGAATGAGCATGCCGATATCGGCGTTGATTACACCCACCAGAGTGACTCTGCTAAAGTCGAGCCCCTTGGCGACCATTTGCGTTCCCAGGAGAATATCGAACCGGCCTTTGCCAAAATCCGAGAGAATGCGATCATGCGACATTTTGCCGCTGGTGGTATCCTGATCCATTCTCACGATACGCGCCCGGGGAAACTTTTCATGCAGGGCGTTTTCGACGCGCTGGGTTCCCAGGCCTTGAAACAGGATATCACTGCCGCCGCAAATTGCGCAGGCGCTGGGGGCTTGTTTCGAGAAGCCGCAGTAGTGACATCGCAGCCTGCGCCCGCTCAAATGATAGGTCATCGTGATGTCGCATTGTTCGCATTCCTCAACAAAACCGCAATCCCGGCATTTGAGGTAACTGGAGAATCCGCGACGATTTAAAAGGAGAATTATCTGTTCGCGCAAAGCGATCTTCTCATCGATCTTGGCAGCCAGAAGCCGGGAAAAAATCAGCTCCTCGCGTGTGCCGGACATGCGACGTTCCTTGCGCATATCTACGATGGTAACCTGTGGCAGGGCAATGTCATTAACGCGCTTGGTCAATTCAATCAGGCTGTATTTTCCACTGCGGGCGTTGTGGTAGGACTCCGCTGATGGCGTGGCAGAGCCGAGAATCACCCCGGCATTTGCCAACTTGGCACGTACCACCGCGACATCACGCGCATGGTAGCGCGGCGCTGAGTCGACTTGCTTGTAGGACGATTCGTGTTCTTCATCGACCACCACCAGTCCCAGGTTCCTCACCGGTGCAAAAATTGCTGAGCGTGGCCCAATCACGACGCGGGCTCCGCCATCCTTGATCTTGAGCCAGGAATCCTGCCGCTCGCCATCAGACATCGCACTGTGCAGGACCGCCACCTGATCTCTGAAGTAGGCGCGAAACCTGTGAACGGTCTGCGGGGTCAACGAGATCTCCGGAACCAAGACGATGGCGTCACGGCCTGCTCGCAGCGTCTGGGCAATTGCTTCGATATAGACCTGAGTCTTCCCGCTGCCCGTAACACCTAAAAGCAGAAATGTCTTAAATCGCTGCCGCTCGATAGCCGGACGGATGGTTTGCAGGGCAGCCTCCTGCTCGCTGTTCAATTTGATTCTTGCAGGAGGTGCACCGGTCGTGGCGCCGTAGTAGTCGCGCAATTCAACCTTTTCAGTGAATTCGATGAGCTCTTTGCCCACCAGTGAATTCAGGGTCGAAAGAGAGGCGTGGCATTGCTGCAATAAATCCTTGCGCAACGCTTTTCCCCCGCTTTCCAGCAAATGCCGGATGCAGGCGGCCTGCACCGGCGCGCGTGCAAGTAGCGCCGCCGCAACCTCTGCAAAGTCCTTTTCCGGCTTCGTACGCTTCAGAGCGACGAACTTCACGACTTTCGGCTTTATCGTGGACCGCGAGAAAAGCTGGTCGACGGAAACCAGCGACCTCTGGTGAAGTTGGGCAATGCTCGAAAGCAGCCCTCGCGCTCCCATGCGACGCTTTAGTTCCGCAACGGAAATCCTCTGGACTCTCCCCAAATATCTCAGAATCTGGGCCTGTCTCGGTGCAGACTTCTCCAGGAGGGCTGCCTCGCCTCCGGGATCTGCCGTAACCACTTGCACATATTGTCTGGAAGCCCGCAACAGGCTGGCCGGAACACTGACGCGAAACGCTTCCCCGGGCGAGCACAGATAGTACTCCGAAAGCCATTGGCACAGCTCAAAAATCTCGGGAATAATGGCCGGTTCGATGTCCAGAACATCCTGGATTTCCTTGAGCTCCTGGATTTCTACTCTGGCCGGAAATTCCGTGACAAAGCCAGTCATCATCCTGGGGCCGAAGGGCGCCACCACTCTGGAGCCGATCTGAATCGTGGATTGCAGTTCGGCGGGCACCGCGTAGGAAAAGGCTTGTTTCAGGGGCAAGGGAAAAGCAACGTTGACGAGAGCTTTACTCATATCCTCAAGGCACATTGGGCCGGAGATAGCATGGCAAAACACCATAGCATAAAAAAAGCTCTTGCACGAAAAATGCAAGAGCTTTTAAATCAAATTTGGAAAATCAATTATCCGAGATACTTGCGCAGAGGTTCGAGCCGGGAACGGTGACGCATACGGCGCAACGCTTTCTCTTTGATCTGGCGCACACGCTCGCGGGTTAACTTGAAATGCTCGCCAATTTCTTCAAGGGTCAGTGGACGATCGCCTTCCAGGCCAAAGTAAAGCCTGATGATCTCAGCTTCGCGCGGCTTGAGCGTAACCAGTACTTTGTCGATTTCTTCCTTCAGCGACTCCTGCATGAGAGAATCGTCGGGCGGCGCGTAGCGGTCGCTTTCCAGGACGTCCAGCAAGTTGTTGCCTTCTTCTTCCTTGAACGGTTCATCCAGCGAAAGGTGTCTCGCGGAAGTCTTCAGGACGTCGGCAACTTCATAGTCGGACATCTCCATGGTGTCCGCCACTTCCTGCATACTGGGTTCTCTGCCGTAGCGCTTTTCCAGTTTCTCCAAAACCCGGCCGACTTTGTTGATGGCGCCGACGCGGTTGAGTGGTAATCGCACAACCCGTGACTGCTCGGCCAGCGCCTGCAATATCGACTGCCGGATCCACCAAACGGCGTACGAGATAAATTTAAAACCACGTGTTTCGTCAAAACGTTGTGCCGCCTTGATAAGGCCAAGGTTGCCTTCGCTGATCAGGTCCTGTAATGGCAGGCCCTGACCCTGATATTCTTTGGCCACGCTAATGACAAAACGCAAGTTAGCTTTAACCAACTTGTCTAAGGCCGATGACTCCCCTTTTCTAATCCGTTGAGTGAGTTCGATTTCGTCTTTGGGCGGAAGAGGAGAAAATCCCCCTATTTCCTCAAGATACTTTTCAATGGACTGCTTGGGCCGAGTGTCTGCCTTTTTCTGCTTTTTTGTCATACGACTTAGTTTTCACCTTCGTCTTTAATAAGGAATAGATAAGAAACTATCCTAATACATTGTTCCCTTATACTTTACTGAGCCTTGTTTGTTTCCAAGCAATGGTAAGTACCGGGTGGCACACGGACACTTGCTTTCCGTGTGAGAGTCAATTTAAGGTAGTGTACCGTCAACCTCCACTATTTGCAGCTTCTTGCTGCAATATTAGCGACCGTCATTTCGGAAAGTGGTCGAAGTTTTTAAACAGCGACAAATATAGTATGCCAATAACCTATTGTCAACATAAACCGCAAAAAACTTTAGAAAAAAGTTCAAGGGTCGATATCAATTTTGTAAAGCATTCAAAACGTGCATCCAGAACTCATGATTAGGGACGAACCTCACAGAAGTGGGTCAACGCCCGCCTTCGGCAATCCAACTTTAGAGTCCAGCAGCGAACACATCATGCACCCGCCTGAGAATACAACTCAAGAAAAAGTCGTTCGCGTCCTCAACGAGGACATCGAATCTCTGAAGAGCACGCTTCGGGAAAAAGACGAATTGCTCAATACGGCACAATTGCAGCTTGCTCAGGCAAGTAAATTGACAACCCTCGGCACGCTTGGCGCGGGAGTCGCGCACGAGCTCAACAATCCCCTTACCATTATATCGGGCGAAGCTGAGGAAATTCTCTACACTATCGAGACCGGAAGCCGCGAAGATGCCATGACCACGATTTCGGCACAGCGAATCAGGCAGGCAGCCGATAGAATGCGACTTATCGTAGACCATATTCGACGTTGTATCCGTAAGGACGAGGATACGCCATGGGAACGGGTCGATATCACTCAGCTGGTCCGGGACTCACTGATTATCCTGGATAGCCAGCTCAAGAATCGGGGGATTGCGATCACGCTCGATCTTGGCGACCAACTCCCCGCCGTCTGGGGCCACCCGGTTAAGCTGGACTCGGTGATTCAAAATCTGTTGACAAATGCGCGTGATGCCTTCGAAACCATCACTGACCAACGGGAGAAAAAGGTATCGATCATGACTTCTTGCCGTGCGGGCAAGACGATTGTGATATCTGTGCGAGACAACGCTGCCGGTATGACTGACGAGGTAAAGGCAAGGATTTTTGAATTGTTCTTTACAACAAAGAAGTTGGGAGATGGAATGGGACTTGGGTTGGCTATGTGTTCTGGCTACATAAAGGAGCATAGAGGCAGCATCGAAGTTCAATCAAAGAAGGACGAAGGAACCGTCTTTACAATTAAGCTGCCTATTGAGAAAAGAACTAGAGCTAACGCCTCAGGAGATAATTGAATGGACGACAAAAAGAAAGTCCTGCTCATCGACGACGAAGAAGTGATCGTCGACATCCTACGGAGAAGATTCGAACGTCTTGGCTTTAACGTTCTGACAGCGTATGATGGGACGCAGGCAATCGATATTATCCAGAGCGAAAAAGTGGACCTGGTCGTGTGCGATGTAAGAATGCCGAACGGCGTCGACGGTCAGGACGTTTTGCGAGCCAAGCAGGAGTTCAATCCTGAATCACACTTTGTGGCGATCTCCGGTCACATCATGACTGATGACTCCGTGCAGGAACTCATGGCCGACGGCGCGTCTTTGTTTGTCAAGAAACCCTTCCCTTCACTGGCCGACGTAACTGAAAATATGGCAAACCTGGTCCTTTCCAAGAACTGATTCCCGCCTGCAATTGCCACAGCCCATAGTCTTGCGCTGTGGGCTGACTTCCACCCAATCTTCCATTGCTTTTGGTTGTTCTGCTTTTTAGCTTAGAATCCTCATCACCTTGAATGAACGACAGAGGCTCGAGACCATGAGTGAACGCCAACTCAGGTGTCACAACTGTGGCGCTGAAATCGCGGTGACCGACAGAATCACCCGGAGTGATACTTGCCCCCGATGCGCCGCCTTTTTGCGCTGCTGCCTGAACTGCGAGTTTTTCGATGAGACTGCCTACAATCAATGCCATGAGCCGCAGGCCGAACGCGTCACTGAAAAAGACAAGGCTACCTTCTGCTCCTATTTTGCGCCGGGCAGCAAACTTGCAAACAGACCCGACACGCGCAAAGCAGAGGCCCGAAAAAAACTGGACGACCTTTTCAAAAAGAAATAGAGTGGCCGTGATGACGCGGAGAGGTTGGTGGCTGCTATTGCTTACTCGGTGATGCTTTTCTCCCTTCCGGATCGCTCCCTGGCATAACCCAGAATTGAGATTAGGAGTCCGGCGAGAATGGCGGCCCCGCCCAGAATCGTCCGGACATTTACTTCCTCTCCTAAGAACGTGCGCCCCAAAATCACGGCGATCAGAGTGCTTGCCAGCGGGATGAGCTGGGTCTTGGTGACATCCATTCTTTGCATAAGCCAGTAAACGAGCACAAAAGCAAGTGCGGAACCAACAAGCGCCAAGTAACTCAAAACCAGAATGAGTCGTGTAGTCCAGACAATGGCGAACGGGTTTCCTTCAAACAAAAGCCCGACCGCCAGCAAAGGCAGCAGCCCGACGAGCAGTTGCCCCACTGTCAATGCCAGTGGGTCGATGTGGCTGCCGCGTGCCTTGATCGAAACCCCGGCCCAGGCGGTCACCAGAGAAGCGCCGACAACCGCCAAAGACGCCAGCACCGCTTGTTCGTCAGCGATTTTCAGCTGATCCCCAAAAACCGTTGCCACCCCGAAGATGCCAAGCAAGACGCCGATTGTCTTGCTCCGGGTCATCGGCTCGCTCGACAAACGGAAGTGAGCAAAGGTCAGCCCGGCCAACGGAAATATCGAATAGAAAATCGCGGTCAGCCCTGAGGATATGAACCTCTCCGCCCAAAAAATCAAGCCGTAGTTCAACGTAATCGTCAGAAAGCCGGTCCAGGCGATGAGCTTCCAGTCGTTCAGTGAGCGCGGCAAGGGTTGCGGGCGCACGGCCTGCAGGATGGCCAGCGGAATCAGTGCGATCACGAAACGCGCGCTGGCGAACAGGAATGGCGGCAGATCGCTGAGACCCAGTTTTATGAACAACCAGGTGGTTCCCCAGATGAGGCTAAGAATGGTCCAGACTAGGCCAGTTGCAGACACGCGCGCTTCAAAGCTATTAATTCAGAATCAGGATTAGGTTTGCGGATGGTGCACATCGCCGCTACGGCGGTTGAGGAATGAAGAGATTTAAAAGAAGGAAAGCAACGGATTTTCGGGGTGCGAGCGGGTTTGTCTACGGCCGATCCGCGGAAATTCTTTCGCTCCGTATTGTGGCGTTAAGGTCAAGACCTCCCCAGAAAAGAGAGCTCCTGTGTAACCGGGACATCATCGCCCATATTCAGCGCAAGTAGTCGCCGCAGGTGCGTCATCGTGTCGATATCCGCGCTCAAAAAAAGGTAACCGAGGTTGCCGCCATGTGTGTGCATCAATTTGACATTGAAACACAGCAGGATGGCCGAGGAGGCCAAAAAGAAACTCAGCTCCCCCTTGTGGCCGGCCGCAATCGAAAAGGAGCTGTGCGGCTGCATGAGCGCCCCCCTCAGCGACAGATCGAGTAGTTCTCCGGTGAACAGTTCATCGTCAAAAGTGAACTTCACGTCGGCCGCAAATGGGATGCGGTTAAACGTGCGCCTGTCTTGCATGCTCATCTCACCATTAGAGGTTTACCATGTACCAAGGAATAAACTATGCATCGGCACCCAGGTGGGCCAGCTTTAGTCACAGCCCCTTTGTCCGCGAGGACGGCGGGAGTGCAACAGATCCACGCCTAACGCCAGTTGCGTTGCTGCACCGTCGAACCATCGGTCACCAGAATAATCGCGCCTTGCCGATCTGTCCGCAACGCCTTTATGCCGTTCTCAGTAAACCGCTCGAGTACCTCCGGCGCCGGGTGGCCGAAGTGATTGAATTGTCCCACGGAAATAACAGCTAATTCCGGAGCGACACTGGTGAGGAACAAGTCGGTCGAAGAGGTCCTGCTGCCGTGGTGGTTGACTTTTAAGACTTCAGATCGCAGCAAATCTCCGAAGCGGCTCAGGCTGCTTTCGCCGGATTTTTCCACATCGCCCGCCAGCATGAAGTCGATGCTACCCAGGCTGACTTTCAGGGAAAGTGAACCATCATTGGCTGATCGGTGCTCATCCTGCAAGAATCTTTCGGACGGATGGACAACAAATATTTGCACCGGATGAAAAGAATCTAAATATGTGCCGGCTTTCAGGATGCGGTGCTCGACCTGCAGACTGTCGATCAAATGGAGATACTCGCGATAGATGCGTGTCTCTTTGGCCTGGCCATTGTCCCAGACTTCTTTCACTTCAAAATGACGTAGAATGTAAGGCAAACCGCCCAGGTGGTCAGAGTCAGCATGGGTCAGTACAACCGCCGCAAGCTCGCTGATGCCCTGTCGCTTCAGGTACGGCGCGATGATACGACGGCCGGTATCAAAATACGGGTTGCGTGCCCCGCCATCGATCAGCATGTGACGCCCGTCCGGAAGCGTCAAAACCACCGCATCCCCTTGCCCAACATCAAGGAAGGCTGCCTGCAGATGGTTGTTGGAGCCGGCATCGTACCGCCAAACCCCAACGTTCAGCACGGTCAAGCCGGCTGTGATGAGCAAGAACCGGGCGCGCGGCTGTCTGACATTGAACAGTAGCAGGAGCCCGATGGCGTAACCAAGTAGTTGCAGGCCGGATAAGCTGTACACCTCAAAACTCGTGTGCGGCAGCGTCTCTGCCCACTCGACGAAGCTAATGGTTGTGGCGAGCGACAAGCCCGCGGCGGCCATGTAGATATCCCCCAGAAATGACCAAATGATATTGAGGAGTGCAGCGGCAAGCGCGAATGACAAGGACAGAAAAGTGAACGGCACCACCACCAGATTCGCAATCAGGGAAAAAATCGGCAGGCGCTCAAAGTAAAGCACAGTCAGGGGCAAAGTTCCCAGAAAGGCTGCCGTCGAGACCAGAAGGAGGTCCATTAAATATCGTAACGGCGGTATGCGGACGCAGGCCTCGTAAAGATCGGGAACAGGCCCCGCGCTCTGCAAGCGAGGATAAAGGTAGACGATTGCTGTGACAGCGGCAAACGAAAGTTGAAACCCTGGCTGGAACAACTCCAGTGGGTTGGCAATCAGGATCACCAGGGCCGCAATCGCCAGTGAATTGTAGAAATTCCCCCTTCGTTCCAACAAGCTGCCCAGCAGAACAATCCCTCCCATCGTAGATGCCCGAACCACCGGAGGTTTCAAGTTGGTCAGGAACGCATAAAACAGCAGGCATAGCAAAGTCAGGATGACCCTGCCGGCGTAAGGAATGCGCAACATACCGAGCACGCCCATGAAGATCAAAATGATGAAGCCGACGTGCAAACCGGATACAGCCAGAACGTGGATCACCCCCAGCTTTGCAAATGCATCCTTCACTTCGAACGACAGACCGCCTCGTTCACCTATTAGCAGGCCGTGCAAAAGCGCGGACTCAACAGCCGGCAGGTGTGAGGAAATCAGCCCTTCCAAATACTGTTTGGTTGGAACAACCAGCTCACGAACGAACCAGTTGCCACCGCCGGCAGCGATGAGTGAAATCTGCTCTGGCTTCCGAACGAAAATGATGGCAAAGACCCGCTGTGCGAGAAGATATTCCTGATAGTCAAACTCACCGGGGTTTCGTCTGCCGCGCGGCGTGCGCAGCAATCCTGTGACTTGAATGCGATCACCGTAGCGCGGCTGCGAAAGCCCATCAGCGAGCCTGACCAGCACTCCGCCATCCGACATGAGCTTCTTGTCACCGTCAAGAAGTGAATCTACTTCGACATAGAGGTGAGTGCGCTGGCCGCGCCTTTCCGGGTATTTCGTAATGAGTCCAACAATCGACACAGGTCGTTCGCGGTCCGCGAAATTGGATATGTGATGCGGGGGTTGGCTGCCTGTGAGCAGGGAGTACCGAACGGCGCCTGTGCAAGTCAGGCTGAAGAGCAGAAGATATGAGCCAACGCTTACGCGGCCGATACGGCGCTTGCCTAAGAATACTCCTGTGGCTGCAGCTAGTGCCGCCAACACGTAAGGAATACCGGGGTCAGGCTCGAACTGACGCGCCAGCACAATTCCCAGGACCATGAACAAGAGGATTTTTAAAGCCGGGATACGGTGCATGATTAACCGCCGGCGGGCCGCCCTCCCGTAACTTCACACTTCGTTAACTGGTAGGCAAAGCTATTGTGCCTCTAACCAGAGCAAGAGTTTGTTTACGCTATCTGAAAGTGCGCGCAGATCCCCGCTGTTGGCAACGACGTAATCCGCGCGCGTGATTTTCTCCTCGACCGGCATCTGAGCTCGAATCCGTTGCAGAGCCTCTTCCGGCGTAAGCCTGTTGCGCGCTGCGATCCACTCCATCCGCTTGGCCTGGGGGGCATCCACAACCACCACCCGGTCAAGCACCTTATCCATGCCGGACTCGAAAATCAGGGCCGCCTCAACCGCCACGAACCGCTCGTCTCTGCGCCGGTGCGCCTGTAACTCATCTTGAATCTTTCTGAAGACGTGCGGATGAATGATTGCGTTGATTGCTGCCCTGGTCTCGGGAGGGCCGGAGAAAACAAGCTCGGAAAGCTTGCCAATGTTGGGGCTGCCATCTTTTTCGTAGACTTCTGCCCCGAATCTCTGCGAGAGGTCTTTCCGGATTTCGGCAGAGGACGCGGTCAGGTCGCGTGCCATCGGGTCGGCTGCTATAATGGGGATGTTACGGGCTGCGAGAAGGCGGCAGACTTCGGTCTTGCCACTACCGATTCCGCCCGTCACTCCGAATACAAGCATATTTTGACCTGTCATCTTTGGCGACGCTTGACCCCTCACTCGCGATTCAAGTAGATCACCATCCTGGTCACATTGCCACCTTCTGGCTGTGGCTCAAACTGTAATTCATCCACGAGGTTTTTGATCAGAAATACGCCCCAGCCGCGCGTATCCTGTGTGCCTTCCACCTGATTTTCGATGGCGGGTTTGTCGAGCTTTGCAGTAAAACCATCGCCTGCATCACGAACCTTGACTTCCAGGCTTTCTTTGCTCATGCTCAGCGTAACCAGAACCATAGTGTTTCTTTTGAGCCGGTTCCCGTGTTCTATGGCATTGGTACACGCTTCGGCGACAGCGGTCTTCAGGTCATCGATCCGGTTTTTGTGAAAGCTCATTATTTTCGCGACGGCTGAGGCCGAATCCATGGCGACCTTTTCATATCCGAGAACCGAAGGAATATGAACCTCCACAATGTTCTTCTCTTTGGTCATTGTGTTCGCCTCATGTTACTGCAAGGACCACCAAAGTGACATCGTCGTGAACATTGGGTTTGCCGCTGTATCCGCGCATGCCGGCAACCAGTTCATCGATCATCTTAACCGGATGAAGTGATGCATGTTTCTTAATCGATTCCGAAAAACGCTCAAAGCCGTAAGACTCCTCGCTGCCGTTCATAGCGTCCACGATCCCGTCGGTGTATAAAACCAGCTTGTCGCCTGCATGTAATTGAATGCTCAACTGTTCATAGGAGGCGGTCCTGACGATACCCAGCGGGAACCGATCCCCTTCCTCCGCTTGTGGTAAGAAAGTTATTTCACCGTTTCGTATGATATAAGGCATGGTCTGCCCGGCATTGGTGTAGAATAGCTTCCGCGTCTGCGGGTCAAAGATCCCGTAGAACAACGCCACAAACATGTGCGTCTGAATGTCTTTGTTGAGCCTGGTGTTGACTTTTGCCAAGACATCGTTGGTGCATGTCCGCTCTTCGGCTGCAAAGCGGACAGCGCTCATGGCCGCTGTCATGACCATGGCGGCAGAGACGCCATGTCCGGAGACATCGCCAACCACTATTCCCAGTTTCGAATCGTCGAGCGTAAGAAAATCATAAAAATCGCCACCTACCTCTTTGGCAGGAATCGATTTTGCACTAACTTGCAGTTTATCGATGTCGGGATGTTTGCTGGGTAACATTTGCGCCTGCATTTCCCGGGCAATCTGAAACTCATGCCAAATGCTAGCGTTCTCGCGAAGCGATTTCACCATTTTATTGAAAGCCTGTGCCAACGTTCCGACTTCATCATTGGTGTCATAGTCGATTGAGATATCCCAATTGCCCTTGGCGACCTCCCGCGTGATCGCGGTCATACGCTGGATGGGTTGGAACATGCGGCCTATCAAAAGATAGACCACGAGTACGCCGAGCAGTCCGACAGGGGTCACCACCTGCCACAGGGTTGCCCGCAACTGATCCCGACTTGCAAAAACATCTTTTTCATAGCCGGTCGCAATGATTACCCATTTCCACGGTGCGAAGTACTTAAAGTAGCCGATTTTTGCTTCACCCTGTCTGCCTTTGGCGTCGGTCCCTTGTGCGTAGTAGGTAAAGTCAGAATAACCACTCAGGCCGTCATTTGCATCAATCTCATCCAGGATATCGACGATGTGTTGAAACTCATCGTTGTACAGGCGCTTGCCGACAGCCGTCGGATGGACGACCAAAGTCCCCTTCGACCCTCCCTCCTCGTTGAGCAAAACCGAAACGTAGCCATCCCCCGCAATATCGAGTGCAGCGATTTCCCTCTTTAGTTCATCGGACGGTTCCAGCGAGTTCTTGTAATGCCGGTCGCAGAGTGCATAAGCTTGTTCGGTTTTCGATACCAGCAAATCGCGAGCCAGATCTTTGATCTTCCACTTTGATTCGCGATAGGCCAGAAACATGGACACGATGACGGTCAGCGAGATCAGAAGAACCGAAACCAGAATAAGTTTAATTCGAATTGACATTAGGTGACGTTGCCTGGATTTATCTTTAGGTGACTAAACATAGCGTTTCCTGCCTTCCCATCTGTTGTCTGACATCCAGTCAATTGACAGATTGTGCGCGCCGCGACGGCTTCCTGAGCGAACCAACGGTCAGTCCGCGTTCAAGCCCGAATAGAAATGGGGATCTTATTTGCTTACCTGAGCGCTTCACCGAATCTCACGCGGATGCACGCCGAGCCGATCGATTTTTTTCTGCAGGCCCAGCCGGCTCAGGCCCAGTCTACGCGAAACCTCACTCTTGTTCCAATTATACTTCGTGAGCGCCTCATCGATCAGATGTTTTTCCAATGCATCCACTGCTTCCCGCAGGGTCTCGGCCTGCAGGGCGCCGGGTAAATCCAGTTTTGTGGCGCCGCGATTAATCCGTCCGGACAGGTCCTCGGGTTGGATAACCGCACCTTCAGCGCTGAGCGTCAGCGCGCGCTCGACTTCATTTTCCAACTCCCGGACGTTGCCGGGCCAATCGTGCTCCGTGAGCAATTTCATGGCGAGCTTTGAGAAGCCTTTGATGCGTGTTTTGATCTTGCCTTCCAGTTCCTGGGCGAAGTGAGTGACCAGCAGAGGGATGTCCTCGCGCCGGTGCCGCAACGGCGGCAAGTGCAGTTCGAGGACGCTCAACCTGTAATAAAGATCCTCTCTGAAATTGCCCGCCTGCATTTCTTCCTCAAGGTTCTTGTTGGTAGCGACGACCACGCGCACATCTACCGAAATCTCTTTGGTGCCCCCGACTCTGCGGAGGCGGCGTTCCTGCAGGACGCGCAAGATCTTAGCCTGCGAGCTCAGGGGCATGTCGCCTATTTCATCGATAAAGAGGGTACCGCCGTCCGCCTGCTCAAAGTATCCGATATGCTTCTTCACGCCGGTTGCCACGCCTGCTTCGATGCCGAAAAGTTCAGACTCTACAAGGTTTTCAGGAATGGCGGTGCAATTCACGGCGACGAACGCCCTGTCTTTTCTCGGGCTGGAATAATGTATGGTCTTTGCGACCAGTTCCTTACCGGTGCCCGTTTCGCCACAAATCAGAACATTGGTCGGGCTTCGCGCCACATTTTTGGCTTGTTGCAAGAGCTTGCCAATGGCCTCGCTCTGGCCCACGATCCTGCCGTCTTCGTAATCCTTGAGCAGGTCCTCGCGCAGAGTGATGTTCTCGAGCTGCAACCGCTCCTGGGCTTCATGCAGATCCTCGTAGAGTGCGAGGTTTTCAAGCCGGATCGCAACGTGACCCGCAACCGCATCCAGCAGCTCATGGTCCGACTCTGAAAAGGGAGCCCCCGAGAGCTTGCCACCTAAGAACAACCCACCCAGGGCCTGGTCGCGCCCAAAAAACTCAGTCCAAACGCAGGCATTCGCAGCAAACTCATCGCCATAGGTTTTGGCCAAGAATTCAAGAAGCAGTGATTCTTTGGTTGCGGTTTTTCTGGACGGGAAGTTGCCGCCCAGCACGTGGTTTTCGAGATCCGCTGCCAGAGACTCGTTGAAGCCGCGTTCAGAGACAAGCTGCCACTTAGCGTGATTGGCCGCCTGCAAGGCAAACCCGTACTCGACGCCAAAGGTTCCAGCGAGTATCGAGAGCGTCTCCTTGTAGATTTGACCGCTGTCCCGGCAGTGATTCAGGGCGTTTGCCACTTCGTACAAAGTTTGCAGGTGAAATACCTGACGTTCCAGTTCCAGATTTTCCGGCATCGTTCCTAAGCCATTGTTAGTAACTGACGCTTCCCACTTCGAGTCAGAGTGATTTTGAGCGCGAAGTGACGGATTTTGAGGTCACGAAAGCCATTGCAGCCTGAAAAATCTTCGCATGGGCAGATGGATTCTTCGCACACCTTCGCTCCCGGATAGATATACAGAATGCAGGACTGCGTGCTGAGAATAACGTTTCTGTGTTTTGGGCACAAACCAAACAACCCTCGTCATTCAGGAGGAATCCCTTTGGGGGCAGGTCCGGCTGCGCCCAAACGGGCACGGATTTTACCAAAAAGAATCCTTCCAGGGTGACAAGATAAGCAGTTCATGAAGAGTGCAGTTTCGTAATCAAAAAAGGCCATCTGTCTGACGGCCTGTCCCTCATTCTGAGAATCCGATCCCTACAACCTCTCCTTGTGATCGACAACAAAGTTAACAGTCAAACATAGCGACCAATCTGTCCAATAGCAAGTGTTTAAAACTGTACACCCTATTGCGGGAGGAATTCCACCAGATCTGCGATGTGGTCGATCAAAAAGTCAGGCGCTGCGCGCTGCAGCAACTCCTTGCTGCGATACCCGTATGTGACGCCGCAGGTGAGAGTGGCCGCCGCCTTGCCCGCGATAATGTCGGAAGGGCTGTCTCCGATCATTACAGCCCGGCCGGGATCGATGCCCAGCGCTTTGGTGACATGCAGGACCGGCTCCGGGCTCGGTTTCATGGTAGTGCAGGAATCGCCGCCGACAACGGTAGCAAACGTGCCGGCCCGGCCAAGCCCGCTGACGATTGCGCGCGAAAACGCTTCCGGTTTATTGGAAACAACGGCCATTTTCATTTGGTCTGAAAAATGATCCAGGACGTTCTCTACACCCGCGTAGAAATGGGAGTAGTCGAGCAGGTGTTCGCCGTAATACTGCCTGAAGAACTTTATCGCCTGCTCGACATCGCCATTACCCGAATCGGACAGAGAGCGCTGTATAAGCTTGCGCAAGCCGTCTCCGACGAATTGCATGATCTCATCGAGGGCCAGTTGAGGAAACCCCAGCTCCCTCCGTGCGTGGTTAACCGCCTCAGCCAAATCCCGTCGTGAATCGACCAGGGTCCCGTCCAGGTCAAAAATAAGAAGATCAATTGCCGGCATCAGTTCCTCAATGTCTGGTTAGACTCATTTTTCAGGACAAGATTACCGCGAACAGCGGTGCCGACAAAATCACCATACTCGGCCAGCACAAAACCGCGCAGAATTGTCTGCGCGACAGCGCCTAGAATGGTCATCCCGACATAGGGTGACCAATCGGCATTGCCGTGCAGCAGCTCAGGCTTGATCCGCCATTCCTTCTCTGGATCCCAGATGGTAAAGTCAGCGTCAGCGCCAATTTCGATGACGCCTTTTTGCCCGCAAAATCCGAAAATTCTGGCGGGATTCGTGGCCAACACCTGAACCAGTCGCTCAAGTGAGAGTCGTCCTTCCGCCACACCGTACGTATAAAGAAGGGGAAAAAGCGTTTCGACGCCAGGGATTCCGTTGGGGGTCAGGTGGAAGCGCCCTGAATTATCGTCTTTTTGCGAGCGCGTAAAGGGGCAGTGGTCGGTGGCGACAACATCTATTTGTCCCTGACTCAAAGCGTCCCAGAGTGCTTCACAATCCTCTTCCGTCCGTAATGGTGGCGTGGTAATCCAGTGGTGGCCATTTTCTTTCAAATAGCACGCTTCAGATAAGACCAAGTATTGCGGGCAGGTTTCAAGGATGAGTTTTGCGCCTTGCTCACGCGCGGCCAACGCAGCGTCAAGTCCGGCCTTACTGCTCAGGTGAACGATGTAAAGTTGCGCACCGAGCTCGCGGGCAATGTCGGCGGCTTGCGTAATGGCCATGGCTTCTGCTGCCGGCGTCCGGCTGCGGGGGTGGCAAATCGCAGCTCGGCGTTTCGCCACAATATTTGCGGCAGTATCTTTCTCGACTGTTGCATCATCTTCTGCGTGTAAACAGAGTAATGCCCCCTGCCGCTGTACTGCTTCAAGAACATTGCGGAATTCAGGCCAGGCAATCATCATCCCTGCCTGCTTATAAGTTGAGAAAACCTTGAAAGCCGAAAATCCCTGCTCGACAATTGCGGGGATTTCGGCAACTCGCGCTTGCGGCTGATCAGTTACATTGACGTGCAAAGCGTAGTCGATGTGGGATTTGCCGTCGGCTTTGGCAAGTCTCACATCAATTGATTCCTGCAGAGTTTGCCCGGGTTCCTGGACTGTAAAATCAATGATGGTCGTCACGCCACCGCAGGCCGCGGCAATGGAACCGGACTCGAAATCGTCGATTGATCGAGTTCCCATAATGGGAATGCCCATGTGGGTGTGGGCGTCGATGAAACCGGGGAAGACGATTTTGTCCGTAGCATCAATGGTTCGGGTCGCGGGCCGGTCGTCGATCTCTGGCTCTACCAGAAGAATCTTTTCGTCGACAACACCGACGTCCATACGGGCGGTTCCTGTCTTTGTAACAACCAACCCATTCTTAATGACTAAATCTAGCATGGCAGGGTTGACTCTGTCTACATCGTAAGCGCCATGAGCGCTTTCGCCGTGTGCAGGCGATTCTCCGCCTCTTGGTGGACAACCGAATGTGATCCGTCAATCACACTGTCAGTGACTTCGTAGCCGCGGTCGGCAGGCAGGCAATGCATGTACAGGCTGTCCTTTCTGGTTAAGTCCATCAGCCGCTCATCGCAGATCCAGTCTTTGTACTTCTTCGAAATTTCAAGCGCTTCTTCCGGTTTATGAAAAAGCGATTCAATGCCCCAGCTCTTGGGATAAACGATGTCGGCATTTTCAAAGGCTGCGTCCATGGAATCCACAATCTCGAATTTTGTTCCGGCCTTCGCGGCATTTTCCTTTGCAATGCGCAGAGGTTCGTCCATCAAAGCGTACTCCGGCGGATGTGCCAAAGAAACGTCCATTCCGAAGCGAGTCATCAGCATGATTAAACCTTGTGGCACGGACATCGGCTTTGCGTACGAAGGAGCGTAAGCCCAGGAAACAGCGATCTTTTTCCCGCGCAAATCGTTGCCAAATTTTTCCCGAATGGTCATCAAGTCTGCGAGAGTCTGACAGGGATGGTCCACGTCGCACTGCATGTTGATGACCGGCTTGTCGGCCCATTTTGCCACTTCACGCATGTAAGCGTTGCCTTCACCAGGAACCAAATCGTGCCGGATCGCGATGGCATGGCCATAGGAAGATAGAATGATACCCATGTCTTTCGGACTCTCGCCGTGCGCTGCTTGCGAAGTTGAAGCTTCGATGAAATGCGCGTGGCCACCGAGTTGCGTAATTCCCGCTTCGAACGAATTACGCGTCCGGGTAGATTTATCAAAGAAAAACAGGAAAATCGTTTTGTCCGCAAGGTAGCGGTGCGGGATGTCATTTTTGAATTTCGCTTTCAGATCTGAAGCTGTTTCGAGTGCAAGATCAATTTGCTCGTCGCTCCAGTCCTGGGTCGAAATGTAGTCTTTGCCTTTGAGTGATGTTTCCATTTATTCTGGTCCTTTCTAATTTTGAAGCGACAATATGTGATTTCCTGCGTGGTTCAAACTTTCGATGTGTTCTAATCCTGTGTCAGTAATTTCTGTTGTGACACTTGTCTAATCGCTTTCTAAGCATCTGCGAAAATTCACTGTCGGAAAGATTGGGATGACTCTTCTTCAATCCGTGAGCAAACAACTGCCTGGAAAACGAGGACAGTTCAAAGGCTTTGAGCAGTCGTCGCTCTGGCGTCATCCTACGGAGAGTTTGAATATAAATCCGGTGATTTGGCCGGGGTTTACGGTCCATAGCACACTAAAACCATGTTAATTCGCATTATGGCAGCCGGCTCGTCTTCTGTTTTCCGGTGCTGTGTTAATCTACGTCAAAAAAATCAACAATCAACTGCGTTGCTTACCTGTAAATTGAAATGCGCTCTTTCAATTTACAAGGTTGTTTGGCCAAATTGTAATATGGCCGCCGTGTCGAACACGACCGCCACAAAGTAGGCCGGATTTTATCCGGCGACCCGTGCTCCGTCCCTGCCGCGTGGAACACGGCCTACTTAAGAAACGCAGGTTCGATCAACATATTCATCTGTTGCAGAGCTTGCGGCTCTTCATGGCCCCACCCAATTTCATACTCGCCATTCGCAACAAACATGGCAAAGGTAGAATGTGGATAATTCTCCGGCGCCTGAACCAGGCCGTGTTTTACCGGGTTAAAATGAATGTAATCCACATCCAAATCAGCATCATTGCGGATGATGTGATCCCAAAATCTCTCTTGCCAAACTTTTGGGCTTGGAGCTGTTCCCTGGTGGGTTCTGTGAGTCCGGGTGAAATTTCTTTTGGTAATACCAACGATGCGCGAAATGTCTTCAGGGCTTTCCCATTGGTTCGATAAGAGCATGAAGATGATCTGGCAGGATCACAAATGCCCGCATCCTGAATTGAATCTTTTTGGCAGTTTGCCGGAAAGATGTTTTCAACAATTGAATCGCGGGTTCGTCCGCAAATAGCGATTTCCTGCCATGGACGACAATGGTAATGAAGTATTCTGCGCGCGGCAGGTAGTATCGTTTTACATTCCGCATTGTTTAGCCAGATTGTAATTCAACCGCCGTATGGAACACGGCCGCCACAAAGTAGGCTGGATTTTATGCGGCGAATAGTACCTCCTTCTTCAGCTTCCTCAAAAAGGATTCCGATTGCCGAAAATCTCGTTGAAAGGGGAATGACATTTTGCAACGAAAGATATATGCTGCAAGATGCCGATTCTTGAATTATCCAAGTCAAAAATTCCGCACAAACTCCGCATAAAACGCCACTGCTTTGTGCAGATGTTCCACCGGGATACGCTCGTTCGGGGCATGCGCCCAAACTTCATCGCCAGGGCCAAAGCCGAGAGTGGGAATTCCATGCAATCCCATGATGCCGACACCGTTGGTTGAAAAGGTCCACTTGTCGACTTTTGGGTCGCTTTCAAATAGATTCTTGTAACTCTTAGCAGCGGCCTGGCATGCCGGGTGTCTTTCATCCAACGCCCAGGTCGGAAAATATGACTGCATGCTGTATTCGAGTCCGGTGTAGCTCGGCACTGTGTAGTCCGGAACCCAGGCTTTGGCTTCCGCTTTTTTGAAAGCGGGCAGATTACGGATCTCCTCGAGAGCGGATTCGATGGTTTCACCTGCGGTCAAGCGGCGATCGAGATGAATGGTACTGGCGTCGGCCACGGCGCATAACGAGGGCGAAGTGGAGCGCACGTCTGTCACCGTAATGCTGCCCTTGCCCAGAAACTCATCGTCTTTGAGGCGCGGATGCAGAGCTTCGATTTCAGCGATTATCCCGGCCATCTTGTAAATCGCGTTTACGCCACGTTCCGGCGCGGAACCATGGCACGAGACGCCTGCCGTTTGAACTTTCATTTCCAGACGGCCGCGTTGGCCGCGATAGATGTTCAGATTGGTCGGCTCGGTGATCAGGACGGCTTCAGGACGGAAGCCGCCTTCTTCGATAATGTACTTCCAGCACATCCCGTCAGTATCTTCTTCCATGATCGACGCAACCACCCACAGGGTCAGGTCTTCGGGCACGCCGATCTCCTTGAGCAGCTTGCCGGCATAGATTGCGCTGGTCAGGCCGCCTTTTTGGTCGCAGCTTCCGCGTCCGTAGAGGTCACCGTCAATGATTTCTCCTCCGGTCGGATCGACTTCCCAGTTGTCCAGGTTTCCGATGTCTACCACGTCGCAGTGGCCGTCAATCGCGAGCACACGTGGGCCGTTTCCGATTCTTCCGAATAGATTGCCCAGTGGGTCAACCTTGACTTCATCGTAACCGATGGCCAGCATTTCCTGCTTCATTCGTTCGATGACCGGACCTTCCTTGCCGCTGCCCAGCGGCAGCTTTACGACATCACGCAAAAACTGAACGAGGTCGTCTTCCACTGCCTTTGCCATTTTCAAAATATCTGACATTTGCTTTCTTCCTTATTTTTCTATGGTGTGAGCGGTTGCTAAAGGCCAACCCGTCGGTTGAAATCGGCGATCAGTTTATCTATTTGCTCAACCTGTTTCTGGATAGAAGTCCAATACTCCGGATAGTCGTACCACTGTGCATTCAGCTCATCCAGTTCGCGGCCTTGCTGCTCGATCCAGGTGAAGTATTTGAGATTGTGGATTCTCTTGCGGTCCGGGTAGCTGAGTTCGAGCATGTGGTCGCTGGTAATCCCGAGAAGATAGCGATGGTAGTCTTTCATGGCGACAGCCCCGGAGTAGCCACCCTGTTCGTCACGCAACTCATCCACCCGGCTATGATACAGATCCATGGAATCAGTAAAAACAGTGAACACGAAGTCCTTTTCCGTCAGTTCATAATATTTGGCGAACTTGATGGCGGCCACCAGGTTGCCGAGACCGGAAATACCCAACAGGGGAAGACTTTCCAGTGCTGAGGAATCCAGGCCAAGCCCATGAAGGAATTCAACTCCGGAAGGCTCGTTGAACAGTCGTAGCGTATTCATACAGAATTCATCGTCCACGGCAATCACCAGATCCGTGTTGCGCACGTTATGAATCCATGGCACATGCTTGTCGCCAATGCCTTCGATGCGATGCCCGCCGTAGCCGTTTAGGAGCAGCGTGGGGCATTGCAGCGCCTCGGCGGCGGCAATCTTCGAAGAAGGAAAAACGCTCTTGAGGTAGTCGCCGGCCGCAATCGTACCGCCGGATCCGGTGGCGCTAATGTAGCCCGCGAACCGGTCGTCTTGCCCCATTTGCCCCTGCAAGACCTCTTCGATGGCACGCCCGGTGACATGATAGTGCCAGAGGTAGTTTCCAAATTCTTCAAACTGATTGAAGATTATGACATCATCGCGCGTCTTGCGCAGCTCCCAGCACTTGTCATAAATTTCTTTGACATTTGATTCGCAGCCTGGCGTGGCGATGACCTCTCCTGCAATTTGCTGCAGCCAGTCAAAGCGTTCGCGACTCATCTCTTCAGGTAAAATGGCTACGGATTCGCAGCCGAGTAGGGCAGAGTTGTAAGCGCCGCCACGACAGAAGTTGCCGGTGGAGGGCCAGACCGCTTTGTGCCGGGAAGGTTCAAATTGCCCTGTAACCAGACGCGGAGCAAGACATCCGAAACTCGCGCCGACTTTGTGCGCGCCGGTCGGAAACCACTTGCCGACCAGACCGAAGATGCGAGCTTTTACGCCGGTCAGCTCCGGTGGAATTTCCAGGAAATTCACACCCTGGTAGGTACCGCCGGAATCGACCGGCTGGTTCTTCCAGGTGATGCGGAAGAGGTTGACCGGGTCGACATCCCACAGGCCGACCGTCTTCAACTTTTCCCGGGTTGCGACCGGAACCTTTTCCGGGTCGATCATCTGCTCAAAAGTTGGGATGACGATGTCGCGTTCGCGCGCCCGCTGAACTGTTTGGTTTAGCAGCTCTTCGTTGCTTGTAAGATCAATCATAAATCTTCCTTCATTAAGCGTCGCAGTGCCAGGCATTTCAAAGCGCCTGGTCTGTGACGATGGCTATTCTATCGCCGCTTCCACGTCCGCCAGAGAGTTTTGCACCAGCATGGGTTGTGCATCAATCGCCTTCAGGGCGCCGTCGATGTCTTTCAGGCCGTTGCCGGTGACCATGGCAACGACGCGGTCTCCTTCTTTGCAAACGCCGCTTTCAACCAATTTGCGCAGACCTGCGAACGCAGTAGCACCGGCCGGTTCAGCAAAAACTCCGACGGTCCGGGCCAGGTCACGCATCGCGCTCAGTATTTGTCCGTCGCTCACCGACACAAATCGCCCCTGCGATTCTCGCACCGCACGCAGGGCCTTGACTTGATCGCGCGGCACGCCGACCGAAATGCTATCGGCGACGGTTGCAGGAACGATGGGTTCACACTGGGTTGCGCCATTTTCCCAGGCTTTGACCAGCGGCGCACTGCCTTCGGCCTGCACACCAACGAGTTTGGGTAAACGGTCGATCAGTCCGAGGGCGTAAAAGTCCTGAAATCCCTTCCAGGTGCCCTGCAAAATGCAGCCGTCCCCCACCGAAACGAAAACGTAGTCCGGAACATTCCAATTCAATTGCTCGCAAATCTCCAGAGCGCCGGTTTTTTTGCCCTCCCCGAGATAAGGATTGATGGCAGTGCTGCGATTGTACCAACCCCATTTCTCCGCTGCCTGGCAACACAGGTCGAACGCTTCGTCGTATGTCCCGTCCACTTGAATCACTTTGGCGCCGTACAGCAGAAGCTGCGCCAGTTTGGCCTGAGGCGCGGTTTTGGGAACGAAAATGTAGGTCGGCAGTTTTGCCACCGCCGTAAAAGCCGACCAGGATGAAGCAGCGTTTCCGGTTGAAGCGGCGGTCACTACACGGGCGTCCTTCTCCAGTGCCTTGACGACTGCAACTGAGCTTGCCCGATCCTTGAAAGAGGCGGTGGGGTTGCGCCCGTCGTCTTTAATCCAAACACCGCCCAGGCCCCATTCTTTTGCATGAGAGCCGGAATGGTAGAGCGGCGTCCACCCGACCGTAAGCCCTGGAATCAGGTCCGGGTTGCAGACCGGCAAGATCGGCAGATAGCGCCAGTGATCGCCACGGGGGTTTAGAGCAAAGCTGTCCCGGGCAATCTGTGCCGAAATCGATTTGTGATCGTAGAGGACATCCAGGGTCCCCAGAAGCGGACCGCACTTTGGACAGGTGTAATCGAGCTTTTCAGGGTTGTATTCAGACTGACAGGAAACACATTTGAGGATAAAAATTGCGGGTTTTGTTTTCACACTGCTTTTTTCTCAAGTTGCGTGATTCTCTTTTCATGATCATCGAGTTTTCTATCGTGCCGGCGGAACGTGTGCTCACCAGCCGCTTTTTCCGTGCTCGAATCACTTATCTGGCCAGACAACCCGTCGATGGCCGTGAGTACCATGTTGAACTTATCATTCATCTCGGCAAACCTATCATCTATGTCGGAGAACCGAACACTCATCTCGGCAAACTTCCCGTTCATCTCACCACGGAGCTTCTGGATCTCCAACGTGTTCTTGCCAACCTGGTTGGCTGTCAGCTCGATACTGCCATCTACCCGTCCTATTTCCCTGAGAAACTCCGCTTTCGAAACGAGCTTATCCAGCAATTCCTGCTTGGTTTCCAGGAGTTCTTTTTTGATTGCGTAATCGTTTTTCTCAGAGTTATTCACCACATCACCATGATTTTTGCCGACAAGTCAATACCTTATCGGAAGTACTGATTTTTTGAGAAACAAGCAACCAAAGATTGTAACTTTCAATTGAATTCCTGCACAGAAATATCGTGTTGAGTAGGCAACAAGATCGGGTATCCCAAGCGCCCATTCCTATCGCGCGCCATACGCCCTTCTATCATTAGCAGGTACAGCTCTGACACAACATGCTACCGATTGTCGCCGCAATTGCGGCGACAAAGGACACTATCTGCGCGTAGCGCCTTCAGTTGCAAATGAACCCCCGTCCGGTAAGACCAGATCTACCTGAATGTGAAGCCGACGCCAACGCTAGCAACCGGATAGTCCGAAAGTACATAGGTGCCGTACAGCCGTGCAATCAGTAACTCCAATTGTAGCCCAACATGAGCCCGCACCGAATTTGCACCTGTGAATGAAATGTTGACCGGGTCCTCAAAATCCTCAATAATCAACTGGCCAAAATTTGGACTGGCCAAATTGGTTTCTATGAGCGTGACGGGAAATCGGCCTTCCAGCTTTATGTCGAGCGACGAACGTTCGATGCCGACACCACCAAACAAGGTAAAGATGGCCAGTTTCCTGGAGGCGATGACCCCGAAGGTGAATGAGTTCGCCTCCACATCTACCTGTTGAAAGTCGTAGGAAGCCCCGGTCGAAACGGCATTCTGATCGGGCTCGATATTGAGATCGGCCTCAGCTTGAAATTGTGTAATGCCGAACATCACTGCCAGATCGAAAGGTAGAGTGCCGGTGAACGGCCAACCTGTAAGCTGATGTTTTGCGCCGATGCCGACCATTCTTATCCGCCCCACGTCGCTATCTATATTCACTTCCGGGAAATATCGCAGCATGATATCGGTGTTGGCAAACACCCCAACTGATGCCTGGATCATTGGGGATGGAACATACCGGAAGCCGACTCCTTCCGGCAGGCGGAACGACGCAACAACCTCTTCTACACCCGTAAACGGATTGTCCAGAACCACATCAACTTGCGGGCCGGGGGTGTCATCCCCCACAACTGTTGGTGCAACAGGATTCTCGCCGGAGGCCAGACGCATGTTCTGTAAGCCAAGCGTGCCCACATTAAATGTACGATCGCTCTCCGGCGCGAAGGCGAAGTTTCCGGAGACCGTCAGGTCGAACCCTAAGAATTGGTGCGTGCGTGCCGAAGTTGCCCAACTGCTATTCAAATCCGCGCCAAAGCCGTTGCCGAAGGGTTCGAGATAAGCCTTAACTAACGTCTGCGCATCATCCACGCCGCCACGCAACAAATCGCCGAGGTTGCCGATTTGAGCAGAACCTGACGAAATCAGGAGACCAAACAAATGCACAAGGACCAGACTCTTAACCTTGTAATTCATGATGTACCCCTCCTTAATTTAAATGATAGACTTCCATCCTCGAGTCCGATGGCACAACAGGAGACCGGGATATGGCAACATGCGCCAGACGTTGCTTTACGATGCCGACGCCGTACCTTCCCGAGTCATTTCATCGGCAGCTTATGACGCCTGACCCCATCAAATTGGTACAAAGCGTTGGCAACAGCGCCAGCAGTCGGCACCAGGCCGATTTCACCGACACCTTTGGCGCCAAACGGTCCGTGCGGATCTTCGACTTCGACCCCGATCACTTCTATCTCGGGCGTTTCTTTCGCTCGCAGAATGCCGCATTTGCGCAGACGTGTGCTCTTGGGGAACCCGTTTTCCTGCACGAACTCCTCGGTCAACGCGTAGCCAAGCCCCATATGGATCGACCCCTCGATTTGGCCTTCAAACAGGGTAGGATTGATGATACGGCCGGCATCATGCGCGGCGATTACTTTTTCGACTTTTCCAGCCTCATTCAGGATGACGACCTGGGCAGCGTAGGCGTAGGAGTAGTGGGTTATCGGTTCGCTGGCAGAGGCCCCAAGCTTGGTGGTCCAGTCACAGATCCATTCACCGGCATACTCGCGACCTTCAAGCTCACTGAGCTTGCGAGTTTTCAGATCCTCTTTCAGTTTTTTACAAGCATCGATGATGGCGTGGCCCACCAGAGACGTTCCACGCGAGGCCGTGGTCATGCCGCATTCGGCGTCATCGCTGGTCTCCACTCGCACTTCGATGATGCCGGGATCGACTCCGATTTCTTCACATAGCATCTGGACGGCCATGGTGTGCACGCCCTGGCCCATCTCGGTCCAGCCGTGCTCGATGATGATTCTTTCTGGAGATTCAATCACGACCTTGGCGCGTCCGATGTCGGGCATGCCGTTACCGATACCAGTGTTCTTGATGCCGCAGGCAAGCCCGGCATATTTTGCGTTCCGGAAAATTTCTTTGACATCCAGCAATGCTTTGCGCACGCCGGCCGCACGATTTACGACTTGACCGGTTGCGGTCCGCAAACCTTCTTCCACCGCGTTGTCATACCGGAATTGCCAGCGATCAAACTCGCCTTTCTCGCACAACTCATCGATCAGACTTTCGATGGCGAATGTGACCTGATTGACACCAAATCCGCGCATGGCCCCGTTCGGGATATTGTTGGTATAAACGGCGCGGCTTTCCACGTCCACTACCGGAACGTAGTAAGCGCCGGTTGCGTGTCCGGCAGACCGCTCCAGCACTTTCATCCCGACGGAAGCATACGCTCCGGTGTCGCCGATAATCCGGGCTTTGACTGCAGTCAGTTTTCCCGCCTTGTTGCAACCGACCGCGTAGTCCATCCAAAGCGGATGCCGTTTCGGATGCATACGGATGGACTCATCGCGTGTCAAAGTTATTTTCACCGGACATCTGAGTAGGTGAGCAAAAAGCGCGGCATGTCCTTGCACCGAAAGATCCTCTTTGCCCCCGAACGCGCCGCCGTTTGGCACGAGCACCACCTTGACTTTTTCAAGCTCAAGTCCCAAAATACCGGCGATTTGTTTCCTATCTTCGTAAACCCCCTGGCCTTGCGAAAAGACTTCGACGCCGTCGAACCAGGGCCGGGCGACACAACTCTCAGGCTCCATAAAACCGTGCTCGATGGTCTGGGTCTGATATAGTCCGGTCGCGACGAAGTCAGCTTTGGCCAGTTCAGCGTCCGCGTCGCCACGCTTGATCATGGTTTCGGAGAGCAGGTTGCCCTTGTCATGCAATTGCGGTGCGCCGGGCTTGATGGCCTCGTGCGGATCGGTCAGGGGTGGCAAGATTTCGTACTCAACATTGATTAATTCGACAGCCTGGCGCGCGATTTCTTCCGTGTCGGCCACGACGCCGGCAACAACATCGCCGATGTAGCGTGTCTCTTCCCCGACCGCGACCATGGTCGGCCAGTCAGAGACGATCAGGCCGACGTGCCTTTTTCCCGGAATGTCCTTGGAGGTAACCACCGCACGGACTCCCGCAAGGGCTTCCGCGGCTGCCGCATCGATGACCAGAATTTTCGCCCGCGGGTGATCGCTGAACTTGAGTGCGCCAAACATTATTCCGTCAAACTTCATATCGCAAACAAATGGGCGCTGGCCCAACACTACGGAACGGGAATCATATTTGTGGAGTCGCTCACCGATTTTGCCTGTCGACTTGCCGTTGGCAGGCAATGGCCCGTTTCTCAACAATTCTCCGGCACGCAGAATTGCCTGCTCTATTTTTTTGTAACCGGTGCACCGGCAAAGGTGGGGCGTGAGCGCCTTCTGCACCTCTTCTGCGCTGGGGTTAGCATTTTTGTCCAATAGCACTTTGCCCTGCATGACAATGCCGGGGATACAAAAACCACACTGAACGCCGCCTTCTTCCAAAAAGGAATCGGCGAATATTTCCTGCGTTGCCTCGTCTAAACCTTCGATGGTGGTGACCGTACCGTCAACGACCTTTTCCATCGGCACAACACATGATAGTACCGCTTTTCCATTGAGCTCCACGACACAGCAACCACAGGCTGCCTGCGGCGCGCAACCATCTTTGGGTGAGATGATGTTTTCGTGCTCACGCAAATAAGTCAACAAAGAGAGTTGCGGATCGCCGGTAAACGTTCTATCGTAACCATTAAGGATAAACTGCATTCATTGTCTCCGCTTTGCAGGCCCGAGTTAGAGATTTTCCCGATGCAAAAGAACTGCGGGATAATCATCAGGATTATTTCTTACTCCGTCAAACAAAATACGCATGATGTGAAAAGGATGCATTTGGATCAGACTGCCGGCGGCCAAGCCGTTTAATGTCCGTCCACTGAGAAGTCTGCCGGCCGGGTCGAGCTTGAACTCAACTTTTTCGGAAGACCAGCAATATTCCTCCGAGCCGGCGTTGCAGCGCAAAGAATACTCGCCACCCGCAATGCGTCCGCGCATCTCGTACTTAGTCAAAAAACAAAAGCCGTCGTACTGGTCAAACTGTCGATAACTTTCTTCTGAAAAAAAGAACCGCGGCTTTTCCACAAACGGCCCGCCCAGTTCCGGACAATACGTGTCGCAGTCGCCGCACTCGTTGCAGAAATCGGCCAGATTTGCGATTTGGTCTTGCTTCGCCAGCACGAAATCAGGTCCCGGCACGGCTTGGAAATCCTGGCCCGTAAATCTGTAGTCGGAGGTCTCGATCTCGACTGTGCCGGTATGAATGGAAAAATTAGCGGCGTTCGGACACACCGGCAAACACTTATTGCAGGTGATGCAATCGAACAGCTCCAGTTCACTCGCGATTTTTGGGGGTTCTTTCTTGTTCGACTCGTAGTGGTAACGCGGGTCCGCCAGGAGGGCCGGAACGATTCGGTTAGCATTAGCCACGCCGCCCGCAGCGATGGAAGCTTTACCGGACTCAGACAAAATAAGCTCTTTGACCGTGCTGCACCCGGCATCAGTCATCTCCTTCTGTAGCCGTTTGAGATAATCAAAAAGGCGTGTATAACCGCCTTCCTTCAAAAGGTCGGTGCAGGTTGAAACCGGCCGCATGTTGCACAAAACCGCATCGACAAAATTGTGCTTTGTGATACCCGCGGAAAATGAGACGTGAAAGTGCTCTCCCATTGCGAGCCGAAACCGGTGCATGGCATTCATAGAAAGCACATGCAACGGCGTGCCGGACAGATACATCACTTCATCCGTAAAAACTGCCTGATTGTTTTTGACCACCAGAGTGTTGGTGAATTTTGCACCGACATTCACGCCGTGTTTTTCAGCAAGATCCTTTAAACGCTGCATCATGCTGACCCCTTCCGAGAATTGCATGTCATGCTCAAAGGCGTCCCGATCCAGCACTATATTGCTGTACCCTAAATCCCGGTGCAGGGTCTGGTCTACGAAGTCATACCCCAGGATTGTCGGATTCATTTTGACAATCACGTTGAACCCGTGTTCCGTGATGAGGTGTTCGACAATGGCCTCGATTTCATTGGCCGGACAGCCGTGAAAGGTCGACAATGTAATGGAGTCTGAGATATTTGCTGGTATGTCTGCCTGCTTCAGGTGATCGAATCGGGCCGGCAGCTCGTCGAGTAGGCCTGCAAGTGCGTTCCCGGCATTCTTGAAATCACGCAACCAGTCTTGCATCGCCTGTGACCGGATGCCCTGCAGGTCGTAGCCGACAGAGACATCGAACACGGTATCATAAAATGGTGAGCCTTTCGGAATGCCGAGCACTTCCAGTTCTTCGAGTAACTTGAGCAGCACCCAGGCGGTGACATATTCTTTGAACGAATCCTCAAGCCGCATTTCCTGTGACCACTCGACATTGTAGCCAATATTGCGGATGTCGATGCACGGTCGTGGAATCTCAAGCTGGTCGAGAGTCTGCACGGTTTTCAGTTCCATGATACGGCCACCGCCCAGAAAAGAAAGTACAATGTTCTGAACCATCTGCGTGTGCGGTCCCGATGCCGGCCCCAGCGGGGTCTCCGCACGCCTGCCATGGAAATCGATGCCAAGATCCAGCCCGGGAAAACCAAGATACATTTTCCGCTTCGGATAGCCGTAGATCGACTGTTTCGCTTTGAACTCAGCGAGGATACTGTCGAGGTGGTTTGTCAGGCCTACGCCTAAGAGTTCTGCCATAATCCTTTAATTGAATGTGCTCGCTAAGGCGCTAAGAACGCAGAGAAAAACAAGAAACCAAATCCACTTCTTTGCGAGCTTTGCGGCTTCGCGACTAGCTTGTTTTACCTCATGCTCTCGCTAAGCCGCCAAGAACGCAGAGAAAAGCAAAAACTAAATGCTCTTCTTTGCATGCTTTACGGCTTCGAGGGTAGCTCTATAGGTTATTTACGATTCGCGTAATACCATCCTTGACCAGAGCTTCATTGAAATTGATGAGCAATCCCAGTTTCAGCCCGGACAGTTTCAGGTAAGTCAATAATTGCTTCTTATGGACCGGTAGCACGTTTGCCACGGACTTGATTTCTACGATTACTTTGTCCGCAACAATCAAGTCTGTCCGAAAGCCCAGCTCCATGCAAATGTTTTCATAAACTACAGGAAGCGCCTTTTGCCGTTCACATTGAAGACTATTCTTACTGAGCTCATAGAAAAGTACTTCTTCATAGACTGACTCAAACAGACCGGGAGCGAGGTTTACATGAATCTTGAAGCTGCAATCGACGACAACTTTGGAAATTTCATTTTCGTCCATTCACACACCCCCACTCTTTTAATCATCGAGGAACTTGAGTTACCATATTCTCTCGCTAAGGCGCTAAGAACGCAGAGAAAAACAAAAACGAAAATGCTCTTCTTTGCGAGCTTTGCGACTTCGCGAGAAACGCTACACTCGTTCTTCAGGAGCTAAAACGCTGCCAGACGGATTCGGCACATTCCGTGGCGTGTGCAGCAATGCTCTCTTCGTCCAGGCCGGCAATCTCTTTGTTTTGCATCACGATACGTCCGTTGATGATGGTTGTGTCAACCGGGGCATCGGCGACGCCGAACAGAAAGTGCCCCCAGATATTTTCCCTGGTCAGTGGTGTGGGAGGAAAATAATCGACCAGGATAACATCGGCTGCGTGACCGGCGGCGATGCGACCAACCTTTTGACCGCTCACTCTTTCGTAGATACGAGGATTATTTTTCAGCGTCATTGCCTGAATCTCATTCCATCCCACATTCGAATCACCCGTATGGTGCTTGTGCAGGAGATTGGCTGTCCGAATATCCGGCCACAAATCGGCCGACATGCCGTCTGTGCCGATGCCTACCAGGATATCGCGCGCAATCAGTTCGAAGATGTCGGCCCGGCCGACGGCGTTGTTCATATTGGACTGCGGATTGTGGGCGACGATGGTATCCGTTTCGGCTAACAGATCGATTTCCGGGGCAGTGACATGGATGGCGTGGGCTGCGATGGTTTTTGGCCCAAGGATTTCCTGAGCCGCCAGGCGTTGCACAACACCACTGCCGAATTCTTCCCTGGTTAATTGGTCGTCCACGGAATCTTCCAGGACATGAATGTGGCATCCCCGGTCATTGACCCGTGCGATCTCCGACGCATGCGCTAGGGTTTCGTCCGCAAGTGTAAAGGACGCATGCAAACCGAGCATGGCCGAATAGAGATGATCCTCATTAGACTTCCGCATCCCGGCACATTTTCTTATATAGCGCTCGTTTTCGCGCAGCCCGTTTTTGCACGATTCCGGACCGTCCCTATCCGAAACCTCATAGCACAGGGTAGCCCGCAGGCCGAGAAGACTCATGGCCTCTTCAATTTGGTCGAGACTGCCGTCGATCGCATTTGGGCTGGCGTGATGGTCGATGATAGTTGTTACGCCATGTTTAACCGCGCTGATAGCCGGGACGGCCGCGCTGTAATAGACTGATTTCTCGTCCAATGCAGAATCCAGTCGCCACCACAAAAACTGAAGAATTTCATGAAAGTTCTGTGGCGCTTGTTGCAGAGCGAGGCCGCGTGCAAATGTGCTGTAAGAATGCATGTGTGCATTGACCAGACCGGGCATCAAGAGACGCCCAGCTGCGTCAACGATCTTATAGGAAGCGTACTTCTGTATTAGGTCCTGCTCCGGGCCGATCTCACTTATGGCTGTACCGGCAATCGCGACAGCATGGCCTTTCAGAATCGAGTTCTTCTCGTCATTGGTGAAAATGATACAGTTGGTGATGAGCAGGTTCATGCTTCAGACTACCGCTAAACTGGCCAATCGCGTAGCATGCGCTCCGTTTCTTCTGAATGGCCGGACTCGTCGCGCACCATGTCTTCGAGCTGCACCACCAGCCCTTTGTCGCCGTAGGCCTCGGCTTCTTCGGCTCTCTGCGTATAATCCTTGCCGGCTTGTAACTCGGCTGCCAACACCGCTTCGAGCATGGCCCGGTTGCTGTCGGCGCGGGGCACTGGACGGGCTTGCGTGGTCGGTTCTCCTCCGAGAGCGACAATCTTGTTTGCCAAAAATTGTGCATGCAATTGTTCGTCGGCAACTTCAGTCAAAAAAAATTGCGCGAGCTGCGGGCGATAGGGTCCGGTGGCTTTGGCTGCATACGTAATATATTGCGTGATGGCGCTAAGCTCGCCGGCCAGGTCTTCATTCAGGTTCTTGATAAGCGTTTCTTTATCCACTGTTTTGCTCCATAAGTTTAGTTCCATTTGTTTTTGATTTTGTCTTGAAAATAATGCTGTAAAGCAACCGCCTGGTTATAGGTGCTATCCTTGGCGCAATAAAGCAGCGTTACCGGTCCCGTTCGCAGCTTCTCGCTGATTACTTCGATCTCAGTTTTTTTCTCGTCAAGTTCGGAGAAGTAGCGATTCCTGAACTCATTCCATCTTGACGGCTCATGCGCAAACCATTTGCGCAAATCATGGCTGGGGGCAATTTCCTTCAGCCACAAATCGATGCCCGCCGCTTCTTTGGAAAGCCCACGCGGCCAAAGGCGGTCAACCAAAATCCGGAAGCCGTCACTTTCCGCCGCCGGTTCGTAGATGCGTTTAAGCAGCAGACTCACCGTTCATTTCCCCTGAGCCGGGAAGGCACTTTCAAGATGAGGGTGCAAAACTTCATTCCAAAGCTGGTAACCGTTCGCATTCAAATGCAGGCCGTCATCCGCAAACAAAGCGGCTCTCGGGGCCCCATCCCTGGCCAACATCGGGGTCGCCACATCAACGTAATGGACGTCCGCACTGTTTGCGGCATACTCTCTGATCAGGTCGTTTACTGCCCGCATGGTCGGCCAGAAGCGCCACCGGCTCAGGCTCGGCTTGATGGGCAAATAAAGCACGTTTGCCGGCACTGGTCCCTTCCTGACCCGGTCCATAAACTCGCGGAAGTCCGCAAAGACCTGCGTCACCGGTTTGCCCGCCGCTATGTCATTATCGCCGGCATAGAAAATAATCACAACGGGCCTGTACTTTCCCACTATGTTTTCGAAAAAGTGAAGGAGGTCCGATATGTGCGCACCGCCGAAGCCACGATTGATAACAGGGTGTTGTGGAAAAGAGTCATGCGTCTGCCACAAACGAATGCTCGAGCTGCCCACAAACAGGGCCGCTTCCGAGGGGAAGCTATTCTTTCCATCCCAGCGCTGAAAAGACTCGATAGCTTGCTGAAAACGGTTAGGATCCGGGTCTGCGATTGTGATGGATTGTTCAGGATGTCCAAGTCCCAGGCTACCGCAAAAGCCCCCCAAAAACAGAATCAGTGAACCTGAACGAAGCGTGCGAAGCAATCGCATATTAACCTCAATCAAATGTTGCCGGTTACTTGCAGGTATTTCACTTTCACCAATAGAGCTGAGTAAACATAAGAATACTGAAATGAATGCCCAGAATCAACACGAAAACAAGGCGCGGGCTGCCCGCAAAAAGGCAAATGAGACTCCTTGATGTTGCGGTTTAAGGTTTTTTTTAATATGCTAAGACCACGACACTTCTTCAAGAACAAAGGCAATAACTTAAAATGAATATTCTTGTGCTAAACTGCGGATCCTCATCGGTGAAGTTCCAGGTCATTGCAACGGATCTGGAACTGATCGCGCAAAACTCAGACAAACGCCTGGCACGCGGGATGCTCGAACGCATTGGTAGTCAGGCGCTGATCACGTTGCAAGCAGAAGGCAGCGCAAAAATCAAACGAGCGGCGCCCATCAAGGACCACCGGGCCGCTATCGATTTCATCCTGCGCTGGATTATTTCGGCAGAATCGGGCATAGACGCTGTTAACTCACTATCCGACCTTCACGCCGTCGGGCATCGCATCGTGCATGGCGGCGAAAAATTCAGCAAGTCCGTACGGATCGACCTCGACATCATCACAGGTATCGAAGATTGTATCGAACTGGCGCCCTTGCACAATCCTGCCGGGCTGAGGGGCATTCGGGCGGTGATCGATCTGCTTGGCATGGCGGTACCGCAGGTGGCAGTGTTCGACACGGCATTTCATTCGACCATGCCCGATACGGCTTATCTTTATGGCCTACCGTACCCGCTGTACCGCCGTTACAAGATCAGGCGCTACGGTTTTCACGGGACTTCGCACCGCTACATCGCCTATCGTTACCGGCAACAGACCAGCCGGGAAAAAGGCGACGTGAACATTATCGGCCTGCATCTAGGCAATGGTTGCTCCGCCAGCCTGATCAAGAACGGGGAATCAGTAGACACGTCCATGGGATTCACGCCACTGGACGGTTTGCTGATGGGGACGCGTTCCGGCGACGTCGATGCGTCGATCCTGGAATATCTGCATCACAAAGAGGGCCTTGACTTTGGCGCTCTCGACACACTGCTGAACAAGCGCTCCGGTCTGCTCGGCATCTCTGGCCTGACCAACGACATGCGGGAACTGCTGGAAGAGGAGGCGGAAAATCAGGACCGGCGCGCAACCCTGGCCATCGATATCTTCTGCCGGCGGGTCCGCAAATACATCGGCGCCTACTATGTAGAGGCCGGCGGCAAGATTGACGACATCGTGTTCACCGGGGGCATTGGCGAAAACTCGCCCGTGATCCGGGAACGCATTTGTCGCGGCCTCGACAGCATCGGGCTGACACTTGATGACAGCGCTAACCAGGCAACACACACGGGCCGGGAAAACAAAATCTCAACTGCTGACAGTAAGCTTGGGGCCTACGTCTTTCCGACAAATGAGGAGCTGTTGATCGCCCGCGACACTCTGCGCGTGGTGGAGGATGCGCCGAGACGGTGGTGAAAAATGGCTGGGGGAACTGGCCTACTTGAGGAGGTCCTGGGCAAGGAGCAGCAGGGCTTTTCTACGACTCCCCTGCTGAGATCCAGGTAATTGACGAAATATGCCATTATATGCCGCATCGCAAACCGGCTTTTCTTCAAATCAGAACACTCCTATCCTGAAGGCCTTCTCTCGGTTCACACTTGTTGGCTGTTCATGTTGTCAATCCCCGCGATTGATTAATAATTTCAGCCTGCAGCCGAGATGTAAAGAGAGGCTCTTTTGCAACAAAAGATGAGCATTAAGCAAGTTTCATCACTATGATCTCAAAAGCAAACGTGCGTTACTTCTTACTCTTAACCCTGCTCGCTGATCTTGTATGTCTATCTGCAGCTACTGCACAAAGCAAGACCATCCCAACAACACGCTCTGGAGCCCGATGGCAGGAAGCCGGACTGCCCTTCATTCAAAACTTCGACTCTAAAGAGTACAGCGCCTCTCCCCAAAACGTCATGGTGGTGCGGGACCACCGCGGGGTGATGTACTTTGCAAATATTTCAGGCGTGCTTGAATACGATGGTGTCTCCTGGCGACTGATTACACTCCCAAACAGTGCCGCCGTTTTCTCACTCGGAATTGACGAAAACGGAGTCGTTTATGTTGGCGCCGAAGTTGAGCTGGGTTACTTGGCTCCGGACTCTCTTGGGCAGATGGAGTACGTTTCCCTGGTGCAACGCCTGCCCGGGGAATATCGTGATTTCCGTTCAATGCCGGCAATCATCGCAACCACTCACGGAGTCCATTTTTGTGGTTACAGATTCATTTTCCGTTTGGAAAACTTCCAGGTGAGGCATGATCACGGCGCTCTTTCCACAGCCAATACAGGCCGATTCAGAGTTATTGAAGCGAAGAGCCAATTTCAATTAGCCTTTGGTGTAGGGGACAAGATTTATGTACGACAAGAGGGTATAGGCCTGATGAAGCTGGCAGGGGATTCGCTGGTCTTAGTGCCTGACGGGCAACGCTTCAAGAATACGCCAATCCAGGTTATGTTGCCATTTCCCATACCTGATGGATATGCACAAGCTTCCCGGGGAAAGGGGCACAACAAGTCAAAACACAGGATACTCGTGGGTGACCGGAGGTCTGAGTTATTTCTGTATGACGGCGTGAGTTTTCAACCTTTTAAAACTGATGCAGATGTTTTTCTCCGCGAAAACCATCTTTCTCGCGGCACCAATCTTCCGGATGGAACCATTGCTCTGGGGACTCACTATGGCGGCGTTGCACTCATCGATCAGCAGGGTCGATTACGGCAGGTTATCAATAGAACAGCAGGCTTACGTCATGAAAAAGTCAACGGCATATACACCGACCCCGTTTCTGGCGCATTGTGGTTGGCGCTCGATAACGGGTTGGCCAGAGTCAATATGCCGATGCCGCTCTCAATGTACGATGAGAAATTAGGCATCTCAAATAGTGTTCGATCCATCCTGAGATTCCAGGGCCGAATTTATGCTGCAACCCACCAAGGAATTTATTATTTATCAAACCCCGCAACAAGAAGCACTTACCCCACTTTTCAACCGGTTGCCGGCATTAAGGGTTATTGCGGCGAGATGCTTGTCGCAGAAAACACTTTGCTCGCAGCAACCACCATAGGTGTTTACCGAATTGAAGAAAACCGTGCTATACAAATCTGTGATTTGAACACGATCACTATCCATCAATCACCGACCAATCCGAGGCTGGTTTATGTTGGCGGGGGTGTTCTGGGGAAACTGCAACAGATTGATGGTCA
>JAJDAD010000010.1 GCA_029262055.1 Candidatus Zhuqueibacterota bacterium
CCCCAGGCTCAACACCATCTGGACGAAGTTCCAGGAGCAACGGGTGGACAGTTCGTTTCGGGTCAAAGTCAGCAGCCGCGGTATCGCCGAAATTGACGAGGGCCGAAATTACGGCGATGCTCTTGCCGACTTGACGCTGGCCTATGTCGTAACGCAAGACCCGAAGTATCGCGACAAAGCGATCGCCGTCATGCTCGACCTGACAAGGCAGTCGACCTGGGGCAAAAGCCTGGTCAAAGCGCACATCAGCATGGGTGTGGCATTTTGCTGGGATGTCTTGTACGACCAGCTCAGTTCCAGCCAGCGCGAGAAGATCAGAAAAGCGGTTCTGTCAAAGGCGGACAACAGGGTCAACAGCGATGTTTATGCCAACGTCAACTGGACCACCTCGGTTGGGGAAGGCCTTATCGGCCTGGCGTTCGACGGTGATGGCGACGCTGGTTTCAACAGCTTCGTTCGTTCCCTGCTCGCGGGTGCGAAGCGAAATTTCAAGGAAAAGGATCGCAGCGTTCTGTGGGCGCACGGCACGGATGGCTTTCCGCATCAGGGGCTGGGCTACTGGCGTAAGTACAATCACATTGGCTTGTTTTTGTCCGCACTCCGGTTTAATCAGCCGGCGAATGATTGGTTTCACCTGGGCGCTGAGTTTCCGGCCAGCGAGTTTTTCAGTCAAATGGCCTACCCGCGGATTTACGCCGATGTGCAGCACCAGGATCTCGCGACCCTGACCTGGGCAGACAGCCGACAGGTCCGGAAAAAGCCTCAAGGCCAGTTTGGCAACCTGGGCGTTCTGACTTTGGTGGCGTCAGAATACAAAGACGGGTACGTTCTGGATTTCATCGACTACCTGCTTACGGAAGTCGAAACAAGATTCAACCAGGAGGACTGGGCGACGTTCATCTTCTATGATGACGCCGGCATCCCACAGCGAAATTATCGCGATTTGCCACTCAGTAAATATTGGCCGGACATGGAAGCGGCCATTTTTCGCAGTGGTTGGAGCAAGGACGATCTGGTCTTCTACATGCGCTGCGGTTCGCCGGGCGGACACAGTCGCAGGCTGAAGTCACTGCAGCCCGGCGGCCACGACCACCCGGACGCAAACGGGTTTGTCCTGTTCTACGACAACGATTACTTAGCCGCCGAGGATGGTGTCTTTCCTCTGATTGGACCTGACAAGAGCAATAACAAGATTACCTACGGCCACAATACCTTCCTGATAGACGGCGGCGGCCAGCGCGGCGACAAGACCCGTAATGTCAAGACCACTTCAGCAACTATGGACTTCCTGGACTCCGAAAACGTCGGCTACCTGCTCGGTGATGCCTCGAGCGCCTATGCCGGAATCGACAAATTCTACCGGCACGTCATTTATAACAAGGACGGCTACTTTATTGTGCTTGATGAATTGCGCGACAATGCGAAACACAAATACGAGTTCCTGCTTGGGACCGATCACCGGCACCGGATCCTCAGCCGGGGGGAGGGCGAATTTGTGATTTCACCCACCAGCGGCAGGGCCGGGATGCCGGTCGTCTTTGTTGAGCCGCGGGCGCTGGAGAGCAGCATTGCCGCCGAGCGGCCGTACGGCATCGTAATTTCCGAAGTGGATTTGTTGCGCGTATGGCCACGGAACAGGAGTTCAGCAAGTACATTCTTCTCATTGCACTATCCCGTCGGGGTTTCGGAGCAACCGCCGCGATTCGAAAAGATCTATGACGGCAGCCGGAGCGGCATCGCGGTGAACGAGAGCGATTTCTACCTCTACAACCAAAGCCGGGCGCGCTTCAGCTTCAACAATATCGAAACGGACGCTACGCTGTGTTACTTCAGGGAGGACACACAGGAGCCGGAATATCTGGCGGTTGCGGCAACGACTTTTTCCTATGGACCCGGTGTCGGCTTTGACGCCTCCAACCCGATTGTGGCGGCCTTTTCCGGGAAAGCCGGTACGGTTCGGCTGGCGAAGAAATTCGGCTCTGGTCGGGAAACTGAAATTACGATCAAATATCCCGGTATCTCATCGGTGCGGGTCGATGGCCGCGAGGTGATCTTAACCGGCCGCCGGCAGGGGGCGGTTACATTCAGGCTGCAACCAAAGACACTCCGGATTGGGCCTTCCAATGCGCGGCAAACAGTCACAGACAATTACACCATTGCCATTGTGACGGACCCTGCATTACTGCAGCCGCAGCTCGCTCTCTCTATGAACGAGTTTGACTTTGGACGTGTGGTAATGTCGTCCAGCGCCGGCAAATCACTTGAAATAACCAACGCCGGCGGTGACACACTTCAAATCAAAAAACTGAGCTTTGTGGAAGATGCGGCTGGGGAATTCGGCCTGGAAGTACCTGCTGCTGGATTTGTTTTGCCTCCCGGCCAGTCTCAAAGCCTGGGGATCATCTTCTCGCCGGCGGCTGCGGGCGTCAGGCGTGCAGCGCTGCGAATCGAAAGCAACGACCCGGACCGGAGTCTCGTCGAGATTCCACTGCTTGCTGAAGGTGTCACCGCACCGCAGCCCGGCAGCATCAGCTTTGAAGAGGTGGTGGCCGGCGGTTCATCAAAAAGCTTGCGAGTATCTACGACCGGTCCTGTGACCGGGGCGGAAGGCCGGCTGTATCTGGCGGCAGTGACAAGCCGGCAGAGGGTAAGAGTGGAAGACGTGACTGGCCTCGGGGTGAGTTGGACACCACTCGTGTCGCAGTGCTCGGGCAGGAATCGAACCGGCATTGAAATATGGTATGCTGTCGCCGGTCTGCCGCAATCCGGAGCCGTGACCGCCAGGCTGGCGAGTTCACCCATGAACGCCGCGATTGCTGTCGCCGGATATTCGGGAGTGGATCCTGCGCAGCCTTTTGCCGAGGTCATGACGCGGAACTCCAACGGTACTCCTGGCACATGCAGTGGCGGTATCGACGCCAATAACTACTCACTGACCGCGAATTCGGTGGCCGACGGCGCACTGCTGTTCGGCGCGGTCGCCATGCGAAATAAGGTTCATTTGCCCGGCGCGGGTGTGACCGAGCGCATCGAATTTACGCAGAAGGTGGGGCGTGGGTCTGCCGGGCTGGCGCTGCTGGAAAAAGACCCGGCTGCCATTGGCGACGCTTCACTTTTTGGTTCGTTTGACGCGCCGGTGGACTGGGCTGCTGCTCTGGTGCAATTGCAGCCACTGCCCCCGGCCCCCGGTGCCGTGCTCACTGTTCGACCTGACAGCCTGGACTTCGGTCGGGTCGTGAAGGACAGTACGTCCGGGCGCGATTTGGTCGTCCGGAACGCAGGCAGCGAGGACTTGCTTATTTCAGAGATAAGCAAGTCCGGGACAGGCTCGGATGCTTTTCAAGTATTGCAGCAAGCAACCGGACTGGCGATCCAACCCGGAATGGAAGAGAACGTGAATCTGGTCTTTGCGCCATCGGCAACAGGCAGGAAAGAAGCGCTGCTCACCCTTGTCAGCAACGACAAAGACAGCCCGCTGACCGTCGTTTTGCAGGGTGAAGGCATTGCACTTCCGGCTGGCCGTGTCGTGGTCTCGCCGGCGGTTCATGATTTCGGTGAGACTGTAATCGGGGCAAGCGATTCGGTTGAATTCAGCATTCGCAATGCGGGCCTAACCGAGGTTGCGGTCCTCACAACCGGCATCGGTGGTGTGGATTCTGCGGCGTTCAGCGTGGACCGGCTGACGGGATTCCAGTTGGCACCGGGCTCGGAACGTTTTCTGAAAGTTCGTTTCGATGCGGTCTCGGCGGGAGAGAAGGCGGCCTTTCTGCACATCAGCAACGATAACGGAGAGAGTCCTCGAATCGAGATCCTGCTCTCGGCAAACGTGCTTCCCGACCTCCCGGATGACGTCGCAATCGTAAGATTTGAGGAGTCGGCCGTTGGCGGTTCTTCCAATCAATTGCGGCTGACAACGGCAACTGCGCTCACCGGTGTATCGGGGCATCTTTATCTGGCAGCCATCACCAGCAAACCAAACGTTACCGTTCGGGAGGTCTCGGGTCTGGGACTTACCTGGACGCAGGTCGAGTCGCAGTGCTCCGGACGTAACCGCACAGGGGTTAAGGTGTGGTGGGCCGCCGGCGCCGAGGCCGGCAACGGCAGCGTCAGCGCGATCCTGGCAAGTTCTCCCCGAAACGCCGGAATGATTGTCGCGCGGTACTCCGGCGCGGACGTGACGGACCCGGTGGCGAACCTGATGGCGGCAAACAGCAACGGACAGTTTGGATCATGCCGGAAGGGAGTTGACTCGGACAACTATTCTCTGGAGTCTACAGGCAAAAGCCCGGGGTCTTTAGTTTTCACGGCGGTGGCCATGCGCAGCCGGAGTCTCACGCCGGATTCGGCGGACGACATGCGTGGCTTCTTTGTGCAGAAAGCCGGCTTGGGCGCCGCAGGTCTGGCGATTCTGGACCGGCAGGCGGAAGCCGGCAATAACATCGAGCTAACAGGCACTTTTAACGCACCGGTAGACTGGGCTGCGTGTGCTTTTGAAATAAGACCCAAGACAGTGACGCTTGCAGGAAAAGCGGTGGAAACAGACGCTGGCCCGCTACGCGCGACTTTGAATCATTCACCCGGTTCGCCGTTCATCCCGGAGCAGTTTTTTCTTAGCCAAAACTACCCCAATCCGTTCAATGGCAAAACCACCATTGAGTACGGTCTTTCGGCAGCGGCAACGGTGCGATTTTCAATCTACAATATTCAAGGGCAACTGGTTTGGAGATGGGGCCCAGCCCAGAAGCAGGCGGGCATCCGGCGAGTGGTCTGGCAGGGTCGAAACAATGACGGTCTTGAAGTCAGCAGCGGCATCTACTTACTGATTCTCGAAGCAGGGCCAAACAAGCTGATCCGACGAATCACGCTGCAGCGTTAGACTGCGTTGGGCCGCCGAGCCTGAGAGGCCGGACAAAAGACTTGCTTTTTTTTGAACCAATATATATATTCGGGTCTAATTAATCGTTTGGATGGGCTAACACGAATTTGATCGGCAATGAGAGAGAGTCGTAGCACGTTATTTCTCCTGATACGAAAATCAAAAACACCACAATTTGAGAGTTGACCTGCTATAATGCACCGCTTTACGGGTGCATTTTTTGTTTGTAGTTGGCCTGCTCACTTTTTGTGCGAACCTGCTTTTTGGAGGTATGTGAAATTGAAAGCGAATTTGACCGGACTGGTAGAATTACAGAAAGTAGACAGAGAGCTGCAAGCTTTGGAAGCGCTGAGAGGCGACTTGCCGCAGCAGGTTGCGCGCACAAAAGAGAAGTTGGATGGTCTCAAAGAAGAGCACTCATCAAAAAAAGTGCGTCTGGCGGACAACGGCACCGCGAAAGCGATCGCAGAAGGAGAGCTAAAGGATTTTCAAGCTAAGTTGGCAAAATATCGCGACCAACTGTATGCGGTGACTTCGAACAGGGAGTACGATGCGATCACGGCTGAAATCGACACAGTCGAGGGGAAAATCAGCGAAACCGAAGATAAGATTCTGGCCTTTCTGGAAGAGGAAGAAGTGCTAAGTGCGGACCTGGAGACGATAGAGCCTGAGATCAAAGATATCGAATCAGAACTCGAAGATAAAGACAGCGAGCTGAAGCAGAAAATTCTGGCCACCGAAGCGGAATGCAAGTCATTTGAAGAGCAACGTTCACAGCTTGCGGCATCGGTTGACAAGAGAATCGTCTATCAATACGAGAGGATCCGCACCGGGCTTGGCAACACCGCAGTGGCTGACCTGCGAAACGATGCCTGCAGCGGTTGCCGTTCAAATATTCCCCCACAGAAACGAGTCGAAATCAAGATGATGAATCAACTGATTCTTTGTGAATCGTGTGGGAGGATTCTTGTTAGCACCGTTGCAGATACCGCGGTCACCACCTGATTTGCTTTTACTTGCATTAGTTTTTTCTCTGCGTTCTCGGCCACTCTGCGAGGGGCAGATAGGGGAAGTCGAATGTGACTCGCGCGCAAAGGCGCAAAGAAAAACAAGACAGTCTGTTTATCGCTAACATTTCTCACTTCGGATCTAAGGTCTTCTGAGCGCGAAGTGACGGATTGTGCGGTCAAGAAATTCATTGAAGCGCGAAGAACCTTCAATCAGTGAGGAGATTCTCCGCACACAGCCGGTCCTGGACAGAAACAGAGAATTCTGCACTGCGTGCTCAGAGTGACAGGTAAGCAACTGTTAAGAATATAGATATACAAGTGAGAAATATGAGTTTGCTAGTTTACGTGTCTTTTATTTCCTGATGTCAATCCAAAGTAGTCCAGGCGATCGCGTTCCGGCTTCGGCCGGGATGAGGAAAGTCCGAACTCCACAGGGCAGGACGCTCCGTAACGCGGAGGAGGGGTGACCCTACGGAAAGTGTCACAGAAAATACACGGCCGATGGCCTGCGTGCAGGCACAGGCAAAGGTGCAATGGTGAGGTAAGAGCTCACCTTTCCGGCAGCGATGTCGGGAGTACGATAAACCCCGTCCGGAGCAAGACCAAATAGGCTTCGCTTACTTACCCTCGGGTAGGTAGTATGGTTGCCCGCCGTACACTCATCAGCGAAGCGGGTAGGTCGCTTGACCCTGTCAGCAATGGCAGGGCTAGATAAATGGTCGCCTCCCTCGCATGTTCGAGGAAGACAGAATTCGGCTTATCGGACTACTTTGGATTGTTTTTTGTTTGGAGAATGGGTATGGAGCAGCAGTGGCAAATCGTTGAGCACAGCGACGATCAACAGGTGCAGGCGTTTGCCTCCGACTTGAATTCAGCGCCTGCGTTGGCCCAGGTCATGCTAAATCGGGGCATTGCAGATGTTGACAGTGCGCGCAAGTATTTTATTCCGCGCATTGAGCATCTGCACGATCCTTTCCTGATGCAGGATATGGCTAAGGCAGTGCAGCGCCTGACACGCGCCTTGCAGGAAAAAGAAAAACTGCTCATCTATGGCGACTACGATGTCGATGGCGCAACTGCCACAGCCATGATGGTGCGTTTTTTTCGCAATCTTGGACATCCGACCGAATATTTTATTCCGGATCGCCTGCAGGATGGCTACGGACTCTCAAATAAAGGCATCGACCTGGCTCACAGCCAGGGTGCGAGCATCATTGTAACCGTGGATTGCGGCATCACGGCCTGCGATGAGATCGCTTATGCCAACGAACTCGGACTCGATGTCATTGTCTGCGATCATCATCAGCCGGCGCATGAGTTGCCGGCAGCTCACGCTGTGCTTGATCCCAAGCGCGAAGACTGCCCCTACCCGTTCAATGAGCTGGCAGGCGTGGGGGTTGCTTTCAAGCTGCTGCAGGGCTTGCAAGCCCATTTGGGGCTGGACGAAGCCAAGGTCATGGACCTGGTGTACTTTGTGGCCATGGGTTCCGCCGCCGATATTGTGCCGCTGGTGGATGAGAACCGGGTCCTTACCAAAATCGGCCTTAGAGACATTACGCTTGGCACGGCCAATGTCGGGTTACGTTCCTTGCTTGAGATTACGGCGTTGACCGGCAGGGAAATTGGCACCGGCCAGGTTGTCTTCGTGCTGGCTCCCCGGATCAATGCCGTGGGACGGTTGGGCGACGCCAACCGGGCGGTTGAGCTACTCACCACCGCCGACGGCGAGCGGGCGATGGCAATTGCCGCAATCCTGGAAGAGGAGAACCGCAGCCGCCGCGAAATAGATGAATCGATGCTGAACCAGGCGCTGGACCTGTTGCAGAATACCTCGCATGAGAACGTCATCGTTTTGAACAGTGATGATTGGCATCCCGGCGTCGTAGGTATCGTCGCTTCCCGCCTGGTCGAGAAGTTCTATCGCCCGGCAATTCTGATCGCAACTGACAACGGAGAGGGCAAGGGTTCTGCGCGCAGCATTCCGGGTTTCGATATCTACCAGGCCTTGCAGAGTTGCGAAGACCTCATGATTTCCTTTGGCGGCCATAAATACGCGGCGGGCCTGAGTGTGCAAACCGAAAAAATCCCCGCCCTCAAGGCAAAGCTAAATCAGGTGGCCGGCGACATTCTTACCGAAGAGATGCTCAAACCACAACTACGAATAGACGGTGAAATCCGCTTTGGCGAAATTGACGCGTCGCTGCTGAAGTTGCTGAGAAAAATGGCGCCGTTCGGTCCACAGAACACCCGTCCGACATTTCTTTCCCGCGGACTTCAGATTGTCGGCAATCCGCGCATCGTAGGCCGGAACCACCTGAAGTTCAAAGTACGGCAGGACGGCATCGTGATGGACGCCATCGGTTTTGACCTGGGTGACAAGCTTTACCGCATTCCTTCCGGTGAACAAAATGTAGACTTGGTGTACGTGGTGGATGAAAATGACTTCCGGGGCCAGGTGTCAACTCAATTACGCGTAAAAGACCTGAGATAAGGCGGAAGGCGAGTTTTTCTTTATGCAAAAATATGAAAGTCGCCTGGATGCAAAGTCCGAAAAATACAAGCGCCGGCGCGGCGCCATGCTTACCCGGCTCAGTGAGTTGAACTTGCGACTCAAAGAAGTAAAAGAGGTAAACGGGAAGTCGCTGCTGCGGCTGCAGAAAAAGGGGAAGTACTCCGCACGCGAAAAGATTGCACGAATAGTCGATAAAGGCACCGAGGTGCTGGAGATTGGCAGCCTCGCCGCTTTCGGGATGTATGAAGACATTCCGGGTGGGTACCCATCGGCCGGCACTGTCGGCGTTGTGGCTGTGGTCGCCGGACGTAAAGTCGTGATAATTGCCAACGACCCGCTGGTTAAATCCGGCGCCTGGGTCGAAACAACCTGCAAGAAAAACCTGCGGCTGCAGGAAATCGCGATGGAAAACCGGCTGCCGATCATCTATCTGGTGGATTCCGCCGGGGTCAATCTGGAGCGGCAAGCGGAGATATTTCCCGACCAGTCTCATTTTGGTCGAATCTTCAGAAACAATGCCAAGATGGCTGCCCTGGGCATTCCGCAGATTTCGTGTGTTTTTGGTTTCTGCGTGGCCGGTGGCGCCTACTTGCCGGGAATGAGCAGCGACCTGGCCATGGTAAGTCGCAATTCCAGCATGTTTCTCGCCGGACCTTTTTTGGTGCAATCTGCCTTGGGGCAGGCCGTGGACATGGAGACGCTGGGCGGGGCCAGTATGCACAATGCGATCAGCGGTGTAGCTGATTATCAGTTTGAAAAAGAAGATGACGCCATCCTGTGGATTCGGGATCAGGTGGCAGCGCTGGGCGAACCCGTGTTGGCGCGCTTTTCCCGGACTTCTGCTCGACCCCCGGCGCTCAACCCGGAAGAGCTTCTCGGCGTGCTGCCGGTGGACGCCAGCGGCACTTACGAAATGCGTGAGATCATTGCGCGCCTGGTGGACGACAGCAGCTTCGAAGAGTTTAAGCCGAATTACGGCCCGACGCTGGTCACCTGCTTTGCCCGCATGGGCGGCTTTGCTGTGGGCATCGTCGCCAATGAAGGCAAACAGGTTTACCGGCAAATGCCGCCGGACATTCACGGCAATCCGCAGCCGCCGCAACTACAGATTGGCAACGTGATCTACAGCGACTCCGCCAATAAGGCTTCCCATTTCATCATGTTGTGCAATGAACGGCTTATTCCTTTGATTTTCCTGCACGATGTCACGGGCTTTATGGTCGGCAAGATGGCCGAAAACAACGGCATCATCAAAGATGGTTCAGAGATGGTGAACGTGCAGGCCAATTCCATTGTGCCCAAGTTTACGGTGATTATACGCAACAGCTTTGGGGCGGGCAACTACGCCATGTGCGGAAAGGCTTATGACCCGCGTCTGATTTTTTCATGGCCCACGGCCCGGCTCGCGGTGATGGATGGCGGCATTGCAGCCGACACTGTCCTGCTGACCAAGCGCGACCTGGATGAAGAGGCCAAGAAAGAATTCCGGAAGAAACTCGTAGCAAAGTACGAGGCCGAAACCTCTGCTTACTATTCCGCCGCCCGCATGGTTGTCGACGGCATTATCGATCCGCGCGCGACCCGGCAGACTTTGATTTCCGGATTGGAAATAGCCCAGAATAATCCTGATGTGCCCGAATACAAGACGGGCGTTTTGAGAATGTAATTCAGCCTGACAGAGGCAGAGCAGAAAAAGAATGCGAAAATCAGTCCTAATTGGAAATGGCCAGGGTTTTTGGGGTGACAGCATCGACGCGCCCGTGCGCTTGATGAATGACGGTCCTATTGATTACGTCACCCTCGATTATCTCGCAGAAGTAACCATGTCCATCATGCAGCGGCAGAAGAACAAGAATCCGGAGCGCGGTTATGCCACGGATTTTGTGCAACTGATGAAAGACACGTTGCCGACTATTATTGACAAGAACATCAAGGTGGTCGCAAATGCCGGCGGTGTCAACCCGAAAGCATGCCGGGAAGCGATCTTTGCGGCTGCCAGAGAGTTGGGCCTCTCGGGACTGAAAATCGGGATCGTCGAAGGCGACGATATTCTGGAGGATTTGCCCCAACTGATGCAGGCAGGGGCTGAGTTTAAGCACCTTGATACCGGCCAGGGTTTTGCATCGTTTCAGGAAAAAGTGCTGTCAGCGAATGTCTACGTGGGTGCGTTCCCGATCGCGGAAGCGCTCGCCGAGGGCGCCCAGGTCATCGTTACCGGTCGTGGGACCGATCCGGGCCTGGTTTTGGGGCCGCTGATTCACGAGTTCGGCTGGCAAGCTGACGATCTCGACCTCCTGGCCGCGGGCACAGTTGCCGGCCACATTCTTGAGTGCGGCGCGCAGACCACGGGCGGAAATTTTACGCGCTGGTGGGAAGTGCCGGACTATGCCTCGATCGGCTACCCGATTGTGGAAGCAAACCCCGACGGCACTTTCGTGGTTACCAAACATCCCGGCACCGGCGGCATGGTCACCAGAGAAACAGTGAGCGAGCAGATCGTTTATGAAATGGGTGATCCGGAGAACTATATTTCGCCGGATGTACGGGTGGATTTCACGACCATTCAACTGGAAGAAATCGGTAAAGACCGCGTGCTGGTGTCCGGGATCAAGGGCATGCCGGCCACAGACAGCTATAAAGTGTCGATGAGCTACCGGAAGGGCTTCAAGGCGTCGGGCACGTTGACGGTAAGCGGACCACAGGCATATGAAAAAGCACAGAAATGTGGCGAGATTGTCTGGCAGCGTTTGCAGGAGGCCGGCTGTTCATTTGAAGAGACCAACAGTGAATATCTGGGTCTGAACTCGTGCCACGGCGACATCAATCCGACTCCGGATCAGATCAACGAAATCGTGCTGCGGCTCTCTGCCAAAGACGCGAATGCTGACAATCTGGTCCGGTTCGGCAAGGAAATCGCTCCGCTCATCACAAATGGCCCACCGGGAATCACCGGTTTTGCGGGCGGCCGCCCAAAACCGCAGGAAATCGTGGCCTTTTGGCCGGCGTTAATTGACAAGACTCTGGTTCAGTCACGCGTTACCGTGGAGGAAGTTTAGCCTTGAAACGTATCCGACTTGGTGAAATTGCACACGCCCGCTCGGGCGACAAAGGTGATAGCTCCAATGTCGGGCTGATCGCAAACAATGCAGCCGCATACGAAATACTCAAAGAGCAACTCACCGAAGAGCGGGTCAAAGCTCACTTCGGCGGCATTGTACTGGGCAAGGTCGATCGCTACGAAATGCCGAACCTCTGGTGCCTTAACTTTATCCTGCATGATTCCCTGGGCGGAGGCGGCAGCGAAAGCCTGAAGAACGATGCACAGGGAAAGACACATGGCCAGGCCATGTTGCTGATGGAGGTAGAGGTTCCAGACGACTTTGAAGGGTGATTTACTTGTGCCAGACGTTGTTTTTTATGTCATGAATGGACTAAGAGAAAAATTATGGAAGATTTCAGTCAGACAACTTCAGACATCAGGAAGTATCTTGACAAGCTAAGCGCGGACCTGACTTCGCCGCAGGGAGATTTGGCGATTGTTCTTGCAGCTGGGCACGGCAAACGCATCAAATCGGCGAGATCGAAGATGCTGCACGAGATCTGGGGCAAGCCGACAGTCGTGCGTGTGACGGATGCCGCCTGCAAGGGCCTGGGCTCCAACAATCTGGTCGTTGTAGTGGGAATCAAGGCAAGGGAAGTCTCCGATGCCGTGGGCAAGCGTGCAGGGCAGACTTTTGCCTTCCAGGAGAGTCAAAACGGGACTGGTCATGCGGTCAGTGTTGCCCTCGAGGCAATCGCCGACCAAACCATCGCTGGCGACATTTATATATTCGCCGGGGATATGGGCCTGATGACAGCCGAAGCTGTCAGCGAATTCAAGCAAGCATTTATCGACAGTAAATGCGACATGATTGTCCTCACTGGTATTTATGAAGGTCCTGCGGGGGAAAACTCATACGGCAGGATCGTTCGTGTCCCAGCGACAGACGCATCCGGCCGGGAGGCAGGAGATGACTGCGGTAAGGTCATAGAAATTATCGAGCACAAAGACATTCTGGCGCTTGAAAATGAAGTCCCGTACGCAGTCGACTATCGCGAGAGAAGTTATTCCTTCAGCAAAGAGAGCTTGTTGAATTTACGCGAATTCAATAGCGGTGTTTTTGCGTTTAAGAGCATGCAACTCAAAAAGTATATCAGTGAAATAAAGCCCGATAACGCTCAGGGTGAGTTGTATGTGACGGATCTGATCAGCATTTTTAATGGCGATGGCCTGGCAGTCGGTGCTGTGCCGACCTCTGATAATCGCACAGTCCTCGGGTTCAACACAAAAAGTGTCTTACGCCAAATGAACGAATTGGCGCGCGCCGAGGCTTACGAACGCATCAAAGACCTGGTCACCATCGAAGACAAGAATGATTTCTTTGTCGCCACGGAAGTAATCGAGCAGATAATCGCACTGGACGAGGCAAAAGCGCCGTTGGATATCCTGATCGGCAAGGGCGCTTACATCGGCAAAGGAGTTGTGCTGAACAAGGGTGTGACGGTTGGCAGCGATGTGCTTTTGCAAGGCTCAGTTTCTTTTGGAGAGAATTGTATTCTTGGCGACGGGGTAAAAGTAACCGGGACGGCAGACCGCCCCACAACTCTGGGAAACAAGGTCGTTATCCGCGGACGGTCGACCATCGCCAATTGTGACATTGCAGAAAATATATTGATCGAATTCTGTGTTCTTGAGAACAAACGAGTTGCGGGCGTGAAAGGGCAGAACGGCGAGTACCAGATTGTACGGTATGTTTATCCGGATCCGCAAGGCCGGGATTTGGTGCAGGCTCTTTAGATGCTACCCTGGGTGTTGCGACAAAATAAGGTCCACACTTCGCATTTCTTGAGAAAGGACATCCGAAACATTGCAATGGTCTGTATTCTTCATGAATAGGCATGTCAGGCAGAAACTTGTTACGACGGAGTTCTCAACGCCGCGTGTGTCAGACATCCCCCTGATTTGTTCTCTGGACGCCTCACAAATCGTCCTCCTTCCAAGGGGGAATTTGACCAAATCTCCCTTGGAAGGAGGCAGGTTGTCGCTCGTTCAGAGCGAAGCGCAGAGGGATGTTCGTTCCGTAATGAAGGTTGCGTATCTTAGATTTCATGAGTTATTCAGACTGAAATGGTGAATCAAGTCGGAAGCTGACCAACTCAAAGGTTGAGGTTTGATGTATCAACACTTACATTGTCATGTTGAAGATTATGTTGCCCTGGTGACAATTGAACGTCCGCCCGTAAACGCGCTTAATCGTGAGCTGGTGGCTGAGCTTGCGCAAGTCGCACAGGACATCGAAACCGAGGTTGCCGCGGGCAACGTGCGGGCCGTAATTATCACTGCGGCCGGAAAATACTTCAGCGCCGGCGCCGATTTGAAAGAACGCATGGCGATGGCGGAGGAAGATGTGGCGCCGGCCGTAAAGAACATCGGGCACGCCATGCAAAGGATTGCTGCGATTTCAGTGCCGACCATTGCGGCAATGCAAGGCAGTGCATTCGGTGGCGGATTCGAAGTCGCTCTGGCGGCAGATATTCGTTTTCTGGTCACCGGCGCGCAAGTCGGACTGCGCGAGACGGCCCTTGCGATTATTCCGGGCGCCGGCGGGACACAGCGTTTGACCCGGCTCATCGGGCCTAGCAATGCGTTGCTCTGGATTGCCTCGGCGCGTCTTTTCTCTGCCGAAGAAGCGTGCCGGCAGGGTGCGGTTAACCAGGTTACATCAGCGACGGACCTGTTTGCCAGAGCTATTGAGCTGGCAGCGGAGATTGCCCAAAACGGGCCGCTTGCCGTGCGGCAGGCCAAGAAGGCCATTCTGGCCGGACTCGACCAGGATCTGGAAGCCGGCCTGGAATTGGAGTTTGAGTGCTACAAAAATATTATTCAAACCCGGGATAGAATCGAAGGGCTGACCGCTTTTCGGGAAAAGAGGCAGCCAGTTTATTCCGGCAAGTAAACGCTTAAAAAGAAACGAGTTGCGGAGAAGGTATGGCTTACAGCGAATTGACCGAAGAACAAACTATGCTGCGTGACATGGTTCGAGAGTTTGCGAAAAACGAGATCGAGCCACTGGCAGCAGAAATCGATGAAACCTGCGCGTATCCCATCGACAACATCAGGCAAATGGCGGAACTGGGGTTGCTCGGTATTCCGTTTCCGGAAAAGTATGGCGGCGCCGGCATGGATACGATGAGTCTGGCTCTGGCACTGGAAGAGATCGCCAAAGCGTGCGGCTCCACCTGTCTGTCTTTGGCGGCCCACACCTCACTGTGTGCTACCCCGATCTACCTGTTTGGGAGCGAGGAGCAGAAGCAGAAGTATCTTGTGCCACTTGCCAGCGGCGCAGCCATCGGTAGTTTTTGTCTTTCGGAGCCGGGTTCCGGCTCTGATGCCGGCGCAGCCACGACGGTTGCCGTGCGAGAGGGAGAGCATTACGTTTTGAACGGCAACAAGCTTTGGGTCACCAACGCCGGCTTGGCCGACACGTTTGTGGTTTTTGCGAAGACAGATCCTGAGCAGGGCGTTCGCGGTATTTCCGCGTTTATCGTGGAAAAGGGGACGGAGGGTTTCATTATTGGCAAGAAGGAAGACAAGCTCGGCGTGCGGGCTTCAGACACGCGTCCGGTTTCGATTGAAGGCTGCCGGGTTCCTAAGGAAAACCTTTTGGGTGAAGAGAACAAAGGGTTCAGGCAAGCCCTGGTCACGCTTGATGGCGGCAGGATCGGCATCGGTGCCATGAGCGTTGGCCTGGCCCAGGCCGCGATGGAAAAAGCGGCGGCCTATTCGCAGGAACGCGAGGCGTTTGGCAGTCTAATTGGAGATTTCCAGGCGATCAAATGGATGCTGGCAGATATGGCGACGGAAATTCATGCGGGCAGACTTATGGTGCACCATGCGGCCCGCTTACGAGATGCCGGGCAACCGTATACCAAAGAAGCCGCCATGGCGAAATTGTTTTCTTCCGAGGCCGCCATGCGCGCAACCAAGAATGCCATCCAGATTTTCGGCGGATATGGATACACACGTGATTATCCGGTTGAAAGATATTGGCGCGACGCGAAGTTGACCGTCATCGGGGAAGGGACTTCCGAGGTGTTGCGTCTGGTCGTTTCGCGCGAGCTGCTGAAGGAGTTTGCATGATCGCGCTTGGCGAATTCGAAATCTTCGTCGTAAGTGACGGAAAATTCAAACTCGACGGTGGCGCCATGTTCGGCGTCGTGCCCAAGGTGGTTTGGCAGCGGACAAATCCGGCCAATGAAAACAATCGCATTCAACTCGGATTGAACTGCCTGATGATTAAGACTGCCAATGATTTGATTTTGGTAGATACCGGCATTGGCGGTTTTCACGATGCGAAGTTTAGCTCCATGTTCGAGATTGAGCGTGGCGGAGGCCTGGTCGGCCAACTGGCCGAAAACGGTGTTCAGCCCGAAGATGTGACCAGGGTAATTCTGACGCACCTGCATTTTGACCATTGTGGTGGTAATTGCACCCGCGCAGAGGACGGCACGCTTCGCCCCACTTTTCCGAATGCGGTCTACCATTGTAATCGAGGTGAATTTGACTACGCCCAGGACCCGGATGCCAGGAGCCGGGCGAGCTACCTGGCCCAGAACTGGGATGCGCTAAAGGTAGCCGGGCAATTGCAGTTCAACGATGGCGATGCCGAGATCGTGCCCGGCATCTCAGTGCGAGTTACCGGTGGCCATACCCGGGATCATCAGATTGTCATGATTGAGTCGGGCGACAGGAAAGCCTGCTTCCTGGCGGACCTCGTGCCCACCGACTCTCATTTGAAGACGCCCTATGTCATGGGCTATGACCTGTACCCGGGAACCACGATGAAAGTAAAACAAGAGGTTCTGCAACAGGCGCTGGCTGAGCAGTGGCTTTTGCTGTTTGAGCACGCACCGTCTGTGCAGGCCGGTTACCTGGTGCAGGACAACGACAAGATCGGTCTTACCGGTGTCGCGGTTTAGACTGAAGATTGGAGCAAAAACAAAATGGCAAATCTGAAAGAAGTTGTAATCGCAAGCGCCTGCCGGACTCCGGTTGGAGCGTTCCAGGGGGTGCTGAGTTCAGTGCCCGCGCCAAAGTTGGGCAGCACGGTCATCGCTGAAGCTGTCCGGCGGGCAGGCATTGCCGTCGACCAGGTCGATGAGGTGATCATGGGAGAGGTTTTACCCGCGGGCGTTGGACAGGCGCCCGCCCGACAAGCGGCCATCGGCGCCGGGCTGCCCAATCGTGTTCCCTGCACGACCATCAACAAAGTCTGTGGCTCAGGGTTAAAATCAGTCATGTTGGCGGCCCAGGCAATCATGGTCGGCGATGCAGACATTGTGGTCGCGGGCGGAATGGAGAGCATGTCGAACGCGCCCTACTTACTGAGCAAAGCACGCACGGGCTACCGGCTGGGCCACGGCGAAATTATCGACAGCATGATTCGGGACGGACTTTGGGACGTCTACAATGATTTTCACATGGGAGTTGCTGCCGAATTGTGCGCCTCTGAGTGCAATGTACCACGAGATGCTCAGGACGGATTCGCCATCGAGTCTTACAAGCGGGCACAGGCAGCTCAGAAAAACGGTTTCTTTAAGGATGAAATTGTTGCCGTCGAAGTTCCGCAACGAAAAGGTGACCCGTTGGTAGTCGCGGAAGATGAGGAACCCGGCAAGGCCAATTTTGAAAAGATGCCGGGACTCCGCCCGGCTTTCAAGAAGGACGGTACGGTGACGGCCGCGAATGCATCTTCGATTAATGACGGTGCAGCAGCGTGTGTCATCATGTCGAGAGAGCGGGCCGGACACCTGGGTATTGAACCTTTGGCTGCCATTCGTGCGCAAGCAAGCGCCGCCAAAGCACCGGAATGGTTCACCACTGCGCCCGTGGATGCCATCAGGAAGATTCTGGATAAGACCAACTTGACCATAAACGATATCGATTTGTTTGAACTGAATGAAGCTTTTGCAGTGGTCAACCTGGCTGCGATTAACGACCTTGGCATCGACCCCGCGAAGATGAACGTGCACGGCGGTGCCGTGGCTCTCGGACATCCGATCGGCGCAAGTGGAACACGAATATTGACTACTCTTCTTTACGCGATGCAGAGGTACGACAAGAATCGCGGGCTGGCAACGCTATGTATCGGCGGTGGTGAAGCAGCGGCTGTGATTGTGGAACGGTAGACCAATGCAACCCAAAAGAATAACAGTAATCGGTGCCGGAACCATGGGCAATGGCATCGCGCATGTTTTCGCGGCTGCAGGCTACAATGTAAGCCTGGTAGACATCCAGCAGGAATTTGTGGACCGTGGGTTGACAACCATCCGCAAGAACCTGGACCGGCAGGTGAAAAAGGAGAAGATTTCTTCTGAACAGGCGGAGACAACCTTCAGCCGCCTCGTTGGGAATATAGATTTGGCAGCAGCCTCAGATTCCGCTTTGGTGGTGGAAGCCGCGACCGAGAATCCGGAAGTAAAGAAAAAGCTCTTTGCCGACCTGGACCGGATTTGTCCAAAGAACACCGTGCTTGCTTCAAACACCTCTTCAATTTCGATTACCGAGGTTGCCGCCGCGACCAACCGGCCCGAGCAGGTCGTGGGCATGCATTTCTTTAACCCGGTGCCGGTCATGAAGCTGGTCGAGGTGATCCGAGGACTTTCGACTTCGGAGCAAGTCTTCGAAGAGATTATGCAGCTCAGCCGGGAACTTGGGAAGAGGCCGGTAGCGGTTAATGACTATCCTGGCTTTGTTTCGAATCGCGTGTTGATGCCGATGATCAACGAGGCTGTCTATTGCGTCATGGAAGGCGTGGCCGATCGCGACGCCGTAGATGCCGTCATGCAGCTTGGCATGGCGCATCCCATGGGTCCACTGACCCTGGCCGATTTCATTGGCCTGGATGTCTGTTTGCACATTATGACTGTTTTACACAGCGAGCTGGGCGACGACAAATACCGTCCCTGCCCGTTGCTGCGAAAAATGGTTGCGGCGGGCAAACTGGGACGCAAGTCCGGACACGGATTTTACGATTACGCTTAAATCATGAGGATGCATTCATGGATTTTATGTTGACTGAAGAACAGAAACTGATACAACAAACCGCACGAGAATTTGCGGAAAACGAAGTCGCAAAGGATGCCGCCGAAAGAGATCAGAAGGAAGAGTTCCCGGCTGCCCACGTAAAGAAAATGGGCGAGTTAGGTTTTATGGGGATGATGGTAAGCCCGGAGTACGGCGGCGGCGGTATGGATACCATCAGCTACACCATTGTAGTGGAGGAGTTGTCCCGGATAGATGCCTCCGTCGGGGTTGTCTGTTCAGTTAATAATTCATTGGTCTGTTACGGCCTGGAAGCCTTTGGTAGTGAGGAAATCAAGCAAAAATACCTGATGCCGTTGGCAATAGGGGAAAAGCTGGGGGCGTTCTGCTTGTCCGAGCCTGGCTCGGGCTCAGATGCTTCCTCCATGAAAACGACCGCCGAACTGAGAGGCGATCACTATGTCCTGAACGGGACGAAAAATTGGATTACCAATGGCAAGAATGCCGACTATTACCTGATTACGGCCCACACTGATCCCACGGCCGGCAATCGCGGCATCAGCGTCTTCGTGGTGGAGAAAACATTCCCCGGATTTACGGTTGGCCAGAAGGAGCGCAAGCTCGGCATCCGCAGTTCAGATACTGTCTCGGTAACACTTGACGAGTGCCGCGTGTCTCAAGAAAACTTGTTGGGAGAGGAGAGGCAAGGGTTCAAGATAGCCATGAAGACCCTTGATGGCGGGAGAATCGGTATTTCCGCGCAGGCGATTGGGATTGCGCAAGGCTCGCTGGACGCCGCACTGCAGTATGCCCGGGAGCGCAAACAGTTTGGCAAGCCGCTTGCTGATTTCCAGGCGATTCAGTTTAAGTTCGCCGACATGGCAACGCGCATCAACGCAGCACGTCTGCTCATGTATCAGGCTGCCTGGAAGAAGGACCACAAGATGAGTTATTCGATCGAGGCCGCCATGGCAAAAGTCGCCGCTTCGGAAACCGCTGTGTTTGCCAGCACCGAGGCGGTTCAGATTCATGGGGGCAACGGTTATACCAAGGATTACCCGGTGGAGCGTTTTATGCGGGACTCAAAAATCACTGAAATCTATGAGGGGACGTCCGAGATCCAGCGGCTGGTCATCGGTCGTGCGCTCACGCACTAAGGACTGGCGGCGTCCGGGCGTACAGCCGGGCTAGCCTGATGGACCAACGGCGTGAATCCCCAAACTCTGCTCACATCATGAGCATGCTGGTTGTTCACCAATGGTGGATGGATTTCTCCTGCCCGGCAGCGGGCGGTGAGATGATTTTTCGTTTTAGGGAAACTTTTGCAGTCCCTGAACATTATATGAGAGCTTTATAATATTCTAATCTTGGAGTGATTCTATGTCTGGATTCCTGGAAGATGGCAAGCTCTGGTTCAACGGAGAGATGATAAACTGGCCGGATGCCAAGATACATGTGATGAGTCATGTGCTGCATTACGGCTCTTCGGTATTCGAAGGCATGCGTTGTTATTCCACCCCGAAAGGTCCTGCGCATTTTCGCTTGCATGACCATATCCGCCGGCTGCTGGATTCTGCCAGGATCTACCAAATGCCGATCAAGTACAGCCAACAGGAACTGGAGGAGGCCTGCTCGGATGTTGTAAAAGTGAACGAACTGGATGCGGCCTATCTCCGGCCCATCGCTTTTCGCGGCTATGGCAGCCTGGGCGTAGACCCAACCCCCAATCCGGTGGATGTTGTAATCGCTGCGATGCGCTGGGGAAAGTATTTGGGAGACGAAGCCATAAATATTGGCGTGGATGTCAGGGTCTCTTCGTGGAATCGCATGCGCGGCAACACCCTGCCGGCGATGGCAAAATGCGCGGCGAATTATATGAACTCGCAGTTGATCGTGATGGAAGCAAAGCGTGATGGTTACGTGGAAGGTATCGCTCTCGATGCAAACGGACATGTGAGCGAAGGCAGTGGCGAGAATATCTTCGTGATCAGAAACGGGCGTATCTACACGCCCTCCCTGTCTTCATCTGTTTTGCCCGGAATCACCAGGGATTGCGTCATTAAGCTGGCCACAGATCTTGGCTATGAAGTAGAGCAGGCCGCTATTCCGCGCGAGTTGCTCTACATCGCGGACGAGGTCTTTTTTACCGGGACCGCCGCCGAGGTAAGTCCCATAAAGTCCATAGATGGCATCCCGATCGGTGCGGGACGCCGAGGGCCGATCACTGAAAAGTTGCAACAGCGATTTTTCGGTATCTTGTCTTTAGACGTTGAAGACAAGCACAACTGGTTGACTTTTGTGTAATTGAGAATCGGTTTTGGTTCCGCCATCAAGCAATAATTATGATCAATAAACGAAGACATGCCCGGGAGTTGGCGCTGAGTGCGCTTTATGCCCACGAGTTGTCCGGCAATTCGGTGAGTACGATTATCGAGACCACTATCCTGAATCTCGACGAAGAGAAGGACGTGAAAGAATTTGCGGCCGACCTGCTCACCAAATGTGTCGAGCACAAAGAAGAACTGGAAGAGCTGATCATCCAGCAGGCCCACAATTGGAAGTACGATCGCATCGCTGTTTTGGATACCCTGACCATGCGGATTGCCATTTGTGAGTTCCTGTACTTTAAGGACATCCCGCCGAAAGTAACCATCGACGAAGCAATCGAAATCTCCAAAAAGTACAGCACTGAAAAAAGCGGCACTTTTGTGAACGGCGTCCTGGACGGTGTTTTGATACTACTCAAGAAAGCAGGAAGACTGAAGAAAAGCGGTCGTGGATTGCAGGAGTAGTCTTGATAAGGGTGGCGCGCGGCAGGTTTTATGCACGGATGCATTGCCACATCCACGCACGCCATTTGCCCGATAAACCGACACTTATGACAACCCAGGCTAAACTTTTGAAGAAGGAAAATTAAGGCTCAGAATGATTTCTAAATTAGTGACAAAAGTCTTCGGTAACAAACATGACCGGGACGTGAAAGACCTGACTCCGATGATCGAGGAGATTAATCGAAACTATGAAGAGTTGAACGGCCTGTCCGAAAAAGAGCTGAAGGCCAAGACCGAACAATTCAGGCGCGAGATTGCTGAGGCGACTCAGGAAGTCCGCGCCGAGATCGAGCAGGTGCAGGAAGCGCTGCACGCCGATACGCTGACCTACGAAAGCGAGAATGGCAACACCGATGCCCCCGGCACCGATGGTGATTCTGAGGGTGAGAATCTCCGGCACCAACTTGAGGAGCTGCAAAAGGAAGAGGAAGAAATTGTTCAGGAGAAACTGGACGAGATACTGCCGCAGGCGTTCGCGGTAGTGAAACAGGCCTGCAAGAGACTCGTCGGCAGAAAGCTCAGGGTGTGCGACCAGGAGCTTACCTGGGACATGATTCCGTACGACGTCCAGCTGGTGGGCGGAATCGTGATGCACCAGGGAAAGATCGCCGAAATGGCTACGGGAGAGGGCAAAACGCTTGCCGCCACCATGCCGCTCTATCTCAACGCGTTGCCCGAAAAAGGGGTTCACCTGGTTACGGTGAATGATTATCTCGCGCGCCGCGACGCCGAGTGGATGGGGGAAATCTACAACTACCTGGGACTCACCGTCGGCAACATCGAAAACAGCATGCCCCCGGAACAGCGGCGCGTCTCTTATGATTCGGACATCACCTATGGCACCAACAATGAATTCGGGTTCGATTATTTGCGTGACAACATGGCGGTGCGGCTCGAAGACAAGGTCCAGCGCAAACACAACTACGCCATCGTGGACGAGGTCGACTCTGTGCTCATCGATGAGGCGCGTACGCCGCTGATCATCTCAGGCCCGGTCGAGCACTCAACTCACAAATATGATGAGATGAAACCACGGGTTGAAACGCTGGTCAAACGGCAGGCGACCCTGGTCAACAGCATTGTTGGCGAAGGCGAGAAACTCTTCAACGAAGGCGAGGAGTATGAAGCCGGGATCAAGCTCTTGTGTGCGACCCGCGGCGCGCCAAAAAACAATCGCCTGGCAAAGCTGCTGCAGGAAGTTGGCGTGAAAAAACTGATCCGGCGCGTCGAAAGTGACTACCTGCGCGACAAGAAGTTGAGCGAGATCGACGATGAGCTGTACTACGCCATCGACGAGAAGGCGCATACCATCGATCTCACCGATATGGGGCGTGACGCCCTCTCCCCTAACGAGCCGGAGTTGTTTGTCCTGCCCGACCTCTCGGAAGCGTTGCACGACCTGGATACCGATGAGTCTGTCTCGACCGAAGATAAGCTGGCTCGCAAATCGGAGTTGCAGCGGGAATACTCCGAAAAGAGCGAGCGTCTGCACAATATTTCGCAATTACTACGGGCCTATTCGTTGTTTGAAAAGGACGTTGAGTATGTGGTTTCAGAAGGCAAGGTAATGATTGTTGACGAGTTTACCGGTCGCCTGATGCCCGGTAGACGCTTCAGTGACGGCCTGCACCAGGCCCTGGAGGCAAAAGAGAAAGTCAAGATCGAGCGCGAGACCCAGACCTTTGCCACGATTACGCTGCAAAATTATTTTCGACTGTACCACAAGCTAGCCGGAATGACGGGCACAGCCGAAACCGAAGTGAGTGAATTCTGGGAAATCTACAAGCTCGACGTGGTGGTGATTCCGACCAATGAGCCCATTTGTCGTTCCGACGACGAAGATCGTATTTACCGCACCAAGCGCGAAAAGTATAAGGCGATCATCGATGAACTCGAAGAGCTGAACCAGAGAAAACAACCTGTTCTGGTGGGTACGGTATCGGTTGAAGTATCCGAGACGCTCAGCCGCATGCTGAAACGGCGCGGGGTTAAGCACTCCGTGTTAAATGCCAAGCAACACCAGCAGGAAGCAGACGTTGTTGCGCGGGCCGGCGAGCCTGGCGCGGTCACCATCGCGACCAACATGGCGGGCCGCGGTACGGATATAAAGCTCGGCGCCGGCGTGGCTGACAATCTTGGCGGCCTGCACATTCTGGGTACGGAGCGACATGAAGCCCGCCGCATCGATCGTCAGTTGCGTGGCCGTAGCGGCCGGCAGGGCGACCCGGGGTCGTCGCGTTTTTATCTGTCGCTCGAGGACGATCTCATGCGCCTGTTTCAATCGGATCGGGTTGCTGGAATCATGGATCGCCTTGGCGTTGAGGAAGGCGAAGTCATCCAGCACGCGATGATCACCCGCTCCATCGAGCGCGCCCAAAAGAGAGTGGAAGGCCACAACTTCGATATCCGCAAGCATCTGCTGGAATATGACGATGTGATGAACCAGCAGCGGGAGGTGATCTACAGTCGCAGGGCACATGCCCTGGAAGGCGACAATCTGAGAGACGAATTCATCGAGATGCTTGGAGACTTTTGTGAGAGCCGCATCCGGCTGCACACGCCGGAAGGCTCCTTTCAGGAAGAGTGGGACTTGGACAGCATCCGCAACGATTTTCGCAAGACGTTGCTGATGGAGATCCCTCCCCTCGAAGACTCGGACCGAGCCCTGGACCAGGCCGGACTATTCGAACTTCTGTTTGATGCTGCCCAAAAACATTATGCCGAACGCGAACGCGCCCTCGGCGACAAACTGATGCGCCAACTCGAACGTTTTTCGGTCTTGCGCGTTATCGACGAAAGGTGGCGGGAGCATCTATACGAAATGGATCAGCTCAAGGAAGGGATTGGGCTCCGAGCCTACGGCCAAAAGAACCCGTTGTTGGAATATAAATCTGAAGGCTTCAGGATGTTCACCGAGATGCTCGAACAGATAAACGAGCAGGCGCTGGAAATGACATTCAAGGCGCAGCTGCAAACCCAACCCGTTATGACGCGCCGGATGCCGGCCCAGATGACGACCGTCCACGATTCGGCCGACGGCATGGGCTTTACCAACGTGCCGCAGCGCAGCGCCATGGCCGAAGCCGCGCAACAATCTCGCAGAGCCAAACCGCAGCCGGTGGTTGCCGAAGAAAAGGTCGGTCGCAACGACCCATGTCCTTGTGGCAGCGGTAAGAAATACAAGAAGTGCCACGGCGTCATGCAATAGTCCTTGCTTTTGCAACAGAATTTGCTAGATTTATTTTGAACTGAGGGAGATATTAAGAAAAATCTTTGAGGGCTATCCTTATGAACGAACGAGTGGTGGAGATCCTGGTCTACATCATGACTGAAATGAGAAGGAATCAGAACGTTTCGAGTAATCTGGACTTGCTGTCGAGTAGCTTAATCCAAAAGGGATATTCCGAGAGTGAGATAAGTTCGGCATTCAGTTGGTTAATGGATAGGATCAATAATGAGCCGGAAGAGGTTTTCGAAAAGCACGGTCCGGCATTCCGCCACAGCGTAAGACACCTGCACGAGATCGAGAAGTCCGTTATTTCTGTCGAAGCGCACGGCTACCTGATCCAACTACACGCGCTCGGCATCATAGACGAGTTTGATTTGGAACAAATTCTTGAACGCGGTCTGATGCTTGGCATCCCACGAGTCTCCGTTGAAGAGATTAAATCAATAGTGGCCGGCATGTTCCTGGCATCGGAAGAAGGAAGCCGCGGCGGTTTTTTCCTTTTAAACGACGACCCAACCATCCAGTAGGAATCGCTTCACCAACCTTCAGCTACCACGCAAATATATGCCAAAGTCCCTAGTCATCGTCGAGTCCAACGCGAAAATCAAAACAGTCAGCAAGTTTCTCGGAAAGGAATATGAGGTGATGTCATCGGTGGGGCATGTCAAAGACCTGCCGCGCCAACGTCTCGGCGTCGATGTCGAGGACCGCTTTGAGCCGGAGTACATCACCATCCGGGGCAAAGGGAAAATCCTGCAACGGCTGCGCAAGTCCGCCTCCACAGTCGATGACGTTTATATCGCCACGGACCCTGACCGCGAAGGGGAGGCCATCGCCAGCCATCTGGCGGAGGAGATAAAGAACAAAGACGTTAACATCCATCGCGTGATGTTTAACGAAATCACTGAGCGCGCCGTGAAGTCAGCGCTGCAAAGCCCCACCAAAATTGATTCAAACAAAGTCGCTGCTCAAAAAGCCCGCCGTGTTGTCGACCGCCTGGTTGGCTATCAGGTCAGCCCGATTCTGTGGCGGACGGTCTATCGCGGTTTGAGCGCGGGGCGCGTGCAGTCGGTAGCCCTGAGACTAATCTGCGAACGCGAGGAGGAAATCGAGCGTTTTGTTCCGCGCGAATACTGGTCGGTAACTGCCGAGCTAAAAGCCGCCGAGTCCAATCCGTTCTTTTCCAAGCTCAACAAGATTGACGGCAAACCTCCTGAGTTGCCAAACGAGGAGACTACCCAGAGTGCCTGCACCGAAATTCGGGAGCAAGTTTTCAAGGTCCAGGCGATCAAAAAGAAGAAGGTAAGCCGGCATCCTTCGGCTCCTTTTACCACCAGTACGATGCAGCAAGCGGCTGCGGGCCGGCTTGGGTACTCTTCAAAGAAAATTATGATGATCGCCCAAAAGCTGTATGAGGGCATCGAGCTGGGGGCGGACGGCAGTGTCGGACTCATTACCTATATGCGTACCGACTCCACCCGAATTTCGGCAGAGGCAGTTGAGAGTGCGCGCGAGTATGTTGCGGTAAATTATGGCAGCGACTACTTACCCAAGACCGAAAGAAAATACAAGGTCAAGAAAGGGGCTCAGGACGCACACGAAGCGATTCGCCCGACATCAGTGAAATATGCGCCGAAGAAGATCAGGAAGTTTTTGACTGCCGAACAATTCAAACTTTACGAATTGATTTGGAATAGGTTCTTGGCTTCACAAATGGCTTCGGCAAGCATCGATCAGACCACGATTGACATCTCAGCGGGCAAAAAGTACACTTTTAGGACTACGGGCAGCATCGTGACCTTTCGTGGTTTCCTGCAAGTCTACGAGGACGCGCTGGAAGACAAGGACAAGGCGGAAGATAATATGCGCATCCCGGTCCATATCGAGGTCGGTGACGAGCTGAATCTTCTGAATCTTAAGCCGCTACAGCACTTTACCCGGCCGCCTGCCCGGTTTTCAGAGAGTAGTCTGATCAAGGAATTGGATTACTTGAGCATCGGTCGACCCAGTACCTACTCAACCATCATCTCGACTATTCTGAATCGAAAATACGTCGAAAAACTACAACGTCAACTGAAGCCGACGGAACTTGGACGGACCGTCAACAAAATCTTGATTCAGAATTTTGCACAGCTTTTTAATGTCCAGTTTACCGCTCGCATGGAGGCGGAATTGGACGAGATAGAGACAGGCAAAAAAGCATTTTTAGAAGTGACAAACGATTTTTATACGCCGTTCATCGCTGCCGTGACCGAAGCTGACGCACGCAAGCAGGAAATCCGGGATTCTCTGCAAGAGCAAACAACCACAAAGTGCTCTGACTGTGGCCACGAACTTATCATTCGCTGGGGGCGTAACGGCAAGTTTATGGCGTGCTCAAACTATCCCGACTGCAAACATACGCAACCCCTGGAAGAACCCGAGAAAGTGGATGATGTTTGTCCCAACTGTGGGAAGCCGATGCTTGTCAAGCATGGACGGTACGGACGGTTTCTTGCCTGCAGCGGCTACCCGGACTGCAAAACCACTAAGGCTGTTTCTATTGGTGTGAAGTGTCTGAACGACGGTTGTGGCGGCGACCTGGTCGAAAAGCGAACGCGCAGAGGTCGGATATTTTATGGCTGCAGCAACTACCCTACTTGCAAATTCGCAACCTGGAATAAGCCCGTCAACAGGCCGTGTCCGACATGCCGCAACCCACACATGGAGTTTCGGTCGACACAGGCAAACGGAGATTTTCACTACTGTCCCGCCTGCAAATCACAAATAGAAATTGAGGAAACGGAGGCTCATGGAACGCTTGCTGCCGGTTAGCGAGCTGGAAGCCCGAACCGATCTATTCTTACAGCATCTGAAAATTGAGAGAAACGCTTCTAGCTTTACTCTGCGGTCTTACGGCACAGACCTTGCACAATTGCTGCAGTTTCTGGAGGAAAACCACACCCCTGATTTGGACCGAAAGGCATTGCGTGCCTATTTGGCTCACCTGTCCCGGAAACGGTTGAAAGCATCGACCATTAACCGTAAACTTGCTTGCATTAAATCCTTTTTCAAATTTGTTTGTGGGCAGGAAGTGGTCACTACCAACCCTGCCGACACTTTGAGTTTCCTTAAGCAGCGCAAACGCTTACCGTCCGTTTTGTCATTCCAGGATATCATGAGCGCTGCGGGCCTGGCTGGTGGGGCAGATTATGAGAGCGTCCGCGATGGCTTTATTATAGATGTATTCTATGCTTCCGGAATCAGACTGCGCGAGCTTGTCGGTCTGAATGTTGAGGACGTGGACGTTTATCAAAATACAATTCGTGTTTTGGGCAAGGGCGCAAGAGAGAGAATCACGCCGATAGGCCCGAGCTTATCCCGGTCGATGAAAAGTTATCTGCAATTGCGGGCCGGTTTTTTGACTACTTTTAAGCAAGAAACACAGGCTCTGTTTGTGAATAAAAGGGGCCGGCGAATGACCGCACGGCAGGTGCAGTACCGTGTAAGCAAGCACCTGGTTGCAGCTTCCGGGAGGCAGGATGCTTCGCCACATAAACTCAGACATTCATTTGCGACCCACCTTCTTGATCGCGGTGCTGATCTGCTTGCTGTCCAGGAGCTACTCGGCCACGCCAGTCTGTCAAGTACTCAAGTGTACACGCATTTAACCATAGAAAAACTGAAACAGACGTATAACCAGGCACATCCACGTGCCGAAAAATAGGAAAGTGCTGTTTCAAAAATCAATATAACGTGAACCTGGCATAGTTTGACAAGGAGGAAAACATGCGCATAAACTTTACGGCCCGTCATTTCAAAGCACCGGAGAAGCTAAGAAACTTCTCTGAAAGTAAGGTAGCCAAGCTCACGAAATACTATGATGGTATTATCACCTGCGATATCGTACTGGACTATGAAAAGCTAGTCCAGGTAGCGGAGATATCGCTCAGCGTTAACTCGCAACATCTGAGGGTGGTAGAAAAATCTGAGGATGCCTTCAAGAGCGTTGAGTTGGCGGTGGACAAACTGGAGCGAAAACTCAAGAAGTTTAAGGATAAGCGCAACGATCATAGCGGGGCAAAGCCGCCTGTTCTGGAATAAGGCGGCGTTGGGCACCAGCGGTTTCATTTCTCGTTGGCCGGGGCTAAGGCCGGCCAACAATGGGGGCAATGATGAAAGAAATAAGCGTCGGCAAGATCTTTCAGGATAACAAAGACAGGCTTCACCTCAGATCTTTGAACGGAGAGGTAAGTTTTGATAAGCTTGTCCATGAACCAGATTTGCATCGTCCCGGCTTAGCCCTGTCCGGATTTGTAGACGTTTTCACGTTTCAAAGAGTCCAGATCGTTGGCAATACGGAGGTGGGATACCTGAAAAGCCTCAACAACCGCCAACGCGGAAAAGCCATCGAGAATCTGTTGACCTTCGATATCCCCTGCATTATCGTCACTGAGAGTAACTCTGTTTCCGATAAGTTTGTTGAGCTCGCCGGGGAGCGGGGCATCAGCATCCTGGAGACCGATTTCAAGACGACCAAGCTCATGCATTTGCTTAGCGACTACCTGGATAGGGAGTTCGCGCCGAGCATAACAGTGCACGGGTCCCTAGCCGACGTTTATGGGATCGGGGTTCTGTTTACCGGTCGTAGTGGCATCGGCAAGAGCGAAATAGTACTTGATTTGGTAGAGCGCGGTCACAGGCTTGTCACCGACGACATCGTCCACATTTCGCGGCAGGCCGGAGGTAATCTCATTGGGATGGCGAGCGAAATGCTTGAGCATCACATGGAAATCCGGGGCGTGGGTATCGTGGATGTCCAGAGCATCTTTGGCATTCGCTCCATTCGACGGCGAAAGCGAGTCGAAGTAGAGATCCAATTAGAAGAGTGGGACGACAAGGAAGACTATGAGCGCATTGGGCTTGAGGAAACGACCACGGAAGTCCTGGGAGTTGAACTGCCGATGGTCAAGCTTCCCATCTTCCCAGGTAAGAACATTACGGTTATCGCGGAAGTCATTGCATTACAGCAGCTTCTCAAAATAAATGGTATCTTTCCCGCCCAGAGATTTAACGAGAAACTGATAAGCAAAATGCAAGCTAAAGCGGCCACCGCTAGGTATCTGGAAGACTATCTTGAACGGGACTACGAATGAAGCATGATTAAGTGCGTTGTTGTTAGCCACGGCGAGGTTGCCAGCGGGCTTGTTGCATCCTGCGAGCGAATCTTAGGTGAGTGTGAACACGTCTATGCTTTGCAGTGCCGTGGTTTGTCACGTCCACAAGTGCAACAACAGATTGAGGCTCTGATAGAAACAGAGAACTTGCACGAAGGGCTTTTGATCCTGGTGAGCTTGTATGGCGGCAGCTTCTGGCAGAGTGCTGTCCACGTGGCCGGCAAGCATAGAAATGTTGAAGTAATCTCGGGTGTCAACCTGTCGCTTCTTATTTCATTTGTCACAAAACGGTCACAATACTCTCTAAAAGAGCTGCCGGACGTATTGCTTAACGATGCCGTTCGCGCCATCCGGCGCAACTAGAGCTGCCGTTGCCGGACAAGAGAGAGCGCCAGCGCACACGTAAGTCGTTGCTCCAAACCCAAAAACTCCTCCGGCATCTTTTGAAAGTCCTGATTCGGCCTTCTTGCAAAGCCTGGTTCTTCGCGTAACGTATTGATTAATAGCCTTCACTGTTCATCTCAGCTTTTTTTCAAACCTGACAGGCAATCATGTTGGTAAAAGTGACTTCTTGTCCCAATTGCCACTCACATCATGGTTCAATTCCGGCCAGAATATTCGCGTTGCAATATGGACTGTTTAGGCAATCTCAACGCCTGGCGGGTAAAAACGTCATATGAATGGGTGGTGGTTTTCGTACATTCGCGAAGAAAGGTAGCTTGGGTCCGCATTGTTAAGTTTTTGCCTCTGATTTTCATCTATTTGTTCTCCTCAGTTAATTGTTGTTACGGCAAGTTATTCTGCGTTAAATAATCCTCACAAGTCTTGCGTCTCCACACCCGTATTGTCATCTTGGCCTGCGTTTTCAAGGGAGATAGACTAATGGGGCCTGACACTGCGCTTTTCTTTCCTACGTGACGACGTCCTGGCTTCCAAAATGAGAAATTATGGAAAACTATTAGTTTGTGAGGCAAAAACAAAGTTTTTGTAATCAAAAAGGATTTATTGCGCAACCAACTCGGCTTGTCTCTACTTCAAGCGATAGTCTCGAGGTATGGAGATACTATGAACATGACTTTCAGTGTAGACAGGCGTACTCACTCACTCCAAATCGATTGAACGCTTATGCTAAAGGAAACAGATCAGCAAGTACGCAAAGTATCAAGCTTCCCGCGCGACACACTTGAACAGGCCGGCTTTGTTCAGGAAGGATGGAATTCCGTCGGCTCGAAACTGGTGGTGCCAAACCTGGATGAAAAGCAGTTTCAGGACAAGCTTATTGAGGCGGTAGAGCTGGTTGAGCGCGCCGAGGAGCTAAAAGTCGAGCGGGCCAAGGCCATTCACGAGCGCAATGTATGTTTAAGTGAAGTATGGGACCTTACCAAACGAATAAGGAACGCAGCCAAAGCAACCTTTGGTGACAATTCTGTGGAGCTACAGGTGCTCCTGAATTCCCTGGTGGACAAAGCCAGGGCCGAAACTCTAGGCGTGGAGAGCCACAAATGAAGTATCTAGTGACCGGCGGTGCAGGTTTTGTTGGATCTAACATCGTAGCGGAGCTTCTCTCGTTGGGGGAATCCGTACGAGTTCTGGACAATTTCTCGACGGGTCGTCGTGAGAACATAAGTGAGTTTATCAATGACATCGAGCTGATTGAGGGAGATATTCGTTCGCTCAGCACGGTCTATAGGGCGGTGGATGAGGTTGATTACGTGCTGCATCAAGGGGCGCTTCCCTCTGTACCACGCAGCATCGCAGATCCCATAACCACCAATGAAGTGAACATCACGGGAACTCTAAATGTCTTGACTGCGGCGCGTGATCGTAACATTAAGAGAGTTGTGTTCGCGTCCTCTTCTTCGGTCTATGGAAATGACCCCAGGTTACCCAAGCACGAAGACATGCGACCCAGGCCCATGAGTCCGTACGCCATCTCAAAGTTAGCAGGTGAAGTCTATTGTGCTGTCTTTGACCAACTCTACGACCTCGAGACAGTCATCTTGCGCTACTTCAATATCTTTGGACCGCGCCAGGACCCTAGTTCGCAGTATTCGGCGGTCATACCTAAGTTCATCGCAGCGATGAAGAAAAGCCGGCGGGTCACCATTTATGGCGATGGCAGTCAGTCGCGTGACTTTACTTTTGTCAAAAACGTTGTTCAAGCAAATTTGAAGGCTTGCAAAGCAGATAATCTTCCTGAAGAGAGAATTTTTAACTGTGCCGGAGGTGGGCGTGTAACCTTGCTCGACCTTGTGGCAACCTTGAACAAGATCCTCGATAAAGACCTGAGCCCGGTTCTTACCGACCCCAGACCGGGCGACGTTCTCCATTCTTTTGCTGACGTTTCCAGGGCGGTAAATTTCTTGAACTATGAGGCTTCCATTAACTTTGAAGACGGGTTGAAACAGACAGTTGATTGGTTCTTGAATAATTGATTATTGCCCCTCGAGACATACTTCCAGGGCTACAATTGCAGGGGCATTTTGGATTTTGTTCTGACGAGCAAGCTGTTTTACTAGCTTGACCTTTGGGTGCTAGCACTCAAAGAGTGCTGCCCAGTTAGTTAGGTTCACCAAAGTTACCATTGTTTGACCCGGTTGTCTGGGACTGACCTGGCGGAGCTGTGTACGGGCCAGCCAGGAACAGAAGGCAGGAATAGTGGTCCAAAGAGCGAATTTAATCATTTCCCAATGGCCAGATAGGATAGTCGTATGAGCAAGGTGTCACAATCAAAGTCTACTCTTCTACAAAAAAAACAGCGTCACTGGTACGCGATTTATACCAGACCGCGATTTGAGCGAAAAGTGTTTGAGGATCTGGAACAGAAACGCCTGGAAGGCCTGTTGCCCGTACGAACCGTAAACAAGGCCTGGAGCGACCGCATCAAAAAGGTGACCGAACCGCTATTCCCGTCCTACGTGTTCACTCACTCGAATTGTAAAGAGCGTTTTCTCGCACTGCAGTCTCCCGGCGTAGTCCGCATGGTGACATTTTGCGGTCAACCGGTTCGGATTCCGGATGAGCAGATTGAAGCAGTTTTAACTTTGATGGAATTGGGCTATAATCCGGAACCCTGTCAGTATCTGCGGGCCGGCGATGCGATAGAAGTAACATCCGGACCGCTTTTGGGAATTCGTGGCTATTATCTCGAAGACCGGGGCCAGGCACGAATTGCCATTTCGGTAGATGCTATTCAACAAACTCTGGCCGTTGAAGTTGGGCGGGACCAGATACGGAAAGTCGCCGCGCAGGCGGCTTAAGAACATGAATGGTCGTTTTCAAGGAGTACCCGATATGCGATACGCAAATGCTCTGTCTGGAATCTCCGGTGTTCGGCAAATTTTGAAAAGACAGCCAGGAGGTGGTAGAATGAAGGTAATGAGATTTCTTGCTTTGGTTTTTTTGATGTTGTCGCTGGCGCCATCAGTCAGGGGGCAGGACAACAATACAGTGTCAAAAAGCGGTGCTGCCCAATACTATCTGGGCGCCAAGGATGAGATTCTGATGAAAGTCAATGTTTGGGGGTTTGTAGAGAGTCCGGGACAATACCTCGTGCCCCGCCAAACTGACCTGATTTCTCTTATTTCGTTTGCGGGTGGGCCTCGCGATGGCGCCAAGCTGAAGGAGGTGCGGATCATTCGGGGCGAAGGCACGAACGGAACCAAAGGACATGGGAAGAACGGGACGGGTGCTCCCATCATCACCGTTGATGTCAAGGAGTTTCTTGAGTCGGGCAATGCCGGCAAGATACCGGCCCTTGAAGCAGGTGACACGGTGCTTGTGGGACAGACTTTTGGAAACAAGTTTAGCAGATTTCTCGGGGTTACTTCAATTGTCGGTCTTATGGCGGCGAGCGCAACATTGATTATCGCCGTCAATCAACTGTAGCATTACTGGATAGTTTACAGGAAGAAATGATATGGAAATGACAGCCAATAACGGTAGCAACGGTCATAGCAACAACAACGGCTACAACAACGGAATAGAGGGACGGAACTCTCTGCCGGCCCGACCGGTGTCCATCCATGACTATCTGGCGATGCTCTATCGCGGTCGGTGGTGGATTGCGATTATTTTCCTGGTGACCATAGCAGGGGTGAGTTACCATACTTTCACCACGCCACCTGTTTTTCAAGCCTCCACTACTATCATGATTGATGAAAAGAAAGGTGCGGGCCAGTCCCTTTTTGAGTTGGGAGGATATGACCAGCAACGCACCCTGATGAACAATCAGGCTGAGATCTTGAAAAGCCGTTCTTTAGCGACTGCAGTGGTCATGAATCTTCTCAAAGAGCCGGAACGAGATTCGCTCCAACTGACTAAAGGTGTGGGAGTGAACAAGTCGGTTGCCGCCGCGGCAGGCAGACTGCGCAGGTCCATTTCAATATCGCCAATCCGCGGCACAGACTTGATCCGGATTGATTTCAGGGCGCCCTCCCCCTTCGAAGCAGCCTTTTTGGCCAACAGTGTGGCGAGGGTCTATCGCGAACTGGAGCGCGATTTTGGCCGTGGCGAGATATCACAGGTTGTACAGTTTCTTGACGACCAGCTCACGCGCAAAGAGAAGGACCTGAAGAGCAGTGAGGAGGGGTTGAAGCAGTTCCTGGAAAAGGAGAAGATCGGCTCATTGAACGACGAGGCGACCCTCGTAGTGGAAAATGGCGCTCGATTTGAAAGCCTTTATGAAGGCGTTTTGATTGACCTTGAGGTCAGAAAGAGGAGTTGGGAATACCTGAAAAACCAACTTGGCAGAAGCAAAGAAACGTTAGAAGCCGAGATCGCCAGAATCTCCAGTCCGCTGGTTACGCAGTTGCGTACGGAAATGGCCGGGATTGAGAGGACTATTGCCGTCTATCTTTCCCAGGGCGTCGGAGAAGATGATCCACAGGTGCGGCGGGAACGGAAGAAGTTGGAATCTATCAAGTCTCGACTAACCCAGGAGACTCGTAAGCTGGTCGTCGAAGGCTTGCCCGCCAGTGACCCTCTGTCGCAGGCACAAGAGCTGGTTCTAAAGGTCCTTGAAGCTGAGACTGAAATAGCTGCTTTGAATGCGCAGGCCGATGCCCTGTTTAAAGTAGTCGAGAGTTACTCCGGTAGGCTGGAATCGTTGCCGGAAAAGAATGTCAGGTTGGCGCGGCTGGAGCGAAATCGCAAGGTCGACGAGAATCTCTATATGATGATGCGCGAAAAATATGAGGAGTCCCGTATTACTGAAGCCGGACAAATCGGCATGGTGCGCATCATCGATGAGGCTGTGCCGCCGGGATCGCCCATTTCTCCCCAAACGAGACTCAACTTGATTCTGGGAGTCATAGTCGGACTGGGTTTGGGAGTAGGGTTTGTCCTCTGCCGGGAGTACTTTGATACCTCGGTCCGTAGAATTGAGGATGTCGAGGCCATGGGCCTGGCCATCCTGGGGGCTATTCCGTCTATCGAGCCGGTCGCTGCAAAGGGTCGCGTGGAGAGCATAAAGGGCAAGCAGACTCTGGGCAATACCGGTGACGGCGAGCGCCCGCGCCGCCTGGTTACGCATTTCAAACCCAAGTCTCCGGTGAGCGAATCTTACCGGAGCTTACGCACGAACTTACAGTTTTCCCAGTCTGATAAGCCACTGAAGACGATGTTAGTCGCGTCCTCCGGACCGGGCGAGGGTAAATCCACTACAACCGCCAACCTGGCGATTGCGCTGAGCCAGCAGGGCACTAAAACGATCCTGGTGGATACGGATTTGCGCCGACCGGTTCAGCACCGAATATTTGAGTTGGAAAAAAATAAGGGCCTTACCAATGTTCTGGTCGGCGAAGAGACATTTGAGAACGTTGTCCAGCCTACCGGCATCAAGAACCTGGATGTCCTCACTTGTGGTATTTTGCCGCCTAACCCTGCCGAACTCCTGGGATCGAAGTTGATGAAGGATTTCGTGGCGGATCTGCAGCAACGCTACGACATCTGTCTCTTTGATAGTCCACCATTGATTGCGGTGACTGACGCTGCGGTTCTGGCGCGGGAGCTTGATGGTGTTCTCCTGGTCGTCAAATCCGGTAAGACGCTGCGGGACGCGCTGTCCCGCGGTATCGACCTTCTGGAAACAGTCGGTGCCCGCATTCTGGGTGCGCTCCTGAACGATGTCAGCCGGGGGAACACCTACGGTTCATATTACTACTACTATTACTACCATTATTATTACTATTACGGTGAGAGTGGTGATAAGAAAAGGCAGAAGCGGAAACAGCCCAGGAAGAAGCCACCGTTGGATGTATTGGAGATTGGTCAATAATCCGCTGAAGGTTAGCAACGGGTAATCGAAACAGTTAGATCTCCTCAGATCAGCTCTCGTTTACAGGGATCCAGGAGAGGCGGGCGGGGGGAAGGTGTAGTTATCGCTATCGCCCTACTTAAGAAGTATGAAGCGATCGATAAGTTTCATGAAATCTATGCAAACTCCAGATTACATGTTTGTACGACGATACCTGTTATGTCAGAAAAGTCGTATTGCTAGCCGGGATAGATTTTATGAAAATGATCGCATCGGTATTACAGGCAGCACACACTCACATCCGCACTTCGGTACAATTCCTTTGTCTCACAACCCTGGTATTCCTATCGGTTAGTGACAGCCTGTTCTCACAGGAGCCTGTAACCATTGACACTCTTGGAAACAACCGCGCAACTGCATACCCGATGCAGAACAAAATCATTTCATCAGACATTGATGGTGTCCGGAAGACGTTCATTGCCTATGGAAAGAATACTGCAATTGATAGTTTTGCCGCCTGGCAAAGTATGAGTGTCTGGGTCGCAACATTCGATCATCTCACTCAGGCTATAGAAAGCAAGACGCTTGTTGGGTATTTGCGTGACAATCATGGCTCGCCGGCTTTGACGATAGATCGTGACGGGTATTTGCATATCGTCTATGGCGCTGCTTTTACGCCCGTCAGATATAGAAAGGCCCTGGAGCCCAACAGCGCGGCCAGCTGGTCACCCGAAGAGCGGATAAGCTCAGTTCACGGCCACCTGGATTCAAGTGATGTTTATTTATGGGACGACTACAGCACTCGCATGTCCGAGGGTGAGATGACATATCCCATCATTAAGACCGATTCACGCAACAACATTCATATTGTCGGCAGCCTGCGCTTTGCTACCGGCTATCTGGGGAAGATTGATGGAGAATGGCGAGCACCTCAAATAGTCTATACCGCTACAAAGTCATTGTCCCGGTATGATGTCATGATGAACATCATCGATGATGAGATCCATATCCTGGCGCCAGATCTGGAGTATATTCCCAATGAAGATGGCCTGAAGCGAGGTGATCTGGAGTACCATCATTACGTATCCAGTAATTATGGCGATACTTTTAACTACAACGGCCTGGCATTCTCCGCAGCTGACGGCTATGGATATGGCATTGGCAACATTTCATTTGATATGGACAAAGTCCCCCATTTCCTGGTGGTGAAACGGGACTGGGCACAAAAGAAAGGGTTTTGGTACAATTCTTTTGATGGCGTTGCATGGCAATCGACCTACATAGATATTCCGGGTAAGCATGTATGGCTCGCCAAGATGGTTCATCATGGCAGCGATCCAATAATTGCTCTGCAGGTCAATGAAACAGTGGCGGATTGGGGAGACAGCACCAATCAAATTCAGCTTGTTCGGCTAAGAAAAGAACAGCAGGATTATTCCCTGGACAAAGTAGTTGATCTGACTGAAATAAGCACCGGCACTGCCGTCCTGAACTGGCTGCCGGTCCTGGAGGAAAATGAGACTTATTCCGACTTTTCCCCGGATGCAGTCAATGTGGTATGGACCTCTGACCCGGATCGGGGAGAAATGGAGTTGGACAGCATACCAGAACCCTCGCTTCAAAACCTCCTGAAGACAAAGGTAAACCTATTCAGTTTTTCAATTGCGGCACTGTTTGATGCAACCACACACGTTGCTGCAAAAGACAACGCTGCACCGTCAGACATGATATTAGCATCAGCGTATCCAAACCCCTTCAATGCCCAGCTGTCTATCAAGTATGAGTCTGAAGCAGGGCTTGCTGAGAACGTGACCATAGGTGTCTACAACATCAGAGGTGAACTGGTTCAGACACTTCAGGATGGACATGTCTCTGCAGGTATTAACGCCGTCACATGGGATGCCTCCAATTATTCAACCGGCTACTACTTCATAAGGTTGAGCAACAGAAATACATCCAGGACATTGCCGGTTACGTTGATTAAGTAAGCAAATTACCAGTACCGGATAGACAGAACATTGCCCACCAACCAGGCAGCAGGACACAGCCAAACAAGCGTTCAAACCGAGGTCATTGCCGAAGTCGGCTCCGTGCATGACGGCAGTTTCGGGAATGCCCTGAAGCTGATCGAATTGGCGGCAGACTGCGGTGCGGACACGGTTAAGTTTCAAACCCACATTGCGGCGGCAGAGACACTAAAGGACGCTCCCATGCCACCGTTCTTCAAGGAGGAACCTCGCTACCAATACTTCGAAAGAACCGGCTTTTCTGTGGAACAGTGGCGCGAACTGAAAGCCAAATGTGAAACGGTGGAGGTTGAGTTTCTCTCATCGCCATTTTCTATTGAGGCCGTTGAACTGCTGGAGGACCTCGGAGTACACAAGTATAAGATTCCATCGGGTGAGGTGACCAATCTACCGCTGCTGCAAGTCATTGCCGCAACAAAAAAACCGATACTGCTTTCGTCGGGCATGAGCACCTGGCTGGAAATCGATGCCGCTGTCAACACAATCCGGAAGATTCACGATGGCATCAGCGTGCTGCAGTGTACCAGTCATTATCCCTGCGACTACGCGAAGGTGGGGCTAAACGTGATGCTCGAGATGAAAGAGCGTTACGGTTTGCCCGTTGGCCTTTCCGACCATACCAGCACAAACTACTCCTCTTTTGCTGCGGTGACTCTCGGTGCGACCGTTGTCGAAAAGCACCTGACTTTTAGCCGGCTGATGTATGGCAGTGATGCCAGACATTCTTTGGATCCCAATGAATTCAAAGACCTGGTCGCAGGCATCCGCGGTATCGAGCAGATGCTGAACGGACAGGTGAACAAAGACGAGGAAGCAGGCCGGATGTCCGGCATGAAGGATATCTTTCAGAAAAGCGTGGTCTCTGTTGTTGACATCCCCCAAGGAACCATTTTGACCAACGATATGATTGGTTTCAAAAAACCAGGGACCGGCATTCCGGCCTCTAATGTCGATGCTGTAGTGGGTGCAAAGGTGGTTTGCGACATCCCCCGGGACACGCTCGTTCGAGCAGAAGATTTGGTGAAGGGCTAAAGCTTCTTTGATGAAAGACAATGCTCATCCGGTTGTGAATGTAGTAATGTATCACTATGTTTTCGACGCAGATGATAACGACTTCAATCATCTGAAGGGCATCACAACAGATATGTTTCGCTCTCAAATCGATATTCTCGCCAAAGAATACAGTTTCATCTCAGCGCTGGATTATCTGGATTATATCGAGGATGGAAAACAACTTCCCCCAAAAGCATGTATCTTGTCATTTGATGATGGGACCAGTGATCACTACAGACATGTTTTCCCAATATTGCAGGAACTTGGGATTCCCGGGTATTTTTCAATTGTAACTTCAGCCATTCAGGACCGGCAGCCGCTATTCGTGAGTTTAATCCATAATATATTGGAATCATTCAGACCCCAGGATATCTGTCAAAAGATGAACAGCATCATCTCGGACAAGTATCCTGCTCATCCAAAGCTGTCTTTGGATCATGCTTATATGGGGTATCCATACGATACGAAGGAACGCGCGGCGATCAAGTATCAGGTAAACTACTGTTGGAACCCGTCAATCACGCAGGCCATCGTTAGTGATTTCTACAGCAGGTTTGTCGAACCACTCGACGTATTTGTAGATAAATTCTATCTGGACTGGGACCAGGTGTTGGAGATGGAAGCAAATGATATGGTGATTGCAAATCACTCGCACAGGCATAGTGCGTATTCACTATTGTCAGATGATGAGATCGCTGACGATTTGAAAAAATCAGGGGAATACATTAGGGACAAGATTACGAATACAAGATCACTACGTTTTTTCACCTATCCCTATGGGACAAAAGGCTCTTTCAATGGATCGACAATTGACATAGTAAAAGACTTCAAATACAAAATCGCTTTTTCGACCACTCGTGGACAAAATGATGCAAGGGTGGATCTACTTAGATTAAAAAGAAACTCCACAAGCGATCTACCCAGTTAACCTTGATGACGCGATAGCCAACCTTGTCACAAAGGTATAGACCATTACAAAATTTGAAAAGATAAAAGTCGGCGATAAAGCAGAACTTGTTCACGTCATTACGCAACAGGATGTCGATCAGTTTGTAGAATTGACTGGTGACGATAACAAGCTGCACGTTGACAAGGACTACGCAAGCAGGACTCCGTATAAGAAGCCCGTTGCGCATGGTATGCTTGGTGCGTCGTTTATTTCAACGATAATTGGAACGAAGCTACCTGGAGATGGCGCTCTCTGGTATGCACAGAATTTGGAGTTCTTACTGCCGGTAAGAGTTGGTGATGAAATCATCATAAAAGCCAGCGTAATAAAGAAAATTGATCGAACACAATCAATAGAGCTGTCTACTGAAATCTACAATCAAAACAGACAGAAAGTCACAACCGGAACAGCCAAAGTTAGGTTGGTTGAACAGGAACAACCTGTTTCCGAAATTGAAAAGCCTGTCAATAAAGTTGCCCTGGTTGTCGGTGGTACTGGCGGAATTGGAAGGGCCGCTTGCATACAGTTAGCTAAGGATGGATACGATGTTGCTGTTCACTACAACAGAAACAAGGGACTAGCAGAAGAAGTAAGAGACCAAGTCATAGGTCTTGGGAGGAGGGCATTTATCACTAATGCAGACATAGTTGACTTGGGTCTGGTACAGGAAATGATCAGTGATACAAAAAGGAAATTGGGCATAATCTCTGTCGTTGTTAACTGCACAACCTTGAATGTAGCTAGCATGAAATTTTCGGATTTGGAGTGGGAAGACATGTTCAATCATATTGAATTGAACATCAAGGGTTCATTCAACATCATGAAATGTGTGATCCCGGAAATGGAACTGAACAAGTATGGCAAAATAATAAACATCACAACTCAGTATGTTGATGACCCAAAACCGGAATTAGCACCGTACATTACCGCGAAATCGGCTCTTGATGGTTTTACAAGAGCTGTTGCATTTGAATTGGCGCCTAAAGGAATTCGGGTTAATTCGGTTTCTCCGGGAATGACCGAAACAGAGCTACTAGCGAATGTCCCCGAAAAAGTCAGACTGTTAACTGCCGCCCAGGCACCCTTAAGGCGTCTAGCGAGACCAGAGGACGTTGCCGGAGCCATCAGTTTTCTAGCTTCAGAGAAGTCAGACTACTTAACCGGAGAGACTATTCGAGTAAATGGTGGCCAAATCATGCTTTGATGCAACCGCCCCTCTTTGAATACGCTGCGATTGTTAATTGCATGCCGGTCAGGCTTTCTTTACTACTACTTTCATCTTCAAGCAAATACACAGACCTTTAACTGCGGGCGTCTTTTCCCTGCTCAGCTCCTGCTTTCTTCAAAAATGAAGCGCAAGATAATACAAAAAACCTCACTCAATTCTACCCAGGGTGTGTCCTGATGCTGGGGTCCAATTCTCCAGGCACAGGGTCGACTTCTGAATTGAAGTATTCAGAAATCCTGAAACTGCACAAAGAGTCTGGCTCGAATCTGAATTCAGGCCCGTACAGGGTTAGCGTGCTTTCCAATATAACTGTTCATCAAATCAAGGAAATACTAGAACTCCCGCTCAGGCTTGAGCATATCAATGCGGATGTTTCTATTGGAGATTACGATAACATTGTACAAGATAGTCTGAACTGCGAAGGGTCAAACGCGGTTATTATCTTCTGGGAATTGTGCAATATCGTCGATGGCCTACAACATAGAATCGAACTATTTGATGATGAGCAATTAGATGCAATTTTGGAAAAAGCCAAGTCTGAGATTGACCTGGTATTCAAAAACTTGCAGCAGACATCTCTAGTTCTCATAAACAAGTTCACCGCACTTCAGTTTTCCCGATCAAATATCCGCTGTAACAGACTAGAGGAGTTAGCAAACCAGCTCAATAGATATCTGACACAACAGATGCCGGCCAATACAAGGTTGGTTGGAATTGAAAAAGTCCTCTCTGATGTTGGCGTGGCAAACGCCCTGGATATGAGGTATTATTATTCCTCAAAAGCACTATATACTATCGAGTTCTTCAAGGCTTATTCCAGATACATTTCACCCTTTTTTATGTCCGCCAATGGTAAAGCAAAGAAAGCACTGATTCTTGATTGTGATAACACATTGTGGCACGGTGTATTGGGAGAGGATGGCTTTGACAATATCGACATGTCTCCGAACTCAAAGATCGGAGCGATTTTTTCAGAGATACAGGCGATGGCATTGACTTTGAATAAGCAAGGCGTCCTGCTCTGTTTGTGCAGTAAGAACAATCCTGCAGATGTTGCGGCAGTTGTATCTTCCCATCCGGATTTTCAGTTGAGAAAAGAGTATATCACCATCAATAAGAGTAACTGGCAAGACAAAGTGTCTAATATCCGGGACATTTCTGAAACACTGAATATTGGCATGGATAGTTTTGTGTTTGTGGATGATTCACCATTTGAAGCAAATATGATACGAGAGCATTTGCCGGAAGTCACAGTCCTGCAGGTGCCTGAGCGATTGCATGAATACCCACAGATGTTTCGTGATAACCTGTCGCTGTTTTACAATCTTTCTTTTACCGCTGAGGACAAAAACAAGGTCGAGATGTATAAGCAACAGGCAAAAAGGGATTCCGCGAAGAAGGGATATACAGATATCGAGGATTATCTGGCGTCCCTGGGATTGAAGTTGACGGTATCGGTGGACGACATGTCTATTGTCCCGCGAATGTCACAATTGAGCCAGAAAACAAATCAGTTCAATCTGACCACAAAAAGATATACGGAAGGTGAAATTACGAGCTTCATCGAAAATGAAGATTCAAAAGTCTTTTCATTCTCAGTCGCGGATAGATTTGGAGACAGCGGTGTTACGGGGCTCTGTATTGTCAAACTTTGCGATGATAGCCGCATGGCGGATGTAGACACATTCCTGATGAGCTGCAGAGTTCTTGGCAGGAATATTGAGTATGCTTTTGTTGACTACTTGTTGGGCACTCTGAAACAGAGTGAAGTCAAGACTGTCGCTGCCCAATACTCGAGTACAAATAAGAACGAACAAGTAGAAGATTTCTATGATAAGTGTTGTTTCGTGGCAAAAAGCGACAGTAATTCTACAAAAAAGTACTCTCTGGATTTGGTCAAATATGAACCCAAACGACTAACCTACATTCAAGTTATCAATGGCAGATCAGATTAAAGACAGAATAAGGAATGTCATGTCTGCAGTTTTTGACATACCTGCCGAGATGATAAACGAGGAGTCTTCTCCAGACACAATTGAATCCTGGGATTCCCTGAAACACATGAACCTTGTTGTAGGTTTGGAGGAAGAATTTGACGTCGTCTTTTCAGATGAAGAGATTGTAGAAATGTTGAATTTTGCATTGATAAAGGAACTCCTTTCGAGCAGGGGAAATGACTCGAGCACGTCCGGCCAGGTCCTGAGTCAAGAGTTCTGACGTTCATTACACCCAAGGCGTTCGATTAGAACATTGTCAATCGAACGTCCCCTTCCATCCAGGCTGATAGTAATGCTGCAAGCCTGAGCCAAGTCCGTAAAGATCCCCCAAAGTGAATCACCATAAAATCTCTCAAGCAACAAGCCACGATGTTGATGACATTATGGACTTCATCAGGCGAGAGTGGCGCTCAACTCATATCCTGGGAAATAACAAGCCCTTCTTCCTTTATGAGTTTCGATCTGATAAGGACATCAATTTTATAATTGCCAGAGAATTGTCTTCCGGGTCAATAACCGGGTTGGTGGGATTCATAAAGTCCAACTCTAGTGATACTCCTGATATTTGGACCTCGCTCTGGAAAGTAAAGAAAGGAACAAAAGACCCGGTTTTGGGGATAAGGATTCTGAATTTCTTGAGAAATAACATTCGACATAGAAAGCTAATTGTTGCTGGTTCTAATGATATCGCGTCAGCTCTCTTGAAACGAATGAAGTTCCAAACAGGATGTTATTCTCAATACTATATGATAAATCCTCATGTGGAAGACTATCGAATTCTGGTTTCAAAGGACCACTCCAGGAAAGACACGGATAAAACATTGAAACCGGAAAACCGGCTAACCTTAGTCAGAGATTTTGATGACCTGGGTAGGTTTGACTCAGGTTTGTTTATCAATTCAATTCCATATAAGGACAGCAGCTATATTAAGAGAAGATACTTTGATTATCCTGATTTTGATTACTTGGTGTATGGAATCAAAACTGATGGCGACTATTCTTCCATTATCATCCTCCGGGAAGTCACCGTCGGTGATGCTAAAATCTTGCGGATAGTTGATTTTATAGGCAATGAAGAGGATTTGTTGCTGGTCAAAGATGATCTGAGGCAAATTCTGATTGACAACAAATATGAGTACATAGACTTCCTGGAGTACGGTATGTCAGATGATATACTTGCTGCTTTGGGGTTTTGTAAACTGAATGTAGAAAGCGACGACTTAATAGTTCCAAATTATTTTTCCCCGCTTGTTCAGGAAAACACGACGATCCATTTTGCCGCCGACATTCCAGTGAATGAAAAGTTCTTTCTATTTAAAGCCGATGGCGATCAAGACAGACCCAATCCACAAATTATAGCCAAAAGGGGAGCCGATGCGTAGAATCTGCGTCTTCATAGGTAGCCGTGCCAATTACAGCAGCATTAAGTCTGTGATGAGAGCTGTCAAAGAAAATCCGGATACCGAATTGCAGTTGGTGACAGGGGCTTCTGCTTTGCTGGAGAGGTTTGGCAAGGTAGATGACCTCATTAAGAATGACGGTTTTATTCCCGACTATTCATTCCACAATATTGTTGAAGGTGGCAGCCCTACCACAATGGCGAAGTCCACGGGTCTTGGCGTCATAGAAATGGCTATGGTGCTGGATAATTTGAAGCCGGACTTTGTAATCGTCGTAGGCGACCGTTTCGAAATGATGGCCATAACGATTGCTGCTGCGTATATGAATATTCGTATCGCTCATACCATGGGCGGTGAAGTCACAGGTACTATTGATGAGAGCATTCGGCATGCAATCACCAAGTTCGCGCATATTCACTTCCCGGCAAACAGAGATGCTCGTGATAGAATCATTCGAATGGGTGAAGAAGAGAGCCATGTTTTTAATGTCGGCTGTCCGAGAATTGACCTGGTCGCGGAAGAATTGAAAAAAGATTCAATTGAGTTCCTGAATAATGGCAGCAAGTTTTTTGATAAGTACAAGGGAGTTGGGGGAACATTTGATTTTGAAAAACCTTTCCTAATGGTTTCCCAGCACCCGGTGACAACAGAGTTTGGCGATAATCGGCGGCAGATCGAAAACACTTTGAATGCTCTTAGTGAACTAAAAATTAACACCATAGTCTTGTGGCCAAATATTGATGCCGGTAGCGATGAGGTGGCTAAGGGTATCCGCACATTCAGGGAGAAGCATAATGCCGATTGGCTTCATGCTTTCATCAGCCTGCCCACAGACGTCTACATTCATTTGATGAATACAACTGACTGCTTAATCGGGAACAGCAGCTCCGGTATTAGAGAAGGTGCCTTTATAGGCGTTCCAGTGGTAAACATCGGCACTCGCCAAAAATTCCGTATGCGAGCAGAAAATGTAATTGACGTAGACCACAGCACCACTGAAATATTGGACGGAATCACAAAGCACTTAAAAAACAGTCGCTATGAGCGCAGCACTATTTATGGCGATGGAACCGCGGGTGAGAGAATATCAGGTATTCTGGGAGAAGTGAATCCACCCGTGCAAAAGCACATTGTATATTGATGAGATCGCTAGGAATTATCCCCGCCAGAGGGGGCTCGAGGGAGCTACCCTTAAAGAATATCATAGAATTAAACGGTGAGCCCCTCATCACGTTCACGATTCGGGCTGCATTGTGTTCGAACCTGGATAGAGTTATTGTCTCGACTGATGATGAAGCAATCGCAGAGGTAGCGTGTGATTCCGGTGCCGAAGTGATGATGCGTCCTGCAGAGCTGGCCCGGCATGATACGCCGACCCTGCCGGTCCTGCAACACGTGGCTGAAAATCTGGACGAAAGGTTTGACTGGGTCGTCACCCTGCAGCCTACATCACCATTCCGCACCTCAAAACATATCAATGAAGCTTTGGAATTCTTCGAGCAACGTCCTGATGCAGATACTCTGGTGAGCGTAACTGAAGTTCCTCACAATATGGTGCCAGCGTCACTCATGACCATGGAAAACGAGTATTTGAGAACGTGTACTAGTCAAAAGAAACTAACGACAAGGCGTCAGGAAAAACCCAAACTTTATGCGCGCAATGGTCCGGCGATCCTGATACTGCAGGCAAACAGATTGGAGATTAGCGAACTGTATGCCGGCAAGGTAGTTCCGTATTTCATGGATGCTATTTGTTCCGTTGATATCGATGATAGAGAGGATTTGGAAATCGCGCAATGCCTATACCCTCTGTGGCAGAGAAGTTCTGGCGGACCCGAAAATCCCTGCGAAGTCATCGCAACGCACACGTAATGAATGGAGACAGATTATGAACGTCTTACTGCTATATCCTGCATTCGATACACCCTGGCCGCCACCCAAGCCTGACCGTCCACCTTTGGGGCTATTCACAATTGCAGCCCCATTGGTCGCAAAAGGAATAGAGGTGACCGTGCTTGATGAGAGAGCGATCTTCAATGTGTTTGAGCAGCGGCTAATGGAGGAATTGGCAAAAGAGCCGGTATGCGTAGGGATTAGCACGATGAGCGTTAATCACATAACCAATGCGTTGCGTGTGAGCAGAATCGTAAAAGAGAATTCTAACTCGCCGGTGGTCTGGGGAGGAAATCAGGCGTCCTTAGAACCCCTGTCTACGCTTAAGCACGAGCTGATTGATTACGTAGTGCCACATGATGGGGAAGAAGTCTTCCTGGAGCTGGTAGAGGCTCTTGACGAGGGCTCTGACCTCAGTCAGATAAGAGGCATTGGCTGGAAAGATGAGGGTGAAGCCTTATTGAATCCGCCGGCGCTGCCCGGTGATATTATGGCAATCCCCCCGATCCCATTCCATTTGATTGATTTTGATGACTATGAGGTTGGCTCGGGGATCTGGCAGCGGGCATTTGACATCAGCCCAAAAGAAAAAGTGATTCCGCTGGAGACCAGCAGGGGCTGCCCGTTTATCTGTTCATTTTGCACGGAATCTGTTCGCAAAAAGAAGTGGAGAACCTTGACACCGGAGCGGGTGCTGGAAGACGTAAAGTACCATATGGAGAAGACCGGCATCAAGAATTTCTGCTTTGTGGATGACAACCTGTTTGGACATGTGAAACGAGGTGAAGAGATTGTTGAACTATTTGCCGAACAAAGTCTCGACGTCAAGTGGTACACAAATATCAGACCCGATTTCATGGCAAAAGCAGATAAATCGTTCGTCAGCGATCTTCACAAAGCCGGCTGCCGACACGCCACCTTCGGAGCCGAATCTGGTTCCGATGAGATTCTGGAAGATATTAATAAGAAGTCTACGCTACAAAATGTCTTCAAAACCAATCTCAACCTTGTCGGCTCAGATATCCTGCCGTCGTTCTTCTGCATACTAGGATTTCCTGATGAAACGGTGGCTGATCTTAAACAGACCTTTTCGATGATGATCAAGCTACAGCTTGACAATCCTGCTTCCGTGACGCCCTATGCGTTGCTGATCGCCACTCCGGGCACGGAGCTGGCAGAACGGTGTATCGGCGTCTCAACGAAGAACCTGACGCTGGAGGATTGGGTTGACATAATTGACAACCAGAGAAACAAGAGATCGTCATGGATTCTGGACGAGACACATGATTACATCTATTCTCACGAGATGTTTCTGAAAATAATCCTGCGCTTGAACAAGAACATAACAATGATGTTTCCGGTTTACAGGTTTTTGCTAAGAGTCTATAGCGTAGGCATGAAGGTGGGATTTAGCCGGCACCTGGATTCCCTGCTAAAGAATGCTGTTTTGCTCAGAAGGACTTTGTTAGACCTGGTGGGTAGTGCCGGCAAGGCCTTTTCCGGCCTGTTTCATAGCAGGAAACCAGTGCCGAACTTGCAAAAGAACGTAAACTACCCGAATAATTGGTAGGGGCATTGCCTGTCTGCCTGACTTTTGTTCCGCTTTGATTCTCGTTCCTACACCTTCTAAACCTTGAAGTGACCTAAACAACCCTGTAACTATTCATCTGTGCATCTGCGAGACCACCGACCGACAACCATAAGTGCTAATAATGGCGGACCGCACCATTTGTACAGGACCATACTCGCGCTTGGAGATTAGCTATCAATACGTGTATTTATTATGACATGGAGGAAGTCTCAGACGGAGATATACAGAGGGTTGCCGATGTCGTCGATATCGCGGCTGCCCTTCATGTTCATCGCGATGATGTTCTGTGGCCGGAGGGGTGGAAAGTCACCAAACAGGCAATCCCGTCACAAAGGTCCCCGGAGTTCTACAACGATTTGATGGAGGGTCTGGATCGATTCATTGCCAAGGTACATGGCAAGCCGGGCTGGCGAATGGCACTGTCTTATCAGGGTATTGATTTTTTGGAAGTTGCGAGATATGATTGGTTTGCCGCTATCTATGAATTTATCCATCCCGTTTGGGTCCTAGACCAGGTTCTGAAAGAGAGCGCGCCCGAGGTTTTTGTCTGGGTGACGGCATTCAACCATAAGCCCAAAGGTTCACTGTGGCGCCTCACCAAGGTCTTCGCAGAAAGAGGTATCCGTGTCGTTCAACTGCCGACGGAGCCAGGAGAATCTGCTCAAGCCGAAACGGGCTCAATTCTCCAATTCTACAAAGAAGCGCTGAGGGGTGTTAGGCACTCAGTGCAGGCCGGATTACAAGCTTTTTCCTCACAGTTCGGAAGGCACCGTCCAGCGGTCCCGGCAAGTCCGCATGTTATGTTCGTTGAAAATCACCCTAATAGCGCGAAGATATCGGCATCGGTCGCCAGGGTTATTGACGATCGGAGAGATTGGGATTGTCATTTCGTGGCAACACGAGCCAACGTAATGAGCAACATTCCAGAGCTAAAGCATGCATATCTAATAGACGACATGATTCCGCCCGCAATATGGCTAAAGATTGCCCTGAAACAGGTCTTGATGTTCTTCCATCTTCAAGTCATTTGTGCGCAACTAATACGCAGGAATAGCGATCCACTATGGAATGACCTGATTTTGATAATAAGGCCCTGGTTTCTCCGGTACACGGTTAAGTCCTGGAACCGCGCCGCTACACACAGCTGCATGCTGGATTACATCGTAAGGAAATTTACACCGAAGGTCGTGGCCTCCACAAGTGGTTGGGGATCATTCGCAAGGGCTGCAGTGATATCTGCAAAACGGCAAGAAGCCAGCAGCGTGTACATTCAACATGGGAGTTTTCAGTTCCCGCACATGTTTCGCTTGCCACAAGATAAGTACCTGGTGTGGGGTGAAAGAGACAAGCACTCGTGGGTAGAAGCCGGCATAGCTTCACATGATATTCATGTAACTGGTTCCCCGAAGTTCGAGGACGTCCGAGCATCCAATAAGAAAAGTCCGGCGGGGGAATCGGATGAATTCATGCTGGCCTATTTCCCGGCGATTGCGGGCGGAAACCGGGTTTCCGTCAGTGCTTCGAAGCGAATGCTGGACATCGTCTTGAGTTCAGTCAACTCCATACAAAACACCAAATTGGTGGTAAAAACAAAGAACGAGGATAGGGCTGACATATATCAGGCAGTTGAGAACCTTGAATTCGCAGAACTGGTAAATACCTATGATGCCTCGGAAACACTGCTGGAAGCCGATGCAATTATCGTGTCTACCAGTACTGTTGGCCTGGAGGCCTGTTTGCTGGATAAACCGATAATTGTTCTCAGTACTGATGGAATTGTCGTTGACGATGTTTACCAGGACTATGGCGCCGCGTTGTTTGCCAATTCCTCTTCAGAGTTAAAGGCAGGCATCGAAAAGTTAAGAGACGATGGCGAATTGTTGAAACAGTTGGAGTTAGGAAGGAAAAAGTTAGTCAAGGATCTATTTGCCGATGCGGCCCCCGGGGCCACAGAAAGAATAGCGGACATAATATCCAATGAAGAATAATAATCTAAAAGCAAGGCTTCTTGTTGTAGTTGGATTGTTATGCTATGGAGCCTCCTACTTTCTGCCGGCTATGTTCGAAATGGCGCCAACCTGGAAAGTTGCGTTGCGACTCGTGAGTGTAGCAATGATCCTGTTCGGAATCCGGGCCCACTTCAGAATGATCAAGCAAAGAGATCGACAACATCTTGAGGACAAACACAAACGAATTGAGCGCTTTGATCGTCCCGATGATACGAAGGCGCCGGATCCAACAGAAGTCAGGCATAGAAAGAGGCAAGAAAGATATGCCCGGGGCAGGGAGGTTAGACGAAAGTACGTCCGGGAAAGACAGCAAATAGAAAGAATGTCCAATGGTGATTTGGACGGCAGGAAAGAGAAGCATTAGTGCCTGTGGCTCGGCTTTGGAATAGTACGACGAATTGGGCGAAGCAGGAGTTTCATGGATGATAAAACTCGGCGTCATAGAGAAAGTACGTTACTATCTGAATTACTATTTGTTGCCGCTCATCCGTCCGGATTGGAGGCTTCACACATACCATCTGCACAAACGGTGCAATTCAGTTGGCGCGGGATGCCGTGCAAATGGACCGATCAGTGGGTTTCACAAGAATGTGCACCTTGGTGACCATGTACATTTCAACGGGTGTTCTATTCTTGGCGATGGCGAGATACGAATTGGCAGGCATTTTCACTCTGGCGAGAACCTGGTGATTCTGACCCAAAACCACAACTATGACTCCAAAGACGCGATTCCCTACGATAACATTAAACTGACCCACAAAACCACCATCAAAGACTTTGTCTGGTGTGGTCACCAGGTTACTCTTGTGCCTGGAGTTACGATTGGCGAGGGCGCGGTCATCGCTGCAGGTGCCGTCGTTACCAAGGATGTTCCGGATTTTGCTATAGTGGGCGGCAATCCGGCTAAGGTCATAAAATATCGCGATATCGAGCAATTTAGCGATCTGAAGAAGCAGGGGAGATTCCACCAATGAAGCTGTCATACAGAGCGTAGCACTCCTGGATTGAGCAGACCTGGAAGCGATGAGTAATAACACCTTTTCAAGAATTCTGGAATTAGGCAGAGACAGTCTGGTCTATGGCATCGGGTCAGCGATATCGCAACTAGCGGCATTGTTTCTGATCCCATTCTATACCAGGGCTCTGGATCCTGAAGACTATGGTGTCATTGCCATTAGCGGCTTATTCTCTCAATTACTTATGCCGGTCATCAATATCGGGATGGATGCAGCGTTATTCAGATACTTCTCGATGTCGAAAACAGAATCTGAGAGGAATACCTATTTCTCTATCGCGTTTGCTCTCAAGCTGATCGTGAGCCTGGTCATTGTCGTGGTGGTGTTCATGTCCTATTCGGTTGTTAACCGGTTACTGTTTCACGCTGCGCTAACGAGGGAAATCTATATCATTATCTGTCTGACGATATTCGTTACAAATATTGGTTCAACGGGCTTCGTAGCGCTGCGTTCGATGCGGCAACCCGGCAAGGTTGTGGTCTTGCAGGTTAGCGCCTTGTTGTTTGCCATCGCCGTGTCAGTTTATCTGGTCATCGTTCAAGATCTCAAACTCTATGGGGCGCTTCTCGCCAGTCTTATGTCCCAGACGTTTCTAAGCATCGGCTTAGTGTTTATCACCCGTAACTATTTTACTGCCTTAATCGTGGCCCCGGACAGAGTCAGGCAATTATTGCGCTATGGTACCCCCTATGTCCCACACCGGTTGCAGGCCACCATCATGAGTGTATTCACGCTCTTCATGATCAATGAATACATGGGATTGAAAATTGCCGGTTTGTATGCAGTGGCGGACAAACTGACCAAGCCTTTGTGGCTGATTGTTAGCTCTGTACAGAATGCCTGGGTACCGTACAAATATCAGATCCACAAGAACTACACAGAAATGAGCCGAAGGACAAAGCTGTTTAGCGGCATTGTTTCCAACTACTGGTTATTTCTGATTGCCTTTTGGGTAGTGAGTTGTTGGATTGCTCCAATCATTTATGATAAGCTGATTGATAGTAAATACATGGCCTCTATGCGGTATTATCCATTCCTGGCCTTGCTACCTCTGGCAAAAGCTTTTTATTTTACATCAAGCACGGGTCTGGAAATTTGGGATTCTCAGACTATTCTTCCGAAAGCAACACTTGTTGGAATGGTCATCCTGGTCAGTCTGTCATTTATTGCGAAGGACTTTCACGCCCCTTACTCTTTGATTATGGTAAGTGTCTTCGGTACTATTGTCTCAGGACTGGTCGTTCAGAAGTTTGTAGCCCGCAGAATAATGAGAATTCGCTATCCTTTTGCAACCGCGAGCGGCGTCATTCTTATGAACATTATTTTGCTCTCCCTGTTTGCTTTTGATGTCAGTGTTATGAATGGTGTCGCAATCGGCTTCCTGAGCCTGCTGTCTATTGTTGCGGCATTCTTTGCCATAAACCACTCAACGCTCCGCACCAGCGCGCCTCTGTTGGGCTTTTTCAGCAAGTAAGCAATGGTTCTTACCTGCAGCCAGAATGAATAATACCAGTCTCAACATTCTGTATTTTTCGCCGAGCAATTCGATCGGCGGGGCTGAATTCAGCTTGCTCGGAATTGTAAGCGAGGCCCGCAAGCACGGTCACAAGCCCTATGTTGTCCTGCCACCCGCTAAGGGCGGAAACACAAGTTACACCGATTTGCTGCGGCCTCATTGTGAGGAGATATTTATCGTCAGGCCCATGCCGGTGCATGTCAGGCCCGGAATGAGCTGGTTTATCAAGATCATCAACTACTTCTATAATTGTTTTCTGACGGGTTGGCACATCGTGCCTGTGTATAAGTTATGGAAGATCATAAAGGACAAGAAGATAGACCTGGTGCACACAAACACGGTTGTCAGCATTGAGCCGGCGATCGCAGCCCGGCTATCCGGCAAGCCTCATGTTTGGCATATCAGGGAGGTTACCGGAGATCATCCGCGCTCCATTATCAGGTTGCCTCTGCAGCGCCATCCGCATCTGTTTCGCTTCCTCATCGACCGACTGACGACAGCAATAGTCGCAAACTCGAAAGCAACTGCCGAAGCAGCCGCGAAGTACTTCCCGGAGAGAAAGATGCAAGTCATATATAACTCTCTTTCCGATAGTTGGTTCGTTTATCCTGCCAGGAAGCGGTTGCAGCCGCCCTATGTAGTAGGAACTCTTGCCAATGTAACGGCGAAGTGGAAGAATCACAAATTCGTGATCAGCACCGCCCGGGCGATGAAAGAGCAGTTCAGTGAAGCGAGAGTTATTTTTAACATCTATGGCAACCTGCCGTCAGATGACGACCCTTATCTGTCGGAACTGAAGGAGATGATAACACGGTTCGGACTAAGCGAGACGGTTATCTTCAAGGGTCGCCAGGAGAGGAACGAGATTTACAAGGAGATCGATGTGCTGTTACACCCGGCATCAAAGGAATCGTTCGGACGGATTTTTATTGAATCCATGGGCAAGGGCATACCAGTCGTTGCTGTAAAAGGCGGTGGCGCGGACGAGTTGATCGAGGACAGTGTTACCGGATTCACCGTTCCTTCCGACCAACCTACCGAAGCAGCGCAAAAGATCGCCGGCCTGATTCACGATTCAGACCTGCGCAGCGGGATCACACAGAGAGGGTTTGATTTTGCTTCTTCGCGGTTTAGAAGCTCGGAAATGTGGGAAGAACTGACAGGTGTTTACCGGAAATGCCTGGCCTGAGCGATCGCCTCATGGCTGCTAATCCCCGCTCTTGCAGAAACGTCATGTTTGCACTATGAGCGCCCCGACCTTTAAATACGAACACGAAGTAGGGATAACCTACAATCGCAACTTTGTTGTTCGCCGCATATCCGATGGGGCGCGCTGGGTCGGAAAGATCTCGAATTCCCTGAAGGAAAAGGGGGTAGACTTCCGGGACCTGGATGACAGAGCTGCATTGGCACACCGCCTGGCGCATCTTTTGGACCTGCCGCTGCCCCGGTTCGAGATTGCTTCCGCAAGCTGCGTCGATGGACTGGACCTGAATACATCTCCCATGCGCATCAATGACACCATCTGGCTAAGCGAGTATTCCGGAGTTCCGCTTCCCGAGTATTTGCAAAATGCCGCCCTCGGTGCGATTCAGAATATGCAGGATCTGTGGCATAATATTGCTTTCAATGTATGGATCGGTAACTATGACCGCAAAGATGGAGACTACCTGATAGATGAGGGCGGACGCCTCTCTTTTATCGATTACCATCTGTGGGGACCGGGATTTTATACCGGCGACCTGTTGGCGCTCGGAGCTTATGCCGAAGCATACTCCCTGGATGACCCGGATGACACCGGCTGGTGTGTGGGAACGCCGCGTTTATTGCAACATGTCAGGGATATGCAGATAGGGATGGCATTGTTTCTGCCGATGCTGGCGCGCATTGAAGCGCTCTCTACTCGGGAAATTGAGTTGAGTTTAGACGGTCTGTCTTTCACGGACCAGGATGGGCGCATCTTACGCCCCGCGGCCGTGCTCGCCTACCTGCTTACACGCCGGTCGATGATTCGAAAGACTCTGGAAGATTGGATAAGAGCCGGCTACCCCAAAGGTGAACGCCCCAGAGACCCCGAGCACGGGGACAATATTTACAGGGATCTGTAAGACCTTGCTCCTGAGCAGCCGGACAAGACCAGGACCTGGCTGCTGAACTGCAGATTTCATTCTAAGCACGACCCACTGCCCATCACCTTTTTACCATATTTAATGAGTACAATTGCCAAAGCCACCTTGGATATCCTAGGAATGGGATGCGCTGCCGTTGATGACATCCTTTATGTCACCAAGTATCCGAACGCTGACAGAAAAGTCCCCGTGCTGCAGCGCAGACGAGAGGTCGGGGGATTGACCGCGCGCGCCTTACTGGCGGCCTCGGCCCTCGGCGCAAAGTGTGCCTACGCCGCAATACTGGGCTATGATGACCTGTCTGAGTTTGTCCTGAGTGAACTCAGTTCCGCAGGTGTTGAAATCGAGACAGTCAGAAAAGAAAGTGAAGCAAGCGCGATGCACACCGTCGCCATTGTGTCTGAGGCAGAGTCGACGCGCAATACTTTTTTTGATGATAGGCGCTGGCAGCAGGTGCAATCTGATTGGCCGCCGGTCGCAGTGATTGGCTCGGCTCGTGTCCTGCTGCTCGACAACTATATCGGCGTAGCGGCAGCCATCAGGGCGGCCTCGATTGCCCGCGATGCGGCGATACCGGTTGTCGCTGACCTGGAAGTGCAGGACGCTCGTTTTTTTGAACTGTTTGACATGGTGGACCACCCGATAATCTCCCAACCTTTTGCCGAGAAGCTGACCGGTCAGGCTGATCCTGCAGTGGCTCTGGAAAAACTCTGGACGCCGGAACGGGTATTCCTGGCAATAACGGCCGGGCAAGACGGGTGCTGGTATCGCTGCGGGAATGATCCGCAGACCTATCATCAGCCGGCCTTTCGTGTTACAGCGGCGGACACTACGGGTTGTGGCGACGTCTTTCATGGAGCCTACGCGGCGGCTCTTGCCGGAAAACGACCGGCCCGGGAAAGGATCCAGATCGCTTCGGCCGCAGCCGCTCTGAAGGCGCAGGGGATAGTGCCCGCAATGGAGGCGGTAAACAGAATGATGGAGCATTCGCAGGCATGAAGCCATTCAGAGTATTTGCGCACCGGGGGCTGTGGCGCAACCCCGAGGATGAGAACAGCCTGGCTGCGCTGTCGCGTGCACTTGCAAGCGGGTTTGATATCGAAACAGATCTGAGACTGCTCAATGGTGAGTTCGTAATCAAGCACGATGAACCACTGGCTTCCGAGTCTTTGCCCGCGTTGCTCGATGCTGTAGCACTCATGCAGGACTATCCTGAGCGTGAGTTGGCCCTTCACTTTAAGTATGATGATTGGCGCGACCCCGAGTCATTTGCGGTCATCGACCTGCTGCAACCGATAAAAGAGCAAGTTTTCTTGTTTGACATGTCAGTTGAGTTCTGCGAGCAACTCAAGAATCGGGACGCCGCCATTCGTGTCGGCGTTTCCGTGGGTGACAAACGCTACCACGAGGCTTTTGCTGACCTGGAAACTGCGTTGTCTTCAAACATTGATGTCATCTGGGCTGATGAATTTAGAGAGTTTTACCATCCTGAAGTTATAACCTTGTGTCACCGCGCCAACAAGCTAGTCTATTGCATATCGCCCGATTTAGCGGCATCGATTGGGCATCCACGCGCACACGTAGGCTACAGGGAAGTTTGGCAAAACCTAATCCAATGGGGCGCCGACGGCATTTGCACTGATCAAAGCATGGAGCTAAGGAAAACGTATGCAGATAATAGTACCAGCAGCCGGTAATGGCAATCGATTCCAGGAACAAGGCTACACGGACCCGAAGCCGTTAATTCAAGTTCTCGGGAAGCCACTTGTCAGGTGGTCTACGGGAGGGCTACAGAGCAATGACGAGCACCGCTACATTTTCTTGCTAAGACAGAGTCATATTGACGAATTTCAGATTGACCAACGGTTGGGTGAGTGGTACAGCAACTACTCTGTTATTCCGGTCAAGACAGTTACGGAAGGGCAGGCTTGCACCGCTCTGCTGGCCCGCGATGCGCTGGACCGGGATGAGGAACTCGCGATTGTCAACTGCGACAACCTGTTTTCCATAGACCTGGTGCGAGCCAAGCGCGAACTCAAGATAGATGAGGACAGCCGGGGTATTGTATTTTATATTGCCGGAAACAATCCGGCCTGGAGCTATGTCGCGACAAATGACCTGGGCTTCGCGACCCGCGTCGTGGAAAAAGAGGTCATCTCCGACAAGGCAACAGTTGGCTGTTATTACTTCACGAAGGCGAAACACTTCCTGGATGCCGCTGACCTGATGATCGAGCGCAATATCAGGTACCGCGGGGAGTTTTATGTGTCGCCCACCTACAATCTCTTCATCGAAGACGGGAAGAAAGTCCATACCTGGCCGTGTGATTTTCATTTTAGCTTGGGTACGCCGGAAGAGGTGGCGCGCTTCACATCTCTGTTCGAGACCGAACCCGTTGTTCGTGTCAATGGCAATGTTCTGGTCGAAAACGGACGCGAGTCCACACCCGTATCACTATGATCTCCACCATATACTTTGACCTGGGCGGAGTCGTTTTTTACGACTTTTTCAGTGGCGGTGCAAAGACACTGGCCGAGAACATGGGTATGCCCGAGCAGCGAGTGTATGACGCTTATACCAGGACAGACCTGCCGGCTTATAGTGTGGGCCAGCTCACTGATCTTGAGCGCTGGACCATGTTCGCTGAAGAACTGGACATCAGCTCAGGTGAAATGGATGTGGTGGTTAAATCTTTCTATAACACTTACAAGGTCATCGAACCGACTGTTGCACTCTTGCGCGATCTGAAGGCCAACTTTCCCGGCGTAAACAGAGGCGTCCTTTCCGACCAGCCATGCAGTGTTGCCCGTATGCTGCGCAAACAGTATGAAGATGTCTTTTCACTGTTTGATGACGATTTCATATTGATATCTGCTGAGGCGGGCTTGAGCAAACGCAACCCCGATTTAAGCTTGTTCAAGCTTGCCTTCGAGCGCTCTGGCGCTACCGGTCCCAAAATCATGTACGTAGATGATTCGACGGTTCATCTCGCCAATGCCGCCAAAGTAGGTATCCCGGGTTTCCACTTCGACATTAAGAGCCAGTCGCCCGTAGACCTGGCGGCACAGATAAAACATCAGCTTACTAACCACTCGTCCAGTCTGTAGCAACGGAGAAAAGGAAGAAAATATGAAAAGTACTGAGTCTTTGGCGCCTGCAATGCGGAGAAACATATTACGTCAGGTATTTGTCGCGGGCGTTGGGCATACTGGTGGCGCTTTGTCCATGGTGGAAATCATCATTAGCATTTTCGATCACTTTCATGAGCAGCATGATGACGCACGCCTGCCGCGCGTCGTTATCTCCAAGGGTCATGCCGCCGCTTGCCTGTACGCCTGGCTCGCAGAAAAGGGACATATAAAGCACGAAGAACTGGATCAATATCGCGGACTGGGCGGCCGTACCCAGGCACACGTGAAACCACCTACGGAGAAGACCCCTGGCCTCGAAGGTTTTTATCCCTCGGGTTCTTTGACGCACGGCCTCTCACTTGCATCGGGCATTGCAATCGCTGAGTTACAAGACCGCCCGGACAACCCGGAACCTGTCTTTTGTGTCTTGGGTGATACCGAGATGCAGGGCGGTCAGCTTTGGGAGGCAGCCACGCAGATTTCCTACCATAAGCTCAATCACATTGTCGCTATTGTCGACGATAATGGCCTGGGAAACGATTGTCGGACTGAGGACACTATGGGGGTCGGCGACCTGCGGAAGCATTTTGAGGTTTGTGGCTGGCATGCGGTAGAAGTCAGTGATGGCCACGACCTCGCTTTACTCAACGAGGCACTCAAGACCCGTTCTGACCAGAAGCCATGCGCGATCATTGCCAAGACCATAAAGGGTAAAGGGGTTTCCTTCATGGAGAACGACAACATCTGGCATGGCAGAGGTCCCGATAAAGAGCAGTTTATGATGGCGGCAGATGAGGTCGCAATGGACAAGGAGGACGTTGCGGATGCGATTCGGGCACGTGACAAACGCGCTTCTGATTTGCCCAGCCTTTTTCCCGGAGAACGGACCCTGCGCGATGCACCAGCTGAGATCCTGATTGAGGAAATGAAGGAGAATGATAGAATAGTCGTGATTGCGCCTGAGCTGGCAGAATCCACACGGGCGGCCAGGATTAAGAGAGCATTCCCCGACCGCGTTTACAATTTCGGGGTGCAGGAACCCAATGCCATGGATGCCGTGGCCGGGCTCGCCCTGTCCGGTAAGTTTCCCGTTATTCTGACCTTCACAAATTTTGTCCTGTTGCGAACAGTTGAACAGATTTTTCAGAATATCGCACCGTTCGGGAAAAATGCATTGATAGTCGGCACCCACGACGGCCTGTTGGAAGACGGAATGTCTGTTACACCGTACAACCACTTTGCCATTGCCCGCAGCTTTTATGGCTCGACCGTGTTGGCGGCTGCGGATTATTACGAATCGAAAGGGCTGACAAAGGCGGCCCTCGACCGGCCGGGATATTCTTTTCTTTTTAATGCCAGAGAAAACATGCCGCTGGTGTTTGACGAGGAGACCCGATTCCGGGTCGGAGTTGCCAAGATCTACGACCCGCGCCACGACCGTTGGACTGACAGAGTCGAAGACAAAACCTGGAAGAAAAGCATCAGCCCTGTCCTCAATGTGGCGGTAGCAGGTGCACCATTTGTGTGGCTGGCGCAGCAGGCCATCAAAGAGCTGTATCAGCGGGATAATGTGCATATTGGCTTGATCAACATGTCCAGCATTAAGCCGCTTGATGTTGAGACCCTGGGTGAAGCGCTGAAAAGCGGTGAGAAGATGTTGGTGGTTGAAAAGCACACACCGCACGGCGGTCTCTACTCGGCAATAACGGAGTTTGCATTCAACTATGATTTGCGTGCAGCAAAGATAAGTCACTTTCCCAACAGCGAATGGGTCGGACAATCCGGCACACCCGATCAGTTGATTTCTCACTACGGTTTCGACAAGGATTCACTAAAACGTCTTATCTCTACCATTTCCAGGTGACGGGCCCGGTGCCAGTTACTCGTCACACTCGTGTTCCCTTCTCCACATCCCTGGAACAGCGATTCTCTCATCGGTCATGGTCTCATAACTATTCCGGATCAACATTATGATCTCATCATTTATTGAAAGTCAGAAGACGCGATTGGAAACCAAGTTGCATTCAATCAATGACACTTGGGAGGATATGTTGTGTTTGGTCGACTGGATTGCATCGGAGCATCTTTTCCCTGACCCTGTTGAGAGAATTGGTCATCAGGCGATTGTAAGAGGGGAAACGGACGGGACGATGGGAATGGAAGATGTCAAACAACTGCTGAACTGGAATTCCAACGCGACCCTGATTTTGAGTGGTGGCGTTTACGGCCGGGAAAACTCAGTCGGTGATGTGGGCGCCATCGATATGTTTAAGCATATCGAGCACGACCTTTCCCTGTACGGATACAGTCCGGAAAAGATCAAGAGCAGAGTCATCATTGATTCGTTTTCCGAGCACACCATTGATCAGGCAAGAATACTGGCGGGTATCTTGCGGGCGATCAAATGTAGAGACTTTTTCGTGGTCGTTCCTTTGTATCACATGCCCCGCTTTCTACTGACGTTGGGTGCAGGGTTAGAAAGACTTGGGATCAAGCCCAACATCATCCCCAGGCCTTACGGTAGATGGTCCACACGCCACCCACGCAAAGGTCCAACCAGCGAACTGGATAAGACCTATACGTATCAAGAGCTGTTTGCGTCACCAGCCGTTCCCAGCCGTTCCAACGGCAAGCTTGATTGCGGTGAGGTCGACAAAACAATTGAGTTTGTCAAGGCCGGCGAAGCAATGACCTATAAGGAATTCAACCGGTTGTATCTTCCGGCAAGTCCCGTCCCTGTTCAGCTTGTGGAATCGGAGTCTGTTTGCAGTGTTTGAGCGATTGCACAATTCACGCAGGTGGAAAATCATGAGGACCGGCTCATGTTGCTAGAGGCTCTCGTCAGGGGATTGGCTTCGGTCAACAAATGCGGTCTAATCGTAAACGAGCATGTGTTGTCGCGCGCCGCAACCAGGAGGCACGTCGATGTATTGGGCAAGTGGTTCGAGTTCATTCACCATGATGACCTCCTGGACAGAATAGAAAACCCGGGGCCTCGGCCATTTTGCCTGTTCACATTCGACGACGGCAAGATGAGCAACTATACAGAGTCCGCGCCCGAATTAGCGCGACTTGGTGTGCCGGCAGTTTTTTACATTGTCAGCTCTGCCGCAGAAAAGAGGACGATTCAACCTTACGACTGGTGGCGCGCTGTCGTTGACAAGCTCGGCGACACGCCTGAGGATCTGACACCGGAACTGTTCGGGTCGCTGCCTTTCGGGGAATTACAGGCGCGACTTCAACGTGCCGCGGACCAGGCTGAGCTGGATATCGAGAGTTTGAATGACGATGCCACATTACCCATGACCTGGGAGCACGTAAAAAAGCTGGCGGAACAGGGGTTTACAATCGGCGCTCATACTGTAAGTCATACTAACCTTCTGAATGAGACCAGAGAACGCGCCAAGATGGAAATTCGGGACAGTATCCTGGATGTGAGTTCAGCATTGGGCTCGCCCTGCCAGACATTTGCGTTCCCCTACGGTAGCTGCACCAACGAACTGGCCCGCTACGCCCAATCTTGTGGCGTCACTTCCGTTATGACTACGGTCCCGATTTGGCTGTCAAAAAATACGTCACCCTGGTACCTGCCCAGAGTCCAGTTGTTTGAACAACAAAGCCCGCGGAAAATCATGAGCAAGGTGGGTGTCTCCGCACTCGGATGTGTCATCAAGAATCCGAACGGCGAAGGCAGACAGTATGTTCGTGACCGCAGTCATCTCGCTCCTGCAAGTGGCGTTTCTAATTGAGAGGGATAGATGAGTAACCCACTTTTTTCCATCTGCATTCCAAACTACAACTACGCGCATTATGTTGACCAAACGATCAAGAGCGTACTGGAGCAGACCTGTCAGGATTTTGAGATTATCGTGGCGGACAATGCCTCCACAGACAATTCCGTCGAGGTCATAAAAGGCTTTCAGGATGATAGAATAAGGCTGCTCCGGAATGAATACAACATTGGCTTTTCGCCAAACCTGGACCGGGCGACCACAGATGCCCGGGGCGAATACTCTATTCTGTTATCCTCTGATGACTTGATGCAACCAACGGCTTTGGAAGAGTATGCCCGTCTTATCACTATGTTCGATGACAGCCGGGACAACCTGGTTCTTATTTCCGCCTACAATGTAATCGATGGTGAAGGGAAACTGATTGAAAAGCATCGCTCAAAATTTGATAATCTTCTGGAATACCTGGAGAAGAACAACCAACGCAATTTCATCGATGATTCAGAGACTATCGAAGTTTATGACGGGCTCTTCATCCTGAAAGCGTTGCTGACAACAGATCTCTTGCCTCCCGGTGGATTCTTGACGATTTGCTACAGCAATGTGCAGTTCAGGAAGGTAGAGGGGTACAACAACATTATGTCCGTCCTGCCTGATGCCCACTTTTCACACAAACTCTGTTTCCAGAATCCGAAACTCGTTTATTGCAACAAAGAGCTATTCGACTATCGCGTACACAATGTTAATCACAGCCAGCACGGGCACCAGGTAGATGTGAAGAGGCTGGTCGACCTGTTTCATATCTCCAATTCTTATAGTGATCAGGAATTAGCCTCGGTTCAATTGTCGCGCAAAGACTTACAAGAAACATTCATAAAACTCTGGTGTTTGCAGGTGCCATTCACCTCTCTCTATTCGGGCAGAATAGCCAGATTTTATTATTATTTTATTTTTGGATTTGCTTCGTATCCACGCATCATGTTCTCTCAGGTCCGCACATATGTCATAATGTTCCTTTCTCTCTTCTCTCCTGTGTTTTGGATGGCGGGCAATCTCAAAAGGACATTGAGTAGAAATGCAGAAATCGGTTAAAGATATGGCAAAGTCAAAGGTGTCCACAATAGTGCCCTGTTATAATGAGCAGGAGAATGTTGACACTGTTTACACGGAATTAACGGCGGTCTTGAGTGATACGGATTGTGATTACGAGATAATCTATGTCGACAATGGCGCTATCGATAATCAATTAGAATTGATGAAGGATGTCTACAACAAGGATCCCGAGCATGTCAGGGTTGTTTCACTTTCGCGGAATTTTGGTTACCAAATGTCCATGTCAGCGGGCCTGGAATTCGCGACCGGGGACGCCATCGTATTGATCGATGCCGATTTGCAGGACCCGCCGCAAATGATACAGGATTTTATCGCAAAGTGGCAAGAGGGCTACGACGTTGTTTACGGGGTTAGAAAAAAGAGAAAAGCGCCGCTGCTGCTCAGGATGTTCTATCGCTTGTTCTACAAAATCTTCAACAAGACCTCCGATATCAAGGTGCCTCTAAATGCAAGTGAGTTTGGTTTGATGAGTAAAGAAGTGGTGGATCAAATAAAGAAAATGCCTGAATCGATACGTTTTATTCGCGGCATGCGCGCCTGGGTTGGATTTAACCAAATCGGCATTTCCTATATCCGAAAAGAAAGAAAGAGAGGGAAAACGAAATTCAGATTCTTTGATTGTGTCGCACTCGGAATGGATGGGATTCTATCCTTTTCCACCAGGATATTGACTTTCACTTCTATATTTGGATTGTTGACGGTAGTTACATCTGTGCTGGTTTTGATCTACATTTTAGTATGGAAATTTTCTTCAGGCGAGACCATACCTGGTTATGCCGCCATCATGGTTTCAATAACGTTTTTCAGCGGGATTATCGTCTTTATGCTCGGTATTGCCGGTGCGTTTATAGAAAGAATATTTCTGGAAGTAAAATCCAGACCAAAATTTTTAGTCAAAGAAACTTATGGGCTTACACCGTGAAAGTAATAATACTCGCAGGCGGTTGGGGAACAAGATTGGGTCGTCAGTCTGAGGAAATACCTAAACCAATGGTACAAGTCGGCAACAAACCCATTCTATGGCATATTCTGAAAATCTACTCTCATTATGGCTTCAATGATTTTATCATTTCCTGTGGCGTCAAATCACATCTCATCAAAGATTATTTTGCAAACTACAAGTCCTACAATGACGACTTTGTGATAGACATAGGCACACAGGAAATCCAGTATCTCAATAACCATATTGAGAAGGACTGGAAGTTGACCCTGGTGGACACCGGGCTGAACACCCTGAAAGGGGCGCGGATTAAGAGAGTAGAGAAGTATCTCGATCCCGGTGTGAATATGGTGACATATGGCGATGGTGTGGGAAATGTGGATATCCGGAGACTCCTGGAGTTTCATAACTCGCATGGCAAGATGATAACGATTACCGGTGTACATCCACCGGCGCGATTTGGTGAAATATTTGAAGAAGATGGACAGGTCCTTTCGTTCCAGGAAAAACCCCAAACATCGGTAGGATTGATAAACGGCGGGTTTATGGTTTTCAATCCAGGGCTGCTTAACTTTCTTACCACTGACGAAAAGTGTGATTTCGAGTTTGGAGTTCTGGAAAAACTGGTGCGGGATCGCGAGGTGATGGTCTATAAACATGCAGGTGAGTGGGGATGCGTAGATCACGTCCGTGATTTAGTGCACCTGAATAGTCTGTGGAATTCCAACACCGCATTCTGGAAAGTCTGGTAAATGTTCAAGCAAGATTTCTGGAAAGACAAACGCGTTCTCATCACGGGCCATACCGGGTTTAAAGGATCCTGGTTATCAATCTGGCTAAAGATGATGGGAGCGGAAGTCATCGGATATGCTCTGCAGCCAAACACGGAACAGGATAATTTCGTGCTAGCGAAGTTAGATGAAAAGATAGTTCATATAATTGGTGACGTCAGAGATTGTGGCGACCTCCTGGGCATTTTCAAAAAGTATGAACCCGAATTTGTCTTTCACCTTGCGGCGCAGCCTTTGGTGCGAGAATCGTATGGCAACCCCAAGAGAACATTCGATGTCAATGTTGCGGGGACAGTAAATCTATTTGAGTGTTGCCGCTTGACTGACTCAGTGAGAGTGATTGTCAACATTACCTCCGACAAATGTTATGAAAACAAGGAGTGGCTCTGGGGTTACCGGGAAAACGATCGGCTGGGAGGGTATGACCCGTACAGCGCAAGCAAAGCCGCCAGCGAAATTGTGACCACGTCCTACCGAAACTCCTACTTCCATCCCGAACGAATAGACGAGCATGGCAAATGCCTGGCATCAGTCAGAGCGGGAAATGTCATAGGCGGTGGTGACTGGCAGGCCGATCGCTTAATCCCGGATTGTGTCCGATCTTTAGAGCAAAAAAGCCCAATCATCATTCGAAGTCCGGAAGCGATCCGGCCCTGGCAACACGTCCTGGAACCGCTGCATGGGTATTTGCTGTTGGCCTCAAAAATGACGGAGAATCCGGGCGTCTACTGCGATGCCTGGAACTTCGGGCCGAAACAGAATTCAGTGAAATCAGTGGGCGAGGTTGTAGACCTGGTCGTCAGGAATTGGGGCGCCGGGTCATGGCAGCACCAATCTGAGTCGAAGGCTCCGCACGAAGCCAACATTCTACGCCTGGATATTGCTAAAGCGAGCATGCATCTGGGCTGGAATCCAATCTGGGATATCGAGGAATCGGTGGATGCGGCGATGGGCTGGTACAAGAACTACCGGAAGACAGATGTCTATGAATACTGTGGAACTCAAATAGACTCGTACATGAAAAAAGTAAAGGCTTCCGCCTGACCTAACCCTTTTGGGAATTATTCTCCTGCAACCGCTAACGTTAGAGCTCTTGACTTTGGAATTTACACTAGTCTAAAAAACGCAATGGGAACAAAAGAGAAAATAATTGAGCTGACTCGTCAGTACTACACTGAACAACTGCAAAGCAGCGAATTCACGCCTGGTGAGACCTATGTCAATTACGCCGGACGTGTGTTTGATGATGACGAATTGACCAATCTAATTGAGTCCTCTCTCGACTTTTGGTTGACGGCCGGCCGGTACGCCGCGCAATTCGAAAGCGAGTTCTCAGAATTCATGGGGACGCGTTCCTGTATGTTAACCAATTCCGGGTCTTCCGCCAATCTCCTGGCCTTAAGCGCTTTGACCTCTGACAAGCTTGGTCCCAGGCAGGTAAAACCCGGTGATGAGATCATTACGGTCGCAGCCAGCTTCCCGACGACTGTCGCGCCCATTTATCAGAATCAGCTTGTCCCGGTTTACTGTGATATAGATTTGGGGACCTGCAATATCAATATCGAAGAATTGGAAAACGCGGTATCCAGCAAAACAAAGGGAATCTTTCTTGCGCATACATTGGGCAACCCCTTCAACATCGATGCAGTCATGCGGATCAAAGAAAAACATGACCTGTGGCTGATTGAGGACAATTGTGATGCGCTTGGTTCCAAATGGGATGGCAAAATGACTGGCACCTTTGGTGACATGGGCACGGAGAGTTTTTATCCGGCACATCATATCACCATGGGGGAAGGCGGCGCCGTCATCACCGACAATCCCCAGCTCAAGAAGATCGTCAGATCCTTTCGCGATTGGGGCAAAGATTGTTGGTGTGATTCCGGAATGGACAACACCTGCGGCAAACGCTTCGAATGGCAACTGGGTGATTTGCCCTACGGCTATGATCATAAGTTCATTTTTTCACACATTGGATACAACCTGAAAGTCACCGACATGCAGGCGGCTGTCGGTGTTGCGCAGTTGAAGAAGTTGCCCGGCTTTGTCAGAAGCAGGCGTGACAACTTCGCCTTTCTGCATGAATTCTTCGAGCAGTATTCGGGTCACTTCATCCTGCCGCAATGGCAGGACAAAGCTGAACCGAGCTGGTTTGGATTCTTCCTGACAGTCAAAGAAGAAGCTCCCTTTTCGAAGAATCAAATAGTCGCTTTTCTGGAAGAGAGCAAGATCGCCACGCGCACGCTCTTTGCCGGGAACGTGCTGCGTCAGCCGGCATTCGCCGACAAGGAATACCGCGCTGTTTCTGAATTGCGCAACACCGATTATGTGGTTGAAAACGGGTTCTGGATCGGTGTTTACCCGGGTATTGATAAGCAGCGAATGCAATACATTGTCACTGCATTCGAAGAATTCCTGACCAGGTTCTAGCGAAACAATGAAGCTCGTCCCGACATCGCTCGCCCAGACCTACGTAGTTGAAACGGCAAGATTTAAAGACGAGAGAGGGGTATTTGTCAAGACGTTTCATGAGAAGACTTTTAGGGAGCTGGGTTTGGAGACGTCCTTCCCGGAGGAATACTATTCTGTTTCGAGAAAAAAGGTGTTGCGAGGGCTGCATTTTCAAGTTCCTCCTCACCAACATACGAAGCTTGTTTATTGTGTCGCGGGCAGTGTTTTTGATGCTGTTCTTGATTTGAGGGAGCATTCGCATACCTACGGAAAATATGAGACGTTTGAGCTAGACGAAGATTCAGCCAACGCATTATATGTGCCACCGGGACTGGCTCATGGTTTTTATGCTCTGTCTGAAAAGGCAATCATGCTCTATAAAGTCTCAACCGCTTATTCGCCGGAACACGATACGGGCATATTGTGGAATTCAATCGACATTCCCTGGCCCGATACGGATCCGGTCATTTCCGAGAGAGACAGACAACTTGCAGAGTTTGATAAGTTTGTCAGTCCGTTTAAATAGAAGACATGTTCTTTGACCTCTAATAAGCAAAAGAGAATATTGGTAACCGGCGCGACCGGCTTTATCGGAAGTTACGTGATTGCGAATCTATCAGGTCATGATTGTGATGTTGTCGCCAGTTCGAGGGCAAATGAAAATGAAACACCTGACTCGTGGACAGGGAGGATCGATTTTAAGCAAGCAGATCTGAATGAGGACAGGCAGGATTGGTATCAGTTTTTTGGCGAACCTGACATGGTTATTCATCTTGCCTGGGGTGGCTTGCCGAATTACAAAGAATTGTACCACCTGGAGCGAAACCTTTACCGGAACTATTCTTTTCTAAAGAATATGATTGCGAGCGGGCTCAAACAGGCCGTTGTCGCGGGTACTTGTTTCGAATATGGTATGCAGTGTGGTGAGCTAAAAGAAGACATGGAAGCAAGACCAAATACTCCTTATGCTCTGGCCAAAGATTGTTTGAGAAAGTTTCTACAACAAGTGCAAAGGAGGTTCGACTACGACTTGAAGTGGATCCGGGTTTTTTATCCTTTTGGCAAAGGACAAAGTCCGCATTCAATCCTGTCACAACTAGAATTAGCAATTGCCGGAAATGACAAAGCGTTTAATATGTCCGGCGGAGAGCAGTTAAGAGATTACTTGCCGGTAGAGAAGACCGCGGAGTACATCGTAAGAATCGCAATGCAGCAAGAGGTTTCCGGAATTGTCAACTGTTGTTCAGGTCAGCCCACCTCGATCAGAACACTGGTAGAAGAATACATTGCCGGGCGAGACTCAACCATTGATTTGAACTTTGGTTACTACCCGTACAACGACTACGAACCGATGGCTTTTTGGGGAAGCACAAGAAAGTTGAGCAAAGCACTTGGTGAAGTCAAGCAGCAAGTGGGCCAGCCTAAGTAAGGTGTGATTAAGGCATCGAGAACACAATGAATACAGATTTGTTAAATCTTTCATTCGTGGATGTTTCTTTTGAGAATAATGACCGCCAGCATTCTTTTAACTAAACATGTAGGTTAATGATGAACAGAGACTTATTGGATATCTTGTCAGATTCTGCTTCAAACGAACAATTTGAATTGCGAGATCCCATTTATGAGAATGAGAGGGTCAAGTCTGGATATTTAGTTTCCGCTAGTTCTGATTCAGAATATGAGATTAAGGATTTTATTCCAAGGTTTGTATCGGATCAAAAGTATGCCACGAGCTTTGGTTATGAGTGGCATTTCTTCAAGAAGACTCAATTGGACTCCCATACTGGTACACATATTTCTCGTGATAGATGGTCGGATATTACAGGTTATCAGCCTGAAGACATGAAAGGTAAAGTAGTATTAGAAGCTGGCTGTGGTTCTGGTAGATTCCTTGAAATTGTTGCTCCATTTTCAAAGAAGTGTATTGGCTTAGACATGTCAAGCGCTGTCGACGCAGCTTCAGACAATTTGATCAGAGATTTCTCAACAGTTGATATTATTCAAGCTGATCTAAATCGCACTGCTATTCAAAAGAACTCGGTTGATTTTGTTTATAGTATTGGCGTCTTAGATCATATCCCGGATACCTTGAAAGGAATAAAATCGTTGGTTTCACTGATAAAGCCAGGCGGAGAGTTGGCTGTCTGGCTATATGGACCCCATTTGAAGATTTGGCCGGGAGATATGTATAGGTTTATTGGCAGCCGCATGGATCCACATAGATTGCTCACAATATTGAAGAAATATGTCCCGTTTGCATTGAAGACGCATAAGATTCCATTTCTGGGGAAATTTTTCAAGTGGGTCCTATTTCCAGCACCAGAATATGCACATCTTCCTATACCTGAGGACATGAGACTTGAATGGTCAATATTGGATGCGTATGACAGGTTTGGAAGCATAATAGAGAAACATTTTTCTGAAGAACAACTACGTAAAATACTTCAAGACGCAGGCCTCATTAATATACGAAAAAACAAAGTGCTCAACAGTTTTATTGGACAAAAACCGGCGTGAACTAACTACTGTTTGGGCGAGAAGTCACTAAGTGCCCAAGTCCAACAAATGTAGGGAACTGTCGGGATTCCCGCATGCGTTCTATGTTACTGTTTTCCGCGTCTGACAGACATCGCCGACGAATCAAGCGAGTAGTTTGCCGCCCTTAATAAGAATCTTGAACAGCAGGCATTGATAGGAGAAACACGGCACATGTTGTCGAGGAGATCTGTATGAGACTCTGGCCTTTGGATATTTATTGGCGTGACCTTGGCAGAGGCGCACGACTTGCCTTCGTTTTTGCTCTAGCTGTTTATATGTCAGTGAGCGGAATCAAGCTGGCCATGGACAAACCCTATGTGAAGGAAGTTCAGATATTGCAGCTTGTTGAAAATCATTCAAGATTTGGATTCGCATACACGCGAGGCTTCAACCTCTATTCCGTGGAGGAGCAGACGTATGAAGAGTTGGGGGTCGAGTCCAGGGTGCGGCTAAACTTGGGGGGCGTGCCTTTCGACAGGAACCCCGAGCTTACGGCATATATTTCCTGCCCGCCTCTATTCCCAATCATAGCGACCGTGGTGTACGATTTGACCGGAAGAAACTGGAGAGTTGTCAAAAGTCTCCTTGTACTGTTCGGACTCATCGTCCTTTACTGTTTTCTGCCGGTGACGGCCAGATTTTTTGTGGGCACCACACAAGTATATGCCTTGTTATTCTCTTTGACGCCGTTTTCACTGATGCATCATTACTACAGCGACATCAATCTGAATTCCCTTGTGCTCGGCCTCTCATTTCTCAGTTATTTGATCTTTATTCGTTTCCTGGAGACAGTCAACTATAGATGGCTGTATCTGTTCGGTGCCGTCTTCCTTATCAATGTATGGACTTCTTTCTTTGCGCTGAGCATAGTGCCAACTTTGTTCCTGCACTTGTTTTTGGAGAAACGCCTCGCACCTGAGATGAAGGTCCGGGCCTTTCTGGCGGTTCTGGCCTTCCTGCTGGTGATTGCCTGTTCGTTGGTCTATTATTATTCGCTTCTACCTGGGGCATTGGAGCGGTTGGTCGCTCGCGTGGTTGCAAGGATCTCCGGGGTCAAGGATATTCCCGTCGGCGAGCAATATGGCTCGATACCATTCAAGCTCTTCTTGTCCAGGCTGGTCATCAGAATGAACACTCATTTTTCACCCATCGCCTTTTTTCTCGGATTCTCTGGCCTCGTACTTTCCGGAATCCAACTGATGAAGAAGCAGGGGATTGTACGAGGAGGCACTGATACGCTCAATGTTCATTTTGTCAATGTTATGGTCTTTTTGTGGGGCTTGCCTGCCGGTGTGCTTCTTTATAGCGGTTCTTACGTTCACCCATACTTTATTTATTATTTCAGTCTGTTCTTTACAGTGTCATCAGCTATCGCATTGGCGAAGATGCAAGATAGCTTCGCACAAGGTTCATTTAGATTTTCTACACAATTGCTATACTCTATTCCGGTCTTGTTTCTGGTCATGTCGGTAAGCCGGAGTGTCGTCAAGTTGTTGAACCTATCGCTCGTCGACCTTTTTCTTGATGGGCGGGTACCTAGTTTCTTTTAAGGCGTCTGCCGCAGCCTGTCCGTACAAGTTTGGTGTAGCCGTCACCGCATTCTGGCGGACGGCTCATTTGGTTCTCTAACGGAGTGACTCCAGATTATCTCTGCAACCCTTAAGTCAAGCACGATAGCTGCCAATCACTTTGCAAATAGCATCTCTTCAGACCCCGCGAGGACGCTTTTGATTCATCACCACGCCATCGCCTTTAGCGATGCAGATGGGATTTGGGTGAACTCCTTCATCGCCAGATGGGTCGATGAATTGACAAACCATTTCGACAAGGTCGGGTTGCTGCTCTACGAATCCGCAGAGAAGAAAAGCTCGCAAGATACGTGCATCCGGAACCGGAAAGTCAGCCTGGAAAGCCTGGGGCCGGAGGGTCGCATGTGGGACAGAATTCCGAGAATCAAGCGTACCAAGAAGAGGTGCCGCGACTTGACGGGAGAATATGATACGCTGCTGGTCCGGGGCATGACACCCAGGCAAATGACCATCTGGAAAAACGTTGATGTGGCACACAAGTGGTTTCTGCTCGTGCAAAATCTTAAGCCCTATAGCCAATACGTTCCGCGGCTGTCCCTGTCAGAACTCTACTATCGTTTTATGGCTCGTTACCGGCTCTGGGAGTTGATGGCTATCAGCAAGACCGGATCAATGATGGCCAATTCCCATAACGCTGTGCGCCAGGTGAAAGCAACACTGTCGCGCGACTGCATTCATGTCCCAACCAACACCATCAGCGCGAATGATTTCCCCGGACTTGAGCATCGCAAATTACACCGGGAGGTCAGCCTCCTTTTCTGCGGCAGACTCACCACCGAAAAAGGGATTCTTGAAGCGTTGCAGGCCATTTCCATTCTCAACGCCCGGGACGTCCGTTGCCGGCTGAACCTGGTTGGCGCCGCTGTCGGAAAATTCGGGGCGGCCATTGCCGAACGAGTGAAGGGTCTCGGGATAGAGGACCAGGTTCGGCTGCACGGTTCCATACCGTTTGGGCCGGCTCTCTTTGATTTCTACCGCAAATGCGACATTTTTATTCTCCCGACCTATGCGGAGGGCTTCCCACACGTTATCTGGGAGGCTGCCGCAAACTGTTGCCCGATAATCGCAACTGAGGTCGGTGGCATACCTGCCCTGATCGAAAATCGCAAACACGGCATTCTGATCCCGCCAAGAGATGCGCAGGCTCTTGCGGATTCAGTGGCCGAACTCGTGGCCGACTCAGAGTTGCGGCTCAGGATTGTGTCAAATGCTCATCGGCTCGCTCAGGACTATACGGTTGAATCCTGCGCCCGGAAACTTTCTGATGCGATTCAATAACACAGCGAGCAACGGTAATAGAGTCAGATTGCGGGAGTGGATTGCTTTCGGCTTTCTGGTGTTGCAGTGGCTTCTGTTGACGTCTACGATACCTTTTCAATTCGAGGGTGTGAGGTGGTACCACCAGTTGATTATCAGTCTGGCAATGTACCTTCTTATGGGTAAGAGATTCAAGTTGAGCCATTTGGGCAAGTATAAGTGGGTTTATGGTCTGCATTTCTCCGGGATGGCAATAATGCTGGCGTTGATAGGCGCGTCCGCTCAAAAGCTTCAGGCTGCTTTTGCAATCAAAGCCATGGTCGAAATTGGCACTTTCTGGTTAATCATTCCGGTGCTCTCACATCCGATGGCCAGGAGAGTATTGTTTTATACCATTTTGTATACGGCGCTCACGAAAACAATGCAAGTGTATGAATACACGCAGGTGGGTCTTGCCTTTGGTGATGTACTGAGAGCGCATGCGAATGATAAGGTCACAGTCAGCATTTGGCTATGTGCTGCCGCGACTACTCTGCTGCCCTACCTGATAACCAAATACGTATCTCCGATGGTCAGATTGTTATCAGGCAGTCTAATCCTAATATTCATAGCAGCATTGTTTAGTGCTGTATCTCGGGGAGCATCGGTTGTTCTTTTTGTCACAGTCCTTTTGGTCGCTGGCTTACATTTTTTTTCCAGAGGTGACGCGTTGACCAGAATGAGAACATTGGTTGTTCTGGTTCTCTTCGGCCTCATATCTGTTCAGACTTTTGCTTTCTTGTCCCAGAAATATGGTTTTATTGAATCCTCTTTTCAGAGATTGGATGATCTTGTCCATGGCCAAACAGACGATATTAGCGGAAGGCTTGACCTAATGTATGCCGGCCTGGAGCATCTCGGCGATAGTGGATACTTTGTCGGCTCTGGGTATCATGCGGATTACTTTGTAACGCAAAAATATTTGGGAAGGTTGGCTGATTTCCACAATTGGTATTTGGGTACCTGGGTTCGGTTGGGCCTGCCGGCATTGCTGGCATTATTACTATTCAACATATTTGTTTATCGTGAAATAATATACCAGATGTCTGACACGAAAAATCACCACGAGTCACTCATTGATTTTTCGATGTCTTTGGTGGGGATCCCGATAGCGTTGTCCATGTTGTATTTTGACATGGGGTATATATGGTTTTTTATAAGCATATATGCGGGATTCGAATATCAACGACGTTTATCGCAGAACGCCAGCGTCCCGCAGTTCAATAGACGCAGTCTCGCGGCCAGACGCACGAAACTAATTCGTCACCAGCGAATTGGAGTCGTCAGTCAGTAATTATGTTATTCATTCAGGTGCACAACTACTCTTTGCTCCATGCTGTTTAATTCAAACGAATTCCTGCTATTTTTCCCCACCGTTTTTGCAGTGTACTGGTTTTTCTTTAACCGGAACTTGAGGCTTCAAAACGGATTTCTTGTGCTCGCCAGCTATGTATTCTATGGCTGGTGGGACTATCGATTCCTTTCCCTCATTCTTATCAGCACGGTGGTCGACTATCTCGTCGGCCTGAGAATTGAAGACAGCACCGGGACAAACCGAAGGCGGGCCTGGCTCTGGCTAAGCATCGGCGTGAATATCGGCATGCTAGGCGTTTTCAAATACTATGGTTTCTTCATTCAATCCTGGATTGACGCCTGGTCAGTGATAGGATATGAGATGCCTCGTTACTCTTTGCAGATCATTTTGCCGGTTGGCATTTCCTTTTACACGTTTCAGACGCTTTCATATTCGATAGATATCTATAATCGTAAATTGAGGGCGACAAAGGATTTTATCAGTTTCGCTGCGTTTGTGTCATTTTTCCCGCAACTGGTCGCCGGACCTATCGAAAGAGCCAAGAACTTACTGCCGCAAATCCTGAAACGGCGGGCGTTCAAATACGAACAGGGCGTGCAGGGCTTGCGATTGGTTCTGTGGGGCATGTTCAAGAAAATCGTGATTGCTGACTCGCTGGGTCGTTATGTCGACGACATTTTCACAAACTATTCACACTATGATGGTGGCGTGCTGGTTCTTGGGGCGATTTATTTTTCATTTCAAATCTATTGTGATTTTAGTGGCTACTCCGATGTGGCCATAGGTTTAGCGAAGCTGCTTGGCTTCGACCTGATGACGAATTTCAGATTCCCCTATTTTTCAAGGGACATCGCTGAGTTTTGGAGACGCTGGCACATTTCCTTGTCCACGTGGTTTCGGGATTACGTCTACATTCCCCTCGGCGGCTCCAGGGTGGGCAAAGCACGGTCAATAAGAAATATATTTGTGGTATTTGTGGTCAGTGGATTTTGGCATGGCGCCAACTGGACCTTCCTTGTCTGGGGCTTCATTCATGCTTGCCTCTTTTTGCCGTTGTTTCTTCTCGGGAGCAATCGCAAGAAGAGAGAAGAATTACATGAGAATGGCCGCTTGCTGCCATTGTTGAAGAAAACAGGTCAAATCGGTCTTACCTTTGGTTTTGTTACGGTCGCATGGGTGTTTTTTCGCAACGAGAGTGTCACATCAGCTCTATCCTATTTAAGTTCCATGAATATCGTCTATCCCGCATCGCACCGACTCTATATTATCTATGTTGTTCTATTTGTGATCTGTGATTGGGGGGTGATGAATTCTATGTCTTGTACGCCGAAAAGAACTGCACCATACGTGTCAAACCTGTTCTTCCGGAATGCTGTTTACTCAATTCTCGTGTTGTTGATTCTCCTGCACGTGCCGAATCAGGCCGCTAACTTTATCTATTTTCAGTTCTGATTATGAAATGCTTTTTTCGGAGATTCTCTCTCTTCATCTTGCAATTTCTGGCTATTTGCTGTGCACTGGAGCTGCTATTGTCTATGAACTATAGCAAGGCTGCACACAATTTTGAAGACTGGCATCGTCTGGAAAACATAGACGCCGAAGTCATTTTCGTTGGCAATTCCAGAACATGGGTACACTTCGACCCTATGCACTTCGAGAAGGTAACCGGCCTGTCTAGCTACTGCCTGGCTGAGGACGGCTACGGCATACCTCTGCTGTATGGCAAGGTCGTGAAATATCTGGAATCCAATAATCCTCCGCGATATTTGATTCTGCAAGTTGATCCAAGCATGGTCCGAAGACGGGAAAACATCTACAACAAAGATACTTTCTTGAAATACATTTTCCTCGACCGAGAATCAATAAACAGCTACCTGAGCGGCTACAACGGTTTTTCCAGGTTGGAAGTCTTCACCCCACTTCTGCGGTACAAAGGTTACTTTGATGTCTTTCTAAAACATCTGTTAGGGATTGAAAAGTACAATCGAGTGCGTGGGTTTAACAATACGAAAGAAGTTTGGGGTGGAGAAGAATTACGCGAAGATCGGACGTGGGACTATGATTCCAGGGAGTATGGATACATTGATAGGATAAGGAAGCTGTGTGAAAGCAAGGGGATAATACTCAAGTCGCATTTTCCTCCGTTGACGAAGGAGCTTTACGAGAGCATCGCCGGCAAAGACGATATCGAAAGCTATCTGGCGAGAATTGGTGTCGAGTACATTGACTGGAACAAGTTGATGGACAGGAACACCTTTTCAAAGAGGTACTTTCACAATCATCTGCACTTGAACAGTCACGGCGTTCAAAAAATGAACGATCTCATTGACAAGCACATTGGCTTGATCATTGAGCATGCCGTGGCAAAATCATGAATCGTGGCAGCGTAGTTCTAACGGGCGCTGATGTTCTGAAAATCAAGCATACACAGGATTAAGCGTGAAGCTAGGGTTTCATTATCATATCCCCGCAATTAAGATGGATGGACAGATTCGTACCACCGCGCAGCAAGGACTTTTTATGGACGGGTTGGCCGACCACTGCGACGAGCTGGTCTGCTTCCTGCACAGCCCGAGGAAGGAAGAGTTGCAGTCGATGGAGTATGTGATCGAGAGCAAGAAAGTAAAGCTCGTGAATATCGGCATCCACGCCAGGGTGTATGTCCGGCTGCTGCTGCAATCCTATTTTGTCAGAGAGTTCAAGCGAGGACGTAAAAATCTGGATGCTCTGCTGATACGGCAGCCGTCGCCCCTGTTTCCCTTCTTCGCAAAACTGTCGAGCCAATTGCCGTTGATCTTGCTGATCGTCGGTGATGCGGTGGAGGAAGTAAAAGCGAGTCAGTTGGCGTGGTGGCGGAAAAGCATAATTCAGGCATATTATAAGTATAGTCTTCGCCAACTCGAAAAGAGCGCAAGCCGATCGCTGGTGTTAGTAAATAACAAAAGCAGCGAGCTGCAATGGCGAAACAAAGCGCAGTCTCTAAAAAGAATAACCACCACAACAGTCAAGGCCGATGATTTGTATTATCGAACTGATACCTGCAAACGCTTCCCTATTAGGCTTCTGTTTGTGGGCAGACTTGATCGACAAAAGGGCCTCAGTGACATTGCACAAGCCACGATCAAGCTCAATCGGAAAGGGATGGATGTCAGGCTTCATATTGTAGGTCACGCGACCACAAACGACCCTGTTTTGGATGAAGTCAAAGAGATATTTTCACGCCACAGCATGATTCACAAGTTAGAACACCATGGGTATCTATCGCTAGGCCCGGATTTGTATCATATTTATAGAAAGGCGGACATTTTCATTACCGCTTCAATTGCCTCAGAGGGTTTCCCGCGTACAATATGGGAAGCCTTCTCCCAATCTCTTCCAGTGGTTGCCACCAAGATAGGCGGAATCCCGTTGTTGTTGGCGGATAGAACCCATGCGATGTTATGCGCGCCAAGAAATCCGGATCAGCTCGCCGATGCAGTGCAGGAAATCATTGGTGACCAGGAACTTCGCCGGAAATTGATAAGAAACGGGCATGACCTGGTCAGCAAGAACACATTGGAGAAGACTGCTGAAACCACAATGGAGTATATAAAATGCTGGATTGATCCTCAAAGAGTTGGGGCGCAGGAAAACGGCAAGGCTACGATGCCAAACAAGCCAGAATTGTGCAATCTTCAAGAATAGGTGAATCATTGAAAACACACCGTCAGATATTTTGCTATAATGAGAAAATTGGCCATCTTTTTGTCCCCAATCTCAATGCCCGGGTCATGAACGAGAACGGCGGCTACTATGTCCGGACTAATTCTATGGGCTTCCGCTCGGATACGGAATTTGAGACAAAGAAGACCGGCAAGCCGAGAATTCTATTCTTTGGCGATTCGAATACCGCTGCTGATGGTGTCAGCAATAGCGAGCGATTTTCAGACCTGGTAGGGAAACATTTCGATGCTGAGGTCTATAATTTCGGCCTTTCCGGCTCCGGCACCGATCAGCAGTATCTCGTTTGGCGTGAGTTTGCGCAGGATATTGAAGCAGATTTAGTTGTGGTCGGTGTTCTGGTGGAGAACATTGAGCGCAACAAAGTGGCTTACCGGGAAACGCTCAATCCGTTCACCCGGGAACGCGTTTTGACCCCGAAGCCTTACTTCAAGCTGCAGGACGGAAAGTTGAAGCTCAGTAACTTTCCGGTGCCCCGAGTCAATGGCAACAGTACAGGGATCAAGCCTGAGATGGTACAATGGGAGATACCAAGAGGCCAGGAGGCGCTGTACAAACTGCATGACGGCTTCCGAAAAAGCAAGTTGCTGGGGTCCATTCGAAGCAGTCTCGGCCCTCAGTTGGTACGCCTGCGTTCGCTTCTTATTAAGATGGCATATCAGCCGCATCCGGACTATCAGGAAACCGGCAGCGACGGATACTCCATCATGAAGGAAATCCTGACAGAGTTTGTTGACTCGCTGGCTCCGGTCCCGGTCATGGTTATGCCGATACCGACCTACCACTACTACGCGGACGGCGCAAAGCCTGTATTCAAGCAATTCTTCCAGAATTTCGAGGACCCGGGTAAACAGGTCCATGTGGCAAATCTCCCCGATGATTTGAACAAACTGGAGTACGATAAACGGCGGGAATTATGTTTCCGGGAAGACAAGTCACATTTTTCCCAACGTGGGCACCAAATAATATCCAGGTTCCTGATTGACGAGATAGAGAAACACGGGATATTGTCACACCAGAGCAGTAGCTACCGCGTAGCAGAAAGCAACGGAAAAGCAGAGAAACCGCTCTACATTCTGGGCATTTCCGCCTTTTACCATGATTCGGCCGCGGCTTTGATCAAGGACGGAGAAATCGTTGCGGCGGCTCAGGAGGAAAGGTTCAGCCGGGTGAAAAATGATCGCCGCTTTCCGTTGTCGGCAATTAACTTTTGCTTGGAAAGGGGCAACATCCAACAAGATGATCTGAGTGCAATCGTCTACTACGACAAGACTTCACTTACGCTCGAGCGCCTGCTCTGGACCTTTTCAAAAACAGCTCCCGCCAGTGAAAACGCCTGGAAATCAAGCCTGCCATCATGGGTCAAGTACAAACTCTTCCTGCCACGACTGATCAGAAAAAAACTAAAGTACAGCGGTAAGATCCTGCAGGATTTTCACCATCGCTCACATTGCGCTGCTGCCTTCTATCCATCGCCTTTTAGGAAAGCTGCCATTCTAACAGTGGATGGCGTTGGCGAGTGGGCGACTGCCAGCATCGCGCTTGGGGACGAAAACAAGGTGACGATGCTGAAAGAGATGCTCTTCCCAAATTCTCTGGGACTGATTTATTCGGCATTTACCCAGTTTACCGGCTTTAAGGTAAACTCGGGCGAATATAAAATGATGGGGCTTGCACCGTACGGTAGCCCGATTTACGTCGACACCATTCTGGAAAACCTGGTGGACCTGAAGGACGACGGGTCGATCGATGTGAATCAGGAATACTTTAGCTACATGGATGGGTCCGTGATGACCAATGAGCGATTTGCGGAACTGTTTGGTGGCCCGGCGCGCCTGCCCGAGACAAAGATCTCCAAACGCGAAATGGACATCGCCTGTTCTATTCAAAAGGTGACGGAGGAAGTTATTTTACGCATGGCCCGTCACGCCCGGGAATTGACCGGGGCAGAGTATCTTTGCATGGCAGGTGGCGTGGCTCTGAATTGCGTGGCTAACGGCCGTTTACTCAAAGAGAACATCTTCAAAGATGTCTGGATCCAACCCGCAGCGGGTGACGCCGGCTCAGCGCTGGGCGCGGCCCTCGATGCCCACTACATGTACTTTGAGAAGCGCCGGATGCTGCCGGATGACGGCAGGCCACTGCAGCGCGGATCGTACTGGGGGCCCGAATGGAATAACGATGAGATTAAGTCCTTCCTCGACACCGAGAACATAAAATACCGTGAGATACAGGACAAGAACCGGGACGCCATTATCGCCGGGCTCCTGGATGAGGGGAAGGTGGTCGGGCACTATTCAGGCCGGACGGAGTTTGGCCCACGGGCTCTTGGCGCCCGTTCCATCATCGGAGACGCCCGTAGCCAGGAGATGCAAACCACCATCAACCTGAAGATTAAATACCGTGAGTCGTTTCGTCCCTTCGCTCCGACTGTCCTTGCTGATCGCGTAGACGAGTATTTCGAGTTAGACAAGGAAAGTCCGTACATGTTGTTTGTTGCCCCGGTACGCGAGGATCGCAGGTTGCCTTTTGAACGCGGCACCACCGACGAAATGCTTGAGATTGTGCGCCAGCCCCGCAGCGATGTCCCGGCCATAACACATGTGGATTATTCAGCGCGTGTCCAGACCATCGATAAGGAAGATCACGGAAACTACTATAACCTCATCAGAGCTTTCCAGGAATCTACCGGGTACGGGATAATCGTCAACACCTCCTTCAACGTCCGTGGCGAGCCGATAGTCAATTCACCGATGGACGCCTACCGGTGTTTCATGAATACAGAAATGGATGTTTTGGTGCTCGAGAACTGCATGTTGTTTAAGGAAGAGCAGGAGAAAATGAAGACGGCTCCGAAGGAGACCGCCGAGAGCCAGCCGGGAACAAACGCCAACAAAGATGAAGCCCTGGAGAAGAGCCTGAGTAGCCTGTACCAAAAGAAAGTTCTACCTGCTTCCGGGGAACTAGGAAATGAGGTTCCTGGCGAAAGCGGTAGTTGTTCCCGTTGGATTGACTGCGTGGGGCAAAATGAGCCGGACAGCATATTTGATATTTCAGACGACCTTGACCATCCAAAGCCTGATCCTGATAAAATGGCGGGAACCATAACCCGTGGCTGGTACAACCGGCGGTTTGCAGACATCTTCGAACCGGTCGTTGTCAGGCTGATCTCCCTAGGCAGCCAATATCCGTTGGAAGAGGATATGACTGGTAGTGTTTCCAGCAAAATGTACGAAATGTTTTGAGCAGACCGCATGATTCTAATTGTCATCATATACTGAAGAGCATAGAATGCCGGAAGTCATAATCTACGAGGACGCTGATTTACAATATCCGGAATCAGCACCTTTTTCAGCTTCAACCGAATACCCTGAGTTTGCGTCACTGAGCCATAGTCTGGCGCCGGTGACCAATGAAGTCTATGCCGCGGTTCGCAATACGCTAGCCGTCCTGGGCCTGGATCGTGAGAACTTTGGCACTGACAAATGGAATCCACTTGGGAAATACATACCACCCGGCGGCAGCGTCTTAATCAAGCCGAACCTGGTTCACCACAGCACCTATCATGTCGCTGATAAAGAAGTCGTCCTGACCAATGGCAGTGTAATCCGTGCCATGGTGGACTATGCGGTGTTGGCCTGTGGCTTGAACGGCAAGGTGACCATTGGCGATTCCCCCATGATGCCCGCCGATTTTGACAAAATCGTTGACAGCTTAGGACTTAACAAGATCGTCGAGTACTACAAAGAGCATTTTGACTTTACCATTTGTCTTGAGGACTTTCGTTTGATCCGCGGAATTTATAGCGAGACCGGATACCTGGAGAAAGTGATCAACGTAGAAGCAAACAACCATACAGATATTAAGTTGCGCAATACGCTTCACAGTCACTTTGAATCAAACTTTGAAGTTACAGACAGCGCAAACCCGGCAAAGACCTACACGTTGCACAACGCGATCCTAACGGCGGATTGCGTCATAAATATTCCCAAGCTCAAGACTCATAAAATAGCCGGCATGACTTGCTGTTTGAAGGCGTTCATCGGTGCCAGCTCCAACAAGAACCAGATTCTGCCTCACTACAGAAAAGGTGGCAGTGACACTGGTGGCGACGAGTATGAGAAAGAGACTATGCTGATGAAGTTGAAGCGCCACGTATTAGCGAGGCTGAAGAAAGGGCCCAGAATCATTTTTGATATTTGTCAGATATTGTTCGCCAAATACCGGGATGTCGCTCTGAAGACAGGCTTTGGCAAAGACTTATACGGAAGTATGATCGAGCATGGCGCATGGCCCGGAAATAATACCCTGTGGCGTTCCATGTTGGATCTAAACAGGTGTGTCATGTTTGGAACCACCGACGGCACGGTGTCGGAGCAAAAACAGAGAAGTGTTTTCTCTTTGGTTGATGGGATTGTGGCCGGAGAAGGCCAGGGACCTTTTAATCCGCAAAAGAAGAGAGCGGGCGTGTTAGTAGCGGGGGACAATTCGCTCGCCAATGACCTGGTATGTACACGCCTCATGGGTTTTAATTGGAAAAAGATGAACACGTTCCGGAAGATATTGCAGGAGGGTTTCTATGCAGAAGATGTCGAAGACTTTCAATCTTCCATAGATTTGATCGTCCGGGGTCGTTCGACGCGTGACGACTCTCCGCTGAGAAGCATGTTCGAGCACACAGATCCTCTTTTCAACTTTCAACCGCCTGTCGGATGGGATGACGTTAGAATCACGAGTGCATCGCCGGAACGAAACGGCAGGCTGCAACCGGAATTGTCTGAAGCACAATGACGGGATTCTGCTTCTACATCGGGGATGACCAGTCCATCGTCGACAAGATGGAAAGATCCGCCAATGACATTTGGGGTTCCGTGGTAAAGAAATCATTTGACTCCTTTTCCCTGTTGATGGCTGAGCGTGGTGTCAATGCTTCATATGGTGAAAGCGATAATTCAGTTGGCGCGGTTGCCGGATACGTGCGATACGACAATATCGAGTACCCAGAAAATGGTAAACACTGTGCCCCCTTTTACCACAACCGAAGATTCTTATCCGAGGTCCGGGATGAGAAGAGATGGCCGCTTGGAGACAATGTGACCGGATGTTTCTCTGCGGTCTCTTACTCAAAGCTCGAAAAGGAAGTCGCATTATGCAACGACATCATCGGTTATATCCCGTTGTACTATCGATACTGTGAGTCAGGTTTGTTGGGTGGCACAAGTCTGGTTGTCCTGGGAAAGGCGCTAGGCGCTGAGATCGATGTCACGGGTGTCTTACAACGAATATCTGCCGGCGGGCACTATTCAAATCTTGGCGACCGAACAATTCTAAAGCGCAACAAGAGATTGTTACCCGGCGAGTATATGAAGTTTGCAGTGCCGGGCAGAAAGACCTCAAGGAGATTTGATAACACTCTTTACAGCGATCTCCAGGGTGGTACCACTGAGGGTTTTGCAGAGGAGACCTATTCCCAGCTGAACCATGAGATAGACTTGGCCACAAGCGGAATAGATAAGCTGTCGATTGCTTTGAGCGGAGGATGGGATTCCAGAATACTTCTTGCCGCATTGTCAGAGAGGAAAGGGGACCTGAGCTGCCACACGATGGGAGCATCTGATTTATATGAATCCAGGCTCGCAAAGCAGTGTGCTGATTACATGGGTTGTCCAATCGAGTTTTACCCATTGGAGAATCGTTTTTTCCCGCAAGGCGAACTTTGGAAGAAAATTGTCAGCAAAACCGAATCAGCTGGATTTCTACACTGGACTCCTCTTATTGAACCGAACATCGATGCACCTGAGACAGTCGATGAATATCTCGTGATTGGTGGGGTCGCTGACAGCCTTGACGGCAGAAATATCTTGCGATACTCTTCACGGATGGCCAGGAAAAAACACTTCATGCGCAATCTGTTCATACCAAACGCGAAGTTCAGCGTCATTGGCCCATCTCAATTTCAAGATTGGAAAGAAGAACTAAAAGCACGCGTAATCGCTGACATATGCCATAACCGGAATAAGCTTGCGGGCGCGTTGCTTGACGAATGTGATGTTGAAACTGTCAAAGAAGAAACACTGTGCGACCTGGAATTGGGTTTCAAGCGCATTGCGGACCAAATGCCGCCTTATGTGGAATTGCTCGATGAGATCTTTCGGTGGTTCCATTACACAAGATATTTCATGGGGAGCCAATTGTTGCAAGCAGGTGCAATAAGCAACGTCCTGGTCCCTTCGATGTCGCTGCGTTTCATGAGATTCAGTTCTAACATTGATCCCGCCATAAAACTGCGAAGGGGTCTCTTGAATGCAATAGGTCGACAGTCTGGTTTTGGCAAGCTTGCAAAGATACCGACATCAACAATACCTCTCGTCTCCTGCTCAGCGCCGGTCATAGTCCAGGAAATGATATGGGCCGGCCGACATAGCATTGACAATTTTCTCATCAGGAGAATGCTCAAATCAAAGACCGTACGCGATAATGAGCGATTACTGAAATCTTTTTCCTACGCGAAAGAATACGGTCGCTCCGACACCATATCTAATGTCTCCAATTGGTACTCAGGAAGATGGATAGATTTGAAGCCGTATCTGGACATTTTGAAGAAGAGGGCCGAATTATCCTTGTGGCCCTCCGTGAACACGGATATTGCTGTACCTGCAAACATCAGTAGCATCCTGGATCTAATTCATAATTAAGCTCCCCTTCTTCGCCAGCACGCTGTGAATCCACAAAAGAGACTACGGATTGCAATCCTCGCCCCATTACCGCCACTGGTCGGTGGAATGGCGCAACTTGCCGAGGCTTTGTCAATGAGATTTGAAAGGGATGGTCATACGGTTTTTCGCGTACAGATGGGCTCGCGAGCTGCCGGCATCTTCCCTTTCCCATCTCTTTATTTTCGCTTTCTTTGGACAATTCCACGCTGTAGCATGATTCATATTATTTCCGCCAGTAGCAATGCCCTGTGGCTCAAGGATTTGCCGGCTATCGTGCTGGCCCGTATTTTTGGCAAAAAGGCTGTTCTGAATTTTGTAGGCGGAATGGCAGTTGATACGGCCCGAAAGTGGGGTTGGTGGAAACGTCTGCCCTTTTGCCTGGCCAATACCGTTGTCGTCCCCACGAGCATATTCAAGAAAGTCCTGAACGACACTGGAATCAGTTCTGATGTTGTTGTTATTCCCCACACGGTAGGGGTAGAGTCGTTCAAAGCAGATGGTAAGGCTACAACGAACGGGCCGCCTGTTCTATTAGCCGCTAAGGCTTTGGAGTCGTACGCGGGATTCGACCTGTTATTGGATGTTTTTGAGAAGGTCAAAAAGAAGGTAAGGGAAGCAGAGCTGTGGATTGCCGGTACCGGTCCTGCTGAGGGTGATTTGAAGCTCAGGGTTGGTCAAATGAAGACGGAGGGCATAAAATTCCTTGGCAATGTTTGTCATGATGATATGGCACGTATAATGGCAGAGTCTAGGGTATTTGTACATGGCACTCAATATGAAAGCTTTGGAATCGTTTTAGTCGAAGCAATGGCTTCAGGACTGCCGGTGGTGGCTTTCAAAATCGGCGGCATCCCCGAGGTCGTGCTTGATGACCGGACCGGTTGCCTGGTTGACTATGGCGATACGGACGCTTTCGCCGATAGAATTGTGAATCTACTGGGTGACCATCACAAATATAGCGAAATGTCCAGGCATGGAGTGAGACATAGTGCATCATTTGATTGGAGAAACATAAGTCGTAAGTGGTATGATCTTTTTGATGTTTTACTGGGCAATCGTCGACAGAAGTTGCCTGAACGCAAACCCGGGGTACCAGAGTTGGAAGTTGAAACCGCACATATCGACGATATTCGGGCAATTGATGTCTGTCGTCGAATTGTATTCCCTGATTCAATAGTTACATCTTTGAGCAGGCGATTCTCTGAGAAAGTACTGATGATGTTCACAGGTGTCGAAGACAACTTCCTCTTTGTTGTTCGGGAGGATCAGCAATGTGTTGGTTATTGTGCCGGAACGCTGGACACCATTCAAACGACTGGCTTGGGTTCTACCTCATCCATGGTTCAGTATGCCTTTTGGGAGGCCGTCTTGTGTTTGGCAACTCGGCCCTGGCTGCTCTTTGACCGCAGAATAGGGGGGCAATGGCGTTTCATGGTACGCAAAATATCGGAGAGAACACGGAAGTTGTTTCGTGGCAATTATTACGAAGTAGATAGCCAATCTACCGAGATGGAGACCGCCTGGATCGTCGATATCGGCGTCCACCCGGACTATCGCGGACGTGGGATTGGGTCCAAACTACTCTTTCAGTTTGATGAGCATGTGAAAACTCTCGGGTTATTCAAAGCCGGTCTCAGTGTGGAAAAGGCGAATACCGCCGCAATCAGAGTCTATGAAAAGCACGGCTGGGAGGTCGCCAAAACACATGATACTTCCTACTACATGACAAAAGATTATGGCAGACGAGAAGAAAAACCTGAACTACAGGCCTCGACACAGGCATGCTGAACCCGGCCTGGGCAGCCTTGAACCCTAACTGATTTGAATTAATTGAAGACGCTTTTTGAGCATTACATAGGTTTGTTGGGTTATCGACTCACCCAGCCTGAGAAGGAAATCGAACGGATCCAGTCACTGTCTCCGGGAGATTATCGCAAGTGGCGTGACGAGCAGAGGTGGCAGATCGCTCGTTATCACTATGAGCATAATGCATTCTACCGGAGAAAAGTAGGGAAGCACTTTCCGGAAAGATGGGAAGATCTGCCGGTCCTGGAGAAATCGGATTATCAGGATAATATAGAGAAGCTGCTGTCAGCGGGCTATGACCGCAAGAATACTTACATTTCCAACACCTCAGGATCCTCAGGACATCCTTTCTTCTTTGCCAAAAACAAAGAATCCCATGCGATGGACTGGGCAATGATCAAAAGGCTCTATGGCTTGCATGGACTTAAGCTGAATGCAAAGCAGGCCCGCTTTTATGGTATCCCGCTGGAAAAGTGGGCATACCGGCGCGAGAAGGTCAAGGACCTGGTTATGAACCGGGTTCGCTTCCCCGTATTTGATCTGTCCGATGAAGTATTGGCACAGTTTGTAGATAAGTTCAGGCGGACAAAATTCGAACTTATCTATGGCTACACGAACTCACAAGTCTTGTTCGCCCGCTATCTGATCAAGCAGGGTATCGTATTGAAAGACGTCTGTCCGTCACTGCTGAAATGCATCTCGACTTCGGAAGTGCTGACACCGGAAGACCGCAACGCGCTCTCCGACGGCTTTGGCGTCGACGTGATAAACGAGTACGGCGTCTCGGAAGTTGGAGGTATTGTCGCCTTTGAACGACATGATTCCAGGTGGGTTCTATCCCATGAGACCCAGTTTGTTGAGGTCTTGAATGAAGAAAACAGGCCCCTGCCAGCCGGGCAGAAGGGGAACATCTGCATCACGGATCTGGACAATCTTGCCATGCCATTTATCCGGTATAATGTCGGAGACATCGGCGTTATTTGCGTAGACGGGAATGAATCTTCCAACCAGTGTCTCCAAAGCCTGCTGGGCCGGACAAATGATAATGTCACACTGCCGAGCGGCAAGGTCTCACCCGGCCTGACCTTCTACTACGTTTCCAGATCGATATTGGAGTCGTCCGGTGTGCTGAAAGAGTTCATCATTCGCCAGACTGCTCTGGACTCTTTTGTATTCGATGTGGTCACCGAACGCGATCTTTACGAGAGTGAGGTCAAGGAGATTGAAAGCAAAATGGATTTGTACCTGGAGCCGGGGCTAAATCTCAGTATCAACAAGGTTCCTTTTATCGAGCGGCCGGAATCAGGCAAGATTAGGCACTTTTATTCGGAGATTGCATGAGCGTCAGCCGGCCAAGCGTCACCATCATCATGCCTGTCCGCAATGAAGGGGCGTATATTGAGGACACCTTGCGCTCCGTACTGGAGCAGGATTATCCGCAAGATAGCGTTGAACTCCTCATTGTTGACGGTATGTCGGGCGATAACACCAGAGACATCATTCACTCAACCATGAAGACACCGTCGGATGCACGCAGGAAGCCGATAAAATACAAGGTACTGGATAATGAAGCCGGAATCGTCCCAAACGCTTTGAATATTGGCCTGGCGCAAGCAGAGGGTGATATCATCATTCGCGTAGACGGTCATTGCCAGATTCCCGGAGACTATGTAAGCAAGTGCGTTACCTTGCTTGAAGAAACCGGGGCCGACAATGTCGGAGGAACACAATGCGCGATAGGAAACGGCGCTGTTAGTGAAGCTATCGCGGCGGCCAACGCTTCGCCCTTTGGGGTAGGCAATTCACGCTTTCATTATTCAAAAGAACCCGCCTGGGTCGACACCGTATTCCTGGGCGCCTATCGTCGCGAAGTATTCAGCCGGGTTGGTGGTTTCGATGAAGATTTGGTGCGGAACCAGGACGACGAATTCAATTTCCGGTTGCTTCAGGCAAATGGTCAAATCTGGTTTGACCCTTCTCTTCGCGTGAAATACTTCTGCCGTTCGAGCTTTCGGAAATTGTGGCGGCAGTATTTTCAATATGGTTTCTACAAGGTCCGGGTTATGCAAAAGCGCAAAGGAATGGCCTCTGCGCGCCACATCGTACCTGCGACTTTCGTCCTGGCCTTGCTGGCTACACATTCCGTTGGAATACTCAGTCAGAGCGCCATCGTTTTCTTCCTGGTCTCCATGCCTTATTTTCTCGCCACAATCTTCGCAAGCGTATCAACGGCCGGCCGGAGTCTGCGTTTGTTGCCCCTCTTACCTGTAGTGTTTTTCATTCTGCACTTTTCCTATGGCGCCGGGTTCCTGTGGGGTCTGTGGAAATGGCGAAAATATTGGTCCTGAGCAGGTCTGGCTTTGCCCTGCCGCACAGCAATGTCTACTTGCCGGGAATTCACCGCCTGCTCTTTCAGCGCACTTCAAGAAGGCAAAAACGCTGGCATGCTGGCATTCACCGCACGACCCCTTAACAAAATACTTTGACATCATGAAGACGCCTTATTCCATTTTACTAAGGTGACCATCATGGCTGTTGGCACTTTGACAGACCTTGTCGCCGAGCAGCCGACAGCCCCAGCTGCACGGGGTTGCACTGAAGAGGACCGAATTTTCGGGTATGATGTGGAATTGCTCAAAGCGGTTGTGTCTGTCCTGCGCCGGCATGACTATGAGAAGTTTCAGTACATCCCCACAAGAGCGAACTGGCTCGCAGTTGCGAAGGAGCATGAAAATCTTCTCAACCTGTTTACGCGGGACAAACATCTGCTCTTTTACTACTCGTTGCTGCCCCGGCTTTACCGGGACCTGATTTCGGGATTTAAGCGCGAAAGAGGCGTTCTGTTTCAAGCCTGTTTTTGCAACAAGGCTTATCCGGCCCGGGTACTGGAAAAGAGCTTTTCCAGGTCTCTCGTGCAGCGTCTTGTGGACAACCAGATATTGATTGAACGAGGGCAGGAACTGTTGTTTTCGCTCAGCTTCGTGCCTTTCGGCCAGCACATTTTGATCCGCGACCCGTACGATACTTACCCACCCGTGAACCGGGAATTTGACAACCAGGTATGGATGGGTTCGGATTCGGTGATCTTCGCAAAGTTTCTCAAGCAGATCGGTAAAGAACGGGAATTCCGCAGGGCCCTGGAGATAGGATCCGGTAGTGGTTTGCAAAGTACTATTACAGCCGGTTTTTCCGGGCAGTGCCTGGCGGTGGACAACAACGAGCGTGCAGTACAGTGTACATCTATAAATGCGGCACTAAGTGGCTTGTCGAATCTGGACGTCTGCCACTCTGATTTGTTCTCCAACGTCAACGGGAAATTCGACCTGATTCTGGCCAACCCCTGGTTCATCGACCTCGAAAAAGGTGGCCTGGAAGAACTGCCAGGGATTGCTGAGGGCTTGAATGCCCATTTAACGGACGACGGCTGGTGCGTCATGATCATGGATTCCTATATGCAAAACGGGGTCGATACGACTTACAATTACTTACGTGATTTTGTCTCAGAACATGGCTTTGATGCGGAGTTGTTTACGATAGGGTACGGTCTTGACAGGGCGAATTATGATGACTTTGAGCGATATGGGATTGCATACAATATCCTGTATTATATCGTACTTAAGAACGGCGGGAGCGGCAGGCTGACGCGGTATTCCTGCTCACGCCTCAGAAAGCTCCGGGATTTTACCTACATCAGGGGGATACGGGCATTTCACAGTCTCAGGGCGGCCTCTAACCGGCTGAGGGGATCAGTCACAGACCGCGTGGACAGACCAGACGGATTGCGCTCATCTAGTCATGTTGAGAGCTGATGACTTCAGGCCGTGTTCAGGAGACACATGGGGCAAACCTGGGCGTATTTTCTTCCTTGCAGGCAGTTTTAAGTGGCCAATAACCGGAGGCTCGACAGAGTCGATCAAATGAAGTGCCAATACACTGGTAAACGAACCATAATCACAGCTGCCATCGTGGTGCTCGTGCAGCTGAGCATACTACAACCCGTAGCCCTTGCCCAGGACATCCCCACTGAATTCTGGCCGGCATTGCACCTGGGGATTCTGCATGACTTCGGCCATGAGTGGGGGACGAACTCTGTCTTCAAGCCGTTTCGCTGGGAGAGGTTGTGGGGTAGTGCCAGCGATGGAGCAAGACTGTCAGAACGTCCGCTCTCCTGGTTGTGGGATGACCTGGTTAGAGAGACTGAGTCGAGCGGATTGCTGGTGCCGATTGTAAAGGACACCCTCAACGTGCGCTGGTGGAACGGGGCTACACTGCAGAGGCCGGTTGGCACTGGTGAGCCGTTCTCCGGACTTTCTACTGCCACCTACACCAACTTTAATATCTGGTTCCGGCAGAAACTGAATGTACAGTTCTATCTCAGGGCGACAAATGAACCTGGAAGTCTACCGCATTTTACCGGTCGGCCACGCGATATCAGCCGGTTGGGTTTTAATTCGGCTGAAATAGACCTGGCCTCCATCAGCTATGCCAACCATTGGATGACAGTGCAGTTCGGACGCGGCCGGCAAATCTGGGGAGCGCTGGAAGGCGACAATCTCGCTTTGGGCTCAGGCAGCGCGTCGTACGAGCAGCTCATGTTTGAAGGCAGGTACAAACGGTTCCGAGGCCGTTTCTTTTACGCGTTTCTGGAATCGACTCTGCTAAACACCGACAATATCAATCGCTATCTGGTTGGCCACGGCCTGGAATATTCGAACCAAAAGAACCTGGTCGTCGGGCTGACGGAGATCATCACTTTTTCAGGAGTCAATCGACCGCTTGATCCGGCCTTCTTGAATCCGCTCTTGCCCCAGGTCGTTACGGAGCAGAATGAACGTACCAACCAGCAGCGTCTGAGCAACAGTGCGAACGCGGTTTGGACTTTATCGGTAGACTGGATGCCGCTGCCCGGGTTTCGTTTCTCCGGTAATTTCACCGTTGATGAGTTCCAATTGGATAGTGGGGACCGCGACCAGGGACGGCCCGATGCCACAGCTGTTCAGATCCGGACTGCCTATTCCAGGTCCGTGGGGCTGGTTGGCGCCACCGCCTCCTTTGACTACACGCGCATAGGAACGTTTACTTTCAGTCATGGCACCGGGCAAAACAATTTTGTGTCGCGCGACCGGCCATTGGGTGCGGAAATTGGCAGCGATGCCGACCAGTGGCGATTTGGTCTCAGAGTGGTTTTGCCGCAACGGGTCATTGCATCCGTCGGATTCGGTGGCCTGCGGGCCGGCGAGAGGAGCCTGTTGCTGAGTCCCTACCGTGGCTTCATTGCTGAGGAATTTCGCAGTGCGCCTTTTCCGAGCGATGCGGTACAAAACACTGATTTCTTTGACTGGATGGTCCGGTACTCGCCCATCCGCAATGTCGACCTTGCTGCTTCGGGTCGGTTTTCCAGCTCGGAGGGCCGGTTTGAGGCAGAACAGAGTTACGTGATTTTTTCGATCAATGCTTACTTGCCTTGGTGGTTTGGGCTTTAGAAGGGCAAACGTGAGACGGCAGACGACAAACGTGAAAAACAAAAACTACTTCCCTCAAGTGAAAACATAATGAAAATCCCTTTCCACAAACCGCTTCTTGACGATGATGACATTCAGGCTGTCGTGGCAACCCTGAAGAATGGCTGGATTACAACAGGTCCACAGGCACATGCCTTCGAGGAAGATTTCTGCAAATACACCGGAGCCAGACATGCAGTGGCAGTCAATTCATGTACGGCGGCAATGCACTTAGCACTTGCGGGCCTGCGAATCGGCAAAGGTGATGCGGTTATCACGACGCCCTATACCTTTGTCGCGACCGCCGAAGCGATTCAGTATGTCGGCGCCCGGCCGGTTTTTGTCGACATCCAGGAGTCAGATCTTAACATCACCCCTGAGACGGTCGACCAATATATCGAAAAGTGGCAGAAAGAAGCAGGAGCGCAGGAGCGGTTAGCTGCTATACTGCCTGTGCACATTGCCGGACAACCGTGCGATGTTTTGGGATTCAAGCAGTTGGCAAACCAACATGGTCTCCGGGTTGTGGAAGATGCCGCCCATTGCCTTGAGGGAGAGATTTTTTCAGGAGAGCCCAACGGTTCTTCTGACGATGTCAGTGTCGTCGACATCGATTTCAACGGGCACGCGAAGGTGGGAAATGGCGTTTGTGAGGAAAGTGCTGAGCCTGCGCAGAACGGTTCTACTGCTGCTCACAGGCAGGTGGGGCAGCACATCGGCTCAATCAGCGATGCGACCTGCTTTAGTTTTTACGCCACAAAGAACATAACCACTGCCGAGGGCGGTATGGTCACCACAAATAACGCAGAGCTGGCTGAACGCATGCGCGTGCTGGCTTTGCATGGCATGAGTCGTGATGCCTGGAAGCGCTATACTGCCGAGGGTTCCTGGCATTATCAGATCGTGACTCAGGGCTACAAATACAACATGCCGGATTTGGCGGCAGCCCTTGGCAGGAGTCAACTGGCCAAAGTCAACAAAATGTATTCGGTTCGCGAAAGACACGCGCAACTCCTGCGGGATGTGCTGGGCGAGGTTGACGAGATTATCCTGCCACAGGTGACTGGCAACGTGCGGCACGCCCGGCATTTGTTCCTGATTCGACTGCGCCTGGAGATGCTCAAGATCACGCGTAACGACTTCATTCTTGAGTTGCAGAAACTTGGTATTCAACCGTCTGTGCATTTCATTCCCTTACATCTGCAGCCATATTTTCAAGAGACCTACGGTTACCAACCCGGCGACTTCCCGGTTTCGGAAAAGGTGTACAATTCCGTCATCTCATTGCCGTTCTACCCGGCCATGTCAGAAGACGAGCTGTCCTATCTGGCCCGGTGCGTCCGTCATGTTGCTATGGAGAATACCAAACAGAAAGCCGCTGTACCGTGCTGAGGTTCGATTGACGGATGACCTCGGATACATCTAACATTGTCTCCATTGTCCTTAACGACTGCATTACAAGATTCAAAGGCCCAAGGCCGACGGGCTGTTCCCGCCAGACCAATATCGTATGAACCAACCTCACCTTTCTTCGTTTTGCCTAATTTTGGGTTTATAGCCATGAAAAGACTCCTAGATATCATCGCTTCGATCGTGGGGATCATTGTACTTGCACCTGTTTTTGCCCTTATCGCAGTTGGCATCAAGCTCGACAGCGTGGGGCCGGTTTTCTTCCGCCAGAAAAGAATGGGAAGAAGCGACAGGAATTTTCAAATCTTCAAATTCCGGACCATGGTCTCCGGGGCCGAAAAGACAGGGAGCGCGATTACCGGAGCCGGGGACTCCCGTGTAACGAGGCTTGGCAAGTTTCTTCGCGACTACAAGATCGATGAACTGCCGCAGCTGCTCAACGTCCTCGTTGGAGAAATGAGCCTTGTGGGACCGCGTCCTGAGTTGCCCAAATACAAGGAATATTACACTGGATGCTATGCCGATATCCTTAAGGTCAGGCCGGGAATAACTGATCCGGCCTCTCTGCAGTTCCGCAATGAGTCCGACCTAATGGACAGTGATGCCGACCCGGAAATACTCTACCTGGACAAAATCTTACCTGAGAAATTAAGGATTAACTTGCGCTACCTGGCCAACGCGTCCTTCTGGACCGACCTGGTAGTGATCTGGCTCACCATTGTTACAGCGATCAGACCGGGGATGATGACTCGCTTTGAATCTTTACATGGAGGTAAGCATCAAATGAGTCTACAAAACTGGATCGTGCAGAGTGGCCGGCACCGTTTGCGGGGCAGAAGACGCCTGCTCCTGAAAATATCAACGGATGCTGCGATGGTCGTGTTGGCATACTTCCTTGCTTATTTTATTCGATTTGAAGGAGACATCCCTGCTGATGAACTCAAAGGATTCGTTCCTTGCGTAGCAATTCTTTTGTCGCTCACGCTCGGATCATTCTATCAATTCAAGCTGTACAAAGGGCTGTATGAATATTCGAGCCTAAAGGATCTGGTCTCGTTATTGGGTGCACACACCGTGGGTTGGACGGCGTTCGTAGTAATGCAGATCTTTTTGGAGTTTGGCGCGACCCCGCGATCCGTACTGGTCATCTATTGGTTGCTGGGCCTTATGTACATGGGCGGCGTGAGGTTGTCTTATCGTATGCTCAAGGAAATCATTCAGCCAAGGAACGGAAGTGTTCGTACACTCATTTTGGGAGCCGGCGCGGCCGGAGAGATGATTATTCGGCAGATGCAGCGGGATAGCCAACTGGGTTTCCGGCCGGTGTTGTTGGTAGATGATGACCTTGATAAGGCAAACGCCAGTATTCACGGCGTCACAGTCAGAGGCACCAGCGAAGATATCCCGCGTCTCGTACAGGAGCACAATATCAGCCAATTGATCATCGCAACCCCCTCTGCCACAGCACGTGACATGCGCAGGTTCGTGACCATCTGTGAGAAGGCGAAAGTCAGTTTCAAGACCGTGCCTGGTCCGCAAGAAATCATGAACGGCAAGGTCAACCTCGAGCAGTTGCGCGGCGTCAAGATAGAGGATCTTCTTGAGCGAGAACCTGTGGAAAAAGACAATGCTCGTATGTCTACTTTCCTAAAAGGCCAGGTGGTTCTTGTGACAGGAGCTGCTGGTTCCATAGGACAGGAGTTGTGCTGGCAAATCATGGAGCAGCGACCGGCGAAACTGGTCATGTTTGACCACTCCGAGAATGGGTTGTTTTACCTGGACAACGACTTCAAGAACAAGTGGTCAAAAGGCTATACGACTGTTGTCGGCGATGTCTGCAATGCCGCAAAAGTAAATCAGGTGTTTTACGAACACAGACCTTCGATTGTCTTCCATGCGGCGGCGCACAAACATGTTCCACTTATGGAGTTAAATCCGGAAGAAGCGGTCAAGAACAATCTCAAGGGAACTATGCAGGTATCCAATGCAGCAGCAAGGCATGGCGTCGGTCGTTTTGTCCTGATTTCCACCGACAAGGCCGTGGAGCCGACATCGATCATGGGCGCTTCCAAGCGTTTGGCGGAGTTGTACCTGCAGGGGTTGAACAAACCTGAAGGAACTCGTTTCGCGACGGTCCGCTTCGGAAATGTGCTCGGTAGCAATGGCAGCGTGGTGACATTATTCCAAAAACAGATTTCCAATGGCGGCCCGGTCACAGTCACAGATCCGGACATGACCCGCTATTTCATGACGATTGCGGAAGCGGTCACCTTAATTGTGCAAGCGAGTGCCATCTGCAAGGGCGGAGAAGTCTTCGTGCTGGATATGGGCGAGCCGGTCAAGGTTGTTGACATGGCGCGCCATCTGATTAGCTTATCCGGCTTTGAACCTGGGCGGGACATCGGCATCAAGTTCACCGGCAAGCGTCCGGGCGAGAAAATGTATGAACAACTGTGGCTCGAAAGTGAGGCACCCAGCCATACCGAATATGAGAAGATCTTTGTCGCGCGCAGCAATGGTCATGACTACGAAGTGATCATGCAGAAGTTAAGCCACATCGTCAACCTCGCTGAGAAGATGGAGCGCTTCGCCATGTACGACAAGATCCAGGAATTGATCCCAACCTATCAGCCTTACACCAACGGGGAGGTCGTGAAGGTGGAGCTGTGAGGGTGCGCTAGTATCACCTGCTGATTTCGCTTTGATGCAAAAGCCCTGGTCCTGCCGGGGCTTTTTTTTTGAACTTCTTCCTCTGACTACCGGGGCATTGTGCTGCGGCAAGACAACGTCCCAACAGGTTGGCTGCCTGGTCAGAATTTCATTGAATGGCAATGCAAAGCTCCTATCATAATGAATGGCGCACAAGGCGGCACCCGGACATGGGAGGTGAAGCCGGGCGGGTCACGCCAGTTGCCACAAGCAAGCTGTTCACCTGCGCTATTCACAAACTGTGTTTCTTGTAGGCTCTTTTTGGGTAAAATCCATGCCCGTTTGGTTGTTTGATCTGTGCCTGCTACATCAGATTCAGCATTATTCAGGTTCAATGATAAATTCTCGTCGCATATGTTGAGAGTGGGTTTTTTGTTGCTTAATTTGGCGCGTCATCGCCGTGAACTTGTGCGGGGCTTATTCTCAAAGGGGATTGCAGCGGCTAATCAAATGTCCCGGGCGCTTTGAAAAAACACGGAAATTTTGTCACTAACCGGCCTGCCGGGAGATAAGAAATGCCTATCCCCGTCTGTATCTTTGAGGATGAATTCAGCCGACGGCTGCATCCGCTGACATTGACTCGTCCTGTGTTTGACCTGCGGTGCGGCATGTTTACCCTGCACGAGAAGGTCCGCAACGTGTTCGCGCAGCAAAGCACCGTCTTTGCATGCCGGAAATATCTGCAAGAGCTTGTCCGTCAGAGCTATGGCGAGGAAGTGGTTAACCAGCCAAGTCCGGATCCCTGCTTGTTTGTCAATGCCGCGGTTATCGCGGATACCGCATTCAGAACGGAGTTGGACGTTTCCGGGGAAAGGCTGTTTGTGCAACAGGGGCGGTTGCTGGCAGCACGCCTCTCCGGCGAGCCGGCAGCAGATATGAGAAAAGGACAGACCAATACCGCCGCTTTTGTCGACCGCTGCGACCTCCCGGTTTCAGAGATAGAAGGTGTCCGACTGGTGGACTATCCGTGGGATTTGGTGGCTGCGAATGCGCATGAGATTGCCCGGGATTTCGAAGCCAGGAGCGTTGTGGGCCGGATCGCAGGGAGCGTCCATCCGAGCGCGGTACTGGTGAATTCGGACAACATTCACATCGGTCAGGACGCAACGATCAAGGCCGGAGTGATTCTCGATGCCGAACAAGGGCCGATCTACATCGGGCGGAATGTGACGGTCATGAGCAACGCGGTAATCGCAGGGCCGGCCTATGTCGGCGATAATTCGATCATAAAAATCGGTGCGAAAATTTACGAGGGAACCAGCATCGGACCTGTTTGCAAGGTCGGCGGAGAAGTCGAGTGCGCCATCCTGCACGGCCATAGCAACAAACAACACGAGGGTTTTCTCGGGCATGCGTATCTCGGCGAGTGGGTCAACCTTGGCGCTGACACCAATAATAGCGATCTGAAGAACAACTACGCTTCGGTCAGAGTCACCATCGACGGTGAGGTCGTGGATAGCGGCCTGCAGTTTGTCGGCCTCTTCATGGGGGATCACTCCAAGGCCGGCATCAATACGATGTTCAACACCGGAACTGTTGTCGGCGTTATGAGCAATGTGTTCGGGGCTGGATTCCCGCCAAAGGCAGTGCCGTCGTTTTCATGGGGTGGCGCCGGGGGCTTGACCGAACATGATTTTGCCAAAGCAATTGCGACCGCAGCGCAAGCGATGGCGCGCAGAGGGGAAAAACTATTGCCGGAGCAAGAGAAGCTTTTGCGCCATGTTTTTGAAATGACGCAGCGGGAGAGAGGAGGGGTATAGTCGCTCGATGGTTGCAAGCAATCTGTGTGGGTGTTTCAAAATGACGTGATGGGGACACCTGCCGGATTCAACACGCCCGCCACTCTGCTGTCTCTTCTTTGGAGACCTTCTGAATCAAACCTGAATCTTCTGCCGTGCCTGCCGCCAACCCCGTGACGCACCGAGTTTCCCTGAAAGCCAGCGTGAAAATCTCGGTGCCAGACTTGGAAAAAGCGAGGTGACAAAGCGTGCGCTAGCCGGCACAAATACTTCGATAGCGTTCGTTTCGATGGCTTTGCGCACAGCTCTGGCCACCTGCTCCGGGTGGACAAGTGGTGTCAGAAAGGTGTGCGCCACATCATTTGCCAGGCGGGTGCGAGCGGGATTTGGGCAAAGCCAGCTTACGCCCACATTGCTTCCCGCCAGTTCAGACCGCAGAGCTGAACTAAATCCGACAACTCCGTGTTTCGACGCTGAGTATGCCACCACGCCTTCGCTACCAAATTTCCCGGCAATGCTGGCTATGTTCACGATGTGCGCACTTTCTCTGGTAAGCAGGTGCGGAAGCAGCGTGTGGGTCAAATGCATCAAACCGGTGAGATTTATCTCCAACGTTCTGCGCCACTCCCCAAAATCACGTTCCACGAATGAGCCACTCGGCAAAACGCCGGCATTGTTCACCAAAATGTCGACGCCCTCTGGCATTTCTTCTATTTCCCTTTTCAAGTTCATGACATCTGCCTCATTTGAGATGTCACCCACCAGAGCTTGAAACTCCCGACCTCTTTCCCGTACCAGTTGCCCGACGTGCTCCATGTCGCCAGCATCCAAATCAACCCCGACAATGTTGGCGCCTGCGTTCGCCAGCTCCACAGCGGTGGCCAGGCCGATTCCCCTGGCGACACCGGTAATCAAAACGGTCTTTTCTGTTATTAACATTTCAACCTGCCGGTGAAGAAGTCTTTAGGGATTCTTTACGAAAGTCAATGTAGAGCCGCCCCTGATAGCGATCAAGCGGAATGACCAAATGTTTGCGTGATTTCGGGCTTTTAGCTTGACATCGCTGGTCTAATTTGCAATATTTCCAGACTATATTCCATTCTCAAACCGACAGCAGAACCGTATGAATGTTATTCGTAACTTCCTGAAAATTTTCAGTGTCCAGACCTTCGTTGTCATCGGGGTTTCGGTCTCGGCCACTTATGCGTGCCTGCAATTTGGCATCGCCGTGGAGCTACCGACCACGCTTATCGGGATCGCGATTGTTTTCCCGATCGTTTTTTCGATCAACGCGGCTTATCGTCGCCGGGAGGAGGCGCTGCGGCATTTTGCCTCACTCAAGGCGCATTGTCTGGCGTTGTACTACGCCCACCGCGACTGGCTTCCCGAACCGAACCCTGAGCACGCCGTCCGTGCACGTGAGTTAACACTGAGACTACTCGTCCTGCTGCGGCAGTCTTTTACGGTACGAGCTGGCAATGGCCGGGACGTCAAGGAGATTTTTGCACTGTTCTCAGAGTTTTCTCTTTCCATGGAATCACTGCGTGCGGCCGGCGTTTCCGGCTCAGAGATTTCCAGGGCAAATCAATATTTGCGGTCCATCATTTTTGACTTCGAAAGAATGCGTAATATTCTTACCTACCGGACGCCGACGTCACTGCGAGCCTACAGTCAGGTGTTTCTTAACGCTTTCCCGGTTCTGTTTGCACCGTATTTTGCGGATTTGTCTGCCAAACACTTCACGGCACTTGGGCTTTTGGTTGCGGTTTTCTACAGTTTGGTTCTGGTCAGTCTGGACAATATCCAGGAGCTGCTTGAAGATCCGTTTGACGACAAAGGTGTGGATGACGTCAATCTCAACGTGTCTGAGGAATATGCGGGGCTCATGTCAGGTTCCGATGAGAGCTAATGTGCAGGCCGTTTTACTGTGTGACGTGGCTGGGTTGAAACAACCGACATTGACAAGTAAGCCAACGTCGGGACAACATGTAATTCTGGTGTCGTTCCATAAAAGAAAGGATGGGTTACGCGAATGCATGATTACTTAGTGCGTTTGTTCTTGCTCGCAACAATTCTCATGCTCGCATCCTGCGCACAGGGTCCGGAGTCAGGGGTGGATCTGGCAAATTTCGATCACGCGGTAGGCGCGGGCGATGATTTCTACAGGTACGTCAACGGTACCTGGCTTAAGAAAACAAAGATCCCCGGTGACAAGTCGACCTACGGCTCTTTTGGCATACTTGCCGACGAGAGCGAGAAGAATCTCAGAAGCATCATCGAGGAAGCAGCCGGCAAATCCGAGAATCCGCCGGGCTCGGAAGAGCAAAAGGTGGGCGATTTTTATCTGAGTTTTATGGACACCGTCAGGATTCAGGAACTTGGTTCCGGGCCGCTCAAACCGGAGCTGGATTTGATCGCGGCGATGCAGAGCCGGGCGGATGTGTTGGAGAGAATGGCCCACCTGCAGGAGCGCGGAACGGAATTGCCTTTCTCCTTTTTTGTCAATCAGGATCTGAAAAAGTCAGACCAGTACATCGGCTACATAAGCCAGTCCGGCATCGGTCTCCCCGACCGCGATTACTATTTTAAGGAAGAAGAGAAGTTCAGGAAATTTCGTGAAAAGTATGTCACGCACGTGGAGAAGATGTTTGCTCTGGCCGGGCAGGCGGATGCGAAAGCCAAGGCTGAGCGCATCATGGAAATTGAGGCAGAAATGGCGCAGAGCCACTGGACGCGCGTAGAGAACCGTGACAGGGAGAAGACTTACAACAAGTACGAGGTGAAGAAACTTCGCGAACTGACCCCGGCCTTTGACTGGCCCCGCTTCTTTGCAAGCGCGCAGATAGAAAACATGGCGGCGGTGATAGTGCGGCAACCGAGCTACTTTAAACAATTCAACACTATCTTCAGGCTGATTTCAGTTGACGACTGGAAGACCTATCTGACCTGGAAATTGCTCGACCAGTACGCCTCGTTTCTCAGCGACGATTTTGTCGAAGCGGACTTTGATATGTACCGCAGGACATTGAGCGGGGTCGAGGAGATGCGGCCGCGCTGGAAACGCGCGGTGAGCACGGTGAACCGCTCACTTGGCGAGGTCGTCGGCAAGATTTATGTCACGAAGCATTTCAAGCCGGCAGCAAAAACACGCATGGTTGAACTGGTGGAGAATTTGACCAAAGCTTGCCGGAAAGAAATAGAAGAGCTTGAATGGATGAGCGAAGCTACCAAAACGGAGGCTCTCGCCAAGCTGGCCAAGTTCAATGCGAAAATCGGCTATCCGGATAAGTGGAAAGACTACTCCGGCCTGGTCGTGAAGCCGGACGACCTGCTGGGCAACATTATCCGTTCCAGCCAGGTTGAATACAGGCGAGCCCTGGACAAGCTGGGCAAGCCTATCGATCGCAGCGAGTGGCTGATGACGCCGCAACGGGTAAATGCCTACTACAATCCGCCCATGAACGAGATCGTCTTTCCTGCTGCCATCCTGCAGCCGCCGTTCTTCAATATGGCGGCGGATGATGCGGTGAACTACGGTGCCATCGGCGCCGTCATCGGTCACGAAATTAGTCATGGCTTCGATGACCAGGGCAGCCGCTCCGACGGCGATGGCAATTTGCGAAATTGGTGGACCGAGGCAGACAGGGAGGAGTTCAAAGCGCGGACGCAGCGCATGGTGGAGCAATTCGACGAGTTTACCCCGGTCGATTCCATGCACATAAACGGCCGGCTGACACTCGGCGAAAATATCGGCGACCTCGGCGGGCTGACCATTGCGTTCAAGGCTTACGAGATGTCGCTGGCTGAAAAGCCGGCAGCGGTCATCGACGGGTTTACGGGCCGACAGCGGTTTTTCTTGGGATGGGCGCAGGTGTGGCGGCGACTGTACCGTGACGATGAGCTGAGACGTAGAGTTTTGACCGACCCGCACTCGCCGAGCGAGTACCGCGTGAATGGCATTCTGGCGAATATGCCTGAGTTTTACGCTGCGTTTGATGTCGCGGCAGAAGATGCAATGCGCAGACCGGAAGATGTCCGTGTCAAGATCTGGTAACCGTATCCGGTCTCAGGCACAACATCGCCGAGTAAGCACCGGTAACCTCGACGAGGCCTAAATGCCGCTTTCGTTTGATTTGCCCTGGGAGGAACTCCAGACCTACCAGGGCTGCAATCCCAGACCGGATGACTTCGACGCCTACTGGGGGAATGCCCTGCGCGATCTTGATCGGATTGCTGCGCGGGAGGAATGGACGCGCTCATGGTTTCAAGCCTCGTTTGCCGAGTGTCTCGATTTGTATTTCGACGGAATCGGTGGCGCACGCGTGCACGCCAAGGTGCTGCAGCCGAAAGACGCCCCGGCGCCGCATCCTGCCGTTTTGATGTTTCATGGCTACGGTGGCGGCTCCGGGGACTGGAGTGACAAATTGGCCTATGCTGCTGCCGGTTTTACGGTGGCGGCCCTTGATTGTCGCGGCCAGGGCGGTTTATCCGAAGATGTCGGGGGCGCCAAAGGGACTACTTTGAACGGGCAGCTCATTCGCGGCCTCGACGATGTCCCGGAAAAACTGCTCTTTCGCCAGATATTTCTGGATGCCGTGCAACTGAGCCGGATTGTGATGGACTTGCCGGCGGTGGACGCAGCGCGCATCGGGGTTACCGGCGTGAGCCAGGGTGGCGGGCTGTCTCTTGCTTGCGCGGCACTTGTGCCGGAAATCAAACTGGTGGCGCCGGTTTATCCCTTTCTTTGTGACTACAAGCGCGTGTGGCAGATGGACCAGGCCAAGGATGCCTATTTCGAATTGCGAGAGTACTTCCGCCGTTTCGACCCGTTGCACGAGCGTGAAGATGCGGTATTCACGAGACTCGGCTACATCGACGTGCAGCACTTGGCCGCAAGTATTCAGGGAAAGGTCATGATGGCGGTGGGCTTGATGGACACCGTTTGCCCGCCCTCAACCCAGTTCGCTGCGTACAATAAAATCACCTCTGAAAAGTCACTGCGCATCTATCCGGATTTTGAACATGAAGGCCTGCCCGGACATTCGGATGCCATATATCAGTTCATGCAAGGACTCTAACAAGGTGCCTGTCTTGTGAGCCAGTGGCTGCCCACAACCCGGAAAGAGGTCGAGATCCTCGGTTGGGATGAGTTGGACGTTATCCTTATTTCCGGCGACGCGTATATCGATCACCCTGCCTTTGGACACGCCGTCATCGGACGCATCATCGAAGCAGAGGGTCTGCGGGTTGCGATTGTACCGCAACCGAATTGGCAGGACGATTTGCGCGACTTCAAAAAGCTCGGCAAGCCGAGACTGTTTTTTGGCGTCTCATCGGGATGCATGGACCCGATGGTGAACCATTACACCGCGGGCAAACGCCTGCGGTCCACCGACGCGTACACGCCGGGTGGCGAGTCTGGCTTTCGCCCTGACTATGCCGGCGTGGTTTATTCGAGAATTCTGAAGGACCTGTTTCACGACGTGCCGGTGGTTATGGGCGGCATCGAAGGGTCGTTACGGCGCGTGACCCACTACGACTATTGGTCAAATCAACTGAAACCCTCCATCCTGGTGGACAGCAAAGCCGATCTACTGGTCTACGGTATGGGGGAGCAGCCACTGCGCGAAATCCTAAAACTACTGGCCCGGGGCGTACCTTTTTCATCGTTGCAGACCGTGCCGCAGACGGCATTCATGCAACCGCAAACAGATGCATTGCCCAAAAACAAAAAGTGGCAGACCATCGAACTGGCTTCGCATTCCGCCTGTTTACGCGACAAAAAGACATTTGCACGTAACTTCAAGTTTGTTGAGCAGGAGTCCAACAAGCAGTTTGCGAATCGTCTGGCGCAGAAGGTCGGTGACCAGACACTTGTGATTAACCCGCCCTACCAGACCATGACTGAAAAGGAAGTCGACGCTTCCTTCGATTTGGCGTATACGCGTTTACCGCATCCGAAGTACCACAAACGCGGCCCGATTCCTGCGTTTGAGATGATCAAGTTTTCGGTCAATATGCACCGCGGCTGTTTTGGTGGCTGTAGCTTTTGCACGATTTCTGCGCACCAGGGAAAAATGATCGCCAGCCGTTCCAAAGGGTCCATTATGAAGGAAGTGGATCAAATCACCCGAATGCCGGACTTCAAGGGCTACATCAGTGATTTGGGCGGACCGTCGGCCAATATGTACAAAATGCAGGGCAAGGTGCAGGCCATCTGTGACGACTGCGTGAGCCCGTCCTGCATTCACCCGACCGTCTGTCATAACCTGGATACGAACCACATGCCGCTGATCGACATCTACCGGAGAGCCGCGGCACACCCGGACGTAAAGAAGGCGTTTGTCGCCAGCGGGATTCGACATGACTTGCTCACGGCCAAAGACGAGCAAGATGAAAAAAACAACCACTACGAAGAGTACACTGAGCAGCTTGTCACCCACCACGTTTCCGGACGGCTGAAAATCGCTCCGGAACACACCTCGGACGAGGTACTGAAAGTCATGCGCAAACCCTCGTTCGAGCATTTCCGGAAATTCAAGAAGAAGTTTGACCAGTTGTGCCAAAGGGCGGGGCTAAAGCAGCAACTGATACCGTATTTCATTTCGAGTCACCCCGGCTCGCAAGTTGAAGATATGGCCGACCTCGCATGCGAGACCAAAGATCTTGGGTTCAAGCTTGAACAGGTACAGGATTTTACGCCGACACCAATGACGGTGGCGACTGTCATCTACTACTCCGGCTATCATCCCTATTCTCTCAAGAAGATGTATACTGCCCGCAACGCCGGCGACAAAAAGAACCAACGTCGTTTTTTCTTTTGGTATAAGAAGGAAAACCGCCGCTGGATTCGGGAGATCCTGACCCGCCGCAACAAGCCGGAATATGCGGAGCAACTACTCGCAAGCACCACATCCGGGCGCGGCAAGCAGCATGCCCGGCGCACCGGCAGCTCCTGATTCGCCACTTCGAGTCACCTTCCTGCCAATACCTTCTCATTCCTCTCATTTGTAAATCCCAGAACAAAGAAGCGTATTCTGACAATAAAGAAATTTTGCATAACCGGATTGTTTCCTGGTAGTGAACCGAGTTTTCTATTCAATTGAAAATAATAGGTTTGGAGTCAAATGTGACCGGAATCAGGTTTGGGAACAGATTTTGTATTGTAACGGGAGGATACGCTTTGAGGAGTATTTCAAGTTCACGATTCTTAGGTAGGTTGTCATGAATAAAGAAAACATGAAACGTAAGAAATCAAAAGAAGAATACCGGGTCAGGACTCATTTGATCCACGGTAACTTCGAAACAAAAAACTGGGACTACGATCATCATATCAATCCGCCGATGTCGACTTCAGCGATGTATCGCCTGAGCTCTGCACAGCGCGGCGCGCAAGGTTTTTTTGAGTTTGCCAATGAGACCATCGATGAAACCCGGGACCTTCCAATCTACATTTACGATCGCCTGGAGGAGCCCAGCCGCTGCATGCTGGAGGAAAATCTCGCCTACGCGGAACGTGGCGAAATGTGTTTGACCTTTGCCACCGGAATGGCTGCCATCAGCGCTGCGGTTTGTTCAGTCTGCGAACAGGGCCACGAAATTGTCGCGCACCCGGTGACTTATGGCTGCACCTACAGTCTGTTTCATAATTGGCTGCCCAGGTTTGGCATTAAGACGCGCTGGGCTGATGTCAATGATGAAGCCGCGCTGCAGGAGGCGATCACACCAAACACGCGCGTGCTCTACTTCGAGACGCCGATCAATCCCACGCTGACGCTGGTGGATATCGCGGCCAAGCGCAAGCTGGTCGACGAAATCAATGCAGGACGTCCTGCGGAACAGAGGATTAAAATCGTGGTCGACAATACCTTTGCAACGCCCTATTGCCAGCGACCGATCGAATTGGGGGCGGACTTTTCAGTGCAAAGCCTGACCAAAGGCATCAGCGGTTTTGGCACCGACATGGGCGGCGCGGTCGTGGGCCCCAAGTCATATTACAGCAAGATGCTCTTGTATCGCAAGGACTTTGGCGGCGTTCTGAATCCAAAGAGTGCCTGGACATTTTTGGTTTACGGACTGCCGTCACTGTCGACCAGGTTCGCCAACCAGATCAAGTCCGCTTATCATGTTGCAAAATTTCTGCGCGACAGTCCAAAGGTGGATAAGGTGCTTTTCCCTGGCTTCGATGAGCATCCGCAATATGAAGTGGCCAAGCGGCAAATGCGGAATCCGGAAGGCAAGTTCTCGCCCGGAAGTATGATCTATTTCACATTAAAAGATGCTGAACTGACGGATGGTCAGCAACACCCGAGGGTTGAGCGTTTCATCGATTACATTGCGGATCATGCTTACTGCATTACTCTGGCAGTCAGTCTTGGCTACATGAAAACGCTGGTTGAGAACGCCTACTCCATGACACATGCGGCCATGCCGGCCGAGGAAAAACTGCGTATGGGGATGGAGCCAGGCGGGATTCGGCTTTCCGTTGGTTTGGAAGATTGGCATGACATAACCGATGATTTGCGCGATGCGCTGGAGCACGCATGAGTGGTTGTCCGCACGATTGAGCGCTTAAGGTCTGATCGGCGGTTACAGGTTTCTCAGCAGTTTTAGCGAGATAAACCAGTCACCCGTGCTGCCGTTTGTGTGCCAGGCGCGGGCAAACCCGACCGACAGAGTGGACTCCAGGTTGGCCCAGTGCCGGAACAGTAAGTTGACCTGGCCCCCGAGATCCAGCCATTTGTTACGCCTGTCTCCGTTCAGCAGGAGCCCTTGCGTGTACCATGACGTATCGATGTACTGCAGTTGATGCTGTCCGATGGCGAAGTTGGAGAAGCGCAGCGGCGGCAGGTTGTGTTCGATCAGAGCCTTGGCAAACCGGCTTGCCGCCAGGCTGTAAATCGGCGCACCCGGCAACCTGAAGACATTGCGATATTTTTTTACGTTTTTGTTTTCGAGACCACGATTGCCAAAGCCGCCAAAGTAGAACCTGCCCACCGCGAGGTTGTCTTCCGTGCGGTGATACCCAGCCGCCAGCTTTACGTGCAGGACATTGTGCGGCCAGGCCCACTGGCTGTAGCGGCTCCATTCCGCGTGCACTCCGCCCACGACGTTGAGGCGTTCCGGCTTCAAACCAAACCCCAAAGCAGTGATGCTGATCTCGTTGCCGGACTCAGCGTCTACACTGCCGATCGCCCGCCTGATATTTTTTGAGTTGAATTCGGTTTGTGCCAACAGAAACTGGTCGAAATTTACCTCGATAATATTGTCATTGATCGAATTGATCCCGGTGTAGTAATTCAGGGATGAAGTCTGTTTTATCTTGTGCGGGTTGTCGAATTTCCAGTAGTGCGTGTTTTCGAAAGTCCAGATGGTTCCACTGGTGCGTTCCTTCCGGTCATTGAACAGATCGTAAAAACTGGTGGCGTTGTGTTCGACCCGGAGTGAGTAGCGTCCCCGGTAGCGGTAGCCGGCCTGGAAGTGAAACCGCGGAGAGCGCGGTGTATCTTTGTCCAGTGAGTACGCCAGTTCAACAGTAAGATCGTGGATATTGAGCGGATCGCTAAGATGCGTGAAAGCGCCCAGCGCTGTCTGATTCTTGAAGCCCGTGATAATCGGCAAGAACGAGTCGAATCGGATGTGCTTGATAGCCTGGTATGCGGCTGGCTCGTGTGCATTGTTTTGCCCCCTGCTTGCGATTTCCTCGCTCGCAGATATGGTCCAGGTCGCAAGTCCGGGATTTGCGTCGATAACACTCTGCCCGCCATATTGGATGGCAGGCAGGCGTTCAGCCGGCCGGTTGGCAAGCAGAACAGGAGTAAACCCCTCCGTACTGAACTCGAATGCGAACAAGGAATCAGCGGAGACCTGCAAGGGTCGAAACAAGCCCGCCAGGGAGTGGCTCATGGCGTCGATCTGCCTGGTTGCTATCTGACACCGGTAAAGATTGGAGACGCCGTTCGTAAAGGCGTTCCAGTACAAAGTACGACCGTCAGGAGCCCAGGATGGGAACTCCGGAGAACCGTCCTCGGTGATGGTTTTGTATTTCAGCCTGCCGGTGCGTTTCAGGTCTTCCAGGTCAACCAGGATGATCGCTTGTCTGCCGCTGGCCTGGTGCAGGGTCGCTGCCATGAGTTTGCCGGAGCTGCTGACGGCGAGGTGCTGCAGCACGTCACCGACATCGAGGGTGACTCTGGGCGTGATCTTTCGGTAGGGGTGCTCTGCGGAGACCAGTGTCGCCTGACCGCCTGAATGCCTGACGCCCCAAAGCTCGTGTGTTTTGCGGGATACGGCCAGGTTGCCCACGCGTGCATTTCTGAACAACCGTTTTTCTTGACCGGTGGCCAGGTCGAGCAGCCACAGGTCCCGGTACAGCCGGTTGTTTTTTGTGGTGAAAAAGAACAAGCGCAGGCTGTCATCGTATGCAGTTGATGCGATTTGGATGATGCTTGGCGTCGGCAAGCTGCCGATGGTGCTGGCCGCCCGGCGTTTCAAATCAAACCGTTGCAGCTTAGTCAGATGGTGTGGCTGATGATTGCCGAAGATAATTCCCGGAGTCGATTTTTCGAGATAGGGAGTGGTGACCCATCCCAAAGCAGCATCCGCAAGCCGGATCGTGGGCGTTAGGGGAGATTTTTTCAAGTTGGTAAGGTTTCTTTGCTGGAACGTGCGCTCGGCAGCGGCAAATCGCTGCCAATCATTGTTGAAATCCTCTCCGAATACTCTGCGATATTTGCCTTTGAATCCGCCCAAATGATTGGCGATTCTAGGGTCATAGAATGACCGCAATTTCTCCCAACCGTAGGTGGCCGCGACATAGCTGGTGAAGCGGACGCCATACAGGTACTGCAAGTTGTCCAGGAGGAAAGAGGTCTTGCTGGCGCGTGCGTCAAGTGCACGCGGCGACAGGAACGCTTTATCCTCCAACACAAGCGCACGAAAATACATCTCTCCCAGGTTACCAAGGGCACGCCCGTATCCGCCATTTAGCCAGGTTTCCATGAACGCGGCCAATCCCTCCTGGTGCCATCGCGGCGTGTAGCGGCTCTTGTTGGTCAGCAGACTGTAAGGCACGGAAAGCGGTTGTTCCTGCTCCGGCGTAACTTTGGAAAAGATGCTGCGTGCGGATCGTTCCGGCCAGGCCGCCAGGTCGTTGACCACAATGTGGATCAACTCATGAGACAATAGCCATTGCAGGCGTTCGGTGAAAAGCTGGTTCTCGTAGCCCAGTTCGAGCGGTTCGATTTCGATCCGGATAAAGTTGTGCGGTGCAGTGCGTGCCCCGGCCGAGCCGTAATCGCTGAAGTCGCGGGTGCTGATGATAATCTGTTCGGTGGGTTCGTAATCAAAAAGTTGTGAGATGCGCGCGAGTGCGCTTTCTGATGAGTTAAGTATGTGGGCAACTAAATGAGCATGGCCCTTGCGATAGACTAATCTAAAATGTTCGGACTCTTGCTCATAGCAGTCACTGCTGCCGGCAAAAAGCAGACCGGGTAGCCACAGGCAAGTGACGAGTCGGAAAACGAGGTTGGTCATATTCGTTTAAGTGTCGCAGTTCTGCCGGGTGATGGAATCTGTTCCAACCTGTGCAAAAGATTCCGGTTCAAGGATCTGTTTCGCTTGTTTGTCCCTGTCGTGGCTTGAAGAAAAAACCATGTCTCGAGGTATTCTGTTCGCTCGTCTAACAGCCGGCCCTTCATCCGGATTAGGATTGCCAGAGGGAGCACACGGGATCCCGGATTTGCTGCCGGCGGGGCTTACACGCCGTCACCGAGTTCGGCATCGAGCATCTCCATCCAGATATGCCCAACCAAAATATGTGCCTCCTGGATGCGTTGCGTGTCGGTACTGGGGACGGTGATCGCATGGTCGGCCAGATCAGCCAGTTGACCGCCATCGCCGCCGGTCAGTCCGATCGTAGTCATCTGCAACTCCGCGGCAGTGGTCACGGCGCGCAGCACGTTCGTACTGTTACCCGAGGTGCTGATGGCGATCAAAACATCCCCGGGCTGCGCCAGCGCAGTTACCTGTCGGGCGAAAATTTCATCGTAACCAAAATCGTTGCCGGTGGCAGTGAGAATGGAGGTGTCGGTGGTCAGCGCCAGACCCGGCAGGGGCCGGCGTGGCTGCCGCAGTTTAACCACCAACTCAGCCGCGAGGTGCTGGGCGTCGGCAGCGCTGCCGCCGTTGCCGCAAAACATTATTTTTCGCCCGTTTGCCACTCTCGCCGCCAGCAGTTGCCCGACGTCGAAAATGACGCCGCGCGCCTGCGCCAGCAGTTGTTGTTTTACCGCAACGCTGTCCGCAAAACTCGCATCTACGAAGTCGACATTCATAATTCCTCACTTAGGCTTGCCGGTTTTTGCGCGGCTTGCTTCTCCTGAATTGCTTTGAATCTTTGCCGTGGCTTTTGTAAACTGGCTGCAAGAATGTCCAGGCCACAAGAAAAACCGGGAAACAAAATGACACGTTCCGACAAAGCCGCCATCATCTTGGAGACGCTCGAGCGGCTCTATCCGCAGCCTCCTATCCCGTTGCTACACAAAGATCCGTTTACTCTGCTGATCTCCGTCCTGCTGTCAGCCCAGACCACTGACGCCATGGTCAACCGCGTGACCCCGGTTCTGTTTGAAAAAGCTGACACGCCGGCCAAAATGACCCGCCTCAGTGTCGAGGAGATTAGGACAATCATCAAGCCGTGCGGCCTGTCGCCCGGCAAAGCAAAAGCGATTCACGGCCTGGTCAGAATTCTGGTCTCGAAACATGAGGAACAAGTGCCACGCACATTTGCCGAACTGGAAGCGTTGCCCGGCGTGGGACACAAAACCGCATCTGTGGTCATGGCCCAGGCATTCGGCGTGCCGGCGTTTCCCGTGGACACGCATATTCACCGTCTCGCCTACCGCTGGGGATTGTCCACCGGCAAGTCCGTGGTCCACACGGAGCGCGATCTGAAGCGAACGTTTCCTGAAAGAAAATGGAACGATCTGCATTTACAGATTATCTACTTTGGCAGGGAGCATTGCCCGGCCCGCAACCATGAGCGCGAGACCTGCCCCTTGTGCCGCATCGTAGGCCGCAAGCGCGGTTTTCGCTAATCCCGCGCCGCAATGCGGAAAGTGCAGGAGACCAACGCCGCCTGCACTTCGCAGTTCTTAGTTGCTGGCGGCGGTCAACTCATCCGCGACGGTGTAGCGCGGCCGGATGTCGACCGGGATTTCCGTGAGTCTGTCGAGGCTGGCGCTGAGCTGCGTCCCGAGCTGGACATATTTATCAAACAGCGCCTTGGTGCCGGCGTAGTCACCGGTTGCCTGCAAAATGCAAATGTCCTGCACCAGTTCCCGCACCCATTTATCAAATGAAGCAAAGTCGACCGAGTAGGTCCCGGACGCCTCATCATAGCGAATGGCGCCCTTTTCCATCATGTAATTGAACTGCAGGGCGTTGCCTTTACCGTGCGCCTCGCCGATGCCAAAACGAATCCCGCGGAAGAGCCCGGCCAGGTAGGTCACTGCGATTTGCTTGCTGACGGTTTTCGGCATCAGGCCTTTGTCGATCAAATAGTGGATATTATAAACGCCCATGATGTCCGCCTTGGCCTCTTCCAGCGGGCTGTACAGTTCCTTAAGCTCCAGCCTGACTTCGGTCTTGCGGCCATCGATGGTGATCTTGCCGGGTCCCAGGCCATGCGAAAGTTCATGGAACAGCACTTCGTTCATGAACATCTCGGACGAGATGAATTCAAGCTGGTCAGCAGCGACCAGGGTTTGCGTGATCGGAGCGAGAATCTTATCGTATTTGGCCACGATTACGTTGCGCAACAACACTTTCTTGCTGCCCTTCTGCTCGCGCACCACCTCGTCATTAGGCAGGTTGAAAGCGATGGTCTGCACGCCGGATCGGGTGTCGCCGGCAGTGAAGATCTCATCCACGACCCGGATGGGTGACTCGGAGCCGCGATTCAGGTTTTTCATCTTGGCGGGAATCGGCAGGTTGCGTTCCATGTTCGGCAGCTCTGCCTTGAACTTTGCCAGGCGCTTGCTCTCCTCCGGATCGGTCACGGTCACAAAGGACTCGAACGCGGCCTTGTAGCCGAACAACTTGTCTTCGTACGTCTCGTACGGCCCGATGGTGATCTCCACCGGGCTGTCCAGATCCATCCACGCTATGTCGCTGGCACGATAGTCATTGGAGTAAAAAGCATCGGCGCGCGCCACCAGGAATTTCTTCAGTGACTCGTTTTCAGTGAGTTCCGCAGCCTGGCGCAGCAAATCAGCAGCCGGGTTCAGCCAGGTCTGGTAGACCGCGGAGTAATCGAGAGCGATCAGATTCTCACCTTGCCGTCTGACAATGGTGTAGAGCCCCTTCAGAGTCTCCGCCTGTTCCGGATGCGCCTCCACGTAGGCATCGAACTCCTCCTGGGTCATATCCTCCGGATAGTAGCCTGCGCCCTTCGGTTTTTCAATTTCGCCGATGAACGGAGCTTCGTGCTCATCCAACCGGTCCCAGATACCGTAGGAAACGTCGAAGTACTCAGACGCCTTTCGGCCCAACTCGTCTCCGTGGGCCGCCAGTGCCTCCTGGTACTGCGGGTTTTTTTGCCAAACCTGGCGCAGAAAAATTTCGTGCATGTATGTGCTGGCTTCGACTAGTTTTGTCAGCGCCTGCCGCTCGTTTTCAGGCAGAAAGGAAATGTCGGCTGAAATATCGGTCGGGGCAAACTTGTCCAGCAAGTCACCGACATCTTCGTGAATTTGCAAATCGAGATCGTTGGCCTGCTGGCACGAAGCCGCGAGCAAACAGGCTGAGAGCACACAAATCAAACAAATGATACGCTGCATTTTTTCTCCTTCACAGTTTAAGCTTGAAAACAGTTCAAAGACGAACGCGTGCGGGTTCATTAACCTGCACTATTCACAAACTACCTTTCTTGTCATCCTGGAAAGGATTTTTTTTGGCAAAACCTGTGCCCGTTGATAGCCACCGGACCCGTCCAAAAAGGATTCTTCCTGAATGACTATGGTTGGTAGGTTTGTGCGCAACACACTGATTCATGAATTATCCAGGTTAGTCATTCAAATACGGGTGAGCCGAAAATCCACGACTATTTTGGTTTCTTTTTGACTTTGGATTACTACATTTTGGCACAGGACTTGAGCTGAGAACGGCATTACCAGTGTTCCGGCCTGACCGGCACTCTGCGTGCCAAGACCGCGTTCAGGATTACAGCTAATTTTAAGCAATGACGGAAACAATGTCAAGTCAAGCCGCACGACTCAAGCTCTACTTTCAGACCAGGACTAGCAAGTATATTTTGACCACATAAAAACGGAGTTAGATCATGTTACGCTCAATCAAAATCTGCCTCTCCTTTTCACTGGCATTGCTGTTCTTCGTACAGCTTTCGTGCGCGGTAAACCCCGTGACCGGAAAACGCGAATTGAACTTGTTGAGCGAGAGCCAGGAAATCGCGCTCGGCACCCAATCCGATCCGGCCATCGTGGCACAGTACGGTCTGTACGACGATGAGAAGCTCGCCACATTCATCGATGCCATGGGACAGAAGATGGCCAAGGTCTCACACCGGCCCAATCTGCAATTTCATTTTCGCGTGCTCGACAGCCCGGTGATAAACGCCTTTGCGCTGCCCGGCGGCTTCGTCTATTTCACGCGCGGCATCCTGGGCCATATGAACTCCGAGGCTGAGGTTGCCGGCGTGCTCGGTCACGAGATTGGGCATGTGACCGCACGGCACGGCGCCAAAGCTTACACCCGTGCGCAAATCGCCCAGGTCGGTCTGACCGCCGGCTACGTGCTCTCAGAGAAATTTCGGGAGTTTGGCGACGTCGCCTCGCAAAGCATCGGATTGCTTTTTCTGAAATTTGGCCGTGACCAGGAACGGCAATCAGACAAACTTGGCGTCGGATATTCAACTGAGATCGGTTACGACGCGCAGAACATGTCCCACTTTTTCGGCACGCTTGGCCGGTTACGCCAGACCAGCGGCCAGAGCCTGCCCAGTTGGGCCAGCACGCACCCTGACCCGGATGAAAGAGAAGCCAAAACATTAACGCTCGCCCGGGCGGCGCAAGCAGACTTGCCCGGCAAGACTTTCAGGACCGACAGAGCTTCTTACCTCGCCCTCATCGACGGCATTATCTTCGGCGAGGATCCCCGGCAGGGGTTTGTGGAAAAGGGGTATTTCTATCACCCGCAACTGGATTTCCAGTTTCCGGTACCTTCGGAATGGCAGGTGCAGAACACCCCACAAGTAGTGCAAATGGCGAGCAAGGACCAGTTGGCGGGCATGCAATTTACTCTGGCACAGCAAAGCACGGCGCGCGCGGCGGCCGACCGCTTTATCACCGACTCGAAAGCCACTGTCACTTACTCCGACGCGACGCGCGTAAACGGCCTGAAAGCGGAAATCCGGCAGTCGAAACTGACCACGGAGCAGGGAGAGCTTGGTGTGCTTTCATACTTTATTGAAAAGGGTGGTCAGGTCTACGTGTTTCACGGGTTTGCAGCAACGGCAAATTTCAGCAAGTATCAGAGTTCTTTCAAACGCACCATGGCCGGTTTTGATCGTCTGCGCAATCAAGCCGCCCGCAAGGTGCAACCCGCCAGAATAAAGGTCGTCAAAACCAGGCGTGCCACCACTGTGAACAGCTTTCTTGCCAAACATCCCAGCAAAAAGCTGAAGCCGGAACAACTGGCGATTTTGAACGGCATGCAGTTGAGCACCAAACTCAAGGCCGGAGAGCAGATAAAGGTGTTGACGCAGTAAGCGGCGGGAATCTCGTTAGGGGGTGACGATTTTGCAGTTGGCGCGGCAGTTGCCCGCGGTCGGACCAAGAACGTGACCAGGATGGCGGTGCTTACCGGTCGGCAAATGCGGAGTTTTGCATGTAGCTCTTTGTTAAAAAAGAGAAATAATGCTACACATGCAAACCGTCAGACTCGCCCTTTTGACCCTCCTGCTGCTCGGTTGTGAGATCACAGCCGTAAATTATGCGGTTGGAGATGTTGAAATCCTTGACCGCACCAAAACCGAGGTCGAGCAGAAACCCGCTGTGCGGGTTAGTCTGACCAATTCCGGCCAGGACACGGTGTTCGACATTGAGCTGACGGTGAAAGCAAAGAGGAACCAGAAGGATGTAGACGTTGTCGCGCAGAGATTTTCGCGCATGACCGCGGGTGACACAGTATCGACCACGCTGGTCTTCGATCACCTGGCAGGCCACCAGCAGTATGATTTTCTGACGTATGCGGTTAATTTTTCGAGGCAGGAGGTTCAGCTGGAGCCGAATCCAGAGCCTTAATCTCCTTGCTCACCCTCGCCAGCCGGACGAGGAGGTTTTCCAGCTCTCCCGCATACTGCTCAGCCGGTAACTCGGCTTTTCTTGCCTTTAGATCAGCAATCTCTTCTTCCAGCTTGCCCTTTTGCACGACCAGTTTGTCGCGTGGGGAGTCACTGCCGGATTGCATCCGCTCGCGTGTGGCCGCCATTTCATCATCCCTTGAACCCAGATAGAGCCGGGCCGCCAGCAGGCCATCTTCGGAATCTTCCAGGCTCTGACTTCCCTGGCCGTCTCCGTTGTCATCCAAAAGGGGATGCTCCGCCCGCACCAGGCGCTTTTCCTCGAACCAGGTGTCCTGGCTTTTGCGCGCAAACGCGAACGCCTCTACCATGCTGACCCGTTTGTCTTTGTTCTTGTCTGCAGCCCTACTGGCCAGGGCATCGATGAAGAAATCTGCGAAGTTGGTCTCAAAATGCTGTGCGCCGCTCTTGGTAGAAGTAATCACGACCCGCCGTTTATCGCTCAAGCGTCGAATGAATGCACCGCTCGCCGCGCTCATATTGGCGAAAATGACCTTGCGACTGGCCAGGCTGCTGAGCAAGCGGGCATATTCGATGTCCTTCAGGTCGGGGCCGACCAGATTGAATTTGCCCCACTGTCCGTCAAACGCACCGTGCCCGGTCAGAAAGACCAGCAGTTGGTCGTTACGGCCTAACTTGCGCTTGAACGTGCGAAATGCCTCCCGGACGTTGTCAGCGCTCGCCACTCCGTCAATCTGCAGAGAGTCAAAACTGGTTTGTTCGAACAAATAGACAACGTCCTCGGGCAGGTACCCCAAACTGTCTGTCAACAGTTGGTACAAGCGACTGGTTTGCACAAAATACTTTTCGGTGAATTGCTCCTGCCCACCGGCGCCACCGATGATGAGTGCATACTTCCGGCTAGGCCCGGACTCACTCTGTGCCTGGGCCAGGCTTGTGGCCACAGCAGGCAGCTCCAGGAAGAGGACAAAGGCCAAGACCGCTAATCTGATCTTACTCAAGAGAGCCCCCGGTTGCGTCTTAAGTACCACTCGCCAGACACCAAAACAATGACGATCAGGAAAAACAGCGGCATGTCCCAGAGGTCGTACTCGACCAGTTTCGAGTAGCTGCCGGGCATGACTGAAATCTCGTCCGGCAGGCTTCTGGCCTCGTCCTGGTGGTAGTATTTGCCGCCGCTGACCTCTGCCACTCGCTTGAGGAAGGACGCCTGCAAATGGGCGTCACTGAACTCGGCCCGGGAGTCCTCTACCAGGAATGCCGACTCGCTGCTTCCCAAAAATTCGCCGCGTGCAGAGTAGGCGCTGATCTCGACCAGGTGCATCCCGGTTTCTTTCGGGTGGTATGCGCCGGAATAGTCCACGGTTTCGCCGGACGACCATTTGAACGAGATAGCTTCCACGCCGCCTGACGGCTTCCGGATGTTGGCTTTGATAGTGGCATCCTTAATGCTTGAGAACGAGCTGTCACGCACGTCCGCCCTCAGCGTCACTTCGGCATTGGGTACGTAAATGTCTTTGTCGGTGGTGCTTTCGACAGGATCGGGAGATCCGAGGGCCAGCCAGCGCATGACCTGGCGCCAAAAACGTTCGTGGCTGGAATCTTCATGCGGCATCCCCATTTGCCAGTGCCAGGAGCTGGAGGTGGCGAAGACCATGGAGCGCCCGCGGCCGAAGCGTTGTTGCGCCATGATGATTTTCGGATCGCTCGGTTCGCTGAGAGGATGAACGGCCAGGACGGTTGCACCCGGCTTCGCTCTGCCCAGCAGATTGTATCCCTCCAGGTCGGGCAGGCTGTCCCAGATTTCGCGGTTTTGCGCAGCATCGGAGGCAAGCTGCAGCACGGGATTGCGATAGCCTTCGGGCGTAACCAGCAGGCCGTACTTGTCGCGAAATGTCGTGGCGTGCGAAGTTACGGCCCGACTGCTCTGCGCTGGCATTTCAACCGGGAGTACGTCCTCGATTGACGACCCGGCGTAACCCCCTTGCGAGAACGCCTGGCTGCCACCCAGCATCAGTAGGCCACCACCGCGTTGCGCCACAAACGCGACCGTGTTTTCCAGTTGTTCCGGTGTGAAAAACGCACGCTCAACGCTGCCCAATATGATAGCGTCATACTCGAACAGGGCGCGCTTGCCGCTTGGGTACCCGTCTTTGAGTTCCTGCTTATCGGTAATTCCCTGGCGGTAGAACTTATCCGGGCCGGTGCGTAGCAGCGATATCAATTCGATCCCCGGGTCGGCATCGATAGCGCGCCGCAGGTACTTGAACTCGGCGCGCGGATAGCCTTCCACGTACAGGACTCTTGCTTTCCTGTCGCGATTGTCGATGATGAAGTCCTGGCTGTTGTTTTCATTGATGTGTTCGTCTTGGTCCGGGATAACCCGCACCGAGTACCGGGCAAAACCACTCTTTTGCGGCGAGAACTTCATCGCTGTTCGTGTCGCGCCCCGCTTCAAACTGACGGTTTGCTTTTTGACCAACCGGCCTTCCTCGAGCAATTCGATCCCGATTTCTTTTCCTACAAGATTTTTGCCCTTTACCAGGGCGGACAATTCGACGACCGAGTTTTCTATCACAGACTGGTTGGCTGAGACGCGCGCCAGTTCGACATCTCTCGTGGTTTCGCTGCCGATGCCAACCACAAACACGGGTAGCTTGTTGCTTTTCAGGACCGAGGCAACTTCAAGCGGATCCTTCTGACTGTTGTTTACGCCGTCGGTTAACAGCACGATCCCGGACAGGGCGTTGTGTTTTCCGTGCTCAACGGCAAAAGAGAGGCTTTGGGCCAAATCCGTTGCCTCGCCATCGGCGGCGAGATCCGCCGGACTGCCCAGATGCTCTGTCCCGCCGGAAAAACGATACAACTGCAATTTGAAATTTTGCCGCAGATCCTCCAGCAGCGCGGGATTGTCAGGAGTGCCGAGTAGCTCGCCGGCAAACAGACGCCGGCTTTGTTCCTGGTCCACGTCCGCGATCGACATGCTTTTGGAATCGTCTACCAGAACAAGCAGAGAGCTTTTCCTCGGGACGACAGTCGATACGCTGACAACGGGTTCGAGCAGGATAAACAGAAGGACCAACACAGCCGTGATTCTCAGCGTAAGCAGGACGGCCCGAAACACCTGGGTCACAGCCAGCGTCGTTTTTCGATAAACGAAAAAGACGATGAGAGCTACTCCGGCGGCAGCAAGCAGCACTACCAGAAGTGACGGCAAATAGTTGAAGTAGATGCTGCCTTCCGAGAAGACTACCGGGCTATATTTAAATATGAAATCAAACATGTTTTGTCGTCTTTATCCTAAACCGGGTTAATCGAGTCAATTGGTTTCCGAGAGCGCCTCGTAGTATTTTTGCACCAGCTCTTCATAACCGGGCGGTACCTTCTCTTCGCGTGCCAGGAATAGTTTTTCCCGGTTCTTTACAAGCTCCAGGCGTTGCGCCAACTCAGCCTCCAGGCCGCGCAACGGAATCAGCACCTGTTGCTGAATCAATGTCAGGCGCTCTGCCATGCCGCCACGGAAGGTGCTGACCGTTCGTTGCAGGTTGCGGTTCAATTGTCCGGCCTGGCGCGCCAGCGACGAATCGGCCTGCAGTGCGGTTTCAATCATGTCGAGATCTTTCAGGCCATTGGCCAGCGCCTCCTCCATCCAGTCGAGCTGTGCCGGATCCAAGGATTGCTGTTGCGTATTTCCTTCGGTGGCCCCGGCCTTATTACCGCTTTGTCCGTCCGCCCCTTGTTCGCCCTGCTGCGACTCATTTTGTAATTCCCGGCTCCGCTTTTCCACTGCTTCAATCTGGTCGCGCAGACGCCTGGTTTGATTCAGGGCCAGATCGAGTTTTTCTTCCGCAGTCTCGGCCAGTGCACTGCGCAGCTTTGTCAGTTCTTTCCCTGTTCGATCCAGGGCCGCAAGAATATCTTTTCCGGCTTGAGCGGCAGAGTTGAGTTTATCTTCGGCGAGCAGTTTTTCCGCACGCTCCATCTTCTTGTCGAGGCCGGCCTGCCGCAGCCCCTGTTCGACTTTGCTCAGATCGCGGGCGAAATCATCCCGGTTCGAGCGGGCTTTCGAGCTTGCAGCCTGCAAAGACTCTTGCGCTGCCGACAAATCCTCCTTCAGCAGGTGCTGTCGTTCCCCGGCCTGTTGCAGGCCCTCCTGTTTTTCTTTGTCGGTCTTACCCCGCAGGTTTTTCACGCGCTCCTGTAAGCGACTTTGCTCGGCCGCCAGGTCCTGGAACTTTTCATCCAACTCCGCCACTTCACGGCGCAGTGAATCCTTTTGGTTCCGTTGCAGCATTTCCTGCAGTTTGCTCAGGCGGTTGAGCGCGCGCGTGCCTTTGGCGGCCGCAAGCTCAGTATTGTCATTGCGGAGATTATGGGAAGCGTTGCTCATCTCTGACGATGCGCGCTTCAGGTTCTCGCGAGCCTGACGGGAAAGGCGGTTGTTCTGCCGGCCAAGGTTGTTCATATCCCGGGTCAGCTCCTGGGTCTGTCGCCGGATTTGTTCCTGCTCACGGCGCAACTCTTCGATCTTCCGCTTGCGCTCCGCACTGGGCGTCTCATCCTGCCGTGCAAGTTCTTGCATGCGGCGATTAAAGTCTTTCTGCCGCCGTGCCAGCTCCTTCACCTTCTGCAGGGCCTCGTTCAGCTCACTGGCGGAGCCTGGTTGCGGTGCGTTGTTCAGGGTCTCATACTTGTTCTTTAGTTTGTCAATTTCCTGCTCAAAAAGCTGGGCCAACTCATCGAGAGAGGCGTTCTCAGACTGACCGCCGCTCTGCGACTGCCTGACCTCTCTCTCCTTGACCTGGCCTTCGGCGCGCAGGAGATTTACCAACGCCTTGCGCTGATGGACTTGAGCCTGCTTGAGTTCGCCATTCTTGAGGTCGGTGACGGCTTCGGTCATCGACTGCAAAGCGTCTCCGAACCATTCTGAAACCTCTTTGCCCACATCTTCAGTAAACACCGAACGCTGGTTCAATTGAAACAGGGTGTTTTCAGTGACCTCGCGCAGATTGTCCTGGCTGTCGACCAGAATCTTCAGATCACCGTCGCTCTCTTCCTGGGTGACTTTCCAGCGCTTCTTCTCAGTTTTCCAGGTGGCGACGATGATCTCCCTTTGGGTTTGCGACAGTCGTCCCAGGCCACTGCCGGCCTGGCCACCCTGGCCCTGGGAAAGCGGCCGGCGAAACTCCATTTCAAAGGGGCGGATTTCTATGAAGTAAATGTCAGATGTGTGAACCTCGCTATCGCCCCGGGGCGAGGTTTCGGTGGCCTCGACATAGTACTCGAGGAAATCGCCGGGCTGCACCTTCATATCTTCTAAAAAGAACAGATGCTCGGCCTCGAATTCCTTTTGGGCGTCAATCGGTGCAGCAGGATTGCTTTGCTTGTTGGCTCGCTTCAGGCTTAGCCGTGTCGCCTGCTCCTCTTCGTCGCCGTTGAGAACGTATTTTAGCGAGACATTCGGCAGGCCGAAGTCATCTTCGATTTTCACCCGAATCGGCACTTCCTCCAACATGGAGACCTGGATATCCCGGACCGGCCATTCCAGAGTTAGCCTGGGCGGTTCATTGGGCAGTGCGTGGACATAGTATTCCGGCGGGGGTTCATTGCTCAAATCGTCCGTATCTGTTATGGTGATGGTGTAATAGTCATCTTCCTTCACCTTGATACTCGTGGTCAGAACAGTGTCGGCGACCACCCGGGTGGGCAGATTGTTGCTGTCACCGAGCTGGACTGTTCCTGCCCGCAACGGCTTGTCGCTGACAATTCTCACAGAAACAACCGTTCCTTCCGGAGCCCAAATGTCGCCGGAGTCTTCTTCAAAACGCTCGGGTAGCCCCGTGTACTTGGGGTAGGTATAGGTGAGGTCAACACGCTTGATTTGCGGCGCCTGGTACAGTTGAATTTGAAAGATGCCGGAGAGTTCGTCATCCGCTTTTACGTAGTATTTTGTTTCCTTTTGCAAATCGAAATACGTGAAGACGTAAACGTCCGCCTCAGAAGTGGCGTCCATCGCGGTTTTTTTCCAGGACGAGTCATCCGTAGCATAGTAAAGGGCGACCTCATCGCTCTCGAAACCTGTGGTGGTGGCAGTGATCTGCAGGTCGGAGCCTGTGGCAAGACGGACATCGCCCGGCATGACAGACAAACCAAACTGAGGCTTGACTGTGGGGAACTTCCACGGCGTGAGGATCCGGTCAGGTCGCAGAGAAAGGGTGCCTAGATTACTGAGCAGCAAGGCTGCGACGCAAAGCAGGACCGCCAGAGAAAACGCGCTCCAAAGGTAGGCCACCCGCGTTTGCAGGGATTTGCGCAGGTTTAGCGGTTCGATATGAAACCGTGCATCCTCGAGCAGTTTTTCCAGAAGGGCTTTTGAAATGCCGGGATCCACTTTGCCGTGGAGCTCGACCGCTGTGATCAGCCGATCCTGCAGATGCGGATGTTTCTCTTCGAGGTAGCGCGCGATCCGGCTGCGATCCGGTACCTGTGTGAGCGGTCGAAGAATACTGATTACGAACAGAACAGCAAACACACTGGCCACCGCGATGAGCATCAGCAAGCGAAGCGTCGGCCCCAGATTAAGGAAAGAGTCCAGAGCAAATGCCAACAGGAAGGCGAGCACGGTGAAAGCCACAACCCGGCCGCCACCGCGAAGCAGAATCAACTGTTTCCAGCGATTGCGAACCCGGTCTATTCTGAGATTAATGGAATCTTGTCGCCAGCTCATTCGATCGTGCCGTCAGGTTAGTAGTCATCCGATTGTTTTGTGGGGCCCTGCTCAGCGGTACGTGCGATTGGCGAGCCAGGTTTCCGCCACCAGCAAAAGCACCACCATCAAAATCGCAAAACGCCAAAGCTTCTGGTCCTTCTCAAATTGCATTTCCAAATTTTCACTCGCCAGTGCGTCGGTCAGGGTCTCACTGTTGGCGACCTGGGCAGCGATTGCCTGCAACCGGTCCGGAGTTGTAAAGGTCAAATCAGATTCGCGCGCATCCACATTGACTGCAAAAAAGCCGGCAGTTTTCTTGTCCGCATCGCGGACATGGTAGATTCCTGCTTCATCCGTCCGGGTAAACAACGGGTCCTGGCCTGCAAAATCCCTCCCGGACGGCACTGACACCGAGAAGGCCTGGTTTGCTCTGATACCGTACCCGCCAACCGCCACGGGATTGCCTATCAGATAGGATTGTTGGCCTTTTTGCTCAGCGGCAACATAATCCAGCGTCTGGTACAGCAACGGTAGAAACAAGGCCTTCACCGGCAAGTCGTTCCACTCTGTGTCGATGCTGGAGGTCCAGAGCACTACTGTTCCGTCCCCGACCTGTCGTTCCAGGATGGCCGGACTGCCGTCGTCAAACCTGGCAAGCACAGCCTGCTCAGATACTGGCGCCACGTGAAAATACTGATGAAACTGCGCAATGCTGGGGTCGCTTTGCCCGGGATCCGAGAATATTCTAAAAATGGGATTCTGGTATTCAATTTGTGCGATCAACACGCTGCTTTCGCCGCTCACGGCCTGAAACGCGTGGTTGTTCAAGTTGGCCGGTGACAACTCCTGAAACAAGGAATTGAAAATATTTGCGTTAACCTGGTCACCAAGCGTGATGAGCAGGCCGCCGCCACCACGCACATAGAAAGCCAGGCGCTGTACAGACTGCCGCGACAGACCCTTGATGTTGGCGAGAATAATCGCCCGATAGTTGGAAAAATCAAACCCGTCCAACTCCTGGCTGGTCGTCCGGGTCAGCGCATACTTGGCCAGCTTGGGCAGGTTCACAGCGCGTTCCACGAAGAAAAGTTCGTCCCTGGTGACGTCAGCTTTCGGCTCACCGTTGACAGCGAGGATGCTGGACTTCGCATGCCCGGCAACCACAAAATAATATTCGTTGTCGACCGTGATATCGTCAACATCGACGGCAGCCTCCACGGTACCGCTGACATTGCCGGCCGGCAGGGCAACTCTGCGAAAACGAATCACTTTCTCCGTGCCTGCCGGCACTTGCTGGATGCGTTGGTTGACTTTCTTCCCTTCCAGGGTTAAGCCGACTTTGACTTTGGTGCCGGCCGGGCCCGTATTTTTTACCTTGACCAGAAATTCCACGGCTTTGCCGCGCGCCCCCGGGCGGTCGATATGCACATCCTGAATAGAAACATTGGTCAACTCCGAGTCATCAGGAGTAACCGGGATGAAGTTCACATCTATTCCGGGTTCGAGTTTCCAGTGCGGATTGAGGGCCTGCCAGCCACTCTCCTGAAAATCCGAGATCAGAAATATCTGTTTCTGCCTGAGCCTGCTTTCCATCAGTACAGCTTCCGCTCTCTGTAAGGCCTGCAGATAGTTTGTGCTTTGCAACGAAGTTTTGACTTTGCCCGTTGTTTTGTCTGCCAGTTCGGAAAAGCCCGCCTTGGCCTGACCGAGCATTTGAGAGGTTTCGCCGAACTGCATGACCGTCACCTCATCGCCGGGTTTGAAGGATGTGACTATCGTACGGGCTTCGTTGACCGCCTGTTGCCGGGTCGTTCCGGCTTCCATGCTGAAAGAGCGATCGACAAGTACCACCGCGGCGCGGGGGTCATTACCCCAGATCATTCCGGCGCTGTCGTTGCTCAAAAAGGGCCGGGCAAATGCCAGTGCCAGGAGCGCCAGCGCAATGATGCGCAGCAAAAGGAGAATTATCTGCTTGAGCCGCTGGGAGCGCACTCTTTCGTTCGGCTCCACCTGCAGGAAGCGAATGGCGGCAAAAGGCAGTTTTACCGCGCGGTTGCGCTTGATCAAATGGATGATGACGGGCAGGCTGGCCGCAGTCAACCCCCAGAAGAAGAGCGGATTGAGAAAAGTTAATCCAAACATGCGCTCAGCCTTTTCTGCTTCTGTTGTTCAAATAACCAAACAAAGCAAAATCTAAAGGTTTCGACGTGTTCAGGAGGTGGTAGTCTACCTGCATTCGGCCGCAACCCTGCTTGAACTCTTCGATGTGGGCGTTCAGTCTTTTCATGTAGTTTTCGCGCACCATTGAGGGAATCGCCAGGAATTCCGCCGAACCTTCCATATCCATAAACCGGGTGGCGTTGTCAAACGGGAAATTCAGTTCCGTGTCGTCCATGATGTGAAACACAATCAGGTCGTGGCCTTTGAAACGAATATGCTGCAGACCGTCGAGAACCGTTGCCGGGTCGTCCAATAGATCAGAGATTAAGATAATCAGCCCTTTGCGGTTGACGATTTCAGCAATCTGATGCAGCGGCAGAGACAGTTTTGTCTGGCTGCCCGCCTCCACCTGTTCGAGATGGCGTAGGATGGACAGCAGGTGCCCGCGCCTGTTTCTGGACGGGATAAACTGCAAAACCTCATTGTCAAAAGTCATCAGACCCACACCGTCGCGCTGCTGAAAGATCAGGTACCCGAGCGATGCAGCCAAATACGAGCCGTAGGCCAGCTTGGAGACCGCGCCGCTTTTGTAGTTCATAGACGAGCTGACATCCAGCAAAATATGACAGCTTAAATTGGTCTCTTCCTCGAATTCTTTCAAATAGTAACGATCCGAACGGGCAAACACCTTCCAGTCGATGAACCGGGTGTCATCGCCGGGTGCATACTCCCGGTACTCCGCGAACTCCACGCTGAAGCCGCGATAGGGGCTGCGGTGCAGGCCATAGATGAAGCCTTCGACCACGGTGCGCGCCCGCAGCTCCATTCCGGAGATCCTGGACAGGACGGTAGGATCCAGAAAGCGCAAGTTGTTCGCCACTAATCTAATCCTGACTTCGGTTCCGCCACTGTTTCCAGCAGCCGCCTGACGATGTCATCCGACGTTACCTTTTCCGACTCTGCAAAGAAGTTGGTCAGAATGCGGTGCCTGAGCACGGGCAGCGCAAGCGCCTTGACATCCGCGACCGAGACATTGTAGCGACCTTGCATGATCGCCCTGGCTTTGGCGCCCAGAATCAGGAATTGTGACGCGCGCAGTCCAGCGCCCCAACTGACCCAGTTTTTCACAAAATCAGGCGCTGCCGGATTACCGGGCCGGCTCGCGGTCACGAGGCGCACTGCGTACTGCGCGACCTGCTGCGCGAGCGGCACTTTTCGCACCACACTTTGAAACTGCACCACATCCGCACCGGTGATCACGCGGTTCAATTGCGGCATGTAGTTGGATGTAGTCGACGTCACGACCTTGACTTCATCCTCTTCGTTGAGATAATCGACAACAATGTTGAACATAAACCGGTCTAACTGCGCCTCGGGCAGGGGATAGGTGCCCTCGAGCTCGATGGGGTTTTGAGTCGCAAGCACAAAGAACGGCTCCTCCAGCTCGTAAGTATTGCCGCCGGCGGTCACGCTGTGCTCCTGCATGGCTTCGAGAAGCGCGGCCTGGGTCTTCGGAGGCGTCCGGTTGATCTCGTCAGCCAGGATGATGTTTGCGAATACCGGGCCTTTGACAAATTCCAACTCGCGCCTTCCGGTTGTTCTGTCTTCCTCGATAACGTCGGTTCCGACAATATCTGAAGGCATCAAATCCGGGGTGAATTGGATGCGCTTGAACTTCAGGTCGAGGATTTGGGCCAGTGTTCTGATCAGCAGTGTTTTGGCCAAACCCGGCACGCCGGTGATCAGGCAGTGCCCGCCGGTAACCAGGGCCAGCATGACCTGGTTGATGACCTCATCCTGGCCAACGATGCTTTTGCGCAGTTCTTTGTAGACCTTGTCGCTGCCGTCGCGCAGTTTCTCGACTAAGATCAAATCTTTTTCGGATTCAGCGGTTGCCGGACTATCCAACATTTTTTCTCCAATCATAGTGTGCCGTTAATGACTCAATGCGTAAACAACGAAATTAATTCCTAGTTTGTAAGCCTCTGCCGAATACTCCGGCGGATAGCGCGGGTCGTAGGTGTGCTCCCAGGCATCACCCATATCCATATTTCGAATCACCAGAACCATGAGCCGGCCCTGGTCGTCAAACATGCCCATGCACCTTTGGTTGATTCCGCCTTTTTCATGTGTCCGCCCGTTGAGCCAGGAGCCCAGTCCCGGCACCTGCAGCAATTCGTCAAAGTCGTAAAAACAGTGAAAGATTGGGTGATCGATAGGAATGTCGACCAAGTGGCGCTCCGGGAAGACTTTACGCATCTGTTCGACGAAATTCTGCCACTCGAAAGGCCCGTGAAAATCGTCCACCATCAGGAAGCCGCCGCGCTGCAGCCACTCGGCTAACTTGTCCGCCTCCGGCTGTGACAACGCCATGTAACCGACCTCGACGATGTAGGCGAAGGGGTACCGGAAAAACTCGGTGTCGAGCAGGGACAACGACACCGCGCGTTCGGCGACATTAATGCTCGACCAGTTTTGCAGACCGCGCATGAAGTTCTCTTCCGCGGTCGGATAATCGACGGTCCAGCTCTCCCAGCGCGACCCAAAATAATTGCGAATCCTGAAGTTGACGCCACCCGACGTATAGCGCACCCGAACAAAAGTAAACTCATCACCATTGCTTCCCTGGGCTTCCAATTCGGAAACGGCAGTGGCTGTCAGCAATACGAAAGCGAAAAAGAGTTTTTGAGCGTTCATCCGGCCGTGTCAATGGGTATATGAATAAATGAGATAGTTTATCCCTAGCTTGTAAGACATGGTCGAAAAATCCGGCGTAGACTCCGGCAGCTCCCAGCCATCTCCGACGTCATTGTTGAAATTGATCAGAACCAGCATACGCTCGTCTGTGTCGAAAATACCCCAGTACTCGGGTGGCTCGCGCAGGTAGGGTGTCACTTGGTGAATATTGCGCAGGTCGAAGAAGCAGTGAAAAATCGGGTGAGAAACGGGCAGTCTGCGCAGCTCCCCTTCGGGCAAAACTCTGCCGATCTCGCTGAGCCAGTTTTGCCACTCAAACGGCCACCGAAAGTCATCGACCATCAGAAAACCGCCGCGGAGCAAGTATTCGCGCAAATTCTTGACCTCTACCTCTGACAGAGTGAGATAACCGATCTCACAGGCGTAGATGAATGGGTACTTAAAGATCTCTTCGTCTGCAAAAGTCAGAACTTCGCTTTTTTCCGAAATCTTAATACTGGTTGCGGCCTGGATGGCGAGGTACAAATTATCCTCCGCCTGGGGATAATCGTGTGCCCACAGGGGTGAGTCAGTGGAAAACCCGTACCCGTAACGGCGATTGTTGTCCGTCCATTGAATCCTGACAAAAGTGAAGGCTTCCGCCTCAGCGTGCTGGGCGTTCACTTCGCCGTGGTCATAGCACAGGGCGATTGCACATGCCAGCAAGAAGCTGTTGCACATGGTCCGTGTCATTCTTTTGGAAGACAAAATATTATTCACGAGTTTAATCAATGGTGGCCAATAGAATCTCTTGCGCCCGTTCGTAGTTTGGCGCTATTTCAAGAGCAGCAAGCGCTTCTATTTTTGCTTCCGCGGTGTTGCCGGTTTTCAGCAGAGTGGCCGCCAGATCACAGTGGGCCTCCGCCAGGTCATCCGGGTGCGTCAGGAGGTTGACCCGCAACTCCCGGACGGCCTCTTCGTTTTGCCCCAGAGCAAGATGAGCGCGGGCCAGCTTCTGGTGAATACCCGAGTCAAACGGTGCGATATAGATGGCTTTTTGAAGAGCAGAAACAGCGCATTCAAAGTCCCCTTCTTCAAGGCAAAAAGAGGCCAGCATTTCAAGTATCTGTAGATCCTTGGCGTTCAGGGCGGTCAGGGCTTGCAACTCCGAAATCGCTTCCGGTTTCCGGCCTTGCTCAGCATAGATCTCCGCCAGCGCCTTGTACGGGTTCTCTTTTTCCGCAAACCATGGGACGAGTTCTTTTGTTCTCTGCAGGTAGACGATGGCTCCTTCCTGATCCCCGTTTTTTTTGTAAAATAAACCCAGCTTGAAGTTGAGCAAAGGATTGTTGGGCTTCTCGGCCAGCCCATCGATCAGCAGATCACCGAGGTCGTCAGGCCGGCCGGCATTCGCCTTGGAATCGTAGTCGTAATCAACCTCTGTAAAACGGTACTTTTTCCGCACATAGGCGTGAAAACCAGCATCGAAGTCATCGACCTCTCTGCCAAAAACGTCTTCGATGACAGCCGGTGTTTTTGAACCCGTCTTAAATTTTGGAAAAGTCGCCAGCAGCTTCTCCCGGCCATATTTTTCCACGATAAACTCTACAATCAGGGACGCTTGAAAATAAGATAGCGTAACCTGCCCCGGGCTGGTGGGCCGGTTAAAGCCCGAGTCCAGTTCTTTCAGTGGCAGCGTCTTGCCATTCTTGAAAGCCAGAATGAACGGCATATCGAGATTCATACTCCAGTACGGCCTGGCGTGGGAAGTCTCGTACACAGCGATGCCTTCGGCAAGCCAGCGGGGAATCCGGTTTTGCGTGAGGCGCAAATGAGTGACATGCACCAGTTCGTGCCACAGGGTTTCACCCCAGACAAAGTCGCCTTTCGGGCGCGCTCTGGGCGAGTCCATAGCCACGACATTTCCGAAGCAGATTCCGAGAAATGCTTGCGCTCCCGGGATACCGAAGCACCGGACGGCAAAGTCGTCGTGCGTGGGAAAGATTTCCAGTATGACCTCTTGGGACATGTCGATACTGTAGCTCTGCAGCAAGTGGGAAAAGCTATCATCCGCCAGCTCGCGTGCATAAGGCCCTAACACCGGATCATCGTCCTCATGTAGACGCAAGGTCAGGTGTCTGCTCTTGTGACTCTCGTATTGATCGAACTCGTCGAACAGGGTGAGCAGGTTGCCGACATGCTTGTTGAACGGATCCTTCTTGAAGGAACGTTCCAGTTCCAGCCGGGCGCCATCCTCGTCCCCCAGGCGGCTGAGACTGGTGCCGAGCCCGGAATAGGCCGACCAGTGCTCGGGATCCAGCGCTGTGGCTTTTCTATAGTACACCACGGACTCCTGAAACAGATAGCGCCGGGCGAGAAGTTCCGCCAGCTCGTAGTACAGGTCGGCATAAGCAGGATTGATACTGAGTATCTTGCGCTCTTCGGCGGCGAAGCTGGCCTTTTCATCACTCAGATAGTAGGCCAGCGCCTGCAGTGTCCTGGCGGACAGCGACTTGTCGTTGATGGCTAACGCGTTCTTGATGTGCTCTTTGGCGTCTGCCGGGCGTCCCATTGCTATTCGTAATTCAGCCAGGAAGCTGTGGGCTGCCGCCAGATTTGGATTGATCTCCAGGGCCTTTTCGGCAGCGGCTATGGCCAGCGGGATCTCGCTGGACTTCAGTACCCTGGCCATTCCGAGATGGGCTTCGGCAGCATTCGGATTTGCCTGCAGGGCATCCTGGAAAATTCCTTTCGCATCGGAGATGTTGTACTTGGACAGCATCAACTCTCCCCAGGGCACATAGGCTTGCCAGTAGTTCTTGTCGGTTTTTGTGGCCTCATTGAACAGGCTGTTTGCGTCTCTGAAGCGGTCCAGGTAAATGCAGGCTTGCGCAATCAGGGAGAGTTGCTCAGCGGTCAGGCGTGGATGCTGCCTGTAGTAAGAGATGAAGTATTGCAGTGTTGCGCGTGCTTTGTCCTTTTCTCCCCACTGCCACTGCATTTCGCCCAGTCTTAATCGCGCGGCCAGATAGTCCGGTTGGGCAGCAACCACTTCTTTGTACTGCGTCCTTGCTTCTGAGTAGCGGCCCCGCCGGTAGAGGATGTCGCCCAGTTTGGTTGCGGCATCCGGGTGACCGGGATGTTTGTCCAGAACACGCCGGCAGTTCTTTTCCGCCTCTTGGTAATCTCCGGTGGCGAGCAGGACGTTAATCAGGCCAATCCTGGCCAAAACAGACCCGGTAGCATCGGAGATGAGATCCTCGAAAAGCGATATTGCCTGCTCGTATTCTCCCTTTTGAGAATGGTCACGGGCACGGGCAAGCCCGGCATTGTCTTGCACGGGTTTTGCGTCACTGGAAACAAAGAGGGTTAATACAAAGAGAAGGACAAAAGTTGGCACGAAAATTCTCAATGGCTTATGTATTGGTTCTGTCATTTATAAAAACAGTATCGTACTTCCTAAAAATTCCGTCGAAATCCGGCAGGTGAGCCACTGGCGCTGACTCTCTGGGAAGGGCTGTCAACGTACGGGAAGAACTGGAACTTCTATTTGATACGTAGGCTTGCGCCACTAGTTCCCCGGGCGACTGGATGTTAAGAAACGTGCAACTATTTGGACAAGGAAAACGTCCAAAAAATAACACACCACAATGTAAATTCCCAAACCAGGAAACTTTGGAGAGGATTATGAATGCCCACATCAAGAGAGTCGCTCCTTTTGTCGTCCTGCTATGCACAGTACAACTTCTCAGTGCATGCGGGCCGCACGGACCTAAATCCATGCAGCAGGATGACGAAGAGGGCTGGATTGGCGTCTATGCTCAAGACCTCGATCCCGAGATGCGGCGTTATCTCGAGCTTAAATCAGATGGTGGGGTTTTGGTGAATGATGTTGTTGCAGATAGCCCCGCCGACCGCGCCGGACTGCAGGAAGAGGATATCATCGTAAGGTTCGACGGCAAACGCATCAGGGACAGCGAAGATCTGGTCCGCGTGGTGCGCAGGAAGAATCTGCGTGACCGGGTCCGGGTCGAGATCGTGCGCGACGGCAAGAAAGAAACGGTGAAACTGCGCATCGGGTCCCGGCGCGAAGAATTCTTCGCAGACCGTGAACACCATTCGGACGACAAGCACGCCCGCGTGTTCCGCTGGCGTACCAGAGACAGAGCGCGGCTCGGCATCAAAATGGCTGAACTCAATGAGGATTTGGCCGAGTACTTTGAAACCGGGGGCCGGGAGGGCGTGCTCGTGCTAGCCGTCGTCAGGGACAGCCCCGCCGAGGCGGCCGGTATAAAAGCCGGAGACATCATCACGGAAATCGACGATGACCGCATCCGGGAGAGACAAGATGTTTTCGACGCGCTGGAGGACCGCCGGCCGGGAGACAAAGTAGAGATACGCGTACAAAGAAAAGGGGAATCCCGGAGTTTTGATGCGACCCTGGCGGAGATTGAACATGACCACTCCTTCCACTTTGATGATAAAGAAATGCGTGGATTCAAGGACGGCGTGCGAGAGTGGAAACACCGAATCGAAGAGTGGGCGGAGGGCATGGAAGAACACGGGCACATCAAGATCGACATTCCATTGCAAGAGCTTGGCGAAGATTTGGAGTCCAGCCTGGAAACCATGGGTGAAGACCTGGAGAGAGAAATGGAAAGGATCGAGGACGAACTGGAAGAGCTTGACCTGCGCATCGAAGTAAGGAAAGGTCAAGCGACCATCTGAGCCCAAAGGTTTTTATCCGGAGACGGAGTTTTGCACCTGTGTCGGTGGCTCATCTCTCTATGAGTGTATGAACAAGGTGGCTCAAGTCCAACAAAGAGAAATCCCCCGCCAGAGGATCGCCGGCGGAAAACCCAACAACCGTCGTGAGGTCGTGCCCTTTTTTTGAGAGAATGAAGGGCACGTATTCTGTGCCGGAATGCAACTCTCCGGCGGGCTGCAGTATCCCGGACTCGTGATCCCCGTAAATTATGACTGTCGTCTCTTCGGGCAGGCCGGCAACGTAGTCTGCGATACACCTGTCGGCATAATGAATACTGTTGTAGTAGCGCTCCGCAGTATTCGCCGGTTGCGCAATGAACAGGTTCTCCGACGGACGCAGTTGATTGAACGGCGTGTGACTCGTCATGGTGATAAAGAACTGAAAATTCCGCTGCTCGCGCCAGTCCCCGCCGGCGATTTCAAACAGATCACAATCCTTGATACCCCACCAGGCCACCTCGACACCTGGCTGGCCGCGCATATCCTCCAAAAAACTCAGTTGCTCAAATCCCATTTTGGTGAAAGCATCCTTGGTGTTGAAGAAATCGCCGTGGATGCCGTGGTAAGCCGTGGTGAAATAGCCTGACGTACGCAGTTTTTGCGGCAGCGTGTTTTCGTAGGGATAGTCGAGAATTTTGTAAGTAACGATGTCGGTGGACGGATGCCGGCCCGTCAACATGGAAAAGTCTGCGTCGGCGGAACCATTATAATGAATGGCCCGGACTTTGTAAAATACTGAAGAGCTTGTCAGTTGATTCAAAAAAGGAGTCAGTTCTTTGCCGTTGATTCTTTTGTGAATAATCTCATAGTCGAGGCTTTCGACCTGAAACATGACCAAGTCGCCGGTAACAGACATCTGCGGGATTTTGACCGGCTTTGCCTCGTAGGCATTCGCGGTGACGATGGCGCGCTCCAACAAGTGTCCATTTTTCAGATAGCAATACTCTCCGACCCAGGCCCAAAAGTACCCGTAGACCGCTCCGATGCGGCTGACCGTGGCATGGGTCTCAAACTGCTTCAACGGATCCAGTTTGAAAACCAGCGCAATAATTATGCTCCCGTACAGAGCCGCTGACCAGGCCGCGCCCTTGCGACGGCTCCTGGTTTCTTCAGTCCGGGTTGCAGCGGATACCAGCAGGAGGACTTTGACGATCAGGCCTGCCAGCAGGACAATAACTGTAACGGGGCTGATGAGCGCGAAGCCGGTCTGGGCGCCGAAGATCGCTTCGTCGAACTGGCCGGTCAAGGTCATGAGTGAGAGTGGCCGGCGAAAGTACAGGAAGTAGTTTGTCAGACCCAGATAGATGACAACCTGCAGCACAAACACGCTGTGGATTATGCTCTTGTGGAACCCCCGGAGGATGATCAGGAATATCAGAAAGTCGAGGCCAAACCGGATGAGTTTGCCAATCAGAAGTTGATGTGCTTCCATTGGCCTGTCAACAATGAAAGTAAACTCCTGGATCAAATAAAGCTCAACAGTGCAAAAAAGGATCAGGATGAGGCGTGCATCAAGCCAGGATTTGAGATGTGATTTAATCATGGTTGCCACAGGATCATAGGCGGACGCATGGATTCCGGGGGTTTTGCCCTTAGTGCACAATCGTGAGACACAGTTTCGAATCGTCGCCGGGACTACGTACTTGCTCAATCGGGTCAGATGGCAAAAAGTTGAGCATCGGCCTCGCGCTCCCGTGCGGACCCTGATACTTATTACGCCTTTTTCATCTTTTGCATGTACTGTTCAGATAGTTATTGTATAGCATTTTTCCGTTAGGATTCCGTTCATCCGGACGTAGAAGGTCGAATTTCTCGCTTCTGAGCACGAACAGTTTCGGCCGGACAGTAAATCCTGAGCAGACCTTCAGGCCATAGTAGAGATGCATGTTCGGGACTGATGCTTAAGATAGTAGATAAGTAATTGTTTAGAAAGTGGATATGGGAGTGGGAAGGACTCAGTACCAGTAACACAAAGACCTGATCCGAAACCCGGGCGATTGGGGCTAATCAAGCTTGGGATATAGGACTCTGCCTCTTCTCACCCCATCGCTGGACACTTTATATTGCCCCGTAGAGGTAACCATGAATAAAATCTACCATGTATTATTTCTAACACTTCTGGTGGCATTCCCGGTTGCTGTTAGTCCGGCGGTGCGGAATCTCCCGACAGAATTTTCAGAAAAAATCTTGCAAGAAAAAGGGGCCGCTCTGCTTGCGAATCGAGTGCAAAAAACGTCGTCCGGTTACCGGGTGATGAACCGCAAGCATAGCGCGGAATTCTCTGAAGCGGGAATCAGCTTCCAGGCCCGCCAGGGTGGACCATCCTGGAGTTGGAGCCTGCAATGCATGGGCCCGGCCAGCACAGTCCAGCACAACTCCAGCGCAGACCAAACCGTACCGGTACTTTCCGCGCGGTCCGAGATCAGTTATCCCCACAAACAGATCACGGAAAAGTACATTCTGAAGAAGACATCGATAGAGCAACAGTTCATCATACCGAAGAAGATAGCGCTGCAGCAGGATCTGGTCATTCGCGGTGTTGTGACCAGCGACGGAACATTTGAGGAAGGCCCGGACGGGTGGCTTTGGCGTGGACAGGGTGGGGTCGTGAGTTTGGGCAAGGTTACTGTGTTCGACGCAACCGGCCAGATTCTGCCCGCCTGCATGAACACCAGCGCCACCTCCACGGAAATTATCGTCGACGGTCTTGCCCTGAGCCAGGCCGCCTACCCGGTCACCATCGATCCGGAAATCGGCACGGACGACTTCCGGGTCAGCGATATGGGGACGGACGGTGACCCGGCTGCCGATGCGTTTGATGCCGCTATCGCTTACAACAGCGTGCAGAACGAATACCTGGTTGTGTGGTCCGGCGACGACAGCAACCCGAAACAGTTCGAAATCTACGGGCAATTCATCGACGGGAGCACGGGCAATGCCGTCGGTTCGAACGATTTTAGAATAAGTGACATGGGAGCGGACCCGGACACGGCATACGGGGCTTTTGCACCGAACGTCGCTTTCAGTTCTGCCAGTAACGAGTTTCTGGTCGTCTGGTCCGGCGATGACAATCAGGGGACACTGGTAGACGGGGAGCTTGAAATTTTCGGGCAACGCATTGACGGCATCACCCGCCAGGAAGTGGGGGACAACGATTTCCGGTTGAGCGACATGGGCACGGACGGCAATGCCAGCTTTGACGCTTTTGCCCCGGCGGTTGCTTACAACAGCACTGAAAACGAATACCTGGTCGTTTGGCACGGCGACAATAGTGGCATCTTTCAAATAGATGAAGAGTTCGAGATCTTCGGGCAACGTGTCGATGCAGCCGACGGGTCAGAGCAGGGCGCCAACGATTTTCAGGTCAGCAATATGGGCTTTAGCAGTGATACGGGTTTTGAAGGGAAATTCCCTGGCGTGGCCTACAACAGCGTGGACAACCAATACTTGGTTGTCTGGCGCGGCGACGAGAGCATCTCGCCTCTGGTTAATGATGAATTCGAAATTTTCGGGCAAAGGCTCGACGGCGTACTCGGTTCCGCAACCGGCAACAATGATTTCCGCATCAGCGACATGGGACCGAATGGCAATATTGGGTTCGGGGTTGGAAATCCCTCGGTCACCTACAACAGCGCAGCCAACGAATACCTGGTGGTCTGGCCCGGCTTCGACAATAGCGCGCTCGCAAGTGGCGATGAGTTTGAAACTTTTGGCCAACGCCTGGCAGGCGCCAGTGGCGCTGAAGTCGGAGACAACGACTTCCGGCTTAGCGACATGGGACCGGACGATGACGCGGACTTCGATGTCCTGGCAGTAGATGCGACCTACAATGGCACGCAAAACGAATACCTTGTGGTCTGGCAGGGGGACGACAACAGCGGGTCGCTTACAGACGACCGCTTTGAGATTTTTGCGCAGCGCCTTCTGGGAAGCGACGGTTCTGAAACCGGCGACAATGATTTTCAACTTAGTGCATTGAGCAGCAGTAGCGCCGCTGCGTTCGGGGCCTTTGCTCCGGTCGTCAGCTTCAACGACACCGACAATGAGTTCTTAATCGCCTGGCATGGCAGGAAGGATGAAGCGCCCCTCGTGGATGGCGAGACCGAGATTTTCGGGCAGCGTTTCACCACCAAAGTAGCGCCCAACATTTTTGTAGTCACAAACACTGACGACTCCGGCGCAGGCTCCCTGCGACAGGCATTGTTAGATGCCAACGCTGCGCCGAACACAGATGTGTCGGTCGCCGATCAAATCGAGTTTAACATTCCAACTACAGATCCCGGCTATGATCCGGTTAGCGCAACTTTCAAGATTGCACCTCTGACAGAACTACCGGCCATAACAGAAAAAATCCTGCTGGATGCTCTGACTCAACCGAATGCGAGTTGCGCGAGCTGGCCGCCTAACCTGCTGATCGAATTGGACGGCAGCAACCTGTCGGGACCGCTTGACCGGGGTTTGGTGTTGCAGAGTGCAGCCGATGGCAGCACGGTCCGTGGCTTTGTCATCAACCGGTTTCCGGGAGACGGCCTGGTGCTGGTCAATAGCGACGATAACGCCGTTGAGTGCAATTTTCTGGGAACGGACGTATCCGGCCAAAGTGCGGCGGGCAACAGGAACGGTCTTTTGCTGGACGAATTCTCCACGGACAACCGTATCGGAGGATCTTCACCCGCGCGGAGGAATCTCATTTCGGGTAATATTGCCAACGGCATTACCAACTCTGAAGAAGATGACCGTAACACGATTCAGGGCAATTTCATAGGAGTGGATGTAACGGGTTCGGCTGCGTTGGCCAACGGTGAAAATGGCATCTATTTGTGGAACGGAGCTTCTGAAAATCAAATCGGCGGTACCGCCCCGAAAGCCGGGAATCTCATTTCGGGCAACAGCGGTCATGGCATCATGCTGGAAGACTTTGCGGACAATAACATAATTGAAGGGAACTACGTCGGGACGGATTCATCCGGCTCAATCAAAGTAGAGAATGCCGGCAACGGACTTTTGATTGTCGCCGACGCCATCGAGAACAGAGTCGGCGGGCCATCGGCGGCGGGCAACTTGTTTTCCGGCAACGGTCAAAACGGAATTCAGCTCGACTTCGGCGCTGACTCAAACACAATCGAGGGCAATCTCATTGGAACGGCTGCTGATGGCACAGCGCCACTGGGCAACACAGGCAATGGGGTTTTGCTCGTTGCAAACCCGGAAGACAACAGCATTGGCGGGACGCAGACAGGCGCTGGCAACACCATTGCTTATAACAATGGAGATGGCGTTCGCTTGCTGGACGAGGTGCAGGGCTCAGTCACATTTCTGCCTTCCGGCAATCGCATTCTCGGCAATGCCATTTTTGCGAATGGCGGCCTGGGCATCAATTTGAATGGCAACGCCGGGGGCGTCATCGATGTTGTCACCAGCAATGATCCAGGCGATGGCGACGGCGGGCCCAACAGCCTGCAAAACTACCCGGAGTTGAGCACCGTTATCCTCAGCCTGGGTTCGGTTGCTATCGAAGGCAGTCTCATCAGCATGCCAAACACCAACGGCTACAGAATCGAGTTTTTCGCCAATACCATTTGCAACGCCGACGTTGCCGGACAAACCCAGGCCGACCAGTTCGGGGAAGGTTCAACGTTTCTGGGCTTTACCACGGTGAATACGGATGCGAACGGGGACGCGAGTTTTTCAGCGAACTTTACCCTTCCCGGTAATGCCGGTGAATTCATAACAGCGACGGCGACTTCGCCCGACAACAACACGTCGGAATTTGGGCCGTGCGAACAAATTAGCTCGGTACAAGTGGCCACCATCAGTTTTCCGCCCATTGAGGATGCCCAGATCAAGGTCTCCAGCTCGGACAACTTCGGCAGCAAGGCGACTGCGAAAGTCGAGGCAAATAAATTCAGAACTTACCTCAAATTCGACATCAGTGGCATTGTCAACATTGTGGTCGGCGCGCGGCTGAAACTGCAGGTCGCGGACGGTGCTGACGACGGCAGCGATTCCGGCGGCGTTATCAATCTGGCATCCAACAATTTTGACAACAGCATTGTGCCCTGGACTGAAGGAGAGGTAAATAGTACCAATTCCCCGCAAGAGGTCGGGCCCCCGTTAAGCATACTGGGGGCCGTTACAAGGGATACAAGCATTGAGTTTGACCTGGGTGCGGCGGTTCCGGGAGACGGCGTATACAGCTTTTGCATTACGAGCAATTCCAGCGATCAAGTCAAGTACCTGATGAAAGAGGGCATCAGTCCTCCGCAACTCCTGGTTGATGTTGCGACCACAGTCGGCAACCTGGTGCCGCAGGCTGAAGACGACAACATCGTCACCCAGATAAATCAGGCTATCAGCTTCGAGGTAACTGCGAATGATGTTGACCTTGATGGGAGCGTAGACAAAGAGAGCATTGTCGTTGTTTCATCCAGTACGAGCGGCACCGCCCAGTTCGACGGCGCGGGGTTTTTCACCTATACACCCAATAGCGATTTCACCGGGACCGATAGCTTTAGATACACTGTCGATGACAATGACGCCGAGACCTCGAACATTGCGACGGTGACAATCACTGTTACGCCCCCCAACCAAAGTCCAGTGGCAGTCAATGACAATGTCACGGTCGAACAGGACACACCGCTCCAAATCGACGTCCTGGCTAACGACAGCGACAGCGACGGCAGCCTGGATCAGGCCTCCGTCGTGCTCATCACTCCGCCTGTAAACGGCAACGCGAAGGTAAACAGCGGGTCGGGACGAATTACGTATACTCCTGACAGCGGGTTCTTTGGGGTGGATACGTTCACATACACTGTTACGGACAATGTCGGGGCACTCTCCAATGAAGCGACCGTCGTCCTGAGCGTAAAGAAGGGCGCACAGCTCATCACCCTGCAGTTTCAGCCCACGGATGACGGGCAGGTGCGACATACCGCCGCCGCCAACAACTACGGCGCCAAACAAACAGGAAAAGTCGAGGCGAACGTATTTACCACCTATTTCAAGTTTAATGTAAGCGGGCTGACGGGGGTTTTTCAGAATGCGACTCTTCGCCTGCAAGTGACGGACGGCGAATCAGATGGTAGCAATAGTGGCGGCTCGTTGCATGCGGTAGACAACGATTTTTCAACGCAAAATGATCCGTGGAACGAAGAAACACTCAACTTCCAAAATGCGCCGCGCATAGACACGCCACCGCTGCGGACGCTGGGCTCAGTGCAGCCGAACCAGGTGATAGAATTTGACCTCAGCGCCATCGTGAATCAGGATGGCGTTTACAGTTTCGCCCTCAGCAGTACGACATCAAACCAGGTCAAGTATTTTATGAAGGAGCATGGCACCAACCAACCCACGCTTCTGATCGAAACCTTGTCTCCGCCCGCCAACACGGACCCGATTGCCGCCAACGAAGATGCGGTCGTCGGCTCGGGACAGTCGGTGACCATCGATGTCGTTGCCAATGACACGGATCTGGACGGTATTCTCGATCTGAACAGTGTAACCATCACGTCTCCGCCAGGCAATGGAACAGCACAAGTCCAGAGCGGAACCGGTGAAATCGTGTACGCAGCCAATTTTGGTTTCTCCGGCCAGGACTCATTTACCTATACTGTGGGTGACAATGAAGGCGGCACCTCCAACGCCGCAACGGTAAGCGTCGAGGTGCGGGATAACAGCCCGTGGTCGACCTTGGCCACGGGTACAAACGACCGGGTCCGGGCGATAGCTGTCTCCGGCAGTGATGTTTACGTCGGCGGTGACTTTACGGAAGCGGGCGGCGTTCCGGCGAACTTTATCGCCAAATGGGACGGCAACTCCTGGTCCGCGCTTGGCACGGGTCTGGATGGTAGCGTCCGTGCGATTGCGGTCAATGACACGGACGTTTATGTCGGCGGAAAATTCCAGAATGCCGGCGGCGCCCCGGCCAGTTTCATTGCGAAATGGGATGGAGCTTCCTGGTCATCGCTCGGGTCGGGTATGGATGCACCGGTTCAGGCCTTGGCGATAAAGGCTGATTCTCTTTTTGCAGGCGGTGAGTTTTCAACTGCAGACGGAAACTCGGCCATGCGAGTGGCAAAGTGGGATGGTGCTGCCTGGAGCAGCCTGGCCACCGGCGTCAATGATACCGTAAAAACCATGGTCTGCGATGGCAACGACTTATTCGTGGGCGGCACGTTCAATCAAGCGAGCGGCATCACCACAAACTTCATAGCACGCTGGGATGGCAGCACCTGGCACGACTTAAGCGGTGGCACAGATGGCGTCGTTCGCAGCCTGACAGCTGCAAACGGACGGGTCTACGCCGCCGGAAATTTCGCCAGCGCCGGAGTGACCAGCGCGAACAACATCGCCGCGTGGAACGGGACCTCCTGGGAAGCATTGACGCCAACCGCGAACAACTCCATTACTGCTCTGGCCGCAAACGACGCACTTCTGTTTGCCGCAGGGACATTCACCAGCAATAATCAGGTTCGTGATTACATTCAAAAATGGGATGGTGCGGGCTGGACGCCGCTCGGCACCGGTACGGATGGATCTGTGCTGGCATTGGCAATCTCAGGACGTTCCACCTTTGCCGGCGGCAGCTTCACGACCGCCGGCGGCCTGCTCGCAAACGGCATCGCCGAATGGGTCGAGCCCAACGAACGACCGGTTGCCCGCGACGACGCCGGCACCATTGAAACCGGGCAAATCGCTATTATCGATGTCGTGGCCAATGACTCAGATCCGGACGGCACAATTGATAATACAAGCGTTGTGATCGTGTCACCGGCCAGCAATGGCAGCACAACAGTCGACGGCGCGAGCGGACGGCTCACGTACTCGCCAAATACAAACTTCGAGGGTACGGACACATTCCAGTATTCTGTAGCTGATAACGAGGGGCTGGCTTCCAATCCGGCAACCGTCACCGTGCAGGTGAACGCACTTGATAACAGCCGTTGGTCCGCGCTTGGCAGCGGTGTAAATATCGCCCCGCGCGCTCTGGCCATAGACGGCAACGATGTCTATGTCGGCGGGACTTTTACAACAGCGGGCGGGCAGAGCATTCAGAAAATCGCGCGCTGGGATGGTGGCGTCTGGTCGGCCCTGGGCAGCGGGTCTGTGATTCCCAGTCACTCTACTGTGTTTGCGGTCGCTTCCGGCGATAGCGGCGTTTTTATCGGCGGCGATTTCAACTCGGTTGACGGAAAGGATTTGCCTTACCTCGCGCGGTTCCACAACAATGCCTGGGACTCGCTTGGCACCGGCGTCAACAACCGGGTGAACGCAGTGGCTCTGCAGGACAGCAATGTTTATGTCGGCGGTATCTTCAACCAGGCCGGTGG